>DAOTVB010000196.1:0-25148 GCA_034436755.1 Chloroflexaceae bacterium | reverse complement strand
AGGGCGCGACCAAGCAGGTGCAGGAGATCCTGGGCGAGATCCAGCGGGCGGCGAACGCGGCGGTGCTGGTCACGGAAGAGGGCACCAAGGGCGTTGAGTCAGGCTCACAGCAGGCGAAACAGGCCGGGCAGATGATCCACCGGATTGCCGCAGAAGTGGAGGGCGGAGCGCAGGCGAATGTGCAGATGGCCGCCGCCGCGCAACAGCAGACAGCCGGGGTGGAGCAGGTAGGGCAGGCGATGGTGTCGATCCAGCAGGCGACGACGCAGGCGCTGGCAAGCACACGCCAGGCCGAACGCGCGGCGCAGGATCTGCACACCCTGGCCCAGTCGCTCCAGCAGGCGGTTGATGTCTACCGCCTGTAGCCGGGAACATTTCGTAACGTGCGAGAATATTCGTAATGTTGTGGAAACGTGTTACTGGTAGCATACCATGAGTCCAGGTTGTTGAACTGGAGCCCCATCCAGGAAGAGGTGCCACATGCTACGCAAACTGTCGCCAACCGAGTCACTGAGTAGCCAGTTGATCATTGTTGCACTGTTAAGCGTGCTGATCCCGATGCTTCTGTTGACCTACATCAACAACAGTATTGCCGGCAACAATCAGCATGAAATAGCCAAGGAGCGGATTAACGCCGAGGCTGCGGCAACGATTGAACGCATCGAGTTGTACCTTACCGAACGTCAGAGCGATGTCACCGTTTTTGCTGCACTTCCCGATGTGCGCCGGGTCGTGCTATCCGACGCACGCCAGGCAACTGAGGAGCAGGCATTACCGATCCTGCGGGCCGCGCGTGATGCCTACGGCTATGACTCAATTTCGGTGCTCGACAGTAGCGGTACGATTGTCGTCAGTACCGATGAAACATTGGTGGCACAGGAATGGATTGAACGGGCGGAAGTGCAGACGGCGCTCCAGGGCGATGTTGCCATCTCTGAGGTGCGCATTGAAATGGGGGAAGAAATCCCGCTGCTGCACTTTACCGCCCCGGTACGTGATGACCAACAGGAGATTGCGGGCGTCGTCAAAGCCGGCATGACCCTGGGGGGCATTGATGCAATTGTTGGGGCTGATGCAGGGCGCGGCGGCGAAGGCAGCTATGGCGTGCTGGTGGATCAACATCTGATCCGCCTGTCGGTGCCGACCTTCCCGGATTTACGCCTGCGTCCCGGCGCGCCCCTGACCGCAGCGGTAACGCAGCAGTTGCTGGCCGAGCAGCGGTTTGGTCCCCAGACCGCAACGCTGCTGGAACAGGACCATGTAACGGTTGAGACACTGGAGGCGGTTAATCAACTGCGCAACGAGGGCCAGGAGGCGGTCTTTTTTGATGGTGCTGATAACGCAGGTATGCACAGTCAGTCGGTTGTCCGCGCATTACCATCCAGAGACTGGTACTACTTCTACCGGGTGCCGACCGCCAGTTTCACCAGCGTGGTGCAATCCCAAACCCGTACGGCCCTGCTGCTGACCATCGGCGCGGTGCTCTTTGCCATTCTCATTATGGTGCTGCTGACCAGTCGTATGCTGACGCGGCCGCTGAGCCAACTGGTTGCAGCATCGCAGGCGCTGGCCGATGGTGACCTGGGGCAGCGCCTGCATTTCCGGCGGCGTGACGAAATTGGTCGCCTTGCCGGTAGTTTTAACGCAATGGCCGATGCCCTCGAGAGTCGCATCACCACCGAGCAGCAGGCCCAGGCCGAGGCGCGGCAATCGCAGCAACTGGAAGCGGAGGGCCGCCGGCAGGTTGAACAGACCGTGGCCGACTATCTGGCCTTTGTCGAGCAGGTCGCGTGGGGCGATCTCACCCGGCGCATCGATGTTCGCCAGAACGGCGCACTGGGTCAACTGGGAGAGGGGCTCAACGGCATGGTTGCCGGCCTGCACACGCTGACCTCGCAGGTGCAGCAGGCCAGTGCAAATATTGCCGCCGCCGCCGCCGAGATCCTGGCAGCGACGACACAGCAAGCCTCTTCCGCCAGTGAACAGTCGGCCGCGATTACGCAGACGTCAACCACACTGGAAGAGGTAAAGTCAATTGCGGTGCATGCCGCGCAGCAGGCCGCCCAGGTTGCCCAGGACAGTCAGGCTGCGCTGGAGGTGGCACGTACGGGTACCCAATCGGTTGAGGAGACGGTTGCCGGAATGCAGGAAATCGGCCGGCGGGTGGAGGGTATCGCCCAGACTATCCTGGCCCTGGTTGAGCAGACCCAGGCCATTGGCACGATTATCACCACGGTGAGCGAAATCGCCGACCAGAGCAACCTGCTGGCGCTCAACGCCGCGATTGAAGCGGCCCGGGCCGGCGAGCAGGGCAAGAGTTTTGCCGTCGTCGCGCAGCATGTACGTAACCTGGCGGAACGCTCGAAAGGCGCGGCCCAGCAGGTGCAGGAGATTCTCGGCGAGATCCAGCGCGCCACCAACACAGCCGTATTGGTCACGGAAGAGGGCACCAAGGGTGTGACTGCCGGATCAGCACAGGCCGGACAGACGGGCCTGGTAATCCACCGCATCGCGGCGGAAGTGGAAGGCGGCGCACAGGCGAATGTCCAGATCGCCGCCGGAGCGCAGCAGGCAACGACCGGGTTGGAACAGATCGGACAGGCGATGGAGTCGATCCAGCAGGCGACCACGCAGGCGCTGGCGAGCACGCGCCAGGCCGAGCGCGCGGCGCAGGATCTGCACACGCTGGCCCAGTCCCTGCAGCAGACGATTACTGTCTACCGGCTCTAGCGCAGGATGTAGGTGGTCCCTCGTCTGGCGGCGGACATCGCTCCGCATGCAAAAACAGCTTTTCCGTTAAAATACTGGCTTGAACGACCACCACGTAACAGGTGTTACGTAGCAGGAGTTACGCAGTTCCTGAACTGACAGGAAATTTCGCCTCCGGTAGGGCGGAAGAACCCATTGCTTTTTCACAAAAAGTTCACAAGGTGAACTTTTTGTGAAAAAGCAAAAGAATGTACCATGCTGCTGCAGGCGAAACTGGCTTTCATCGGATAAAACGTCTCGTTTGAATGTCCATCGCGTAACTCTTGTGAATGACACGAGTTACGCGGTCGGTTCCAAACCAGGTGTTCACCTGAACGAACGGCCCGACTCGCCTCCGGCAGGGCGGAAGATTTCATTCTTTTTCATAAAAATGTTGCACTGTGTGCAACATTTTTATGAAAAAGATAAAAAGAGTACCATGCTGCCGCAGGCGAAACTGGCTTTCATCGGATCAAACGTCTCGTTTGAATGTCCACCGCGTAACTCTTGTGAATGAATGAATAATGTAAGTGAGCGCAAGCCAACGAAGTTGAGGCTCGACTATGTTAACCGACGAAGAAATTATGGCCCAGGTGTTTGCGGCTTTCCAGGAAGAGCAGGCCGAGCACCGTCAGGCTGCGGGCGAACTGCTCCTGGAACTCGAGCGCGACCCTGAGCATCCTCAGCGGCAGGCGCTCCTCGATCAACTCTTCCGCGAGGCGCACAGCCTCAAGGGGGGTGCCCGCGCGGCCGGCCAGTTCGAGATTGAGCAACTGGCACATCGCATTGAAGATGTTATCAGCGAAGTGCGCAAGGGCAGTCTCCAACTGACCCCCGATCTATGCGACCCGATCTATGCCGCCCTGGATGACATCGGCGTGCTTATGGGGCAGGTTGTGGCGCAGCAGCCAATCGACTTTGCCGTCTACCAGCCGCTGCTGGACAAACTCAGCTCCATCGTAAACGGGCTGGCGGAAGATGCGGAAGACGCCGAACCGGAAGCACCCACCGCCCCTGCCGATCCGCCGGTTGCCGCTCCGGAGTCGGCAACCGCCACGCCGCCCGCAGATGCTGCTGAGGCAGCAATCCAGCCGGTCGCCGAGAGTGGGCCGGTGGTGGCGGGGAATGGCGCAACTGCCGAAACCAGACTGCGCGCACCCGACGAGGGTCAGCGCAACGCGGACGAGGGCCGCAGCGATGCGCTCTGGGCCGAAATGACCACCTCCACCGTGCGTCTCTCGACGGCGACCCTTGACGGGTTGCTGAACGAGGCCGGTGAGTTGATGACCTGTACAATCCGCGCCCGGCAGCATGCCCGCGATATCAACACCCTGGCCGAACTACCGGCGCGCTGGCGGCGCATCTGGCGGCAGGCACATCCCACCATGACGCGCTTGAAGTCACGCGCCCCCGCGTTGCGTCCCACCGTTCACCATCTGCTGGATCGGGATGAGATCCAGTCATTCGATGCGGCAACCGTTGCCGATCAGGATACCGCCGTGCTGCTGGATGTGCTGGCGCAGGCCAACACCCTGATTGCCGAACTCGAGGGACGACTGACGAAGGAGTCGCGTCAGTCGAGCGAAGACTATGCGCGGCTCGCCGCCGTTACCGACCGGATGCATAGCCAGGTACGCCGCACCCGTATGCTGCCCCTGACAACGCTGCTCAATCCACTGCGGTTGCAACTGCGCGATATGGCGCGGGCCGCGGGCAAGCAGATCGTTCTGGAACTGGATGACGGCGGGGCCGAGGCTGATCGACAGGTGCTGGAGCGGCTGCGCGAGGTGTTGCTGCATCTGCTGCGCAACGCGGTAGACCATGGTATCGAACCGGCGGCTGCGCGGGTGGCGGCCGGTAAGCCGGTCACCGGTTGTATTACGTTGCGGGCCGCCGTCAGTGGTGATCATCTGACGCTGACGCTGGCCGATGATGGAGTGGGCCTGGATCTGGAGGCGATCCGCCAGCGCGCACTCGCGGGTGGCCTGCTGAGTGAGACCGACGCGACGCGGGTGAGTGATGCCGACGTCGCCGACCTGATTTTTGTACCGGGCTTCTCCACCCGCAAAACCGTGAATGAGCTATCCGGGCGTGGAGTCGGCCTGGATATTGTCCGGTCCAATGTTGAGCGGATGAATGGGCGGGTGTTTGTGCAGAGTGTGCCGGGGGCGGGTACCACCTTTACGCTCAATGTGCCGCTCTCGCTGACCAGTTCCCACGGTCTGCTCTTGCAGGTCAATAATGCCAACTATGTGCTGCCGCTCGACTCCGTCCAGCGGATTATCCAGACGACACCCGCCTCGGTGCAGATGATCGAGGGCCGGGTGGCCCTGATCGTTGATCAACGGCCCCTCACGCTGGTGCGCCTGGCCGACCTGCTTGGCGTGGAGGAACGGGGCGCAACGGGCAATGGTTCCCGGCCGGTGCAGGGGCTGGCGCTGATCCTGGGCAGCGGCGAGCGACAGGTAGCCTGCCTGGTCGATACGATCCTGGGCGAGCAGGAGTTAGTGGTCCACCGCCTGCCCGCGCCGCTGCAGCGTGTGCGCTTTATCGCCGGGGCGACGATCCTGGCCGACGGCAAGGTGGTGCCCATCCTGGACGTGGTTGATATTGTGCGGGCAACCATCGGTACACACCGCTCGATCAGCCTGATGCCTGCGCCGGTCGCCGTGCAGCGTACCGCGACCATCCTGGTGGTGGATGACTCGATCACCACCCGTACCCTGGAGAAAAATATTCTGGAAGCGGCCGGATACCGGGTCTATCTGGCAACCGATGGCGTTGAAGCGCTGGACACCCTGCAGCGCCTGTCCGATGATGGTGGCTGTGATCTGTTGCTGAGTGATATCGACATGCCGCGCCTGAATGGGTTTGACCTGACTGTGCAGGTGCGCGCGGATCTGCATTTTCAGCATTTGCCGGTGGTCCTGGTAACTTCGCTCGATACCCCCACGGATCGTGAGCGGGGGATCTCCTCCGGGGCCGATGCCTATATTGTTAAACGGACATTTGATCAACAAACCCTGCTGGATACAATTGCCCAGTTGATTTGATGCCGAAACGACGGAATGAAGGGGTCACTCTTGAACTTCCTTTCCTTCATTTTCAAAGGAGTGAGCCATGCCACAACGAATTTTAGTTGTTGAAGATAGCCGTACGCAGGCTATGCGCTTAAAGCTGGAACTGCAGCGCTGCGGCGCAGAGGTGGAAATTGCGACTACCGGCACAGCCGGGATGACGGCGGCCCAGACGCACGCCCCCGATGCGATTGTGCTGGATGTTGATCTACCGGAGATTGACGGTTACAGCCTCTGCCGCAAGCTCAAGTCGGACGCGGTGACGGCGCATATTCCTGTGGTTATGCTGACGCATCGGGATGAGGCCCGCGATACCATGCACGGTCTGGAGGCCGGGGCGGAAGATTACATTCCCAAGGACTCCTTCGCCGAACAGAACCTGATGGAGGCGTTACGCCTGCTGGGGGTGTTATGAGGTTGCCATGCAGACAGTAACACTTCCTTCAGTCCAGCGCATGCTGGTCCACGATGAACATGATGTCATCTCGCTCCGCCAATCCGTCCGCCAGATGGCCCGGGCGGCCGGGTTGGACTTGCCCAGGCAGGCCCGCATTACGGCGGCAATCAGCGAGATCGCGCGCATGCTGCTGTTGAATGGCAGCGATGTCCAGTTTACATTGCGGGTATGCTTGAATGAACCCCGGCCGGCGTTGGAAGTATCATGCCGGTTGCCCGGCGTGGTTGCCGACATTGCGGCCGACGCATCCGGGCATACGCCACTGCTGGGTGAAGCCTGCTCGCTGGTAGATGAGTGGAGTCCCGCGCAGATCCAGGCCGGCGCACTGTTAACCTTACGCATGTGGATTAATCAGAGCTAGTGCAAATGCTGGTTAATGAACTTTGAAAAAAGGCCCAGACATGGTATGTGGTCACAAATTTCTCGATAACATGGCTCAGACACAGAAGTCCCGGCTGAAGCCGATTGACGGCCGCAGACCGGCTGAAGCCGGGAAGCCGGGAGCGGTGTCCGGGATATTTACGCAAACGTCATAAACCTGCTACTCGTGATTGTAAAAATATGCATTGCCGTCTTCGATGCGAGCTTGAATGAGCAGATTGAAGATAACCAGAAGTGGGGTATTATGAGCAACATGATTTTACCTGCTCCATCCGTTTCCGCCGTACCGCGTGTGTCGGCTCAGGGCGCAACCCTGCTGGTCACGTTCAGTATTGAACGTCAGTGGTATGCGCTGCCGCTGGAGGCTGTGCTGCAGGTTGTGCGACTACCGGCACTACTACACCTGGCGGGTGCGCCGCCAATCCTGTGTGGCATGCTCAATCTGCATGGGGAGTATCTTCCGGTCCTTGGTGGCCGCTCACTGGTAGATGCCCCGGTGCAGTATGAACTAAACAACCAGATCATTGTTGTCGGTCAGATGGATGCACAATCGACGCCCCGCTTTGGGTTGCTGGTTGACCAGGTTCACGACGTGTACACTTGTTACGCCGGTCAGGTGACGCCCCTGGCGCGGCATGCGGCGTCGGCATTTTTGCGTGGCGTGGTGCATATGCAAGACCGTTCGATTCTGCTGTGCGATGTGGCGGAACTGCTGGCGCTTATTCCGAGTCAGCAGCAGGATGAGGCATGAATAAACCTTCTTCCAACCAATTGATCCGGGTGTTAGTTGTCGAGGACTCGCGTCCACAGCGTGAGTTGCTGATCGGGTTGCTGCAAAACTCCGGTATGTTTCAGGTTGCGGGAACGGCCGGCGATGGGCGGGAAGCAGTCCTGGCGACGATGAAGTTACGTCCCGATGTTATTGCTATGGATATTCATCTGCCCGTCATTGATGGCTACGAGGCGACACGCCAGATTATGCAGCGCTGTCCTACGCCGATTGTCATGGTCAGCAGCAGTAGTGGCGATGCCGAAATGCGCTCGGTGCAGTCGCTGGCGGCGGGAGCACTGGCGGTGGTACGCAAGCCGGGCAGCCTGCATAGTGCCGGTAGCCAGGAAGAACGTGCCAACTTCCTGACCATGCTGCGCCTGATGGCGGGAGTCAAGGTGGTTACGCGCCACCCGCCGCGAACGCCGCCGGCAACCGGCGGGCTTCCCCGTGGCAGTGACTCGCAACCCCAGGTGCTGGCAATCGCCGCTTCAACCGGTGGCCCGGCCGCCGTGCAGATGGTGTTAAACGGACTCGAGGCGAACTATCCGCTGCCGGTGCTGGTGGTGCAGCATATTGCGCGGGGCTTTGTCGGCGCGCTGGTTGACTGGCTGAACTCGACGACACCGCTAACGGTACAACTGGCAGAGCAGGACGAGCGCCTGCTGCCGGGGCATGTCTACCTGGCCCCCGATGACCGGCATATGCTGCTTGCCGGGCGCGGGCGGGTTATGCTGCGTCCGGGTGTATCCACGGATCGCTACTGTCCCAGCGCGGATATTCTGTTCAACTCGGTGGCCCAGAACTATGGCGGGCGGGCCATCGGAGTGATTATGACCGGGATGGGCGATGATGGCGCGCGCGGGCTGCATGCACTGCGGGCGGCGGGTGGGTTAACGTTGGGACAGGATGAAGCCAGTTGCGTGGTCTATGGCATGCCCCAGGCCGCAGCAATCGCCGGGGCGGTAGCGCGGGTCGAATCGCTGGCGAACCTGGCAAGTGTTGTTCTGGCGCTAACGGGAAAGCCGGCTGAGCGGGTGGCGGCAAAGTAAAATGTCAAAACTAATGGAACTAAGCGCTGAACTCTATCCTCTTTTTCGGGATATGCTGCTGAACCGGGCCGGTCTTCACTACCCCGAACGGAAGCGCGATGATCTGGCCTATGGTCTGAGCCATGCGGCGCAGGCGGCCGGGTTGCCCGATCTACAGGCGCTCTATACCGATATTATCAATGGCGGCCCCTCCTGGGATACGGTGCTGGAGCATCTCACGGTCGGCGAGACCTACTTTTTTCGGAATGTCCCTCAGTTTGAGGCGCTGCGCCGGCAGGTGCTGCCCGAGCTGATTCAGCGCCAGGCAAAGTTGCGCAGCCTGCGCCTCTGGAGCGCGGGGTGTGCCACGGGGGAGGAACCCTACTCCCTGGCGATGACCATAAATGACATGCTGCCGGACGAAGCTACCTGGCAGGTAACCATCCTGGCGACGGATCTCAATGCCGGCTTTCTGACCCGGGCGCGCGAGGCGTTGTACAGCAACTGGTCCTTCCGCGAGACGCCGGAAGAGATGCGAGATCACTATTTTACTCAGGAGGAGAATCGCTGGCGGTTGCGTGCCGAGATTCGCCGCCGGGTTATCTTTGCCCGGCTTAACCTGGTTGAGGATATGTTTCCCTCAGTCATCAGCGGCACCTGTGCGCTCGATCTGATCTTCTGTCGCAATGTGATGATCTACTTTGATGAAACCACCATCCGCCGCGTGGTTGACCGGCTCTATCGGGCGTTGTCGCCCGGGGGATGGTTGTTCGTCGGGCATGCCGAGCCGCAGGCGAGTGTCTACCACCAGTTCGAGGTCCATAACTTCCCCAATACCGTGGTCTACCGCAAACCGCTTGATGCGCCGATGTTTGCGTTCGATTCCACGCGGGGGGTCTTCGATGCGGGGGCCAATCCGATTCTCGCTCCACAGTTTCGGCAGTCAGACCGTACTGCCCCGCTGCCGACCGTCAAGGCCCAGGATCGCGTGCCGGCCTTGCCATCGCCGGTTGTCACCCCAGCGGCAACCTCGTCGGCTCCCCACAGGACAGTTCCGCCACCAGCATTGCCGGCACCGGCGCAGCCTGCTCCGTCCGGGCCAGTGGCGCGCGCACCCCAATCTTCGGCGACTTCCCGCCCCCCAACTGATCGCGCCCGGCAACTGCAGCAGTGCATTACCACACATCTGGCCCAGGGCAACCGCGCTGCGGCGGAACCACTCCTGCGGGAACTGCTCGATGCCACGCCCGATCATGTTGAGGCGCGTACCCGGCTGGGACGGCTCTATGCCGATCGGGGCGAGTGGGACGCGGCCCGGGAGCAGTGTGAGCAGGCACTGGCGCATAACCCGCTCACCACCGAGGCGCATTTTATCCTGGCGCAGATCTATGAGCATGAAGGGCAACTCGAAGCAGCCCTGGCCGCCTACCGCCGCACCGTCTACCTGGATCGCACCTTTGTGGCCGGGATGGTGGGTATGGCGAATGTCTGGCGGCAGATGGGGCGAGTCAACGATGCGCTGCGGGTCTACCGCAATGTCCTCAAGCAACTGGCCGCCCACGATGCGCGTACGGCTATTGCGGGGCTGGATGGCACTACCGCCGGTGAGATCGTCGCGCTGGTGACGCACCAGGTGCAGACCATGACCGCGTCATAATGGCAGCATACCAGTGGAGCCTGTATAGAATCACTATAAAAATAACCAGGGTAGTTGTTGAAGATGTACACGCCGCGCTTTGGTGCGGGTTCCTTTGTTTCGGATTCTTCCGAATATTGCAAGATATTTGTGAAAATTCCTAAATTTTCGACAAATATAGAAAATTTCTTAAAATGCAGATAGTTCCCTGGTAAACAAAAATTCTGTAACCAGCGAATTGCTGATTGGTTCGGGTGATTCGTCCGGAATGAGTGCCGTCGCCGATTTTGTCTGATAAACAAATTGTCATTCCTCCACCGTTCCCGCACGATGAAAATTCATAGCAGATCCAGGTTTATCTGGTAGGATAGCGTATAGCGCGTGATCCTGCACCCTGAAGGAGCCGCAAAGTAGTGGTAGAATGGTAGCAAGCGTTGTGTAACGCTGGACAGGGTTGCTGATACGCATAGTTGTACAGATAACGGCCTTGCCACCCGGCCCGAGTAGACATCCTGAATGTGTGACCGCTTTGTCGGCACAGATGTTGCTCTGGTTGGGGTTGTAAGAGGATGAGGCGGCGTTTGACGCCGTAGGGAGGAACAGATGGAAACGATTGATCAATTTACCGCTCTCGCCGCCGGTGGAAAGACCGTCACCATTACGATGCAGCAGGTTCCGGATGATAACACCTGGTTTGAAGTGTATGCTGCGGATGAGTACATTGGAAAAGTCCACTGGCGTGCGGACACCGATGGCTACATGGCCCAGCAGGCCACCGGTGAGGGAGTTGGTAGCTTTCAAGCGTTAACCGAAGCTGAGGATGCGTTGATCCAGGCTATGGGCTATTACCCGGCTATCACAACGCCCGATCGTGATGTGGATATCGAGCCGGATATTCCCTCGGTCAATGACCACCGCTGAGTGTGTATTTCCCCGTTTGTCGCGCTGATTGCGCCACCTGAGGGGTTTCGATAGATCAACACGGAGGTGTACGGGGTTCAACGATGAAGTTGTCCGCGCGCTTCCGTGGGGTTCTGGTCCGTTGTATACCGCGTATTGATACACTATTCCTATTCGCCCCATCCTACGTTCCTTGTCGGGTCTTCCGCCATATGCTAGAATAAGCCGGTTTTTCCGCTACCGTGTACGTATCATCCAGATCTGGTTGTCGGCATGTATGTCATCGGAACGGCCGGCCATGTTGATCATGGTAAGTCCACGCTGATCAGGCAGTTGACCGGTATTGATCCGGATCGCTGGGAAGAAGAAAAACTGCGTGAGATGACGATTGATCTCGGGTTTGCCTGGCTGACGCTGCCCGGCGGACGTGAGGTCAGTCTGATTGATGTGCCCGGCCACGAGCGCTTCATCAAGAATATGCTGGCCGGCGTGGGCGGGATTGACGCGGCGCTGCTGGTGGTTGCCGCCGATGAGTCGGTGATGCCCCAGACGGTTGAACATCTGGCGATCCTGGATCTGCTGGGCGTTACACATGGCGTGCTGGTTGTCACCAAGGCCGATCTGGTTGATGCTGCCTGGCTGGATCTGGTCTATGCGGATCTGGATGCGGCACTGCAAGGGACGAGCTTTGCCGCTGCGCCACGCGTGCTGGTATCGGCGCGCACCGGCCAGGGGCTGACGACGCTGCTCCAGACGCTTGAGGCACTGCTGGATTCCATGCCCACGCGCAGCCGGTCTGCCGGGGTGCCGCGCCTGCCGATTGACCGGGCGTTTACGATTGCCGGCTTTGGTACGGTTGTAACCGGTACCCTGCTGGATGGGCCGCTGCATCCCGGTCAGGAGATCGAACTGCTGCCCCAGGGACTGCGCGCCCGCATCCGCAGTTTGCAGATTCATAAGCAGCGCAGCAGCGCAGCACTGCCCGGAACGCGCCTGGCCGTCAACCTGACCGGCGTGCATCCGGCCCAGATTGCGCGTGGCGATCTGCTGACCCTCCCCGACGCGCTTACCCCAACCAGTTTGCTCGATATGCAGTTACGGCTACTCCCCACCGCCCCACGCCCGCTGGAACATAACACGCTGCTCGATTTCTTTATCGGGGCCACCGAGGTACGCTGCCACGCGGCGCTCCTTGACTGCGAAACCCTCGAACCGGGCGCAACCGGATGGGTACAGTTACGCCTGCAGCGCCCAATTGTAGCGGTGCGCGGGGAGCGTTGCATCGTGCGGCAGCCCTCCCCCAGCCTGACCATTGGCGGCGGAGTGATCGTGGATGGGCAGCCACCGCGTCATCGCCGCTTTCGGGCAGAGGTCATCACTGCCCTGGAAACCCGCGCGCGGGGTGCTCCCGATGAACTGTTGCTCCAGGCAGTGGGAATTGCTGCACCGCGCCGCTGGGAAGATGTCCGGCAGGCCAGCGGGATGGATGCGCGCATGGCGCAGGCCGGGCGGGAGCTACTGCTGCGTGATGGTCGTCTCCTGCAACTCGGTGACGAGGTAGTGATCACGGCGCAGGGGTGGCAGGCAACCGCAACCCGGCTAACGGCGTTGCTACAAACCTATCATCAGCGCTTGCCCCTGCGGCGCGGGATGCCACGGGAGGAACTGCGGCGGCGGCTGGCATTCGATCCGCTCCTGTTCAGTGCGGTGCTGACCACGGCACATGAGCGCGGCCTGATCGAGATGAGTGAGACGCATATCCGGCAGACGGGGCACACGCCGGCGCTGACCCTGGAACAACGGCGCGCGGTGGATGCCTGCCTACAGCGCATGCAGCAGTCGCCCTACCTGCCGCCCGGACCCGACCTGGAAGGGGAACTGCTGGCCTGGATGCTTGATCAGGAGTTGCTGGTGCGGATCAGCGACGATATCTATTTCCTGCCGGCAACCTACACCGAGATGCTGGACTGGGTGCGCACAACCATTGCCCAGGAAGGCAGCCTGAGTGTGGCTCAGTTTCGGGACCGTTTCGGCAGCAGTCGCAAGTATGCCCTGGCTTTCCTGGAGCATCTGGATGCGCGTAGGATTACGCGGCGGAGTGGGGATGTGCGTCGGCTCGTTTGAGAACGGGCAACATACTAAGGACAGGCCCATGAACAACAGTGGAGAAAAACGAATGCTATGGACCTGTTTCACAATGTCGATGTGTCATTCCTCTGAATGCGGGATCGTGACCACCACCACCCGATTCCGCCCGTTGCGTTTGGCCTGGTACAGCGCCTGATCTGCCAACCAGATGATAGTATCTGCCCGCACGCCGTGGTCAGGAAAGACGGCGACCCCCAGCGAGACCGTCACCTGGGCCAATGCCTGCCCATTGTGCTGCACCGCCAGGGTCTGGATACCCGCGCGAAGCTCCTCGGCGCGCTGCTGCGTCGCTGCCGGCGATGCCCCGGGCAGCACCAGCGTGAGCTCTTCGCCCCCGTAGCGGCAGGCGATATCCGCGCCGCGGGTGTGTTGCTGGAGGAAGGTACCCACCGCCCGGAGCACGGTATCGCCCGCGTCGTGCCCATAGGTATCGTTGAACCGCTTGAAGTGGTCAATATCCAGCATAATGATCCCAACCGGCTGTCCGTCACGTTCGGCACGGTGCAATTCGCGGGGCAGGGTTTCATCCAGGTAGCGCCGGTTGTACAGGCCAGTCAGTGCATCGCGGATGGCCTGCTGCTGGAGTTGCTCGCGCAGGGTCAGGCTCGTCAGCGCCAGCGCGATCTGCCGGGCGACCGTGTCAGCCAGTTGCCGCCACCGCCGCACCGCGTCGTACTCTAGCGTGGTGCCATGGTGGAGATGCAAGATACCCAGCGTCTCCGCGCGCACCACCAGCGGCACACACAGCACCGCCGCCGCTGCACAATCGGTGAGATGCACGCACAGCCCGCCATTCGCCTGCGAATAGAGCGCCACCTGCTGCTCACGCAGTGCCCAGCACATCTGCTCCTCCAGCATCGTTTCGGTGGGTGGCGGGTCGCCCCAGCTTGCCATGGCATCAAACACGGGGGTGGCAGTGCGGCGCATATACAGGGCACCCGCCTGTCCGGCAAACAGTTTTGCCGCACTGATGGCAATGACTTCATAGGCAGCATCCACCCCGATACAGCCCTGGAGCATATCGCCCATCTGGTTGAGCAGCAGCACCTCCCGGTTGCGCTGGCGTAGGTGCTCATTGCCCTGGAGCAACTGTTCGTTGGCACGTTGAAGCTGGATCTCGGCCAGTTTGCGTTCGGTGATGTCGAGGAATGCCCCGCTCAAGGTTCTGGGCTGCTGCTGCGCATCACAGATGATTTTGCCGATAGAATGCACCCAGCGGATAGACCCATCGGGATGCACAATCCGTTTTTCGATATCATAGGCTGTGTGCTGTCCGATAGCCTGCTGCACATGTTCCATTGCGGTCGCCCGGTCATCGGGATGGATGATCTGCAAGCCGCGTTCCATCGTCGGTTCAATCGCACCGGGGGCAAAGCCACAGATACGGAAAAACTCATCTGACCAGATCGCTGTGTTCGTCGCAATATCCACTTCCCAACTGCCCAGATGAGCAATTTGCTCGGCCTGTGCCAGCCGCGCCTCGCTCGCGCGTAGGGCTTCCTCCATCCGCTTGCGCGCGGTGATATCGGTGGCAATACCACAGGTGCCTGTCAGATTGCCGTCATCATCGAAGAGCGGGAACTTGATCGACAGGTAGGTATGGAGCATGCCATCACCACCTGTGCGATGTTCTTCGCGCTCAACCATCTGACGGGTGCGCTGTACCTCCAGATCAACGGCCCAGTTATGAGCGGCAATCTCCGGCGCGTGAAAATCATCGTCGGTCTTGCCGAGCAGTTCTCCCTGATCAACCTGTACCAGGCGCTCAAGTGATCGATTGGCAAGCACGATCCGTCCTTGCAAGTCTTTGGCAAAGATAAGAGCGGGTGCGTGGTCGAGAACGCCCTGAAGCAATGTCCGATTCTCGCGCAGGGCTTCCTCGGCCTGCTTGCGCTCAGTGATGTCAGTTGCCACAACCAGCACCTGATTAGCCGTTTTATCAGGCATGGTGAGCTGGCGTTTGACGATAGAGAGATAACGGTTGCGACCATGGACATCCTTGATACATCGTTCGGGAATGACCAGTTCGGTACCAGTGTCGATGACCTGCTGATCTTCCTGCTGTATGTGCTCCAGTTCTTGTCCATCCAGGTGCATATCGGCATCCGTCTTGCCGAGCAATGCTTCTACCGTGGTCGCATAGAGATCGGCCATGGTCTGGTTGACTAGCGTGAAATGCCCGCATTGGTCACGGGCAAAGATGATGGCAGGATTGCTATCAATGACCTGACGCAGAAACTGCCGCTGGCACTGCAGGGCTTCCTCCATTTGCTTGACTTCCGTGATATCGCTTGTGTTAACCAGTACGCCTGCGATCACGCCATGGTCATCCCGGTAGGGCGTATAGGTCATATCCATATATCGGCGACCGGCTCCGGCATAGGTGAACCACGATTGATAGCGGATGGTCTCGCCTGCCAGACAGCGGTCAAGATTTGGTTTCGCCACCGTCTCGAAGACCTCCCTGCCCAGCAGGTTCGCGACCGAATGTCCGACAATCTCTTCATAGGCTTTCACATTGAGGTGTAGGTAGGCATCATTGACGATTTGATACACATAGTTCCGATCCAGCAGCGATACCGCGTCCGGGGTGACCGATACAATGCGCCGGTACTGGTGCAGCATCTCCTCGGCCTGTTTGCGCTCGGTGATGTCGATGGCAGTGCCACCAATAGCAAGAATATCGCCGTGTTCATTGAAGATGGGAAATTTGATTGCGAGGAAGGTATGTATGCCATCAGCAAGCGGAACGATCACTTCAAATTCCAGAGGTTTGCCCGTGGTGCGTATCTGCTCATCGGTGGTACGCCAGGCATCATGAATCTCGTCCGGCAACAGTTCATCATCTGTCTTGCCAAGAAACTGCTCGGAGGTGCAGCCGAGATAGCTGGCAGCATGGGGGCTGGCCTGGATATAGCGGCCCTGGATGTCCTTAATATAGATGGTCATAGGCGCATAATCAATGATCCCTTGCAGCAGGGCACGGCTTTCACGCAGGGCTTCTTCAGCTTGCTTACGCTCGGTGATGTCGATAGAGGCCACATGGATGGCTGGTCTCCCACCATACATGATCGATGTGGCAAGCACCTCTATCCAGCGAACCGCGCCATCCTTCCGGATGAAACGGCATTCATACTGGGATGGAACTGGCTTGCCTGCCAGACGGTCGCGACTGCGCTGGACAAGCGCTTCGCGGTCATCAGGATGTATATACACTGGCCATGCATCCGGCGACAGGGCAAGGATTTCCTCCTGGCTGTAGCCGGTCAGGCGCGTCGCCGCTCCATTGGCAAAGACAATACAGCCATCCTGGACAATCTGTAACGCTTGCAGCGAGTTGTCCACCAGCGTGTGGTAGGCTTCCTCGGCCTCTTTGCGCTCGGTGATATCCATGTAGGTCACCTGGGACGCTGGTCGTCCCTGGTAGACTGTTTGCACCGCAAAGGCTTCTATCCAGCGCACCTGCCCATCTTTGCGGATCATGCGAAAGGTATACTGCTGCGGTATGTCTTTCCCGGCCTGCCGATCTTTTCCCCGTTGCACCATCATCGCGCGATCAGCAGGGTGAATGATGACCGCAGCTTCATCGGGCGATAGCGCCAGCAGTTCTTCCAGAGTATAGCCCGTGATGCGTGCGGCCATTTCATTGGCAAACATGTGATACCCATCTTGCACAATGGTGAGCGCCTGCAAGGAATTATCGACCAGCGTGTGGTAGGCTTCCTCGGCCTGCTTCTGCGCAGTGATGTCGCGGTTGCCGGCGCGTTGCCCTAGCCATGCGCCGGCACTTCCATACACGGGCTGGCAGGCGTGCCCGATCCGGCGCACCTCGCCGCTACGGGTGATGATGCGGAACTCCAGTTCAGATGATTGCTGGTGTTGCTCGCTGTCGTGCAGGTGCCGCAGAACGTGCTTGCGGTCATCGGGGTGAACAATCCGTTCCAGCAGGCCCGGATCGGCCTGGAACTCGTCGGGGCGATAGCCCGTGATGCGCTCACACGACGGGGAGACATAGCGATAGCTGCCATCGGGCGCACGCCAGTAGTCCCAATCGTAGGTAAAATCGGCAATCATCCGAAAATAGTCACGCTCGGCCCGTAATGTGGATAGTTCTTGCTGATCACGTGCGCGTTCCTGCTGCAAGTCGGCTATCTGCTGGCGCAGGGTGAGGATTGCATCCAGGTGAACAGCGTCATTACTGTTGTGACCCATTACATAACGCTCCAGGTAGTTGTTGACATCGTAGTCATCGGCTAGCTGTCATTCGTCCATTTGTGCTGCCGGCGACTCTGTTCAGGCAGCAATCCCACCTCCAATAAAAAGCGTATCTCAGGACACCAGGGAAATTGATCGTATTCTCCCTGTATATATTATCACAAACCATGAGGATTTGACCATGCGTAGGTCTGCGTATCTTGATACACGATTCAGCGTGGTGAACCGGCATGAGCGGCTGCTCATCAGTGTCGCCGTTCTTGTCTGACCGCGATGAGGTCGTGCTTCACGGCCCAGGTGAGAAGCTCGCCAGGTCAGCCTGCTTGCGGGCGCGGGTTGCAGGTTGCGCGTTGCGCACAAGAGTAGTTCTCAACGTATCCAGGGGCGGGATATTGCTGGTCGGATTGTGCAGGTCGGCAGCAATGTTGCCCCGAGACGGGTGGGTGAGCGGGCGTCAAATTGAGAGTTCGGACAGTTGGACAGTACGCAGAGCGCATGGTACACTTTCCAACTATATACTTTGCAATCCCTTAACAAATAAACAAAGACGAAAGGATGTGCTTGTGTCACAGCCAACGAATGACCTGCGCCGCCTGGGAACCATCCTGCTGGTCGGCGTCGTCGCCGGTGCAGGCGTCCGCTACTATATGGAGACCCGCGCGCGCGCGATGGAGCAGCAGCGTAGCCCCCGCCTGATCGACTGGTCGCAGGCGCGGAAGGTAGCGCTGCGTGTTTCCCAGTGGGAGCAGGCTCCGATCCATGATCGTGCCCTGCGCCGCGAGCAGTATACGCGTCTCGTGGAGCGCAGCGAGCCGCTGATTGAGCGCTATCTGAATGTGCGTCTGCCGCAGCCGATCAACCGGGTGTATGTGTTTGACCGGCGGGAGTGGCTGGAGGCGAATTTTACCTCGTTTGAGCAACTGTTCAAGCCGATTGAAGAAATTTATGAGCGCAACGGCGGTGATCGTGGGCCCCTGGCGCTGCTGCTGGGTGACTTCAATGGCCGGGTCATTGGTGTGCAGATCGGTGTGCTGCTGGGCTTCCTGGGGCGGCGGGTGCTGGGTCAGTATGATCTCAGCCTGCTTTCGCCCGATCCGGGGGCGCAGGGCGCGCTCTACTTTGTCGAGCCGAATATCGGGCGGGTGCAGACCCAGCTTGGCCTGAATGACGAGGACTTCCGGCTCTGGATTGCGCTACACGAGGCGACACACGCATTTGAGTTTGAAGCATATCCCTGGGTGCGCGAACACTTCAACGGACTGCTGCGCCAGTATTTCGATCAACTGAATGAGCAGTTAGAGAGCCTGGGCAGCGGTCTGGGGAGTCTGCTGGGGCGAGTGGCGCAGAACTGGGGCAGTGGTAGCCACTGGATCGAGTTGATGCTGACGCCGCAGCAGCGGCTGCTGTTTGATCAGCTTCAGGCGCTGATGTCGCTGGTCGAGGGATACAGCAACCATATTATGAATGCGATTGGGCGTCAACTGCTGCCCTCCTTTGAGCAGATTGAGCGGCGGGTGGCCCAGCGCCAGCAGACGAAAACGCTGCTGGAGCAACTGTTTAACCGCCTGACCGGCATGGATCTCAAGCTGGCGCAGTATCAGCAGGGTGAGGCGTTTGTGAACACGGTGGTGAATGAGCGGGGCATCACCTTTGCCGCCAAGGTCTGGGAGCGCCCGGAGCATCTGCCGACGCTGGAGGAGATCCGCAATCCGCAGCGCTGGATCACCCGGATGGATCGGGGGTAGGGTTAGGGGGTAGGGGGTAGGGGTTAACGGTTAACCGTTACTGACTCAGATATAACCCCTAACCGCAATACCTTTCAAATAACATGAGTTACGCGGTGGTTTATCAAACCGGGCGTTTCACCCGATGAAACACAAACCGCCTGCGGCAGCATGGTACTCTTTTCATGCTTTCTCATAAAAATGTTGCACTGTGTGCAACATTTTTATGAGAAAGCATGAAATCTTCCGCCCTGCCGGAGGCGAATCGGGCCGTTCGTTCAGGTGAACACCTGGTTTGGAACCGACCGCGTAACTCGTGTCAAATAACAGGGGTTACGCGGTGCGCATTCAAACGGGACGTTTCACCCGATGGAAGCCAGACGCGCCTGCGGCAGCGTGGTACTGTTTTATCTTTTTTCACAAACTATTTTCACAAAGTGAAAATAGTTTGTGAAAAAAGGATGGTATCTTCCACCCTGCCGGAGGCGCTATCCCCCGCCAAACATGGGATCGCCTGATCCATGGCAGCAGTGGCCGTTTCGCGGTGTTCGTTCATTTCGCGGCTTTCGTGGTCCAAACGCCCACCGCGTAACTCCTGTTACTGACTCAGATATAACCCCTAACCCGTAACCGTTAACCCGTAACCGTTAACCCCTACTTCCTACTCATCCAGGAATGAGAGTTGTCCCGGTGCTGCCCGGTGATCATTGGCATTGCCAGGATTGCCCGATTCGTCTGGTTCATTCGACTCAGGTGAGTCGGGTTGATCCTGCGGCGGTTGTTCATCCGGGGCGGGCGCGGTAGGTTCATCTTCCCCCGGTTCACTGCTGCCGACCAGTTGTTGCAATCCGGCCTCATCCAGCGTCGGAATGCCGAGCGATTGCGCTTTCGCCAGTTTACTCCCCGCCTGTTCTCCCACAACAACATAGCTGGTCTTCTTCGTCACGCTGCCGGTGACTTTGCCGCCGTTGGCCTCAATCAGTTCGGTGGCCTGTTCACGGGTCAGGTTGGGCAGGGTGCCGGTCAGCACAAAGGTCTGCCCGGACAGGCCGGCTGTGTGCCGGGCGCGGCGCGGTGCGGCGGCGGTCAGGTTAACACCGGCAGCATGCAGCTTCTCCACCACCCGGCGCTCATCCTCCCGCTGAAAGAAGTCAACAATGCTGCCGGCGGCGACCGGTCCAATGCCCTCAATCGCCTCCAGTTCGGCCGAGGTTGCATTCATCAGATCATCCAGACTGCCGAAGTGATCGGCCAACACCTGCGCCGCCACGCTGCCAACATAGCGGATGCCCAACCCGACGATCAGTCGGTCAAGTGGGCGCTGCTTGGACTCGGTGATGGCATTGAGCAGGTTCTCGATGCGCCGCTGACCGAAGCCTTCCATCCCCGCAAAGTCCTCGGCACGCAGATAGTAGAGATCGGCTACATCCTTGACCAACCCCGTGTTGACAAACAGTTCCGCCTGCTTCTCGCCGATACCGACAATATCCATTGCGCTCCGGCTGACAAAATGCTCCACCCGACGCACCAGTTGGGCCGGGCAGATCCCAAAGTTGGGACAGCGCCAGGCGGCTTCGCCGGGGACGCGTTCCAGTGGTGTACCGCAGGCTGGGCAGTGGGTGGGAAACTGGTAGGGCTGTTCGGTTCCGGTGCGGCGGCCGGTGATCGGCCCGACAACATAGGGGATCACATCGCCCGCCCGCTTGACCGTCACATAATCACCGATCCGAATATCGCGCTCGGCGATATAGTCGGCGTTGTGCAGGCTGGCATTGCGCACTGTTACCCCGCCGATCTCAACCGGCTCCAGTTCGGCGTTGGGCGTAACAACCCCGGTGCGCCCAACGTTGATGCTGATGTTGTGTACCTGTGTAGTGGCTTCGCGGGCCGGGAACTTGTAAGCAATCGCCCAGCGCGGATCGCGCCCAACCACACCCAGTTGCTGCTGCTGGTCGAAGTCATTAACCTTGACCACCACGCCGTCAGCCTCATAGTCAAGCGTGTCGCGCCGCGCCATCCAGTCGCGGCAGTAGGCAATCACCTCGCTGAAGTCGCTGAAGTGGCGGGCATCGCGGTTGGTGGGAAACCCGAGGGCGCGCAGGTAGGTCAGCGTTTCCCACTGCGAACGCAGCTCTACGCCGCTGAAGGGACCGACACTGTAGGCAAAGAAA
Source organism: Chloroflexaceae bacterium (assembly GCA_034436755.1). Classification (GTDB taxonomy): domain Bacteria; phylum Chloroflexota; class Chloroflexia; order Chloroflexales; family Chloroflexaceae; genus CAKZQX01. Next base: position 3,891 of record DAOTVB010000196.1, on the reverse strand, counting down.
CGCAGGGGACGAGTTGACGTAATGTGGGGATCTTTCTGGCGGAGCGAACCGGCGGCGGCATTGCGCGGGTTGGCGACGACGCGCTCACCGGCGGCGGCCAGGCGCGCGTTGAGCCGGGCAAAATCGCCGATGCCGATGTAGACCTCACCGCGCACCTCGATCATGGCGGGCGGCGGGTGGGGCGTCTCGGACGGGTCGGGCCGGCGCAGCGTGAGTGGCATACTCATAATCGTGCGTAAATTTGCCGTGACATCCTCGCCAACCTCGCCGTCGCCGCGCGTTGCGCCCCGCACCAGTTGTCCATCCTGGTAGGTCAGGGCCACGGCCAGGCCATCGATTTTGGGTTCGACCACGAAGGTGGGCGTAGCGGCGGGACCAAGCAGTTTGCGGATGCGGTCATGCCAGGCATGCAGGTCATGCTCGTCGAAGGCGTTGCCCAGCGAGAGCATCGGCTGCGGATGGCGCACTTTAGCAAAGTGGCCGGCGGGTGGCGCACCGACGCGCTGGGTGGGTGAGTCGGGTGTGCGCAGGTCGGGATGCTGCTCCTCCAGCGCACGAAGCTCGCGCATAAGCCGGTCATACTCGGCATCGCTGACCAGCGGATCGTCGAGGACATAGTAGCGATAGTTATGTTCGCGGATCTCGGCGCGCAGTTCGGCGGCACGCTGGGCCGGGGTTGTCGTTGTCATCGGGAAGACTCCCTCCTGGTACAGGTTTGAGCGGTATGGTGGCTGCGCTCGTGACGGATGCGCTGGGTTACCTGCCGATATTGTAGCAGAGTGGCGTGGCAGGAAGTGTCACAATCGGCGACACCTGCCGGTATTTTTGCCGGTACTTTCTATTTTCCGGTAGCAGTACCAGCAGGTACTTGTGGTGGTATCAGAAAGGGACTCCCGGTTGATAGCGCATGGATGGGGAGAGTAGTATAGTGTTATCAATCCCTTCTCTCTCCCCCTCCTTCGCACAACTCCCTGGCAACCAGCCAGGGGGTTGTGTTTATTTCAGCCATCTGCTTGCTTGCCACGGCGATGTTTTGCCACCGAGGACACCGAGGACACGGAGGTGGGGCCGTGCCAGACGCGGATCTATTTTGCCACCGAGGACACTGAGGACACGGAGGTGGGGCCGTGCCACCGTAGCGCGATGTGTGCTATAACGTATAGTGATCTTTGTTCTTTGTTCTCGCGTTCTTTGTTCTTTTTCACCCGAAAGGATGTATCATGAGCAGTTGGTCGCCGGATATGTTCAAGGAAGCCTGGAACTTTGCCACGCGTTACCACCAGGATCAGACCTATGGCGGGCCGGCGGAGGGTGAGCAGATCCCCTACCTCAATCATATTGCCGGCGTTGCGATGGAGGTAATCTGGGCGCTGCCAACCGATCCGGCCCTCGATAGTCACCTGGCAATTCAGTGCGCGCTGCTGCATGACGTAATCGAGGACACCTCGGCAACCTACGAACTGGTGCAGGCACAGTTTGGCACCCCCGTGGCTGACGGCGTACTTGCGCTGACCAAAGATGCGCTCTTGCCGACCAAAGAGCTGCAGATGGCGGATAGCCTGCGGCGCATTCAGTTGCAGCCCAGGGAGATCTGGATGGTCAAACTGGCGGATCGGATTACTAACCTCTATCACCCACCCTACTACTGGGATAATGCGAAGATCCGGGCCTATCAGCAGGAGGCATGGCAGATCTACACGGCGTTGCATACGGCCAATGCAGCCCTGGCGCAGCGATTACACGAGAAAATTACGGAGTATACCGGCTATCTGCGCTAAGGCGGGTCTGCCGGGTCCAGCCGAGGTGCGCGATTAGCAACCCCAGTTCACACCCAGGTTAAGGATCAGCTACCGCGTATAGCCAGACTGCTACAGGCAGCAGGATCTGGTAAGGTAAAATAAGGAGCAGGACTCGCGTTTTGTGCTTATATATGGAGGCGAACAATGTGGTTCGTTCTAGCAATTTTGGCGATCATTGTGGCATGAGTTGCGTATGATCTCCTTCAGCACAGGCATACCATCCTGCGCAACTTTCCGATTATCGGGCATTTTCGCTACTGGCTGGAAGCGGTTGGCCCGGAACTGCGGCAGTATATCGTCACCAGCAACGATCAGGAACGCCCATTCAGCCGGGATCAACGGCGCTGGGTGTATGCGTCGGCCAAGCAGGAAAATAACTATTTTGGCTTTGGCACCGACAACGAGATGGAGACGGCTTCAAACTATTTGATTATCAAGCATAGCGCCTTTCCTCTGCCCTACCTCTACCCCGGCCATCCTGAGTATGACGCGCAGTTGCGCTTGCCCTGCGCCAAGGTGCTCGGCGGCTATCGCCGGCGGGCGCATGCCTTCCGCCCGGCATCAATTATCAACATCTCGGCAATGAGCTATGGTTCGTTGAGCAGTGCCGCAGTCGAGGCGATCAATCGCGGCTGTGCGCTGGCGGGTTGTCTGCACAATACTGGCGAGGGTGGTGTGTCGCTCTACCATCTCCACGGCGGTGAGCTGATTCTGCAGATTGGCACCGGCTACTTTGGTTGTCGTGATGCTGCCGGTCGTTTCAGCCTGCCACGTCTGCGTGAGGTAGTTGCACAACATCCGCAGATCCGTGCGATTGAGATCAAACTGAGCCAGGGAGCCAAACCGGGACTGGGCGGGATCTTGCCTGCGCCGAAGGTGACGACCGAGATTGCGCAGATGCGCGGTATTCCCGCCGGGCAGACCTGTATCAGCCCCTCGGTTCACACCGCCTTTCATGATGTTGATAGTCTGCTTGACTTCGTGGAGGAGATTGCCACGGCAACCGGCCTGCCGGTGGGTATCAAGTCCGCCGTGGGTGATCTGACCTTCTGGCAGCAGTTGGCCCATACGATGGCAACAACTGCGCGTGGAGTGGATTTTATTACCATTGACGGTGGCGAAGGCGGGACAGGCAGTGGACCGCTGGTCTTTACCGATCATGTGGCCTTTCCCTTCAAGCCGGCATTTAGCCGCGTCTACTGTATTTTTGCCGAACATAACCTGCACGAGCAGGTGGTCTTCATTGGCGCGGGGAAGCTGGGCTTTCCTGAGACGGCGCTGTTTGCCTTTGCGCTGGGGTGTGATATGATCGCGGTGGCGCGCGAGGCAATGCTGGCGATTGGCTGCATCCAGGCGCAGCGCTGCCACACCGGGCACTGCCCGACCGGCGTGGCGACCCAGAACCCGTGGCTGGTCCATGGCCTTGATCCGACTGATAAAGCCGCGCGGCTGGCAAACTATATTTTGACCTTATGGATTTGCCGGGCCGCTGGGGGGGATGTTTCCGGTGCCGCATGGCGTGGTCTGTGCGCGGTTGCTGCCTGCGGTGATGGCGACTAATGTGCGGGCATTGCAGGAGCGTGCGCCCGACTCGCCCATGCTGGCGCGCTACGACGAGATTGCGCAGATTGTGACGGGCGATCCGACTGCGCGCGCCGCCGATGGGGTAGCCTGGGTCGTGGATCTCGGCAATGAGCTGAATGTGCCGCCGCTGTCCAACTTTGGCATAACCGCTGCCGATATACCGGAGGTGGTACCAAAGGCGCAACGCGCCAGCAGCATGCAGGGCAACCCGCTGGTGCTGACGCCGGAGGAGTTGACACAGATTCTACAGCAGGCGTTGTAATGAGGCAGTGCGAGATTCAGAACAGACAATCAGGCGTTAGTGCCAGTGAATCTCGCTCCGCACATCCTCAACCACCTCGCCCTGCCGGTCAAGCAGCAGCCGCAACGAGTGGCGCAGTTGGCACTTGAGAATGGGACATTTGCCGGCTGCGGCCGTCTCACGGGAAACGCCGTAGGGGCAGGTGTCGGTGCGGCACTCCTCGGCGGTAACGGTGTAGCGCGGTGCGCCGGGAGGACCATCAAGTGA
>DAOTVB010000195.1:0-13809 GCA_034436755.1 Chloroflexaceae bacterium | reverse complement strand
GTTTCAATCCCCGATGGGGATGCATGGGTTTTCAAAGGCCGCCATTGTGGAGGTGATTGGAATGCGGTAAAACCGGCCTTTTGCGAGAGCCTCGATCCGCGTGCCATGGTTTGCCCCATGTCTGACCTCCTGTCCCTATTATAACATACTTTTTGCCGCATGCTACTGCCCAATCGAGCAGTTGCGAGCGACTCCCGGGATTTTACCCCATGCTTTGCCGCTCGCAATTCTTCGAGCCGTCAGCCGTCAGCCGTCAGCTTTCAGTGGTCAGTGGTCAGTGCGCTGCGCTTTGCGCTTTGCGTTTTGCGCTCTGCGCTTTGCGCTTTGCGTTTTGCGCTCTGCGCTTTCCGCTCCGGATCAGACAATCACCGTGACCGGGTCGGATGGGTGGGCGCTGCCGATGGTGACAACGTCACGCCGGCAGGCTCCGCACAGCGGGTAGAAGCGCACGCTATCCGTAGCGGCGTCCAGATGTTTTGCCAGCTTTGCGCGGAGTTCGATATACTGCCGTCGCGTGAGCCAGCATTCAAACAGCGAATATTGTGTCCACTGCCCATAGCCCGATAACACCCGGTGAACGCGGGTGCGCCGCCGGTCCACCGGAATATCATAGGCCACGACATACAGCGTGGTGCCCTCTGCCATATGATCTCCTAGCGCACCGTAAACGGCACATACTGGTCGGTTTCACCCAGGGCATATTTGGCAAACAGCCGGGCCTGCAATTCGATACAGCGCCGGTAGGTTGCTTTGTAACTGAAGACCGGGTGCTGCACCTTCTCCTCCAGCCGGGCCTCAAACTTGGTTAGAAAGAGTTTGCGCGCGGCATCGTCCAGCCGGTAGCCGCCCATCTCATACTGGAAATCATCCGGCTTGAGCTGCCCGGTGTTGAGCAGGGTGATAACCACCGAGTCGACCACCAGCGGACGAAACTGCTCTACCAGGTCGAGGGCCAGGGCGGGCTTGCCAAATCCGGGTTGATGCAGTACGCCGATGCCCGGGTCCAGCCCGACGGCCCAGACCAGCGATGCAACCTGTTTGGTCAGGAGCGTATAGCCAAACGAGAGCATGGCGTTGACCGGGTCGGTGGGCGGGCGCTTCACCCGGCCGGGAAATTCCCATGGGCTGCGCAGCATGGTCCCTAGCGCGCCATAGTAGGCACTGCTGCCGCTGCCCTCCAGCCCCAGCAACGGCCCCAGGCCATGCATGCGGTCGGCCGGATCAATTGCAAGTGGTGCCGCCAGATGTTTTAACTGGTGCAGACAGTGGCGTACCTGTGAGGCGGCGTTGTCTAGCGCGGTCTGATCGCCCGGCTCGCGTGAACGGGCATAGCGCAGCAGCAGCGTGCGCATATTGGCAAGCTTGCCGGCCACACACTGCCGCGCCACCGCAAACTGCCGCGCCGGGTCGGCCCGCAGCGCGCACTGGGCCATGCGCAGCCCGCTATTTTTACCGGGATTGGCGGTCAGGGTACCGTACGACTGCCCATACTGCGAGAGATAGTGGACCGGAATGCCCCGTTGCAGCAGCGTCTGCAGGGCGGGCGTGGTCAGGGTGATATCCCCCAGGACCATCACCTGGTCGATTTTTGCCAACGGCACGCGCACCATGCGCCCGCGCTGGTTGGTTGTGCGGTCTTTGGGGAACTGCACCCGCAGGGCTTCGCCCTCGACCTTGACCGTGCTGTACTGTTCCATGAGATAGAGTGTTGTCATTGTCACCTCCACAGCGCCCGGAATTGAGAAATTGTCGGTGTCGGTTTCCATTATGACTCCTTGGTGAGCGAACAGAGAACAAAGGGACATAGAACAGAGTATGTGTGTCCCACGCGCCAACCCATCCGGGAGTCCTCTCAGGTGTAGGATTTTTTCGTAGGGGCAGGCCCTCGTGCCTGCCGATGGCGTTCTGACGCGGAAAACGCTATCCAGGGCAACCACGGGGGGTTGCCCCGACCGATCCCAGTGGGACGCGATCTATCCCGAAAAGTCTACACTTGAGAGATCCGGGAGTCTCGGCTTTCGCCGGTGGGATGCCGGCCGGGACCGCGGCCCCCGCGCCCAGCAACGGGCGCGGGGGAGGAGCGCATGCCAATGCCAAGCCCGGTGCATTGAATGCACCCTACGGCTTGAGAGATCCGGGAGTCTCGGCTTTCGCCGGTGGGATGCCGGCCGGGACCGCGGCCCCCGCGCCCAGCAGCGGGCGCGGGGGAGGAGCGCATGCCAATGCCAAGCCCGGTGCATTGAATGCACCCTACGGCTTGAGAGATCCGGGAGTCCCGGCTTTCGCCGGTGGGATGCCGGCCGGGACCGCGTCCTCTTGCCGGGACCGCCCGCTCCGGCTGAAGCCGGGACTCCTGATCATGGCATGTCGGGATTTCATATTCACAGTTCATTCGCCGGTGAGATGCCTGCCGGGGTAGCGGCATCCTGCCGGGAACGCCCGCTCCGGCTGAAGCCGGGACTCCTGATTATTGATATTCGGATGAAAAATGCAACGTTCATAAATGCCACAACGCATGCGGACGCGCAGAAGCGCGTCCCTACCACAAAAAGCCAACCGTTAATCGCCCGCCCCCACTCGCCCGCCCCCAATCGCCAATCCCCAACCCCCAATCGCCACCCCCTACAGGTCGTTTTCCCAGGTGGGCGGGGTGCGTTGGCGGGCCAGCTTGCGCAGTTCGTCCGGCATGCAGAGCGGTTTGAGCGAGCAGTCCCGGCATTTGGCTTTGTTGTCGATATGCGGCGGCAGCGCGGCGGCGGCGACCAGGCGCTGCGCCTCGGCTGCAATCTGCTCGGTCTCGGCGCGCAGTTCCGGCGTGAAGGCGACCTGCTCGCGTCGGCGCACGGCAAAGTAGAAGATCGCCCCCGCGTCAATCGTAATCCCCAGCCGTTCTTCCAGGCAGAGCGCCTGCCCGCAGAGTTGCACATGGTCGCTGCGCCACTGGCCGGGGCGACCCTTTTTGTACTCCACTGGATAGATCCGGCCGGCGCGCTCCTCTACCAGGTCACAGAAGCCCGCCAGCTTCAGGCGCTCACTCCAGACATAGACGCGCCGCTCCTGGACGGCCTCACCGACCCAGGCCGTGCCGCCCAGGTCGATACCCTGGTGCCGCAGGGAGCCCTCGACCACATGTTCGTTGTAGAGCATCTCGCCCTGGATGAACTCGTAGGCGAAGCGGCGGGGGCAGTAAGCCAGCGCGTTGAGCATCGCCAGCGGGATGTAGTCGGGCGTCTGGGTAATCGTGGTTGGGGCGGCATTCATCGGGTGGGCCTCCGTTCGCGGGCCTGCAGGCGGCGGCAGAGCCCCATGCCTCGGGTGGTTTTGGCCCCCACACCCAGGTAAAAGGCCGCGTCGGCCAGCAGCGTCAGACAGTGCTGCTGCTCCGGGTCGGGCGGCAGTTCAAAGCTGCAGCGGCCCACAAAGCCCTTCTGCGGTCCGCTGCGCGTCTGCTCGGTGCGCGTCTGGAGTTGGTAATCGCTGACGAGGGTATGTTCCCAGGCTGCTTGCACCAGCGGTTCCTCCAGATGCAGTTCGGACGGGGCCAGCGCGTTCCAGCGCCGCCAGAGCGCGCCGAAGATGTTGGCGGGGTGCGGGAGCAGTTCCAGTTTTTTGCGACCACGCGCGTCGCTGCCCTTGGTGATCGCCGTGGGCGTGACAAACTCCAGCGTCAGGCGGTCGGCCGGTTCAACTGCGGCCGCCAGGGCGGCGTAGGCGGCGTAGCCGGCCCAGGGATGGCTGCCGGGGGTGCCGGGGACATCGCGCACCGTCAGGGCGGTGCTGCCCAGGCGGAGCGCGGGCCGCGCGATCTGCTGCAGCAGCGCCTGCACCAGCGGTTGCCAGAGCGGGGAGGAGAGCAGGGTGACGCGGACCTCCAGTATGCGGCTGCGTTCGCTGCGTGGTAACAGCGCCACGGTGAAGGGTTTGCCCGGCGCGGAGGCATGCAAATCATGGGCCAGCTCCGGGTCCACCTGCCGGACCAGTTCAAAGAAGAGCGCCTGCGCCTGTTGTCCATTGCCGGCGGGCGGGAGTCCGCCGGCGGCGGGGGCCAGCCGTATGACCAGGGCGAAGAGATCGGGGTCCATGGTATACTCCTTTTTTGAGTGATGAGTGATGAGTGATGAGTGATGAGTGATGAGTGATGAGTGACCAGTGATTGGTGTTCTGTGAAACGTGAAACGTGAAACGTGATCAGTGCTGACCACTGACCGCTGAAAGCTGAAAGCTGAAAGCTGAGTAACCCATAACCCATAACCCATAACCCATAACCAAAGGTGAACCGTATGGTAAAGATTACCGAAGCCGTGTACGAGAATGGCGTGCTCAAGCCGGTTGATGCTTCCGGGCTGACGGAGCAGCGGCGCTACCGGCTGACCCTGGAAGAGCTACCCGTGCCGGAGTCGCCCCCTGCGCCGGAGGTGGCGGCGGAACTGGCGCGGCGCACCACGCTGCTGCCGGATGGCCGCCGTGTCTTCCATTTGCTCGGTCTGTTTGATCGCGGTGATCCTGGCCCCGACTACGATGAAATCGAGGCCGCCCTTGATGCGGCGCGCCAGGCAACCCGTAGTCTGTAATCCGTAGTCCGTAATCCGTAGTCTGTAATCCGTAATCTGTAATCCGTAACCCCCAAGTGAGTGCTGGGTGATGCAGGACCATTGTCTCACATCACCCGTTCACCGCTTCACCCGCTCACCCGTTTACCCGCTCACCGCTCCCTGCGTTACGCTTTGCGCTTCCCGGCACGTTTCGGCGGCGTGGTGAGTGGGATGTTGTAGCGCAGGCCCATCGGGATGCCCTGACCACCCGCAACTGCGTAGTGATCGCCAGTGCAGTGGGCATTCGCAACCAGGCTGGCGGGCGGCATCGAAACAATATCACAGACCTGCAGCACGCCGGGGGGCAGATCCAGCGCGTTGAGCGGGCAGGCCGCCCGGTAGCCCTGACTGCGCTGTTGCACCGGCAGTTCTTCCACCGTGACCCGGGCTTTGCTGTGCCACTTACCCAACCGGACCCAGCGGGGCAGGTGGAGTTCGGTGGAACTGAGCACAAAGCAGCGAAACATGCTTTCGGGAGCCAGTTCCTTGGCGCGCCCAAACGATGGCGTGTTGCGCGTGGCCTGTTGCATCTCCACATGCAGTACCTCCTCGCCATACTTGAAGGTGGCGAGTTGAAACGTGACCGCCAGCGGTTCAGCGGGTGTGACATAGATCTGCCCATTCAGCGGCTCCAGGTCGGTCTGATAGTGCGGCACCTGCTCCTGATGGAACCAGGGCGATTGCGCAAAGCCGAGCGCATAGGTCAGTGCGTAGTTGTGCAGGTAGCGCCCGGTTTCATACAGCCGCCCGGTTTCGCGGGTCGCGTGGAAGAGTGGCTCATGCAGCGTCAGGCGACATTCATAGATATGCATGGTCGCGCTCCTACTTCTTGCCCTTCGTCTTCTGGATGTACTGCCCAAAGTATGCGGCACTGTCACGCTGCGCGGCCTGCAGTAGCTCGCGCATCCCGGTTGCGCTACGGGTGCGGTCGGTCATGTCGGTCAGGAAGCCGGCAAGCTCATTGCCCGCCAGGAACTGAGTGACCGCAATCGGCTCCGCGTTGATCAGGCCCGGCACCTGCTCGCGGGCAACCTGCAGCGCCCGGCTGACCACCACCGGCTGGTTGGGGCGGAGCTCCTCGGCAGCGGCCAGAGCATCGTAGAGCGTCTGGGTGAAGTGCAGGTTTGAGAAGAGTTCGCCATCGGCCAGCACGATACCCAGCACATGGTTGGTGACGGTCCCGGTGCGGGTGGTCTGCGCGCCATAGCGCCGGGTGCGTAGCACATTGTTGAGCACATAGAGAAAGAGTGCGCTGGTGGCATCACGCACGGTGACAACGGCTGGAAAGAGCGTCTGCGGGCGCACATGATCCTGCTCACTGATGCGGCTGGTAGTCTCGCTCTGGCGGCTCATGGTACCACCCTCGTAGGGCGCGTTGAGCGTGAAGGCTTCGTGACTGCTCTCGTAGGGCGTCAGGCTGTAGCCGGTGTCGCTGTAGACCTTGGCCTTCTCCGAGCCGGCATCGCCAATCGCAAAGCCATAGCTGATGCAGTCGGGACACTGCTTGCAGAAGTCAACATTGTAGTCGCAGATCGGCCGTCCGTCCGCATCAACCTGGACGCCGCGCTCATCGGGCTTCTTCGCCTTGCTGTCCGACTGGTCGGGGCTGACTAGATCGTAGTGACGGAGCAGTTCGCGTCCGCTCAGGCGTTCCGGGGTGGTCTGCTTACGCTTGAACATGGTGATGCGGGTAAGCAGTCTGGTATCGGTGACACCGGCCTGCACGCGGGCGGTGTTGAGTTCGCCATCGGTCTGGAACAGCGCATACGAGTCGGTTTCGCGCAGTAGGATAATGTGGGCATAATGACCCATCGGGCGCGGCGGAACGGTGGTCGGGAAAAAGCTGGTGTTGAGCATGGTTGGGTTCTCCTTATCGATAAGGGTTCGCTTTGGGGATGCGCAGCAGCGCGTCCCTACGAAAAACTGGATGAATGTTGAAAACACAGCCCGGATATGAATGACCGGGAGTCCCGGCTTTAGCCGGTGGATGCGGGCCGGGACGGCGGTCTACTACCGGGAAAGCCGGGACCGGCTGAAGCCGGGACTCCTATCCGGCAATGTCCGGATTAGATGTTTAACGTTCAGCAGGCAGTACAGTCCCAAATAAATGGTCATGTGCATTTGAACAATGCCTGAAAGTTCAGCAGCACAGCCCTACGGCATGGCAGCATCTATTTCAGACTCGTCGGATGCTTCGTCGGGCGGCTCATCAACTGGTTCGCCCTGGGCGGCGCGCTCCTGCTTCTCGCGGCGCTGCTCCGCCAGGTAGATGACCTCGCAGGCATTCTTGAGCAGATTGAGTTGCCGCCCCCGAAAGGCCGAGCGGTCCTCGCCATACGCCTTGACATAGACATCGTTCACCAGGTAGGCGCTGAAGGCGGCAATTGCCTCGTCGCGGCTCTCGCGGGTGCTGCCTTTGGGAAAGTAGCCATCGATCTGGTTGCTTTCGATGCGCTGCAACATCTTATGCAGTTCGCCGTGGATCAGCTCGATCAAGGCCGGCGCTTCGGCATAGGCATAGGGGTCGGCATCCAGCATTGCTTTGGCGGCAACACTCAGCGGGCGCAAAATGGCGTTTGAGCGGAAGCTATTGACCCGGTAGAACTGGCGATAGCGCCGGGTCAATTCCTGTGCGTGGGTCATGGCGGGATCTCCTCCAGGTGCAAGATATGTGAACAGGTCGAGATAGAGCGCGGCTTTTGCGCCGCCAATCGTATCGCTATCGCCGCTACGCAATCCCTTCTTAAGATAGTGGAACGCATACAGCGGCGAGGTTGCCAGATCACGGGCCAGGGCGGGCAGGTCATTCCAGCGGTAGTCATAGCCCCCCGCGCCGCCGCGGGCATTGCCATCGAGATGAATCAGGTAGGCGGCGGTGAGGCGATGCAGGGCCGGGCCGAGATCGTCCAGGGTGAGGCGGGTAGCGTTGGTATGCTGGGCTTCGCCGGTTTCGTCGGCAAAGGAAACCCCGCAGAGATAGCGAATAAAGGTGTGGGCTCCATCGAAGGCGACCGTCTCCGGGAGTTCGTTCGCTTCGTTAAAGAGCGGGAGCATACCTTCGCCGGCAACAACTTTGACATCAAGCAGCAGTGGCAGCACCAGCGCCAGGAAGGCGGGATGTACCCAGGCTTCGGCATCTTTGGCATCCGAGCGGGCCGGGGGAATCCCGATAAAGCCAAAGGTGATGACCTCACGCTCCTCGTAGCGCAGGCGGAACAGCCGGTCATCGTCGTCGCTGGTGATTGCCGCCGGCGTACACAGGAATGGCGCAAGGTGCTGAAAAGTCGCAATGTTCAGGTTGAACTGCTGCAACGTGGCAGCGCTTTCGGGCAGCAGGGCGCGCCGCAGGGCGGTAAAGCTGACGCGCCGCAGCCGATCATGCAGCAGGCGCAGCATCTTGAGCGTTTCGGGGGTAAAGAAGTAGGTAGGATAGCAGAAGAGATAGCGCAGCCGTCGCCCCTCGAAATTCTTGCCACTCTCGCGCCCGCGCTTCATCAGCAGTTGGCGCAGCATCATCTCCATCCCACAAATGGCGCAGATATGCCGGATGGCTTTGCTGCCGTGGAGTGGCTGCTTGTTGGTGTAGACCATCGGCGCAAAGAGAATGGCCGCCTCCTGCTGCACATCAACCTGGTAGGACGAGGAGCAGAGCGAGCAGACGTTGGTTGCGCCGCGCCCACTCTTGCGCGCCGTGCCATAACGCTGCACTTCGGTGCGTAGCCGGTCGGCCAGATCTCCCGTGTGCTGCTCCTGAAAGTGCAGATGGTCGGTGATATACTGGCGCAACTCCTGCCAGCCGGGCGCATCCATGGGCGGATCGTCAGGCAGGTGCGCGGCGAAGTCCTGCGCCAGCGTGTCCAGGTGGGCAATCCACTCCGTGTCATCCAGGCCGGTCGTTTGCCGGCGATGCAGACCGGCGGCATAGTACCAGCCATAGGGCACGCCGCCGGCGGTGCGGTGGCTGTTGATCGCGTGAACCGTGTGGCGCTGATCGGCCACGCCGAGCCGTTCCAGCAACCAGCCTTCGGCGTCGAAGTCGGGGGCGCTGTCGGCGGCAATCCGCACCAGCAGCGCGCAGGTCTCCGCCAGCCGCTCTATCTCCAGATGATCACGCGGTAACTCCAGATCGACCGGGCCGGGGGCCAGATTTTTGGCGGCGATGCTATCGTAGCGTTTGCCGGCGGTCGGGTTTTTGAGGATACGCGTGTTGGCAAAGCGGGCCACCAGCGGCGCAAGTTGGCGCGGCGAGAAGAAGAGATTGTAGTAGTCGGCATATTTTATGCCCTTGCCCGACCGCCCGAAGCCGATCAGATGCTGTGCCAGGCGCTGCCGGCAGAGTTCCCGCACCCGCACCAGCGCGGCATCGGCCACGTCTGCCACTGACGGCAGGGGCGGCGCGTCACTGCGGCTCAGGTAGACCACGCCGGTGGGCGCGTAGAGCAGCGGCTCACGCCGGCCGTCGATCCGGCAGGCATCCAGCGCGGCGTTGTTGATGATATTGGTGACCACGCCGCGCACATCCGCCAGGTGATGGTAGGTCAGCACCGCGCGCTGATCATCATCGTTGAATGACTCCAGCATCGCGCGCATATTGGGATTGCTGACGAGGTCAACCGGCGTGCGCCCCAGGTAGGTAATATAGTCGGCCAGCCGGGAGAGGTCGGTTGCCAGTTGCCGTTGCCGCCCGGAGGCGTGCAGGCGTGACAGCGCGCTCAGGTTGTTGAGCGTACCCGAGCGTACCTGCGTGTTCTGGGCAATCAGAATCAGGTCATGCAGGAGATCATCGAGCGGGCCGAGTGGCTCCAGAAAGCGGTCAAGCCCCAGTTCTATGCAGCAGTCCCGAAAGATTGTCTCGACGGTGGGCAGGTGTGGCACAACACTCGAGCGATACGAGAGACCGGCGGCATCCAGGGCGGCTTTGGCATCGGGCAGTTTCACCCAGTCGTGCAAGGTGTAGCCTGCGCAGAACAGGCGGTAGGTGGTCTCATCAAACCAGCGCGTGAAGCGGTGAAAATCCCACTGCTTGAGTGTACGCGCAATCTGCGCTGCCGGCAGCAGCCCATTTACCAGATGCGCCCGCAGGCTCTGATCGTCCCCATAGCGGGCGACCTCCTCGGCGCTTACGCCTTCCGCACGCTTTTGCCGGGCGAAGGTGCCACCCTTGGCGGTGACATGCGCCAGTTGCGCCGACAGGTGCGGGATTACATAGTCGGCATAGTCGCGCAGCACCGGGTCATCAGGATTGATCGCCTGTCGGAAGAGTTCGCTAAACAGTGGCTCGCGGGATGGCGCAGCCGTAGATTCGGCGGCCGGAGCGCTGTCATCGTCACTTGATACCGACTCAAGCTCTCCCACCGTCACCGGTTCGTAGGGTTCCTGCTCCTGATCATCGTACAGGTTTGGATCGGTGTCCATCGAAATGCCTCCTCAAATAATGTATGCGTCACACCCAGGCATGTCCAGTTTGGTGTAGCGCAGGCGGCTGTCGAGTAGCAGGGCTTCGCGGCCAAATGCAATCGCACCGTCGATCTGGTCTTCGTCACTGAAGCGGTAGCTCTGCAGGCCGAAGGTGCCAGGCAGCTTCAGGCAGCGGCGCAGCTCCAGCGGGTGGTAGCCGCGTACCAGCAAGGCCACGACGTTGTAGGTGCTGAGGTGATTATCATTCAGCTCGTTCAGCCAGTCGTGCCGGCGGCAGTCCAGTTCCAGACCCGGCAGCACCTGCGTGCTCTGGTAGCGCTCGGTTCCCCAGGCGGCAATCGTGGGCGGCAGGATGACGGTAATCTCCTGGAATGCCTCCAGCAGTTTCCGGCGGCGGAAGTAGGCGATCTGGCGTGGGGGCTTGCGGTCGTAGGGCATAATATTCAGGCCGCGTTGCCGGGCAGCCTGCAGAAAGGTCCGCCGATCCAGCAGTTCCAGTTGGAAATTTGCCAGCAGCATAAACAGGTCGTAGGTGACAATTTCGTCTTCGCCCGCGTCATTGGTTTGCAGCACACCACACGCGAAGGGACTGCCACCCCGGAACGACTGCGCCTCCAGAATGGGCCGTTCGGCATCGGTTTTCCGGACGTTACGCCATTCGTAGAGTGCCGGGGGAACATTGGCCCCCAGCAGACGGTAGTAGCGTGGCTGGAGCCGCTCAATCATTGGGGCAAAGGTCTCTTTCTGCTTCAGGAGCGTGTCGAAGACCTTTGCCGCCTGAAAGCGGCCCCAATGCCGGGCATAGTGTTTAAACTCGGTAAAGGGTGGATACGCCGCACGAATATGCTGTGCCAGCGTCGCGCGGGTGATGCTCTCGCCGTCGGTGAGCAGCGGCTGCTCCTGCGGCTGCTTTGGCGCAAACAGGCGCTCGGCAATGAAGGTGGGCACCAGTGCGTAGGCGGCAAACTGGGTGAATGTATGCGAATGACCATCGCGGTCGGTATAACTGGTGTGGCGTCCCAGCCGCCCCAGCCGCTGCATAAATGTCCCGGCGTCGCCGGCCTCAAAGATCAGCAGATTGATATGGAAATCGACCCCGACATCCACGGTTGAGGTGCCGACCAGCAGATCGGCGGTGTAGGACATCTGGCGATCAGCGCGGCCGGTCATGCCGGTGTTGGGTTTGACCGTCAGGCCGGTTCCTTGCAGGCGCTGTTGCAGCAGTTCCGTCAGGCGCAGGGCTTTCGCCACCGAGTTGACGATCAGGGCGGCTTTGGCCTGCTTGCCGTGGGTGCGGAACCACGCCAGGATCACACTTTCGAGGTTGGCGGGTACCCAGTCTTCGGCCATCTGATCGACAAACGTAATGCTGCTCGGCTGCAAAATGGACCGCCAGCCTGCGCCGGGGTTTGCGCCGTGGGTGTACCAACCTTTCTGTTGTGGATCGATCAGCGCGATGCGGTCGGTGGCAAACCCGGCCTGCTGCTGCAGATGCTGCAGCAGGCCGTCGGGGGTGGCCGAGAGGAACAGCGTTTTGAGTGGCTGGTTGGTCTGCTCATACAGCAGGAGCAGCCCGATCATCACGGCCGTCACCTGGGCGGCATCGAAGATGTGAAACTCATCAAAGGTAAACTGCCGAAACGACTCGGTGATGGTGGTCAGGATGTTAGTGGAATCGCGCCCATACTGCTGGTAGGCGAACTGCAGCATGGCATGCAGAATATCGGGGTTGGTCAACACAACCGGGTTATTAAGTTCGCGCCGCAAGATATCCGGTCGCTTGAGTGTTTCGGCCTCCGCTACCTTTTCGTCGAGGCGGGCACCATAGAGCGTAGTAACATCACGCACCTGGCCCTGCCAGTTCTCCAGGCTACTGCGGGTGCTGCGCTCCTGGTCGCGGATCAGTTCGTTGGTGGGGTAGAGCGCCAGGATGCCGTCACTGTTTTGATTGGTGAGGTAGGGTAGCATACCGGCAATACTCTTGCCGTCGCCGGTCATGGCGCTGTTGATGACGATATCGATATTCCGGTCAAGCAGTGCCAGAAAGGTGGCAAGCTGGTGTTCCGAGAGGCGGAAGTTAGCGGGTAAACGGGCGGTAATTGCGGGCGGTATAGTCGCGGGGTCAGCTTCTTTTGAGTAAACCGCCGGTGTGTGGATGGTTGCCTGCATTGCTGTTTTCTCCCTGTTTGACGTTCGTTGATTCCATTATAGAGAAAAACGCGATCATAAGTGTAACCACTGCTCGTGTGGCAACATCGATGAACTGCGGTGTATGCATTTCCAGCATAGCAGCCTCCCGCGACTCGTGGAGTCGACTTAGCCGAATCACGCTGTATTTTTGTGAGATATCCGTTGTGTTGTGAGCTTCTGCTCTATCACAGAAACCTGCCGTCCACGAATGCGATACCAATCTGACTTCCAACCTGCAACAATCAGACAAACCACGAAGCACACGAAGGAACACGAACGGCAGCACATTGGGTGTGATCGCGTGTATGATTCCGGTTCTTTGCTTCGTGCGCTTCGTGGCCTTCGTGGTTCTCTTGCAGGTTTAACAGCAAATATGAGCACCGATGAGTGGAAAGCCGCACGCATAGCGCGCCGGCCCATTCGTGCATTCGTGGTTTTATTCGTGGATGGTCTGGTGTTAGTTAGGGGGAGTTCCGCGATCCTTGATCACTGACCCGAAAGGGTGTGCGGCTGCAAGCCGCACCTACATTGATTCTGACGTAGCATTGTTTCAAACAGCAGATTGGCAACTATACGAATAACGTGCTAACGTGCTAACGGGTTACGGGGTACACTGCCGCCAACGCCGCCACATCACCCGCCATCTCCGCGCGGAGCCAGGCCGGCTCAAGCAGTTCGGCGTTACCCGCATAGCGGAGCAGCGTGCGCCGGATAAAGAAGCCGCTGCGGCCCTCCGCCTCGATAATCACATCGCCATTCGGCAATCGCTCAACCACGCGCTGGTTGTGGAAGCGCCGGCTCATCTCGTCCCGCGCCAGTATCGCCGCCAGCCGGTAGCGAAAGGTGATCAACCGCCGCGCGTGGGCCATATCCGGCGGCAGGCGCTCCAGCAGGGCGAAGTGCTCATCGTCCTGAATGCGGTCAATGCGGAAGTCGTGGATCTGCCCGCTGTTGTGGGAGTAGCCCACAAAGTAGAAGTGCCGCTCATAATACTCGATGGCGAACGGCTCCACCTGCCGATGCAGTTTAGGCGCGGGGCTGCCCCGCGAACGATAGCTAAAGCGTACCAGCCGCCGTGTGGTGATCGCCTCTTCCAGGCGGTTTGTCAGCGAGGCGTAGGGCGCATAGTCAATGGCCGGTTGCACCGGTACCTGGAGGGCCTGCTGCTGCTGGTAGATCTGTTGCTCACGCTCGGTCAGGTGCGTGGTGAGGCGGGACAGCAGGGCGTGGATAGCCGGTGCCTGAGGATGACCGGCATCAAACGTGTCCCGCAGAAGGGCCAGCGTACGCAGTTCGTCCGGCGTAAAAATCGGCAGGCCACCATGCAGGGTATAGACTGGCGGACGCGTCCGGCTGCGCTCAACGATAATCCCGAGGTGCTGGAGATACTCCAGATCGCGGTCAAGCATGCGGGTGGCGCTCCCGGTGCCGGGGTATGCCTGCTGCTCCCGGACGGCCTGCAGCAGCGCCGGCCGATCCAGTGGCCGGTCGCGCAGTGCAAGCAGCAGGGCCGCAAAGCGGCGAATGATTTTGGTATCGGGTGAGTGAGCTGGTGCCATGGGGTTATTGTAGATCAGATTGGATGTACATGTGAAGATAGTCCCATGTG
>DAOTVB010000194.1:0-30153 GCA_034436755.1 Chloroflexaceae bacterium | reverse complement strand
ACGGACTACGGAAAAAAGATGCATTTCAAAGACTATATCGCCAACCTGCCCGCCTACAAGCCGCCAAAGCTGATTGGGCAGCAGACGGCCGACATTGTCAAACTCTCTTCAAATGAGAATGCGCTGGGGCCGTCGCCACGGGCGCTGGCCGCCCTGCAGATGGCACTCGAGACTATCCACCGCTACCCCGACTCCGGGGCGCTGGCGCTGCGTCAGGCACTCGGGGCGCGGGTGGGCTTGCCGCCGGAAGCGGTGCTCTGCAGCAATGGCTCCGATGAAATGGTGCTCCTGTTCTGCATGGCCTTCTTGCGTGAAGGCGATGAAGCGGTTATGGCCGAGGGGACATTTATCAGTTACCTGCTGCGAACGCTGGCCGTGGGCGGGCAGCCGGTGCGCGTGCCGCTACGGAGCTACACCCATGATCTTCCCGCGCTGGCCGACGCGATAACCGCGCGAACCCGGCTGCTGTTTGTCTGCAATCCGAATAATCCTACCGGTACCACCAACGGCGCTGATGAATTGAATGCGTTGCTGGCACGGCTGCCTGATGATGTGCTGGTCGTGGTGGACGAAGCCTATGTCGAGTTTGTAACGCGGGCCGATTATCCCGACCTGCTGCCGGAACTGCGCAATGGTCGGCGTAACCTGATCCTGATGCGCACCTTTGCCAAGATTTACGGCCTGGCCGGGCTGCGTCTGGGGTATGGCTATGCTCACCCGGATCTGGTTAGCTACCTGGATCGGGCTCGTCCGGTCTTTAACGTGAATGCGCTGGCCCAGATTGCGGGCCTGGCCGCTCTGGACGATATTGACCATGTTGCGCGCAGTCGGGCGCATGCTGCCGATAGCCGCCTCTTCTTTGACCGCGAGTTAACCGCGTTAGGGCTGCATCCGATCACCAGTGAGACAAACTTTATTGCCGTTGCCGTGGGCGATGATATGGCCGTCGCCGATGGTCTCCGCGAGCGCGGGTTTACCGTCACCCCGCTCACTGGCTGGGGCGTGCCCGGCTGCATTCGTATCTCCTTTGGTACCCCGGAGCAAAATGAGCGTTTTATCGCGGCCCTCGCCGATGTCCTGTCGGCGAAGCGTGCCGAGTGATACAACATCTGCCGGCAATTTGTCGTAGTGCCGTCTTATGGATTTTGAAAAATAGCCCGGATATGAAATGACCGGGAGTCCCGGCTTCAGCCGGTTGCATACCTGCCGGGACAGCGGCAGACTGCCGAGAAAGCCTGATCCGGCTAAAGCCGGGACTCCAGAGCAGTGATGTCCGCATGAAAAACTCAAACTTCATCAGGCGGTTGGGAACGAAGCCCTAAAAACCAGTTCACAATCTGATCTATAACCTGCCGAAACTGAGGGGCCGGGAAGAATTGCTGACTGTTGTGTGGCGCTTCTTCCCGGCCCCTTTTTTATGTTCGCCGGCGTAACGTAGCCGTGATAAAGTATGCCGATTGCATTGGATTTTGTGTTACATATGTGATCGGTTAAGCGGACTTTGTGTGAAGTGTGTGGTATTTTTAGTTTTGTTTCCATATTTCTCTCGTGTAATTACATGTAAGTGATAAAGCGTAGTTAGTTTTGGTGATTGGTACGGCAAAATAATGCTTTCAGTCGGATCATTTCACCTGAAAGAACTATTGACCTATTTTAACCGGAACTTGATACTGGTAAGGAACCCACTTATCATGGAAGGAGTGAATAGAGAATGCCGGATTGATAAAAACAAGGAGCTTTCTGATGCGCGACTACGTCTCTCCTCAGCGCGATACAATGATGTCGCTGGATAGTATGCCCTGGTCGTTGCTCGACGCTCTGCCCGATGGATTGGCGGTCCTGAGGGCTGATGGCGCAATCGGATTTCTTAATGCTGCATGGGAAGCACACTATCAGGCCCATCCTGGTGTGGTCGATTACTTTGCTATCGGAAATGATTTCTGTGACGCCTTCAAGTCCGTCTATGCCTCTGATCCGGTTGATGTGCAGATGCTGTCCGAGGGTGTACCGGCTGTCCTGACCGGCCTGTCTGACCAGGTTACGTTTGCCTGTCCCCTGCTGAACGCCGGGCAGTTACCGCTCACACATCTGGCGCAGCGCTGGATGCATTTCACCATTGTCCCCTACACCCTGGAGAAGAGCCGTGGCGCACTGGTGCAGCAGCGCATCATCGGGCCGTGCGATGCGGTAAAGCATTGTCATATGAGCGTAGAGCAGGCTATTATCAAGCTGGAAGATCAGGTGGTAGCGCGGACGGCTGAGGTGCAACTGCTGCAAAAAGTGGTCGCAAATGCACCTGATGGGATCGGGATTATCACCCTGGATGGAGACATTACCTATGCCAATCCGGCCTTCCAGTCCATGCTGGGCTATGGGGCCGAGTTGATGGGTACCGCTGCTACGGAAGTATACGATGCAGCGCCGGAGGATATCACGGACCTGATCCAGCATGTTATTACCCACGAGTATTGGCAGGGCACCGTGATTCTCCGCCGCAAAGATGGCACAACCTTTCACGGACAGTTGTCGGCGCTGCGGATTTGCGATGACGATGGTCGTCCCCAGGCCGTCGCCGGCATTATCCGCGATATTACCGAGCGCAAAGCGATGGAAGAGGCGCTGCGGAGCAGCGAAGAGCGCTACCGGACGCTGGTCCGGAACTTCCCCGATGGGGCTGTTTTTCTCTTTGATCACGATTTGCGTTACCTGGCTGCGGGTGGCGCGGCGCTGGAAGCGTATGGAATTGATGCAGCGGGGCTCATCGGGAAAACGCTGCATGATGCGGTGTCACCTGAGAATCAGGCGCAGCTTATCACGGTGTATCGGGCGGCCCTCGCCGGTCAGACAGTTGTGATCGAACTGGTTGCGCGTGAACAAACCTACCTGGTGAAGGCCATGCCCATCAAAGATGTTGATGGGACAATCGTCTCGGGCATGATCATTTCCCTGGATATTACCGAACGCAAACGGGCGGAACAGGCGTTGCAGGTCAGCGAGGCGCGGTTGCACCACCTGGTCAGTTCCAGCCCGGTGGTGATCTATAGTTGTCGGGCAACGGGTGATTTTGGCGCAACATTTATGAGTGAGAATGTGACAACGCATTTTGGGTATGAACCGCACCAATTCACGGGCAGTTCGTCCTTCTGGGCTGAGCATATTCATCCTGATGATGCTCCCCATATATTTGCGAATCTGCAGCGGGTGTTTGACTATGATGAGTATGTACATGAGTACCGTTTTTTGCATCAAGACGGAACATACCGCTGGGTGCATGATCGCCTCCGGCTAATCCGTGATGCCACCGGGCAGCCGGTAGAGATGGTTGGCTCCTGGAAAGATATCACCGAGCGCAAGCGGGCCGAACTGGCGCTTCAGCAGGCGTATGCCGACATGGAACGCCGGGTGGTTGAACGTACCATGGAACTCTCCCAGGCAAACCAGGCATTGCAGGCCGAGATTGCAGAACGGAAAAGTGCCGAAGCGGCGCTACGCCAGAGTGAAGAACAGTTTCGTGCCTTCTTTGAAGAGGCACCGGTGGGGATCGGTGTGTCCCGCAATGGTACGACCCTGATGGTCAACCCGGCATTCCTGCATATGTTCGGATATAATCAATGTACAGAAGTTATTGATACATCTATCAGCAATTTTATTGCTCCTGGTGAGCGCCAGGTAGCCGTAGAACGCGCAATACGGCGTTCCAGGGGTGAAGTGGTTGAAACGCACTTTGAGTTGACCGGATTGCGCCAGGATGGTACATCTTTCCCATCTATCTGTGATGTGGCCAGTATTGTATTGATGGATGGGCAGCCCGCATCTGTGGCCTTTTTTATGGATATCACCGAGCAGAAACAGGCTGAAATGGCGCTGGCCTCCGAGCGCGCTTCCCTGGCACATCGGGTTGCAGAACGAACATCCGATCTCAGTGTAGCAAACGCCGAACTGGCACGCGCGGTGCGGGCCAAGGATGAGTTTCTGGCGAATATGAGCCACGAGTTACGCACGCCGCTCAACTCGATCCTGGGCCTGTGTGAGGGTATCCAGGAAGGGGTCTATGGGCCCATCACCACCAGACAGCGTACCATCGTTGGAATGGTCGAAGAGAGTGGTCGTCATCTGCTGACGCTGATCAATGATATTCTTGATCTGGCGAAGGTTGAGGCCGGCAAAGCTGAATTGGATATGACAATCTTTGCGCCTGAACCGGTATGTCAGGCCAGTCTGCGGATGATTAAGCAGATGGCAACCAAAAAGCGTATCACGGTCGATGAAAATCTGGATAGTGCGGTGACACTCTTGCGGGCTGATGAACGCCGCCTTAAACAGATCCTGGTAAATCTGTTGAGCAATGCGGTAAAATTCACTCCAGAGCGCGGTATGGTCGGGCTGGAAGTGGTCGGCGACCGCGAGCAGCAGGTGGTTCACTTTACCGTCTGGGATACCGGGATTGGCATCCCCCAGGATAAATTGGATCGCCTGTTCAAACCGTTTGTTCAGGTCGATGGTGGCTTGAATCGCTCCCACGAGGGGACTGGGTTGGGGCTGGCGCTCGTCTCCCGGTTGACGGAGTTGCACGGTGGCAGTGTCACCATTGCCGGCGAACCGGGCCAGGGCAGCCGCTTTACTGTGTCGCTTCCCTGGCAGCAGTTTGATATGCCGGTAGAACCGGCGACAGATCTGAACGAGCCATCGGTTAAGACTGTGCAGGGTAGGCAGTTACGGCAGGTCTTCCTGGTTGAAGACTCGCCGGCATCCGTTGATCAGATCCGGCGGTATTTGGATGAACTGGATATCGTAACAACGACGGTTAACCAGGGCGATGATGTTGTGCAGCAGGCATTGGAGTTGCATCCCGATCTGATCATTCTGGATCTGCTGTTGCCGGGTGTATCCGGGTGGGATATACTGACAGCATTAAAAGCCCATCCGCAGGCGCGGCATATTCCGGTGCTGGTGGTATCGGTGGTTGAGGAGCGGGCGCGGGGGCAGATGCTGGGGGCAACCGGGTATCTGGTCAAGCCCTTCTCGCGCCAGGATCTGTATGCCACCCTGGGCAAGATCTTTCCGTCCGACTCGCCGGCTTTTGTGCAGGCACTGGCGGAGATGCCGCTCCCGGCGGCCCGGGACAGCGCTCCACTGATCCTGCTGGCCGAGGATAATGAACAGAGCAGCACGCTGGTTTCCGACTATCTTATCAGCAAGGGGTACCGGGTGTTGGTGGCGCGGAATGGTGCCGAGGTGATCGCCTATGCCCGCGAGACGCAGCCGGCCCTGATTCTGATGGATGTGCAGATGCCGGGCGTTGATGGTCTGGAGGCAACCCGCACGATTCGGGCCGACGCTGATGTGAACGGCATTCCGATCATTGCGCTGACTGCCCTGACGATGCCCGGCGACCGCGAGCGCTGTCTGGAGGCAGGCGCGGACGACTACCTCAGCAAGCCTGTCAGTTTGAGGCAACTGGTACAGACGGTAGAGGAGTATCTGTGAACGATAGCTATTCCAACCAGCCGCCCTCCGCGCGGCATGCCGGCGCAGAGGAGTCGCCCGGTGTGCCGTCGGAACTACCACCACTGCCGCCGGGTCAGCCTGCTCCATCGCCGGAGACGCCGCGGCCGCCCCGGAGTTCGCGTACGCTCTGGCTGCTGCTCGGTGGGGTTGGCTGCCTGGCTGTAGTTCTGCTGGTGGCATGTGTGGGATTAGTTGTCTCGCTGGTTTTTATTACGGAGTCGGACACAAGCACCCGGTCACCCGATGTGGTGACAGCAGTGCCTGACATGATTGCGGCCACGCCCCGATCAGAAGCGGTTTCGCAGGAGATTTTGCTGCAGGATACACTGGCAAGTGCGGCAGATAGCCGCATGATCGTCACTGAGGACGAGATTGTCCGGTATGCCTTTGAAGAAGGGCACTACCTGATCACGGTAAAACCGGCGGACCAGATTGCCTGGAGTCTGGCCGAGGGAACGTATACTGATAACCTGGCGATTCAGGTCGTCACCACCGTGGAGAGTGATCCGGATCAGGCTGCGAGTGGGATCTTGTTTCACTACCAGGACGAGGCGAACTTTTATCTTTACACCGTCTCTGGGAATGGATTTTACTCCCTGGAACTGCTGGAGAATGACCAGTGGATCACCCTGATTGACTGGACGCCCTCCGAGGCTATCGCGGTAGGCTCTGCGGCTGGGATGGCTCCTACGAACACGCTTCGGGTTGAGGTAGCGGGCCGTCGGATTGCGCTGTTTGTGAATAATATCCGGCTTGAGGAAACGATTGACAGCACTTTTACCGGGGGCGAGGTTGGACTGGTGACTTCGACCTTTGATCTGGGGGACGGCCGGGTCGCCTTCCGCGATCTCCTGATCGCGCAACCGGCTGCCGGTACAGCCCCCTGATCAGTGTGAATCTTACCAGAAGCTGAGTTGCTCCACCACGACGGGACCGCGTGGTGCGTAGTGTTGCTGGAGTGCGCTGCTATCGCGCCCAAAGAAACGTCCGTCGAGAGTCACAAAGTCGCGGGCGCGGCCCGCCTGTGTCCCCAAACTTGCCAGATGTTCCGGCTCACGGAAGGCATGCGTGCGGCGCAGGCGCACAATCCGGCGCACACTAACCGGCCCCAGCCCGGGGACACGCAGCAGCGTTTCCGGGGAGGCGCGGTTAAGCTCAACCGGGAAAAATTCGGGATGCGCCAGCGCCCAGGCCAACTTTGGATCGAGATGCAGCGGCAGATTGCCCCCGGCATCAAAGGGCATCTCGCCCGTAGCAAAGCCATAGTTGCGCAGCAGCCAGTCAGCCTGATGCAACCGCTGCACCCGTAGAAAGGGTGTTGCCTCGGCGGACTCAAGCGGGGTTCCGCGCGCCGGCCGGAACGCCCCAAAATAGACCCGGCGCAGGCGCAGATCAGCGTAGAGCCGCGTGCTCATCCCCAGCAGATCGCGGTCCTGCTCCCCGGCAGCCCCGACCACAAACTGCGTTGCCAGCCCGGTTAAGGGCAACTCCGCGTGCTGCTGCCAGGTATGCGCCCAGCGCAGGCGCTCCAGCAGGTCGTTGTGCCAGTCCCGCTCCGGCGAGACCCGCGCCAGATACTCGGGTCCGGGGGCTTCCAGGTTCAGGCTCACCCGATTGGCCAGGCGGGCTGCCCGCTCGACATCACTGGCGGTGGTGCCGGGCAACAGTTTGACATGCACATAGCCGTCATACTGATGCTGTGTGCGCAGCGCCTCCACCCCATCCAGCATCTGCCCGACCGCCCGCTGAATATTGCCATCCACCGCGGTTGAGAGAAAGAGCCCCTGCACTGCCCCGGCCTGGTAACGCGGCAAGAAGATGCGCGCCAGTTCCGCCGGTTCCAGCGTAGCTCGCTCGGTCGTGTCACTGTCGGCGCGCAGGGGGCAGTAGGCGCAGTTCCAGGCGCAGGCACTGCTCATCAGCAGGCGCAAGACCGGACGGGCCTTGCCGTTATCATCGTCCACGGCGGTGCCATCCGGCCGGCGGGCTTTCTTCGGCTTCTTCGGCGTAAACCGCCGCCCGTTCTGGCCGAAGCTGTCGCAGACATCAAAGCGCGCGGCCGGGGCGAGCAGGTCCAGTTTGGTTTCGAGATCCATAGGCGTGAGCAGAATTTATCGAGTGCTTTATCTGTGATCGGGTGATGTCTGGTGGTCTGGTGGTATCGTACCACACAGTTACCTTTTCCGTCAGCTAAATGACACGAGTTATGCGGTCCTCCGAGGTAAGGTGTTTTTCGCCTCCGGCAGGGCGGAAGACTCCAGATCTTTTTCACGAAAAATTGGCTCTTCGAGCCAATTTTTCGTGAAAAAGATAAAACGGTACCACGCTGCCGCAGGCGAAGCTGACTTCTACGTGGTGAAACGCTCAGTTTGATCGTCCACCGCGTAACTCGTGTAAATGACCGGACCAGACTGTTGTTGCAGCGTTAATTCTGGTTCAGCCCAGGCTGGTTGTGTGTTGCGTGAATACGTTGTTGAACAATGTGCAGTGGTGGTAAGATGAAGCCGGTATACAACAGTACCGCAGGAGGTACCGATGAACACGTTTACGCTGCGGTTAGCCGCCACGGTCGCATTCATCTGTCTGGTGGGCAGTATTGCATGGGTGTTGCGCGTGTCTGCACAGCCAGGCAGTGGTACCCAGGAAGCGCGGGATGAATCGGCTGCGACCAGTATATCGGCTACGGCGACGCTCAAACCGGCGGAGCAGGACTATCGGGACTGGTTGACCGCTATTGCGGTAGAAGCCACCCAGGAAATGGAACAGGCGCTGGAGGCGGAGCTACCAACCAGAAACCCCGACTCCCAATGGCCTACGGCAACGGCGGGGCCATCACCCACGCCCAATAAACCTTATCTTACTCCACTGGCGGGAGGGGGCGTGTTTGTAGACGTACGGCCTACAACCCACGACCCCATCGTCTCCACGAAACCATGGTGGTATATCGAGCAGGATGTCCGACGCATTGTTGTCGTTGCCGGCGCAGAGAGCCAGTATGAACATCCCGACGACACCGCGCGTAGCCTCTCGCAGGGAGTTGTGCTCGTGCGTGAAGAAACCACCGCCCTTGTTCCGGATACGTTGTCGAATGAGCTTTTCTACACGCCAGAGCGCGCCGGGCCGGTGCGGATCACCCAGGCTGACGGGATGCTGCTTGAACTGACAGCGGAAGATGGCACAACCTTCTGGTTTGATGTCGCAACCCGCCAGTTTGTCGATAATAAGTGACTTTGCCTCTACTACGACCAACGATGACCGATGGTCGGGTCGAAACCCTGCCGGAGCATGCTATGATGGCATTATTGCGCCTGCTTTCCACTGCATCTATTTCGATACTATGGGTATAATGGGGTAGGTACCCGGTGATGAAAGTTATGCGGTAAGGAGGTTGCAATGCAAACAACAGTGAACGGTGTTACTCTCAATTATCTGGATCAGGGTCAGGGTACACCCCTGCTGCTGGTGCATGCATTCCCGCTGAGTGGTGTGATGTGGCAGCCCCAGATTGATGTGCTGTCCGAGCGGTTTCGGGTGATCGCGCCCGACCTGCGCGGCTTTGGGGAGAGCGCGGTGCCGCCCGGTCCCTACGCAATGGAGATCTTCGCCGATGACCTGGCGGGGTTGCTGGATGCGTTGAACATAGAGCGGGTTGTGCTGGGGGGCCTGTCGATGGGGGGCTATATCGCGTTTGCCTTCTGGCGGAAATATGCCGCACGGGTGCAGGCGCTCGTTCTGTCGGATACGCGCGCAAATACCGATACCGAGGAGGGCAAAGCGGGGCGCGAAACCAATGCGCAGATTGCTGAGACGCAGGGGGCCGGCGCTATCGCCGATCAGATGCTGCCCAAGCTGCTGGCAACAGATGCCTCCCCCGAACTGCAGGCGCAGGTGCGGGGCATTATCGAGGGTAACTCGCCGCAGGGTATTGCCGGCGCGCTGCGCGGGATGGCCCTGCGACCGGACGCGACCGAACTGCTGCCCCAGATCAGCGTCCCGACGCTCTTCCTGGTCGGCACGGAAGATACGCTCACAACGCCCGAGGTTATGCGGGAGATGCAGACCGCCGTACCCAACAGCCGGCTGGTCGAGATTCCCGGCGCGGCGCATGTCGCCAGCCTGGAAAACCCCGGCGCTTTCAACACGGCCCTGAGCGAATTCTTACGCACCCTGTAGCGCGGTGTATATCTCCATCCTAAATACGGACTACCGACTACGGACTACCGACTACGCCACATCATCGTCCCCCGGCCCAACGCTCCTGGTAATCCTGCCCCAGCACAATCACAATATCGGTCTGGTAGGGTGCCGGGGGCGTGTCTGCGGCGGGTTCGGCCTGCACATAGTCTGACTCAACGCCGAGCAGTTGCGCCAGGCGCTGGCGGGTCTCCGGATGATCTGTGTAGTCAATAATCAGCGTATGCTCGTAGAGGCCGGGTGCATCAACGGCTTCGGCCATCAGGAAACCCTGTGATTCCAGGTTGGTTGTCACGCGAGTTGCCAGACCACGCACGCCCGCGCCATTCTGTACCTGCACCCGCGCAACCTTGTCGTCCGTCTGGGGGCCGGCCAGCAGGCGGTCAACCTGCGCTTCCACATCGCGCTGATCCCAGTAGATATCCGAGCCGGCTTCTGTCACAATGCGTACATCATCCGGGTTAATGCTCAACTGGACAATCCGCTCCGGCGTGAGCATCTGCGCCAGGTTGACCAGATCGCGTAGCACCGCCGGATCGCTGAGCGGGAGCGTTGTCGCAACGGTCTGCTCAAGATCGTTGACCAGTTCCGGCAGGAGGGTTGCCTGATCCAGCAACCCGCGCTGGCGTACGTCCCGCAACATCGCCTTGAGCACCTGCTGCTGGCGGCGGCTCCGGTCAAAATCGCTATCGCTGTGGCGGGAGCGGGCATAGCGCAGCGCCGTCTGCCCATCCAACACCTGCAGACCGGCGGGAATATAAATGCGCTCGTAGCCGAAATCCTCCGTGGGATATTCGGGGTCCAGCAGCGGATGCGGTACATCGACGGTAATCCCACCGAGTGTATCCACAATCATCTCGAAGCCATGAAA
This sequence comes from Chloroflexaceae bacterium, assembly GCA_034436755.1. Taxonomy (GTDB): domain Bacteria; phylum Chloroflexota; class Chloroflexia; order Chloroflexales; family Chloroflexaceae; genus CAKZQX01. The sequence goes on along the minus strand of DAOTVB010000194.1, from coordinate 19,580 downwards.
ATCAACCTGCGAGATATAGTCGATCTCCAGTCCCAGAAAGTTCTCAACCGTTTCGGCGGCGAGGGCTCCCCCGGCGGCAGCGGGAGCAGTTCCGCTACCATACAACATATCGGCATTGGCATAGCCGTAGGTATAGGCGGCGTTGATCTTCTGCTGCCCCAGGCGCGGAATCTGCACCACCGAGTCGCGCGGAATCGAGAGCATCCCGGCCCAGCGCTCAACCGGATCGACATGCACGACAATCAGTGTATCGCTACGCACACCTTCGTCGGGGTCGTCACGTTCATCAACACCAACCAGCAAGACATTGAAGGGCTCACGCAGCGTTTTTATCTGGGGCGTAGCGGCGACTTCCTCCCCCGGCGCATTATCACTATTACTGTCGGCAACGGCCTGGCGTGGGTCACTCTGCTCGAATGCTTCCAGCATTTCCGTGGCGCGCCGCGTGACAAAGGAGAAGAAAATACCAGCGAGTATCAGGATAAAAAATGCGCCTATCAGGATCGACCCACAGCCACTGCGTTGTTTGGAGCGTGCCCGCATCGAACCGCCGGCACGCCGGAGAGCTACACGCTCACGCGCGGTACGGTACGGGTGTCGGGGACGTGTAGAAGGCATCAGATTCCTCGAGTAAACTTATCGGCATGTCGTACAGATCTATACTAGCACGGCCCACCCGGGCACCAGCGCCCGGGTGGGCGGTTCAGGCGTGTGTGCCGCTCTCCTCAAACGGCACGCTCAACCGGAGCCGGCGGATGTGATGCTGCTCCTGCTCCGGCAGAATTGCCAGAGTGACGATACTGATATCATCGGCAGGTTGTCCGCGGTCCAGTTCCAGCGCGCGCCGCAGCAACGTCTCGGTCAGCGCCTCCGGCTCACGCCCTTCCTCGGCCGGCCAGCGCGACAGGTAGTTGATCAGTTCGATATCCTCGCCAAACTGCTCACCCGCGCGCAGCAGGCCATCGGTGAACATGACAATATAGGTATATGCTTCAACCGGGTGTTCCGTTATCACCGGTCTGGTCATTGCATAGAGCCCGATCGGCTCTGATGGCTCATTGTAGTCGCGCAATCCCTGAGGCGTCAATACAAAAAAGGGCGTCGGGTTATTGCGTGACATCAGAATAGTACCACTCGCAAAATCCACCGACAGAATGTTGAGCGTCGCCGCCACCTGCCCCATCCGGTAGGTGTAGAGATAATCATGCACCGCGCGGGCAACGGCTCCGTCGCGTGCGCCATCTTTCAACAGCGAAATCGCCCGGTTCGTCACCAGGTTACTTAACGTTTTGGCCCCTCGTCCGCGGCCCTGCCCATCGACCAGCACAATTGAGAACCCACCACCGGGACGTTCGATCGTTTCCAGGGTATCACTACTATCGACTGCGGTAGCGTGGTTGACCTTGGCAACAGCAATGTGAATAGTCAGCATGGTCACCTCCCCCGAATCCAACAAAGTTGTTTTGTCGCTGGTATTGTAGGGGCTTTCGATATTCTAAGCAAATAAATTGCGCACCGCAAGATGAGCAAGTCGTGACAGGCTGTGGGCCCATGCTATAATCGGGGAAACCCTACAAAAGCCAGTTGAGGAAGGAGGACGATGATGTCTGAACCGCGTGTTTTCAATAACCTGATCGGTGGCGAGTGGGTAGCCGCCAGAAGTGGCAAGACGTTTGCGAATCGCAACCCCGCGCAGACCGACGATATTATTGGTATTTTTCAGGATAGTACCGCCGAAGATGTTGCGGATGCCGTCGCCGCAGCCCAGTCAGCCTATGCGCTCTGGCGGCGCGTACCTGCGCCGAAACGGGGCGAGATCCTCTTCCGCGCCGCGCAACTGCTGGTGGAACGGAAGGAGTTGTACGCCCGCGATATGACCCGCGAGATGGGCAAGATCCTGCACGAGACGCGCGGCGATGTGCAGGAGGCTATCGACATGGCCTTCTTTATGGCGGGCGAGGGACGCCGGCTCTATGGGCAGACCACGCCCAGCGAGTTGCCCAACAAGTTCCAGATGAGCGTACGTATGCCGCTGGGGGTCTGCGGCCTGATCACGCCCTGGAATTTCCCGATGGCAATCCCTTCCTGGAAGATGCTACCCGCCTTGATTGTCGGGAACACGGTTGTGATCAAACCGGCCAGTGATGCGCCGCTGAGTGCCTTTAACCTGGTGCAGGCGCTGATCGATGCCGGGTTGCCGCCGGGCGTCGTCAATATTGTGACGGGAACCGGTTCGCATGTCGGTGAGCCGCTCCTGCGCCATCCTGAGGTCAAAGTTATCTCATTCACCGGCAGCACCGCCACCGGGCACCAGATTGCGCGTATCGGTGCGGAACATCAGAAGCATGTCTCGCTGGAGATGGGCGGTAAGAACCCGATTATCGTGATGGAGGATGCCGACCTGGATCTGGCGGTTGATGGGGTGCTCTGGGGGGCGTTTGGGACGACGGGGCAGCGCTGTACGGCGGCCAGCCGGCTGATTGCCCATCGGGATGTGGCGGCGTCCCTGGCCAAGCGCCTGGTTGCGCGGGCCAGTCAACTGAAGGTGGGGAATGGGCTCGCAGCGGGGATTGATGTTGGGCCGTGCATTAACCCGGGGCAGCTCGATACGGTGAGCGAGTATGTGAAGATTGGGCAGGAGGAAGGTGCGCGGTTGTTGTGTGGCGGGCAGCCGTTGCGGGGTGACGCGCATGCCGGCGGCTTCTTCTACGCGCCAACGATCTTCACCGATGTGCGGCGCGATATGCGCATCGCCCAGGAGGAGATCTTCGGGCCGGTGCTCAGTATTATTCCGGTGGATAGCTTTGAGGAGGCGATTGAGGTTGCCAATGATGTGCCGTATGGACTATCATCGGCGATCTACACCCGCGATGTCAATCGGGCATTTGTGGCAATGCAGGAACTCTACACCGGTATCGTCTACATTAACGCGCCAACCATCGGGGCCGAGATTCATCTGCCTTTTGGCGGCACTAAGGGCACGGGCAACGGGCATCGGGAAAGCGGCCCGCAGGCGTTTGATCTCTTCAGCGAGTGGAAGAGTGTGTATATCGACTACAGTGGTGGGTTGCAGCGCGCGCAGATTGATAATACGTAGTTGTTGTAGAGAACAAAGCAACAGAGAACAAAGAACAAATAAGGGGCATTGTAACTCCTGTGAAATGAACAACGGCGGAAGACCAGACTGGTCTTCCGCCGTTTGTAACTGCTTCGAATCGCGTGTTATGCGGGCAGTGGGGAGGTCATCCCACCGGGAGCCACGACGCCGGGTGTTACGCCTTCGCCTTCAACCCCTTCCTGCCCATTGAGTTTGAAGCTGCCACGCGGAATGCGGTTGAGCAACTCCTTCAGCCGTTCGCCCTCCAGCGTCTCAAACTCGAGCAGCGCATTGGACATATCGTTCAGCACCGGGCGATACTTCTCCAGGATGGCCTGTGCGCGGGTGTGCGCTTCAGAGACCAGGCGATGAACTTCTTCGTCGATGGTGCGGGCGACTTCATCGCTGTAGTTGCGCTGTTCGCTAATCTCGCGTCCCAGGAAGATCAGTTCATCCTTTTCGCCAAAGGCAATCGGTCCCAGTTTGGGGCTCATTCCGTAGCGCGTAATCATTGCGCGTGCCGTCTTGGTGACGGTGCTGATATCGCCGCTTGCGCCGGTCGTAATATCGCCAAAAACAATTTCTTCGGCCACGCGCCCACCGAGGGCCATCGCCAGTTGTGCCTCGAACATCGTAGTGCTGTAGTAGCGGCGGTCCTCATCGGGGATCATCAGGGTGTAGCCACCCGCCACGCCACGCGGAATAATCGTCACCTTCTGCACCGGGTTGGCATCAGGCATGGCCTGGGCAACAATCGCGTGCCCCGCCTCGTGATAGGCCGTAATCAGCTTCTCGCGGTCGGTCATCACGCGGCTGCGGCGCTCCGGGCCACCCATCATAACGCGCTCGATTGCGTCCTGCAGTTCCGCCATGCCGAGCTTCTTCTTCGAGCGGCGGGCCGCCAGAATTGCCGCCTCGTTGACCGCATTCATCAGGTCCGCGCCGGAGAACCCGGGCGTCTGCTTGGCGATAACTTCCAGATTGACATCATCCTCAAGCGGCTTGCCCTTGACGTGGACCTTGAGCACGGCCACGCGCCCCCGGACATCCGGGGCATCAAGCACCACCTGCCGGTCAAAGCGACCGGGGCGGATCAGCGCCGGGTCAAGCACATCGGGGCGGTTGGTGGCAGCGATCAGGATGACATTGGTATTGGTATCAAAGCCATCCATCTCAACCAGGATCTGGTTCAGCGTCTGCTCGCGCTCATCGTGCGAACCGCCCAGGCCTGCACCACGCTGCCGCCCGACGGCGTCGATTTCGTCGATAAAGACGATACATGGCGCATTGCGCTTGGCCTGATCAAACAGGTCACGTACGCGGCTGGCACCCACACCCACAAACATCTCGACAAACTCAGAACCACTGATCGAGAAGAATGGTACACCTGCCTCGCCTGCTACCGCCCGCGAGAGCAGCGTCTTCCCGGTTCCGGGAGGCCCCACCATCAGCACACCACGGGGAATCCGCGCACCCAGTGCGGCAAACTTGTCGGGGAACTTCAGGAACTCCACGACCTCGGTCAGGTCTTGCTTGGCTTCTTCCTGACCGGCAACATCGGCAAATGTAATGGTCGGTTTGTCGCCTGCAAACATGCGCGCCCGGCTCTTGCCGAAGGAGAGCGCCTGGTTGTTGCTACCCTGGGCCTGGCGCATAAAGAAGACAAAGAAGCCAATCAGGAGGAGGGTCGGAAGGAGCACTGTAAAGATGCTTAACAGTCCACCCCATGCTGGTGCGGGTTTCACCGAAACATCCAGGATACGGGTTCCTTCCGTATCGGTGAGATCAACCCCATACTGTGCCAGCAGCGACATAATGCTGTCGCCACTCTCGAGGCGGGAGCGGTAGGCTACATCCGGCTCACTCTCGTACGTGACGAGAATCTGCTCATCCCCCGCCTGGGCTTCAATGCTCTGGATCAGTCCTTCTCTAGCGTCGGAAATAACTTCCGCGATACCCTTCTCATTATTTTGGTTGGAGGTTTGCCCAAAATACTGGAAAAACAGCGCCAGGGCTGCTACCAGGATGATCAAATAGACGAAACTATTCTTAAGCCAACGATTATCACCCATGCTCTCTATCCTTCTCTCCGTGGAATGATGCCGCTCATGTGGTTGTCACCAGGGTCCGCTCTAGAAACGGTTGTGGAAGTGTAGTCTATGCCAAGGTAGTTGCATTATACCAAAAGCGTTTGTCAGGAGCAAGGGAGCTAGATTACACGACCTCGCTATCGCCTGCCCCTGGCTTATTCGTGATTGGGAACATATACTTCGGGTTTGAGGATGCCAATATACGGCAGGTTGCGGTAGCGTTCAGCGAAGTCCAATCCATAGCCCACGACAAATTCATTCGGAATGTCGAAGCCTAAATATTCAACTTCCACATCGGCGGTGCGCCGTTCGGGTTTGTTCAAAAGTGCGCAGATCCGCAGACTGGCCGGGTTGCGTCGCAGCAGTTGACTGCGCAGATAAGCCAGGGTCAGGCCACTGTCAATGATGTCTTCAATAATCAGCACATGGCGACCGGCAATATCGCTTTCCAGATCTTTGAGTAAGCGCACGACACCGCTCGACTCGGTGCTCTGTCCATAGCTTGAGATGGCAATAAAATCAATTGCCAGGTACCGCTCTATCGCATGCATAAGATCGACGATAAAGACAACACAACCCTTGAGTACACCCAGCAGCAGCAGATCATCCTGAGCGTTATAGTCCCGGTTGATCTGCTCCCCCAGTTCGCGTACTCTGGCCTGGATCTCCTCGGCGGTGATCAAGATGCGGTCAATGTCTGTATGCATAAGCGCTCCTTCTACATGATGCCTATATTTCTGCTCATCGTCCGCGTAGCGAGTGTCGGGCTGCTACGGCTTCCCGATGGGCGGTTGCACGCGGACCAGCGTGACCCAGAGGGTACGTGTTGTGTGTGTGGTTGCCTGGAACCGGCCATCAGCGCGTAACCCCGCAACCCAGACGATAGCGGTTGGGGTTGCCAGGATCGGCCAGGCTGCGCGTAACTCCCGTGGCAGCTTCTGATCAACAAAGAAGTCTTGCAGGCGGCGGCTACCGGGTGCTCCCACTGGGCGAAACCGATCGCCCGCGCGCCGATGGCGAAACAGGAGCGGCCCATCGCAGATGTCGGCGTCCAGGGCGACCCACCAGCGCCAGCGCGCTTCCGCCGGTAGGGATTCCGGCGCGGTCCAGCTTGTCTCGGCCTGCCAGGATGGGCTGAGCGGTGTGCGGCCGGGTATGCGCAGGCGGCATTCGTCCGTTTCCAGTTGTGGCAGCGTCGGCTCTGGGGAGGGGTGAGTGGCCCCGCTGCGCAGATCAAACAGCACAAAACTGGTCGCCTCAATCCGCATCATCAACCCGTGTGCCAGGGTCTGCTGGTAGCCGGAGGTGCGGTTTGTCGCCGCCCGGCCTGCTTCGATCTGCTCATAACTCAGGGCGGCGCCGGGGTCCAGTTGAAGTGCGGCACGGCGCAGGGCATACCGCTGGAGGGCGACCGGCAACTGCTGCCAGGCTGCCCGCTGAAAGCAAATTGCGCCCGGCAACGCTTCGACCAGATCCGGCCAGCGCGTATCAAGCTCCGTCTGCAGATAGGCATAATCGTCGGCGCAGATCTGGGCTGTCCGGGTAAGGGCGGTGACAATCTGCTGGTTGTAGGTTGCCAGGTAGGGCAGGATCTCCATACGAATGCGGCTGCGCATGGAGTAGGGCGCAGTGTTGGAGGGATCATACTGCGGCGTGAGGGCATGTTCGTTGCAGTAGTGTTCAATTTCGGCCCGGGTGGTTGTAAGCAGGGGGCGAATAAGCCAGGGGGCTGAAGCTGAGGCAGCGGCGGTTGGCGGCGGCGGCTCCAACCCTACTCCGCTGACCGCTCCTTCCAGGTTGTGCCACTCTTGCCAGGGAACCAGCGCGCGCATCCCGCGCAGTCCGGCGGGACCGGCTCCATAGAGCAGATGCAGCAAAACCGTTTCCGCCTGATCGTCGGCCTGGTGAGCCACGGCAACCGCGGCGGCCCGGATTGACCGGGCCACCCGCGCCAGAAATGCATAGCGCACCTGCCGGGCCGCCGCCTGCCGGTTCTGCCCCGTCGTGCGCACGATGGTCGGCAGATCGGCCTGCTCAACCGTGGCCGGCAGACCCCACGCAGCGGCGGTTTGGGCGACGAAGCGCGCCTCGGCTGCCGACTGCGCGCCGCGAAAGCCGTGATCCAGGTGGGCCACATGCAGTGCCGGGCCGCCTTCCGCCTGGAGCCGCCACAGCAGATGCAACAGGCAGAGTGAGTCCGGCCCGCCGGAGACGGCCACAACGACACGTGCCTCCTGCCGCAGCAGATGCTGATCGTCAAGCGCAGTGCGAACGCGGTCTAGCAAAAGATCAGTGGACATAATTTCCAGACCAATCAGATCACAGGACTTACGCGGTGGGAGTTTGGACCACGAACACCACGAAACGAGCGAAAACCGCGAAACGGCCAATGCTGACATGTAGCAGGTGATCCCGCATGTGGCGGGGAATATCGCCTGCGGCAGCATGGTACTGTTTTCTCTTCTTCACAAAAATTTTGCACAGGGTGCAAAATTTTTGTGAAGAAGAATGGGTTCTTCCGCCCTGCCGGAGGCGAAATGACCTTCCAGGTCGAGGACCGCGTAACTTCTGTCAGATCATACGCGTTACGTGGTAAATGTTCAAAGCAGTTGTTTGATTGTAGCAGCAATGTGTTACGCCTGCGGCAGTCTTGAAACGCAAAAAGCGACGAACTCTGAGCAGTCCGTCGCTCGATCTGGTGCCGAGGGAGGGATTTGAACCCTCGACCTAACGATTATGAGTCGTTCGCTCTAACCCCTGAGCTACCTCGGCAAAACCTTTTACGCTTCCCGGATTTTGAACAGGGTGTATGGTACCATGCGCATCGTTACGCGTCAAATATCTATTGTGCGCTGGTCGAACCCTGTCCAACCGAGCTGGTCTGACCGGCGCAGGCGCTCGAGAGCTCCATCAAGAGTTGCCCATGCCGCAGCAGATCTTCCAGCGGCAAGCGCTCATTCGGGCCATGGACGGCGCTGTCGTTGCGTTTGAGCGCCACAACTGCCACGGGCGTCCCCAGATGATCGGCAAAGGTGTGTAAGGGCTGCGTGAAGGGGCCCAGTGGCAGCAGGACAAACGGCTCGCCACAGACCGGAATGCCCGCAGCACACACATGCTGCACAAAGGGGTGTTCCGGTTCGGTGCGGGTTGGCGGGTAGCCGCCGGGCAGCCGTTCTACCTTGATGTCCAGGCTACCCCGGGCAATCAACTGCTCGCGCACCAGGTTAATGATGTTGTCGGGATGCTGGGCCGGCACCAGTTGAAAATCGAGCCGGGCCGAGGCTGCCGTCGGAATGTTGGGGAGATCGCCCGTCGGTTCAACCGTGAACGAGGAGAGGTTGCAGGTGGGCAGGGTTGTCTCGGCGCGGACCAGTGCAACGCCACTCATCCCAAAGAGAAACTCGGACATCTCCCAGTCCATCAGCCGTCCCGCTTCATCCAGGCGGGTCTTGCGCAGCGAGGCATTTTCGTTGCGGTTCGGCCCCTCAACTTCGTCATAGAAGCCGTTGACTCGGATATCTTCATCCTCGCCCTTGATATGCCCAAGTGCCCAGACAAGCCGCCAGGCCGGGTTGCGGACACTGGCTGCCAGCCCCGGTAGCAGCGGATGCGCCATTCCGGAGACGCTGAGTTCCACATTCAGCAGCCCCTTGCTGCCGCTGTAGCAGAACGGACGCTTATGCGCGTCGCGCTCGCCGGCGCTGCCCAGGCAGGCATCAGCGCGCAAAAAATCTTTGTGATTGGCGACGACCTCGTCAAGATGAGGACTGCCGGCCAGTCCCTCCCCCTCAACCACGACAACAATCCCGCAGGGCAGTTCGCCTTCGACCTCCTGCAGTGCCCGCAGTGCCTGCAAATGAGCGATCAGCGGACCTTTGCCATGCGCCACGCCCCGCCCGAAGAGCACCGCCTCGCGTTCGGCCAGTTGGAACGGTTCATGAAACCAGGCGCGCCATGGGCCGGTGGGCGCAACATCGTAGTGGTGGTAGAGCAGCAGCGTAAATGGACTGCGACCAGCACGCCGTCCAAGCACGACCGGCGCTCCCGCCGTTCGTACAGTTTTTGTGCTGAGCCCGGCTTGCCGCAGCAAGTCGGCGATCATATTGGCGGTACTGGCAAGTTCGCGGTCCTGACCGGCGCTGGAAGGCTGCGCACAGAGGCGTTGCAAATCGCCGAGGAGCCGGTCAACCAGAATGCGTGCTGGAGCAGACACGGGGGCTTTCCTTAGTACATCAAAGTGCGGTGTGGCACCTGTGCCGGATGGTACACGGTAGAACAGCGTTCTGTTGTGTTAGCCTACCGGGAACAGTGTACCTGCCGCGACAGCTTTCTGTATTATAGCACCTCGTGGCCTGATTGTGTCACACATATCGCCATGTTTATGTGTGATTTGCGGCAGTTAACCTGGAACCAGTGCTCCTGCGCCGTTAACCGGATTTCTCATCGGCAAAAATGCCTCCATTATGTCGGCATTTTTCAACTGCTTTTTCCCGGTTTCAGTTTGCAGTTCTCAATCTTCAGTTCTTGGTTCTCAGTTCTCGGTCTTTACGCCATCACCGCTACGTCGTCAAATCCGGCGCGTTTAATCGCCCGAATAACCTCGCCGACGGCGGCCTGATCATCATGCTCTACCCGCACCGAGTGCTGCGCCAGGTTCACCTGTACCGTGCGTGTACCCGTCACACGCTTAACCGCCTGCGTAATTGCTTCCGCATCCTGTTGCGTGCGAATGCCGGGAACATGAAATATTTCAATGGTCACGAAATGCTCCTCAGGTTGATATTGTCGATGGACAGGTTGTTATCACCGTGTTTGATGCGCTGCTCCAGCAAGAGGTTGCAATCGAGGCTGATCTACTGGTCCTGATGACCACGCTACGGGGTGACGTGCAGACGCCCGCCTTGAAGCCGATGCTCAAGATCGTCGCCAATGCCGAGGACTTCTACACCGAGGCCCACGCCAGGATCCGTCCGCTGGATGTTGCTACCAATGGCCTCTACCTGTGGGGATCGGCGCACTACCCACGCAACCTCCCCGATACGATTACATTGCCATGATTGATTTGGAGAGCTGTTCCGGCTGTGGGGCTGTACCACCTTCTGTGATGGCTGCGGGATTGGCAATGTGTTGAATTATACGCTCTAGGCGATTGATGAGGTGGGTTTGGATCTGGACCTGACCATGATCGTCTTCACCGGGGATGGCGATGGGGCGGGGATCGGCGGCAACCACTTTCTGCACACCATCCGCCGCAACATGGACCTGACCGAAAGAACCCGCCGCAAGCCACGCCACTTTAGTGGCAGTGGTTAGGTGGGTTTCTCGATGACTTTAGCCAGATCACTCTGTTGCTCTGCCTGTCGTTGTATCTTTTCTTTGATCGCGGTGCGAACAAAATCCGTCATGGTCATAGACATCATTGCCGCAGCAATACGCAGATCTCTGTGTTCTTCTTCCAGAAGATAGAGCGGAAATCGTACCTTGCTCATGTGTTCGTCCTATGATATACTGTACCCAATATACCCAATGTGCCCTTATTATACCAGAGCATTGTATGCAACGCAAAGCCTTTGTCTATCGACTGTATCCGTCACGAACCCAGGAACGCTTGTTAGAGAGTACCCTGGAAACGTGCCGTCGTTTCTATAACGACTGTCTTGCAGAACGCAAGACGGCATGGGAAGAAGAACAACGGTCAGTGGGAAAGACCGAGCAGCTTCGGCATGTCAAAGTCTATAAGACAACAAATCCGTGGGCAAAGACAATTCATAGCCATGTACTCCAGACAGTTGTTCAGGATCTCGACAAAGCGTTTGATGCCTTCTTTCGACGGGTGAAGGCAGGAGAATCGCCTGGTTATCCCCGCTTCAAGGGTCGTAATCGTTGGCGCTCGTTTGGTTACAAAGAGTACGGGGATGGATTCAAGATCGATGGGAGACGCTTGAAACTGTCGGGCATTGGTCGGATCGCTGTACGCTGGCATCGGCCCATCGAGGGCCAGATCAAGACACTCCGCATCAGCAAGAAGGCAGGAAAGTGGTACGCGGCGCTCTTATGTGTAGTTGACGATCCGACGCCGCTGCCTGCCACGGGCGTGGATGTGGGGATAGATGTAGGCTTGGCAAGCCTCATCACGACCAGCGAAGGTGAACACGTTGCGCATCCTCGGTTCTACCGCAAAGCGCAGCGCCGCTTGCGGGTGGCACAGCGCCGGGTTGCTCGCCGCACCAAGGGCGGGAAAAACCGCCGCAAAGCTGTAGTGATGCTGCAACGTCAGCATGAGCGGATTAGTAATCAGCGCAAAGACTATCTCAACAAACTAGCACATGATCTGGTGGAGCGTTACGACCGAATTGCGCTCGAAGACCTCACGATCACGCGCATGGTTCATGGGAATCTCGCAAAGAGCATTCTGGACGCCGGGTGGGGCTACTTGGTGCAGCGACTCACGCACAAGGCTGCAAGCGCCGGTCGTGTGATCGTTCTGGTAGACCCGCGTGGAACGTCCAAGACCTGTTCAGGCTGCGGAGCGACGTTTGAAGGGCTTACGTTAGCCGATAGGTGGGTTACATGCAGGTGTGGCCTCTCCCTCGATAGAGACCACAACGCTGCCGTTAATATAAAAAACCGGGCCGGGCATGTCCGTTGGTCGTCAAGCTCGCCAATAGGCGGGTTGGGCCAAGAAGCCGCCGCACTTTCGTGCGTGCGGAGTGTCACCGTGATTATGGTCAACAACTTCAACGCACTCGATGCCGGGGTTACTGCTGGAGCGGAAGTGCTGGTGTAGCAGGGGCGCAGCATGCTGCGCCCCCTTCATTGCGACCTATGCAATTCTGCGCCCAAAGAAGAGCGAGAGCGCAAACAAAATCAGGAAGACAAAGAAGAGAATTTTTGCGAGGCCGCTTGCTGCGCCGGCAATGCCCCCAAACCCCAGCACTCCGGCGATCAGCGCGATAACCAGCAAGATAATTGCCCACTTCAGCATAGCTGTGCTTCCTTTCTATTCTGCGGAACCAGGTTTTATGCCGGTCCGTATCGGTTATCCCCCGCTTTATGTATAGCATTAAGTGTGCCATTGCCGGTAGGCCCGCGCTGCTCACAAATCATTCCCATGGGTTCTGTGCCCCTGCAAAGGAGTGTTTGACGCCCCCCTGCTTTGTTGGTATGATTTTACTAACATCGCATAAATAGCCTCAAGGAGCGCCGGTAATGTCCGACTCAACCAGCATTGAGGGGCGGAAACTCGATCACATCCGCATTGTTCTGGGTGAAGATGTGGCGGCCAAGGGGATCGTCACCGGCTTCGCCGCCTATCGTCTACCTCATACCGCTTTTCCCGACCTGGATATGGCCGAGATTGACACGAGCACTACTTTTCTTGGCAAGCCGTTAAGCGCGCCGCTGCTGATCAGTTCGATGACGGGTGGGGCGCAGGAGGCCGAGCGGATCAACCTGGCGCTGGCGGAGGCTGCCCAGCATCTCGGCCTGGGCATGGGGGTGGGCTCACAACGCGCCGCCGTCGTTGATCGCCGGCTGGCCGCGACCTACCAGGTCCGCCGGGTAGCGCCGACGATTCCGCTGCTGGCAAACCTGGGCGCGGTGCAGTTAAACTATGATTTTGGGGTGGAACACTGCCGTCGCGCCGTCGAGATGATCGAAGCCGATGCGCTGATCCTGCATTTTAATCCGCTCCAGGAGGCGGTCCAGCCCGAGGGTGATGTCAATTTCAAGGGGTTGCTCAAACGGGTTGAGCAGGTCTGTCATGATCTGCCGGTGCCGGTGATTGCCAAAGAAGTTGGCAATGGTATCAGCGCCGCCGATGCGCGCCGGCTCTATGATGTGGGTGTGCGGATTATTGATGTGGCCGGAGCCGGTGGTACCAGTTGGAGCGAGGTTGAACGTTTCCGGCAGCCCAATGCGCAGGGTGCGCGGGTAGCGGGAGCATTTGCCGGCTGGGGGTTGCCGACGACCGAGGCGATCCGCCAGATTCGCGCCGCGTTTCCCAACATTACTCTGATTGGCAGTGGTGGTGTGCGCAGCGGCGTTGATGTTGCCAAGGCGCTGGCGCTGGGTGCAGATCTGGCGGCTACCGCAAAACCGGCGCTGAATGCCGCTGTCGATGAACGTGGCGCGGAGGCGGTCGTCGAGGGCTTGCAGGCGTACATCAAAGAGCTGCGCGTGGCAATGTTCTGTAGCAACTGTGGTGATCTGGCGGCGCTGCGGGAGTTGCAACTTGAAGTGTATGCGTAGTTGCACCGATTGCGCGTACCTGTTTGTTGCGCATCGTGTTTGATGGATCTAACTGTTCATAATATCCGTGATCAACCACCGATGTCAGGTGTGCCTGTTCGTGTGTCGCTCTGTGCGTCGGTGGTTTTGCCCCCATTCGTGAACAGTTACGATAAAGTGTATGGACATCACCAATCTTAGCCTGCGCGATTTTCGCATCTACCAGCGGCTCGACCTCACGCTGAATAGCGGCACGACGTTGATCTACGGCCCCAATGCCTCCGGGAAAACCAGTCTGCTCGAAGCACTCTTCTACATCGCCACGACGCGTTCGCCCCGTACCAGCACCGACCGCGAACTGGTCTACTGGAATGCGCAGGGTGAGGTGGGGACTTCCCCCTTCGCCCGGCTGGTTGCCGATGTGCGCCGGTCCAGCAATCGGGTGCGGCTGGAAGTGATTGTGCAACTGCGGACGAGTGATCGCGGTCAACTGACGGGGACAACACAGAAGCTGGTACGGGTTGACCGCCGCACGGTGCGCGCGCTCGATCTGGTGGGGCAACTGCGCGTGGTGCTGTTTACTCCCGCCGACCTGATGCTGGTCGATGGTCCGCCGGTTCAGCGGCGGCGCTATCTTGACATCACACTCTCGCAACTTGATCCGCACTATGTGCGCACCCTCGCGCAGTACAACAAGCTGATCCAGCAGCGCAACAGCATGCTGCGGGCCTGGCGCGAGCAGCGCCGGCCGCTCCGCGCCGTGGACACCGAGTTGGAATATTGGGATCGGGAGGTGGCGGCGGCGGGAGGCTACCTGCTGGCCGAGCGCCTGCGCGCGGTCGCCGACCTCAACCGGCTGGTGGGGCCGCTCTTCTGTTCAATCACCGGGGGGGCCGAGCCGCTGGAGATTAACTACCAGCCCGGCTTTGACCTGGGGCCAACGCCGGGTGCCGGGGAACTGGCCCGCCGCATGAGCGAGCGCCTGCGTGAGTTGCGCCGCGATGAGTTAGGCCGTGGGCAGACCCTGATCGGGCCGCATCGGGATGATCTGCTGTTTACCGTGAATGGCGTGAACCTGGGGGTGTATGGTTCACGCGGGCAGCAGCGCAGCGTCACGCTGGCCCTCAAACTGGGCGAGTCGGAGTTGATGCATGCCCGTAGCGGCGATACGCCCGTGCTGCTGCTGGACGATCTACTCAGCGAACTGGATGCCCAGCGCCGCTCGCACCTGCTGCGCGCCATCAGCCGCCCCGACCAGCAGACGCTGATTACCGCTACGGACCTGAGCGATTTCGATGCGGAGTTTCTGCAAAACATTCAGCGTCTGCGCGTCGAAGGCGGCAAGATTTATCCAAGCTGAGATGACAAGAACAAAGAACAAAGAACCAAAGAACTCAATTCTCGATCCTCGGTTCCTGGTTCTCGGTAGTTTACTCCTTCAACCGTCCATAGGTTACGGTAAGTTGGCGCAGGTTCTGGGCCAGTTCGGACGTAAGCGCGTCGGCGCGTAGCCGCCAGGCCCAGTTATTCTCCGCCTGCCCCGGAATATTCATCCGCGCCTCGCTACCCAGGCGCAACGGATCCTGGATCGGAAAAACAGCCATATCTGCAACGGAACTGAGCGCCAGACGCAGCATATCCCAGCAGATATCGTCGGGTGTATGCCCCAGGTAGCGGGTGATCGCGGCGCGCTCCCAATCCTCGCGGCTCTCGTACCAACCCAGTGTCGTATCGTTATCGTGCGTGCCGGTGTAGACGACATAGTTTGAAGTATAGTTGTGGGGCAGATACGGGTTTTTGGCCGTGTCACCAAAGGCAAAGTGCAGCACCTTCATCCCCGGCAGGTTGAAATTGTCGCGCAGGTCTTCGACCTCTGACGTAATCAGGCCCAGATCTTCGGCAATAATCGGCAGATCGCCCAGGGCACTGGCGAGCGTCTCGAAGATCAGGTTGCCTGGCCCCTTGACCCACTGCCCGTTGACGGCTGTCTCCTCCCCCGCCGGTACTTCCCAGTAGGCTTCAAAGCCGCGGAAGTGGTCCAGACGCACAATGTCTACCATGTCCAGCGTGCTCTTGACGCGGCGCATCCACCAGACATAGCCATTCTCGGCCATCTGATCCCAGCGGTAGAGCGGATTGCCCCAGAGTTGCCCGGTAGCGCTAAAATAGTCGGGTGGCACGCCGGCAACGACCGTCGGGTGATTCTCTTCATCCAGATAGAAGAGTTCCGGATTACCCCAGACATCCGAGCCATCGTAGGCCACAAAGATCGGCATATCGCCGACGATGCGAATATTCCGCTCATTGGCATAGGCTTTGAGCGCGCGCCACTGATGGAAGAAGAGATACTGAAAATATTTACGCATCTCGATATAGTCGGCCAGTTCGTTCTGCCAGCGCTTCAGCGCTTCGGGCTCACGTAGCCGGATATCATGGTCCCACACATCCCAGGATGCGCCGTCCTGGTGATCTTTGATCGCAACAAACAGGGTATAGTCGTCGAGCCAGTCGGCGTTGGTGGCACAAAATGCCTTGAATGCAGCCGTATGGCTCGGTGCAACATCCTGGCGAAAATAGTCGAACGAGCGTTGCAACAAAGGCATTTTAAACTCAGCCACGGCATCGTAGTCAACCTGATCATCGGAAAACGTAGGAAGCGGTGGCGCTGCTTCCCCATAGAGATCATCTGACCGGAGTAGTCCTTCTTCGACCAACCGATCCAGGCTGATCAGCAGGTGATTCCCGGCGAAGGAAGAGAGACACTGGTAGGGCGAATTGCCAAAGCCGGTTGGTCCCAGCGGCAGGATCTGCCAGAGACGCTGCCCGGCCTCGGTGAGAAAATCGACAAACTTGTAAGCGGTACTACCCAGGTCACCAATACCCCAGCGACCCGGCAGTGACGTAGGATGTAAAAGAATCCCACTGGAACGGGATAGACGCATAATAACCTCGCGCACAACAAGGAGAACCTGTGACCGCCATTGTAGCACACACCGTGCCACTTCCGGTCAGGGGGTAGAATGGGTGGGGAAAAGAAAGACGAAAGACGGAACGCGCGAAAGAACAGAGTTCTCTGTTCTCGCTCTACGACCGGGTGTGGCAGTCGTTCGTTCGGCGTCTTTCGTCGCAGGGTAAGCAATGGTGTCAGGTAAGCGACGTCCGGCAATGGCCGGCTGTAAATATCCGCTATACCGACAGGCGTACATCGTCAGCCCTTGACCGAGCCGGCCATCATACCGCGCACAAAGTAGCGCTGCAGCGAGAAGAAAACGATCAGCGGCACAATCATCGTAATAAATGCCCCCGCCGTCAGCACTTCCCAGTCCTGCCCGCGCGAGCCGATCAGCTCCGACAGCCGCGAAGTAACGACGGTCACTTCCTCGCCGGTTCCCAGGAAGACCAGTGCGACCAGCAGGTCATTCCAGACCCAGAGGAACTGGAAGATCGCAAACGACGCGATGGCCGGAACCGAGAGCGGCAGAATCAGGCGCGTAAAGGTTGTAAACGGTGTGGCCCCATCAACCACGGCGGACTCCAGGATATCCTTGGGAATCGTGGCGATATAGCCATACAGCAGGTAGATCGCCAGCGGCAGACCAAACCCGGTGTGGGCCAGCCAGATACCCAGGAAGGTACCATTCAGATCAATGCTGGTGTACATCCGCAGGATCGGGATCAGCGCCGTATGCAGCGGCACAACCATCAGCACCACCACCACCGCGAAGAAGAAGTCGCGTCCGGGGAACTTGAGCCAGGCGAAGGCAAACGCAGCAAAGGCGGCAATAGTAATCGGGATAACCACCGACGGGATCGAGACCAGTAGACTGTTAAAGAAGGAGTCGGCCATCCCCGAAGCGGTCAATACCGCCTCGTAGTTGCGCACCGTGAAGTTAAACGGATGCTCATCGCCAGGGATCAAGACGGCCCACCAGCCGCTGCGGTTAATATCCGCTGCCGGGCGGAACGAACTGATCAGCAGGCCGACCGTCGGCAATGACCAGAGAAAGCAGATTGCAATAACGACAATGCGAATGGGCAGCGCTGTTAAGATCTCACGGACATTCGTACCCTCCCGCTCCCGGGATGAAACAGCCATAGGTTTTGTTTGTGTTGCCATGGGTTAACTCCTCCGTTCGCGTAGACTACGAATATTCGCAATAATAATCGGCACCACCGCCAGCAGGAGCACAACGGCCAGCGCGCTTCCGTGCCCAAAATTACCAAATTTGAAGAACTCATTAAACATGCGGTTTGCCACCACCTCGGTATCGCGGCGGCCATTGGTCATCACATAGACAATATCGAAGACCTTCAGCACAATGATAAATACCGTCGTCGCTACGGTGATAATCGTTGGCATAATTGTGGGAATGAGTATCCGGAAGAAGATCTGGGTCTCACTCGCGCCGTCAATCCGGGCCGCCTCCAGCAGTTCATCCGGCACGCCTTTCACCGCTGCCGAGAGGATCACCATACAGAAGCCGGTCAGCAGCCAGATCTGGATAAAGATCAGGGCAAAGTTGTTAATCGCTTTGTCGTTTAAGAACCGCACCGGATCGCCGCCCAGTCCGACCACAATCGCGTTGAGCAGACCGATCTGGTTCTGGGTTGTCGGCTGCGCATCATACATAAAGCCCCAGATCACACCGGCACCAACCGCCGAGATCGCCATCGGCAGGAAGATCAGCGACTTCGCCGTAGTCTCTTCCCAGCCGCGCAGACGGTCAGCCAGCACTGCAATCAGCAGTCCCAGCGAGACGGCGATACCCGTTACCAGGATGATCCAGAGGACATTGTTACGCAGCGCGATCTGCATATCCGGCTCGGTAAAGGCAAAGATGTAGTTATCCAGCCCGACAAAGTTGTTCGACCGCGCATCAAGAAAGCTGATGTAGATCGTGTTGAGCGCCGGGTAGACCAGGAAGACCGTCAGAATCACCATCGCCGGCCCGACAAACAGATAGGGGCGCAACGCGTCCCGCAAACGCACCGGCAGTTGCTCAATCAGGTAGTTTGTCCCGATGTATAACGCCCAGACGCCGCCAACTCCAACAATGAGCGCAACCAGCCCGACGATCAGCTTATTCGCGTCACTGTCGCGCATAAAGATAAAGCTTTGCCACAAAACGATAAATGTGATCAGTGGGACAACCAGCGCAACCAGCAGGCGCAGTGGTCCAGTGGTTAACCACTCCTGCACGCTGTTGTTGGGGCCCGATCCTCCCGACGTACTCTGGCGTTGGGAGATGGTTCCTCTACTCTGTTCTTGCTGTGCCATCGTTTCCTCCTTGCACTAACGTCACTGTCAGGTCAATCTTCTCCATACTCTTCAGGAGGGAGTAGGGCGGCAGGGACACGGCATCCCGTGCCCCGCCGCGTTTCGTCTATTCCTTTGACAAGTTTGATTTACGGCCAACTGGTGTCGATATCTTCCAGGATGGGACCAAGCTCATCACCGCTGATGTAGTCCACCACGCCGGCCCAGAAGGTACCGGCCCCAACTTCACCCGGCATCAGGTCGCTGCCGTCGAAGCGGACGGAGTCGGCCTCCAGCAGGATCTCGGCGATGCCGCGATTGGCCTCATCAAACCAGTCCAGGCTGGCATCTTCGTGCGGTGACAGGAAGACGCCGCGTTCAATCGCCGGGCGGATCGATTCGGCGGTGGTCAGGTATTCCATCACCTGCCGCACTTCGGGGCGGTCGTTGTACATCGAGTAGATATCGCCGCCGACCAGCACCGGCTCACCAAACTCTTCCTCAATTGCCGGGAAGTAGAAGTAGTTCAGATTACCCTCCGGCCCAATCGTCAGGTCGGGATAGTCCTCCGCCAGCCAGCTTGGCATGTAGCTGCCCTGCTTGGCCATGTAGGCGTCCCCCTCGATCAACGGGACACCCGTGTCAAAGAAGCGGTCGTCCAGGGTTGTGAGTGTCCCACCATAGACATAATCCTCGTTGAGCAGGAAGTAGCCCATGGTCTCCCAGGCGTTGCGTACCTCGTCGGAGGCAAACAGCAGCCGGTTGTCCGGGTCCACCGGTGTGGTCCAGCGGTCGTAATTCTCCAGCGAGGTCGTCCGCAGCATAATGTCTTCGATCCAGTCGGTACCAACCCAGCCGGTCGCGTTGCCGCTCTCCATCGGGGCATACCAGGGGGAGCCGCCGTCGG
>DAOTVB010000193.1:0-69958 GCA_034436755.1 Chloroflexaceae bacterium | reverse complement strand
ATGCCTGCTGCTCCCGGACGGCCTGCAGCAGCGCCGGCCGATCCAGTGGCCGGTCGCGCAGTGCAAGCAGCAGGGCCGCAAAGCGGCGAATGATTTTGGTATCGGGTGAGTGAGCTGGTGCCATGGGGTTATTGTAGATCAGATTGGATGTACATGTGAAGATAGTCCCATGTGCCTATCCTAAATATCTCCACCGCACCTACGGCGCAGGGATCAACTCCAGCACACGATAGCGCGTCAGCGGTGGGAGGAGCCCACCCAGTCCGGCGTGGCACACTGGCGGATGGCCGGTGTTGAACCAGATCTGCCAGGTTTGCAGGCGGGACCAGTCAGGATAATTGGTGCCCCGCTCCTACGAACCAGTTCACAACCACTTTAGGATTGCTATAGCGTATCGGGGGCAAATTGGGCCAGCACCCGGCGGCGCTGCCGGTAGAGCAAGAACACGCCGATCAGATAGGGCAGCCCCCAGAAGAGCAGCGCTCGCAGCAACCAGGGCCACTCCGGCAGATAGGCGAAGAAGTGTGAGCCGGTCGCCATCACCAGCCCCACATAGGCAAATCCCATCCAGAAATAGTGGTGCTCCAGCCAGCCAGGGTAGCGCCGCCGCCGTAGCGGAAAATAGAGCCCCAGCGTCAGCGTGACCCCGCTGACAATCGCCAGGACGTGAAACGCGCCAAAGCTGCCAAACAATTCATAGATAAAAAAGGAAGTGCCGATCAGACACTTCCGCAAACTACCAACGAGGAACTGGTCGCGCTACGGCAGCGTGTTACCGAGTTGGAGCAGCAGCTTGCGGCATGCCGGCAGGTCCATGCAGCGTTTGCGGACGAGAACATGTTTCGGCAGATCTTTGAGCGCTCGGTAGATGCCATGCTCCTGAGCGATGGACAGCAAATACTCGACTGCAATCAGGCAGCCGTTGCGATCCTCGGCTGTCGTGACTGTGAGCATGTCCTGGCGCTGACATCGGAACATCTCTCACCGCCAACGCAACCCGATGGTCGTCCATCCGGGGAGAAAGCCGCCGCAATGGTCGGTCGGGTGCTGGAGCAGGGCAGCCTCCGGTTTGAATGGACGCATCAACGGGCCGACGGTGAACTATTCCCGGCTGAGATACTGCTCATTGCGCTGCCCCAGGCGAGTGGTCAACCGCTCTTCTTCTCGATCATGCATGATATCACCGAGCGGAAACGGGTCGAGGAAGCCCGGACGCGGCTGGAGGCAATTATCGAGGCAACCCCCGATCTTGTTGGTATGGCCGATATGCAGGGGCAGGTCACCTACTTTAATCAGGCAGCATACCGCATCCTGGGAGTGGATCCGGGCGCCGATATCACCCGGATCCGCATGAGCGATACCCATCCTGCCTGGGTGAATGATCTGATTGCGCGGGAAGCTATGCCTATCGTGATGCAGCAAGGTATCTGGCGGGGGCAAACGGCCTTTGTAAACCGAGATGGGCAAGAAATGCCGGTCTCGCAGGTTATTATTGGTCACCGTGGGCTGGACGGCGAAATGCAGTTTTTCTCCACGATTGCCCGCGACATCAGCGAGCAGGTGCATACCGAGCAGACCCTGCGTAACTTCTATGCCATGGCCGAAGGCGCGCCCGATACCATTGTCTTCACGGACCTGCAAGGCAACCTGAGCTATGTCAATCCGGCCTTCGAACCCATGTTTGGCTACCAGCACGATGATGATGTTGATGTTATTGGTATGCACATGTCCCAGTTCTTTGTTGATGCAGAGCAGTCTGCCCAACTGGTAGAGCGGCTTATCGAGCAGGGCTCCTGGCAGGGCAAGTTGTTCCATCGGCGAAGCGATGGAAGCGCATTTACCAGCCACGCATCGTCCCTGCTGGTTCGCAATAGCGCGGGCGAACCGCTGGCGCTGGCCGGGATTATCCGCGATATTACCGCACAGGAGCGTGACCGCGAACGGCTGGAGTTTACCCAGCGGTCGTTTGAACTGATCACCGATGCGACCTATTGGATCCGGCGAGATGGCACGATTGCCGCGATTAATGAAGCCGCCTGTCAGCAACTAGGCTACACCCGGGATGAGTTTCTCGCTATGACGGTGTTTGATCTCGATCCCGCTTATCCGCTGGAGGCATGGGACAGCTTTTCTGCCCACAAAGGTTCGGTTATTATTGAGGGACAGCACTACACCAAAGCCGGTCGTCGGGTGCCGGTGGAGATCTCCGCCAACTACATGCAGTACAATGGAGAGGAGTATAGCCTGGCGTTTGTACGGGATATCAGTGAGCGGAAACGGGCGGAGGAAGAGCGCAGCCAGTTGCAGGCGCAGGTGATCGAGGCGCAACGGGCCGCGCTGCATGAGTTGAGCACGCCGCTTATTCCGGTTGCCGACGGCGTGGTGGTTATGCCGTTGATTGGTAGCATGGACAGTGCCCGCGCGCAGCAGGTGATGGAAACGTTGCTTGAGGGGGTAGCAACCCACCGAGCCACGATTGCCCTCCTGGACATTACCGGCCTGCCGATTGTCGATACGCAGGTGGCGCATGCGCTGGTGCGCGCGGCCCAGGCGGTAAAACTGCTGGGGGCGCAGATCATCCTGACCGGCATTCGCCCGGAGGTGGCCCAGACGCTGGTTGGTATGGGCGCAGACTTGAGTGGTATTGTCACCCTGAACAATTTGCAAAAAGGGATTGTGCATGCCTTGCAGCAGCAGCATGTGACAGCAGGTGCGAATGGTAAGAATGGAAGAGATGTGATGAACCGAAGGTAGAGCTATGGAACTGGGAGAGAAACTGGCTGAGGGAAAAACCAAAATTATCTATGCGCATCCCACCGATCCGGCGCTGGTGGTGCTGCAACACAAGGATGGAATTACCGCCGGGGATGGCGCGCGGCGCAACACTATCCCCGGCAAGGGTGCGCTGGCCGCGCAGACAACCGCGAATGTGTTTATGCTGCTCAACCGCGCCGGGATTGCCACGCACTTTGTCGCGGCCCCGGAGCCGGCCCTGACGGTGGTGCGGCGCTGCGCCATGCTCCCGCTGGAGGTGGTGATGCGCCGGATGGCGACTGGCTCCTATCTCAAGCGCCATCCCGAGGTGAGCGAGGGTACCCGCTTTGATCCGCCGCTGGTGGAATTCTTCCTCAAGGATGATCTGCACCACGACCCGCAGATCACCGAGGTAGAGATTGTCGCCCAGGGTATTGCAACTGCCGCCGAGGTCCAGCAGATGTGCGCAACGGGTCGCCAGGTCTTTACCCGGCTGGAGCAGGCCTGGGCCACGCAGGCGGTCACGCTGGTTGATCTCAAGATCGAGTTTGGGCATGGGGTGGCGACAGCGGATCAACAGCCCACAGCCGGCAGCACGCCGCCGTTGCTGGTGGCGGATGTGATCGACAACGACTCCTGGCGGATCTGGCCGGGTGGCGAGAAGGGCCGCATGCTGGATAAGCAGGTCTACCGCAATGCGCCGCAGGTTGACGACGCGGTGCTGGCGGATATCTACGGACGCTATGCCCGCGTCGCCGAGTTGACGGCGGCATTTGTGCAAGATGCGGCGTAAGGTGAGCGCGGCGGCGGTCGTCTGGTTTGCGCCGCCGCGCATGATCACCGGCTCAGGCGGCCTCCGGGATCTCCTCCTCCGGCAGGATGCGGATGGGGCGCAGGCCGCGCCAGCCATGCGCCACCGGCTGCAGATCAAGTTCACGGACGATCTGCCGGGCCGCGCTGCCGACAATGGCGGTATAAGGTGGGGTAGGCCAGTTCCAGGTCGGCTAACTGCTCGACGCGTAGCCCTGCCGCAATCCCCGCTGCCAGGAGTTGCACTACCTCAACCGCCTGCTCGCCAACCACATGCCCTCCCAGGATCTGGTGCGTCTCGCGGTCCACGATCAACTTG
The DNA here is from genome assembly GCA_034436755.1 of Chloroflexaceae bacterium. Lineage (GTDB taxonomy): Bacteria > Chloroflexota > Chloroflexia > Chloroflexales > Chloroflexaceae > CAKZQX01. The sequence continues at coordinate 66,075 of DAOTVB010000193.1, read as the reverse complement.
CAAAAGCCCTCCGTGCGGCCGTCAACCACCGCGCGATCCAGGTCGGTGTAGGGCACTTCGGCGATGATGCAGTCACTCAGGTCACGCGCTTGCTGCTCGGTCAGGCCCACGCTGCCATACTCCGGATCGGTAAACCCGCCGTGGGGCACAATCTCCGAGCGGCGCTGCTGGGCCACGCCCAGGATGGCATTCTCGGCGGCGACATGCGCATCCTGGCTGCCCGTCTGCACCAGCATCATCCGCCCGGTAATATCGCCGGCCGCGTAGATATGCTGAGCCGAGGTTTGCAGCGCATCATTGACCTTGATATAGCTGCGCTCGGTCTCCACCTGCGCCGCCGCCAGGTTCAGTTGATCGGCGTTGCCCACCCAGCCGACCGCCATAATCACCGACGCAATCGGGATATTGCGCTCCTCGCCATGCTGCGTGTAGTGCAGGCGCAGCCCGAACCGGGCATCTGGAACAATTGCCTGGATCGACTCGATCCCGGTAATCACCCGTATTCCCTGCAACTGAAAGCGCCGGGTGATCGTTTGCGAAACCAGTTCATCCTCGGCGGGCAGGATGCGAGGAGCCGCATCGAGCAGCCAGACCTCCACGCCAAAGTCGGACAGAATTGGGGCTAACTGGCAGCCGGTCGCCGCGCCGCCCACAACCACAACCGAGTGGGGCAACTCCGACAGGCTCCAGACATCGCTGTGAGTCAGGGTATGCTCGCTGCCGGGAAACTCCAACCGTCGCGCATGGCCGCCGGCGCAAATAATGAATTTTTTGGCCTGAAGCGTGGTACCGTCCGCCAGCGCTACGGTGTGCGGATCGACAAAGTGTGCCGTGCCGACACCCGCAAAGACGGTGACACCCGCCTGCGTCAGATGATCAATCACCTGTTTTTTCTCATGGATTTGTTTGACAACCTGGCGCACCCGGTCCAGCACGCGGGCAAAATCCAGTTGCGGCGGTTCGGCCAGCAAGCCGTAGGTCTGAAACTGGCGGGCATCGCGCACCAGTCGGGCGGTTTTCGCCAGCACCCGCGTTGGCACGCAGCCGTCGTTGGTGCAGGTTCCACCCATCTGTCCACGCTCGACCAGCGCCACGGTTGCGCCCAGTGCGCGCGCGCGCAATGCCGCCGAAACACCGGCCGGTCATCCGCCAATGATCATCATGTCGAACTGCACTGTTCCCTCCTTGTTTTTGCAATTTTTCGCCTGTCTACCTATCGTAGCACGATTTCGGTAGTCGTGCCGGACGTGGCATCCACGCACCAGGATGTCCCGGAGCGCGTTGATAATCTGGCGCATATCCCGGCTCCATGGTCGTTGGCGCGCTTTTACCGGAGGGATTAGATTCTTTGACACGACTTACGCGGTTGGCATGCGAACCGGATATTTTACTCAATGGAAGCCTGATCCGCCTGCGGCAGCATGGTACTTTTTTATCTTTTTCACAAAAAATTCACGCTGTGAATTTTTTTGTGAAAAAGCATGGAGTCTTCCGCCCTGCCGGAGGCGATATCCGCCACCAAACCCGGATCGCCTGATCCATGGCAGCATTGGCCGTTTCGCGGTGTTCGCTCATATCCACAAGTTACGCGGTGCGCCTTCAAACCGGACAGTTACCCCGATGGAAGCCCCGATTCGCCTGCGGCAGCATGGTACATTGTTTATCTTTTTCACGAAAATTTGGCTCTGTGAGCCAAATTTTCGTGAAAAAGGATAGACTCTTCCACCCTGCCGGAGGCGCATCCCAGCCGGCGGATGGATGACCGCGTAACTCGTGTCATATCGTGGTGTTCGCGGTCCGAACACCCACCGCGTAACTCCTATCTTTGATATACTGTCACTGGCGGACATTTATGTCGGTTGGGTATGTTTGTAGTGCCGGTTGTTTTGGAAAGAGTGGAGGTCAGGATGGCAGAAAAGATGCCCGTAGAGCAGGTGGCTGATCTGGTGTTTGGACAGTGGATGGCCCGGGTTGTGTACGTGATCGCACGGTTAGGCATAGCGGATCATGTCGCCCCGGCGTCTCAATCTGCGACGGAACTTGCAGCCGCGACACAGACCCATGCGCCGTCGCTCTATCGTGTCTTGCGCGCAGCGACCACCATCGGGGTGTTGACGGAGGATGCCGAGGGCCGCTTCGCGCTGACGGAGATGGGCGACTGTTTGCGCAGTGACCATCCTGCCGGGCTGCGTTGGATGTCCATGCTGCTTAACGATGAATGGGAATGGAAAACCTGGGAATATTTGCCGTGGAGTGTGGAAACCGGACAATCGGCATTCGAGCATATCTATGGCATGAATCGGTTCGAGTATCTTCAGCGGCATCCGGAAAGCCGGGTACTCTTTGACCGCGCGATGACCGGCTACTCGGCTTTGCATAATACCGCAGTCGTCGCAAGTTACCCCTTTGCTACGCGCACGCATGTGATTGATCTTGGCGGTGGCAACGGCGGGTTACTGACTGCTATTCTTCAGGCGCACCCCGCGTTGACCGGCACACTGGTGGAGTTGGAACCGGCCATTGCCCAGGCTCGCCCCCTGGTGGCGGCGGCAGGCGTTGCAGATCGCTGCACGCTCACGGTTGGAGACTTCTTTCAGACAGTACCTTCCGCCGACACCTATCTCATCCAGCGGTGCTTCCACAACTGGAATGATGCTGCTGTGCTCCAGGTCTTAACAACTGTGCGGCATAATATGCCTCCGTCAGCAACGCTGCTGGTTATTGAACTGGTAGTGCCGCCGGCGGGCGAACCGGCGTTTGGGAAAATCTTGGACGTGGATATGCTTGTGACGACCCATGGGGGCCGCGAACGTACCGAGACCGAGTGGCGGCATCTGCTGAATACGACGGGATTTCAGGTGCAGCGATTAATTGCGGTGCCAGGTACTCCCCTGACGATTCTTGAATGCATAGGAGTTGAATGATAATGACCACCATCGATGAACTACAGCAAGAAAACGCCCGTCTACGTACGGAATTGGCACGACAGCAGGCCACACTTCAGGCAGTGATTGAGGCAATGCCTGCTGTTGTCTATATACGTGACCCTGCGGGCGTGTTTCAACAGGTTAATCACGCCCATGCGGATGTGCTGGGAATGGAGCCGCAGGCAATCACTGGAAAACGCGATGCCGACCTGTTCCCGGCGGACTTGGTCGCGGGATTTCGAGAAACGGATCAGCAGGCATTGGAGGCGGATGCTGTCTCCGAAACCGAAGATTATGTTCCGCAGGCAGATGGCGTGCATACCTATCGGTCGATCAAGTTCCCGATCCGTGGCGAAGACGGAACCCTGATCGGGATCGGTGGCATCTCTATCGATATCACTGAGCAGGAGGAACATGCGCGATTGCTGCAATCGCTGCTGGACAACTCACCGATGGTGATTTATGTGAAAGATGAGCACGGGCGCTATATCCTGTTCAATCGACAAGTGGAGCAGGCATTAAACCAGTCGCGTGAAGAGATTGTAGGAAAGACTGATTATGATCTGTTTCCTCCAGAGTTGGCAAAGAATATCCAGGCGCATGACGCACGGGTGCTGGCTGAAGGTCAGGCCATCGATATCGAAGATGTGATCCGGCAAGGCGGTGAACAGCGTATTTATCACAATATCAAATTTCCCCTCCATGATGCCCAGGGGCGAGTGTATGCCGTGGGTGCATTTGCTTTCGACATCACGGCACAGAAGCAGGCGGAAATTGAGCGTGCTTCGTTGCAGCAGCAGGTCATCGATGCGCAGCGGGATGCGCTACGTGAACTTTCGACCCCCCTGCTGCCGATTATGCCGGGGGTGCTGATAATGCCCCTGGTTGGTACGATGGATAGTCAACGGGCGCAGATGGTGATGGAGTTCCTATTGAATGGAGTTGCCCAGCATCAGGCCAACCTGGCAATTATTGACATTACCGGCGTACAGGTGGTAGATACCCAGGTGGCGCAGGCGCTGATCCAGGTTGCCCAGGCCGTGCGCCTGCTTGGTGCCCAGGTGGTACTCACCGGCATTCAGCCCCAGATTGCCCAGACGCTGGTACATCTCGGCGCGAACCTGGAGGGCATCCGCACGTATGGAACGCTGCAGTCGGGAATTGCGGTGGTGCTAAACCAGATGTAAAGTATCCAATCCTGCAATGAACATGGCGAGAGTATCTGCAAGGATCAGCGGCAGCCTGTGATCCTGAGCGGTGCATTCCTGAATATCACCGAGCGCAAGCAGGGTGCGATACAGCTTCACTGCGCTCATGAACACGACTTACGCGGTCGTTGACCCGATAGGAGATTCCGCCTCCGGCAGGGCGGAAGAAACCATCTTTTTTCACAAAACATTTGCACAAAGTGCAAATGTTTTGTGAAAAAAGATCAAAATGTACCATGCTGCCGCAGGCGAATCGGGCGTCCACCTGGGCAAATGTCCAGTTTGTGGAACCACCGCGTAAGTCGTGTCATGAACAGGTGATCCGGAGCAATGAGCGTATGCGGCAGCACGATCAGGAGGTGCTGCTGCTCAACTAGATGGGCGATAGGTCGCACACGCGAAACATTCTAATGGTATACTGCTCACGAGAGAATAAACAACGTTTTTGACAGCATCGGAGCAGCAATGATTACATTTGACGATGGCAGTGTCAGATTTAGTTATCGGGTTGCCGGGATTGCGCTGCACGAGGGGCATGTTTTCATGCAGCGCGGCGGTTGGGATGATATCTTTTTCCTGCCGGGTGGGCGGGCCGAACTGCTGGAGACCGCGACAACCTCACTCAAGCGCGAGATGTGTGAGGAACTCGATGTAGAAGTCACCGTTGAACGACTGCTCTGGATCGGCGAGAATTTCTTCTGGCACCGGCACCGCGCCTTCCACGAACTGGGACTCTACTTCCTGATGCATCTGCCCCCCGATCCGCATCTCTACATCAAAGATGACGACATCATCGGCTGGGAGAAGCAGCGCAAAATTCTCTTCCGCTGGCTGCCCCTGGACTCCCTGGCAGATGCGCCCCTCTATCCGGCCTTCCTCCGGCAGGAACTCCTGAACCTGCCGCAGACGATCAAGCATATCGTGCATACCGACGGCTTCCTCGAACCGGAGCTTATTCAGCATTAGTCGGCCATTCATTGCCCTACTCAATCAACAGGAACAGCGCCTATGACAGCTCCTTCCAAACCCCTGACCGAGCAGCAGCAGGCGATTGTCGATCATAATATCGGGCCGGCGCTGGTGTTTGCCGTTGCTGGTGCCGGAAAAACCACCGCGATGGTGCGGCGGATCGAACGCCTGGCGCGCGAACAGATTTTTCCGCCTGACCGCATTCTGGCAACCTCGTTTAGCCGGGCCACCGTTCAGGATATTCGTACGGTGCTCAAGCGCTGGCCGCACTGCGCCGATGTACGCCTGGTAACGCTCCACGCGCTGGGATATCGTGTGATCCGCCGGGCCCAGCAGCGCGGCTATCTCCCCCGTGTCGCGTTCGACAACTCCGACGAGTCCGATCTCTCACGCAGCATCGTTTACCAGACGCTGGCGCTGGCACGCAGTCGGCGGGTGGCTTACCGCGATGAACTGGAGGGGATGGATGTTGAGGACTTTCTCACTTTTGTTAGCGCATGCAAGGGCAATCTGCGCTACGCTAACCTGGAGCAGGCCGATCTGCCACCCCTCGGTCAAACCGTGGCAACGCAGGCACAACCGCCCGAAAACCTCGCCTGGTACCTCGATCTCTACCGCCTGTTTGAGGAGCTTCGCTGTGAACAGGGGCAGATTACCTTTGATGATATGCTGATGACCGGCTGGGAACTGCTGGTCCGGCATGCCGATCTGCTGGCCGAGTTTCGTCACCAGGCCGAGTGTGTGCTGGTGGATGAGTTCCAGGATGTGAATCTGGCGCAGGCCGAGATCCTGGATCTGCTGACCGCTCCGCACCGCAACTATATGGCAATTGGCGACGACGACCAGACAATCTATGAGTGGCGCGGCGCGGACCCGCGTTTTATCCTGAACTTTCAGCAGCGCTATGATGCGCAGGTCTACTTGATCGATGACAACTTCCGCTGCAAGGCTTCGCAGGTGGTGCTGGCAAACCGCGTGATTGAGCACAACCGCAAGCGCCAGACCAAACGCCTGGGCCTGACGCAGGGCTTCGCCGGTTACACCCGGGTCGCCTTTGCGGAGAGTCATGCCCACCTGGGGCGCGGTCTGGTCCAGGAGATCCAGGCCGAACTTGCGGCGGGCCGTCCGCCGGACGAAGTGGCGGTCCTGGTACGGATCTATGCGCAGACGCCCTATATCGAACACTTCTTAATCGCCGCCGCGATTCCCTACCGCATCGTCGGTGGCGTGCCCTTCTACCAGCGCGCCGAGATTCTGACGCTGCTGAACTATCTGCACCTGGGGCTGATCGAGCGCGATCTGCAGGCGGGCGTGGTGTTGACACCGGAGCAGGTGACGAAGCTGGGGGATGCCTGGCGCAACATCTACAACCAGCCGAAGCGCTACCTCTCCCGCGACTGGAGCGACAAGGTGCGCGAACTGGTGCTCCGGCAGCGGCTGCCGTTGAGTCAGGCGCTACGGGCGACCAGCGCTGATCTGACGCAGGTGCGGCGTGCAGAGAAAATTACGCAACTGGCCGACCTCTTCGCCTGGCTGGCCGGCGTTGATACAGATCTCCCGGCGAGCCAGGTCTTGCAGGAGTTGGATGCCCGCCTCGGCTACCGCGACTACCTGCGCGAGAGCAGCGGCTTCCCGGAGACAGGCGAGGGTAAGGCGGCCAATGTCACCGCGCTACTGGACTATGCCCAGGATCGCGGCAGCGTTCCCGCCTTCTTGCAACATCTGCAGGACTCTGCGGCAGCAGTGGTCGACGATAGCGCGGCGCAGGAGGCGCGCGTGACCATCACGACAATTTTTCGCTCGAAGGGGCTGGAGTGGCCGGTGGTCTTTATTCCGCACTGCAATGAGGGCACCTTCCCCTTTGGCGAGGAGGAGCGGATCGAGGAGGAGCGCCGCCTGCTCTATGTGGCAATTACCCGCTCGCAGTTGCATCTGCGGGTCTACTGCCTGAAGCATGTACCGATCTCGCCCTTCCTGCGCGAGGCCGAGTATCGCCAGACGCTTGACGCGGTCAGTGCCATGCAGTCTTCGCTGGCCCGCGACCCGGCAACCTGGGGCCGCCAGGATGCGCTGGTGATGGCGCGCTACCCACCGCGCTACCATCTGGAGCGCTACTTTAGCCGCTGGTGGCCGGTATCCCCCGATACGCGCGCCGGCGTGGCATCCATGATCCAGCAACTGCTTCTCAACCCACAGCAGCAACGTGCGGCCCGGTCTGCCGGCACAAACGCCACGCCACCCGACCTGGTCAGCCTCTGGCAACTGCTGGCTCCGGCGGAGCAACCGCAGCCGGAACCAGTTGCCCGGCGGTCTGACAGTGGCGGAAGCGGAATGTTCCAGCGCAATGACCGGGTGCGGCATCCGCGCTTTGGTGCGGGAACGGTCAAGGCAGTCGCCGGGCCGCCGGACGATCTGATTGTGACGGTGATATTTGACCGGGGCGGGGAGAAGAAACTGGCGGCGAAGCAGGCCCGCCTGAAGCGGGTGTAAACCGGGAAAGCAGCACTTGTTCATCGGGGCCGTACCACAATGACAAATATGTCACCACGCACCCCTTGAACGACAGTGGCTCGTTTGTATACACTAGCAAACGTACAAATTCTTGTGGAAACCGGGCAGTTACGCCCGGTTTCTTTGTCGGAATAGGATTGGAGGAATGGCCGATGCGACAATGCTGTCTAAACGCACTGGTGGCACTGCTGCTTGGTACTGGCTTATTTGTGGTCGCCATAGGAAGCGGCGGCGCGCAGGCCCAGATCGGAGAGCGCTGTTTCCCCGAAACCGGCTACTGCATCTCGGGGCGCATCCGCACCTTCTGGGAGCCGTTTCGATGGTGACAAGGATGGCATCGGCTGTGAGTCGTAGCCCGGCCAAACATGACGGATTTGTAGCATGAATAACCACCCGCAGGTTCGCTCTCCCTGCGGGTGGTTGTGCGTTGGTGATTATGTTATTGACACGAGTTACGCGGTCCCTCCCCCGGAAGTCGATATCGCCTCCGGCAGGGTGGAAGATTCTCGATCTCTTTCACAAAAAAATCACTCTGTGAATTTTTTTGTGAAAAAGATAAACAGAGTACCATGCTGCCGCAGGCGAAGCGGCCTTCAGGTCTGGCACCAGGCCAAAACCAGCGCCACCGCGTAAGTCGTATTATTGACAGGAGTTACGCAATCGGTTCCAAACCAGGCATCTGCCTGGACAAACGTACTACCCTGCCGCAGGCGACATTCCCTTTCGGGTCAATGACCGCCTAACTCGTGCATTCGGGCGTTCCCTGCAAAGCGCGCCGTTTTGTTGTATAGTGAATCCGAACAGGTTAACCAGTAATGAACAAGGTTTCTTCCATAGCTTCGTGCGCTTTGTGCGTTTTGTGGTGAATAACACTGGAACAAATAGAACCGTATGCATATAACATTTATATATCCACTCGCGCTGTGGCTGCTCCTGCTGCTCCCGCTGCTCTGGCTGTTTACCCTGGGTACGCGCAGGAATGACGATGCCCGGCTGGGGCGGCGGCGCTTCTGGGCGCTGCTGGGGCTGCGCAGCCTGGCCCTGGTGGCCCTGGTGCTGGCGCTGGCTGGAGCCCAACTGGTACGCCCGGTCAGCGATCTGACGGTGGTCTTCCTGATCGACGGGAGCGACTCGGTGGCCCCGGCACAGCGGGAGCAGGCGCTGGCCTATGTCAACGAAGCGGTCAGCGCGGGCGGCTCCAATGATCAGGCGGCCGTGGTGGTCTTTGGGCAGAATGCCCTGGTCGAGCGCGCGCCCAATGACCTGGCGCCGCTGCGGCGGCTTACCTCGACGCCAATCGCCAGCCGCACCAATATCGAAGAAGCGATCCAGCTTGGTCTGGCGCTCTTTCCGGCGGACGCCCAGAAACGCCTGGTGCTGTTGAGCGACGGCAGCGCCAATGAGGGCCGCGCATTTGAGGCGGCGCGCCTGGCGGCGATGCGTGGGGTGCCGCTCGATGTGGTCTCCCTGCCTGATGCCTCCGGCCCCGATGTGCTGGTCAGCGCCCTGGATGCACCCGACATCGCCCGCGAGGGTCAGTCGGTCACACTGGAGGCGCGCATCCGCAGCAGCATCGCCACCAGCGGGCAATTGCAGATCCTGGCCGATGGCGAACTGATCGAGACGCGCGAAGTACAGTTGGAACCGGGCACGACGCGTGTGCCGATCAGCGTGCCCGGCGGTGAGGCCGGGTTTCGGCGCTTCGAGGTGCGGCTGGAAGCCCAGGGCGATACGCAGTCGCTCAACAACCGCGCTGCCGCGTTCACCGATGTTCAGGGACCGCCCCGCGTCCTGTTGATCGCCAGCGACCCGGATCGGGCTGCGCCGCTCCAGGAAGCGCTGGAGGCGGCCAATGCCCGTGTCGAGGTGCGTTCGCCCGACCGGGTGCCCGCAACCCAGGCCGACCTGCAGCGCTATGCCGCGGTTGTGCTGGTCGATCTGCTGGCGCGTGATGTGCCCCGTGGGCTACAGACGGCACTGCCGGTGTATGTGCGCGAGCAGGGCGGCAGCCTGGCGATGATCGGCGGGCGCGAGTCCTTTGGCGCGGGTGGCTGGCGGCGTAGTCCGGTTGCCGCGGCGCTGCCGGTGGAGCTTGATCCGAAGGATACCGAGGAGCGCCCCGATGTCGCGCTGACCCTGGTCATTGACCGGAGCGGCAGTATGTCCAGTCCGGGCGGTGGTGGTGGCCGCACCAAACTCGACCTGGCGAAGGAGGCGGTCTATCAGGCCAGTCTGGGGTTAGAGCAGAACGATCAGATGGGGGTAGTGGCCTTTGACACAGGCGCATCCTGGATTATGCCGATGCAACCGTTGCCCGATATTGTAGATGTTGAGCAGTCGCTCAGCCAGTTTAACGACGGTGGCGGCACCGATATCCGCAGCGGGATTGAACTTGCGGCCCGGGCGCTGCCCGGTATCGACGCCAAAACCAAACATGTGATTCTGCTCACCGATGGCATCGCCGACAGCAACTATGCCGACCTGATCAACCAGATGCGCGATGCCCAGATTACCATCACGGTGGTCTCAATCGGGGTTGATGCCAACCCGGAACTGCGCCAGATCGCCGAACTGGGAGGCGGGCGCTACTACCGCGTCGAGGTGATTGACGATGTGCCGCGTATCTTCCTGGCCGAAACCGTCACCGTGATTGGCCGCGATATTGTGGAGGAGCAGTTTACACCAGTTGTGGCGCTGCCCGCGCCGGTGGTGCGGGGAGTGAGCGAACTGCCGCCACTGTATGGCTACAACGCCACCGAGCCGCGCCAGGCCGCGCGCACCATCCTGGTTTCGCCCGACGGCAAGCCGATCCTGGCACAGTGGCAGTATGGCCTGGGGCGCAGCATTGCCTGGACCAGCGATTTTAAAGCGCAGTGGGCACGCGAGTGGGTGGCCTGGTCGGGCTTCCCGCGCTTTATGGGCGGTCTGCTTGATGCGCTGCTGCCGCCCCGGCAAACCGAAGGACTGGCCCTGGAAGCCCAGGCGCGTGATGGACAGGCTTTCGTTGATGTCACCGTGCGCGATGCGCAGGGCCGCCCGGTTGACGCTGCCGATCTCCAGGGACGGCTGCTCAATCCGCAGGACCAGGGTATTCCGCTGGAGTTTACGCAGGTGGGAGCCGGCCGCTACCGTGCCACCGCGCCCGCCGACACGCCCGGCGTCTACCTGACCCGGATTGCCGTCCTGGATGGGGACGGTCAGGCGCTGGGCAATCTGAGCGGCGGACTGGTGGTGGCCTACTCGCCCGAATACAGCGCCCGCGAAGACAGCCCGCAGATCCTCGCCGGCCTGACGGAGATTACCGCCGGGCGGGAGTCGCCCGCGCCCGCCGAGGTATTCGCGCCAACCGGACAGGATGTCGGCGAGACGCAGGAGATCGGGCTGCCGCTGCTCTGGCTGGCGCTGCTGATCTGGCCGGTCGATATCGCGCTCCGCCGGCTGTTTCTGCGCCGTAGCGATTTTCAGTCGCTGCCGGCATGGCTGCGGTTACCCCGGCGGCGTGCTCGTCCTCAGGCTGGCGTCACCCCGACAACCATCTCGCGCCTGCAAACGGCCCGCTCGCGTGTGCGCGGCACGCAACAGCGCAGCCGGCATGAGCAGCGTACCCCACCGCGCCCCGCGTCCACCGAGGCGTCCGTCCCTGCCGGCAGCGCAGGCGCACCTGCGACCTCCCGGCAACCCGCGGCGGCCCAATCAGCCCAACCGACAACATCGCCACAGCCGGAACCAAAACCGAAACCGCAAAAGAAAACAGTAGCGCAGCCGCGTCCGTCACAGCCAGGCACCGCAGCCCAGTCGGACGATGCGCTGGCCCGGTTGCTGGTTGCGAAGCAGCGCGCACGGCGACGGCGGGAGCGGTCGGAGGGAGAGGGGGAGGCGTGAGGCGTGGGGGGTGGGGCGTGAGGCGTGAAGGCTGTAGGAGCTTGCACTAAGCCTGTCTCACAGAGATCTTCCAGTGCAAACTAAGTCGTCCGTTGTACTGCCTTCAGGCAGAGTATCTGTGCTTTGATCGCCTGAAGGCAGTTTAAGTATGTGGTCAAACTCAGTGTATCAATCTTCTACAGAATCTGCATTATTCAGAAGGCGTTTCTTCCGGCGTGCTGCGTCTGCAGATGAAAGAGTTCCACTTGCACGACATACCCCTTGATCGCATCCGTCCTCCTTAATCTCATAAACTGTTCTATGGCAGCGGCAGCATCGCTCGTAATACATCATTTCATCATGCTGCTTTGTGCCTGAGCTAATATCATAGTGCAGTCCATGGAGTTTCAGCACGTCACCAGGCACAAGTTCCCAGGAGTGTGCATTGGTACATACATTGCTTCGTATGCGAACTTTGCCTTTTTCTTGCAGTTGCTTCTGGGTGTTAGCTTTTGTCATGATATCTCCTGGTTTCCTGTTTCGTCTGAGAGGGTTTCTTGACGCTTTCTACTCCAGTTATGCTTAGTCCAAATTCCAGATCGTGAATCGGAACCTGTCGTTCTTTTCTACGTAAAAGCGAACGTGCGCAAACTTCGGCAATCAAGTCATGGTCAATGGTGACATCTACCTGTAATCGTTCAAATAGTGGCCTGCTATGTGAGTCAACCGGCAATGTTAGGTGAGCATAATGTAGACGTTCGTCTCCATGCGATTGTCGTCCGGGCCATCTGGGTCGAGCAAAGAGGAACTTGGCAAAACCATCACTGGGATCTACACAATACATATCGATTCGGTTGTGAATAGCTTTACCGCCAAGTGGTAAGTCTGTACCTGCCGGTATGATTTCAATGTAGCTGTCATCTGCATGAAGCAGTTCAATAGGCTTGGCTAACTGTAACCCAATACCATCATAAGCAATCCAGGCTGCGCCTTCAGAAATTACGGTTGCTGCATTTTCTATGAGTCGGAGGCGGTTCATACCAAAAATCTCGCGCAATCCGGATTGAATGGCGGGCATCGAAACCATCCCGCCTGTGGCGAGGCAAAATTCGATAGCACCGCGATGAATATCAGCTTTATTGAGAATTGTCTCAATCTTGCCCAGACCTTGTGAGATAAGATCTCGAACTGCCTCTTCTACTTCTAGTCTTGTGATTTCAAGATCGAGATCCTTTTCCGCACCTGATGCAGCGAGGAGATCACGCATATAGAACGAATGGGTGCTGCGTGACGACAAGGCAATCCTGGCATCCTCACACTCCTGAGTCAGGCGAACCTCGGCGCTTGGCTGAAGACGGCTCCAGTCAGCTTGGGGATGCTGGGATTCATGTTTCTGACGAATCAGTTGCCGTACGCGATCATCAAAGCGGTCACCTCCGACCTGGTTATCGCCTATGTTCAGCACCTGGCTCAGGACACCGTTTTGAAATTGGCAAAGGGTGATATCGAGGGTACCACCACCCCAGTCGAAGACGAGAACCAGGCGGCGTTCAAGATTAGCCAGTTCTTGATAAAAGTCTGGCCTGGCACGGAGGTAGCCATAGAGAGCCGCGAGTGGTTCATGAATAAACTGGTAAATATGGATGCCGGCTTTTTGTGCAGCCTGCCGCAGTTCAGCACGGGCCGGGCCACGCATACTGACAGGAATGGTGATGATAGCGGAATCGAAAGAGTAACCCTCAAACTTCCGGGTGGGGCTAAGTGCATCTTGACGCAGAAAGCGCAGAATGTCCGCTACTACATCTACTGCCTGTCGAGTAACCCCACCAACGTAAATGCCTGTGGGTGAACCAAGAAACATCTTCGGAGAACGCACAATGTTCCCAAAAACGCCAAGGCCAAGCTCAGTGAGTTGGTCTTTTGCCTTGCGGCCTACATTGATCTCAGTGCCGTGATACCAGACGACTGAAGGGTGTGGTCTGCCATCATCCGATAGAAGTACATTAGGCCCAATGTGTCCTGTCATGGGATCTTTCTCAATGATCGTTATCACGCTGTTGGTCGTTCCAAAATCTAGTCCGAAGGTTGCAGCCATTGGATTTCCTTTTCGATGAGCTTAAGTGTATCTTCAAGACGTTCCTGAATGACCTTGGACCTGGGTGGCTCTGCTCGTGAAGCGTCGAGAGCCGTTTCAAGCCAGCGGGTAAGTTGCCCTTGCAATGTACCACGGATTCGTCCCTGTAATTGAAAAAGTTTGTGTTGGTATCCATTATGGATACGCACAATTTCTTCTTCAAGTTCAGCAATTCTGTTATCAGCAGTAGCTTTCTCCTCCTGGATCGTAGTAATTTCGTTCTCCAGGTGGGTAATTGAGGCATTGAGGCTATCTCGTTTGCTGGTGAGACGTTCGATGCGTTCAGCCTGAGATTGGTTCTGAGCATTTAGCTGATCTATTTTTGCTTGCGAGTCATTGAAATGTGCGAGCAAGGTTGCTAATATCGGTACGCTGGGCTCAACGGTAAGTAAAATCTCCACTGGTGTTGGGCCAGAAACGACAGTCTGGGTCTGCGATGTTTGGATCTTAGAGTGATTAGAAATCGCAGATGCAATAAGGTTGAGTATCGTGTCGTGGTGAAGTAACTGTCGTTGCCACCCGAAATGAATTAAGAGAAAGAGAGTGTTTAAGTCAGCAGACTTGAGCGGCCTTGTACGAATGTTAGTTAACCATGACTCAACAGCACCGCTGAAATTGACGGTATCAAGTGTTTCGGGGAATGCGATGACATTAAGTTTTTTGATGGCGATTTCAGCGATATCTCCGACGATGCGACGGATGGTATCATCATACGTAACGGATGCCTGCAATAGCAGAACGAAACGATCAATACGGTTCGGTTTGGTCGCAAGTTCCTCCGCAAAGCGATTCTTTGTTGCCGCATCCGGAATAATGACTTTGTTAGTTTTCTGCTTCTTCGGTTTGCCCGTTTTCTTGTCAGTGACAATGATGACTCCTTCCTTCATTTCTTTCAGAAAGCGGTCCGCCGCCACCCGGCGCACGGATCACAATCGGCACGGACGCGCCCCAGCGATAGTGGTTGGTCGCCGCAAAGTTGACGATGGAGTCAAACCCGGTGGCGATAAAGTCGGCAAACTGCATCTCCACCACCGGGCGCAGGTCCATAAAGGCCATGCCGGAGGCCACGCTTACCATACAGGCCTCGGCCATCGGCGTGTCGATCACACGGTTGGGGCCGAACTCCTCCAGCAGTCCCTGCGTCACCTTGAACGCGCCTCCGTAGACGCCCACATCCTCGCCCATGACCAGCACGCGCGGGTCACGCTGCATCTCGTAGCGCAGCCCGGCGCGGATCGCCTCCAGGTAGGTCATCTCGCTGCTCATCGGTACACCCCCTCTTTCAGGGTTGCCGGGTCGGGATAGGGCGACGCTTCGGCAAAGGTCTGCGCATCGTCAATTGCGGCCGCAACGCGGGCATTCAGGTCGGCCAGGGCTGCGTCGTCCAGCAGGCCATGCGCGCGCAGATGCTGCTCAAAGCGCAGCAGCGGGTCGCGTTCGGCCCATGCGGCCAGTAGTTCCTGGGGCACATAGGCCATGTTGTCGTGGATGGCATGCCCGCGCATACGCATCGTCTTGCACTCGATCAGCGTGGGGCCATCGCCGGAGCGGGCGCGCTCGACTGCCTCTACCGCCGCCCTGTGGACGGCCAGGAAGTCATTGCCATCAACCACCACGCCCGGCATGCCATAGCCCGCCGCGCGGTCGGCAATATCGGTGATGCGCATCTGTCGGGAGAGTGGGGTGGAGTAGGCATACTGGTTGTTCTCGCAGATAAATACGGCCGGCACCTGAAACACCGCCGCCCAGTTGAGTGTCTCGTGACAGAGCCCTTCGCTGCTGCTGCCGTCGCCAAAGAAGGTCATGGCAACTCGCGGCTCGCCCTTCAACCGGAACGCATGCGCCACACCGGCAATCACCGGCATTGAGGCGGGCAGCATGCTGACAAAGCCGACGATATTCAGGCTGAGATCACCGCAGCCATGCAGGTTGGTATCACGGCCGCCGCTGACGCCGGTCGCCCGCCCAAAATGCCGGGCCAGCATCCGTCGGGGCGTTATGCCGCGCACCAGGTAGGCTCCCAGGTCGCGGTGCATCGGCGCGATCACATCGGCGGGTTGTAACGCCATTGCCGCACCCACACTGATGGCCTCGTGCCCCAGTTGCGAGAAGTATCCGCCGATAATTTTGCCCTGTTTATGGAGTTTCATGACCCGGTCATCGAACGCGCGGGTCAGTCGCATCCAGTAGTGTGCCTGGGTCAACTGGTCTGGGGAAAGATCCATAGCCGTCTCCGTGGGAATGGCGTTCTGCGATTGCGATGGCATGCGGCACTGGTCGGGAGGTTTATCCGGTTCGCAGCCTCGCGTCTCGCAGTGTCGCGTCTTTGCGTCATATCCGGCCTATTGTACCATTTTCCGCCGCCAGGTAGGGTTGGGAAAGTTGCCACCAGCGCATAGCATGCTACAATAGGCGCAGTTGATCCACTACCGAATGTAATCTTTCTTACACAACATTGTTGCATCTACCTGGTATACTTGGGTTAACCCCTATACCCTTCAAATAGGCTTACGCAACGTTGCACCGATTGCAAAGATGCATCGACGCACAGACGCGCAGGATATCCGGTTGATATCAAAACCCCGAAGGCCACAGTGTGGACGGATACTGGTTCACGGCGTTTCTGCTTGAACGGCGTGTATGGCAACCGTGACCAGTCGGATGCTGGATCGGTGTCGGTTTTTGAAATACACAGGAGGTCTAAACGCATGTTCGCGTCGCTCAACAAATATTCGGGTTATGCTCCACTGGTGCTGCGCGTTGTTATTGGCATTATCTTCCTGGCCCATGGTCTGCAGAAGTTTGGCGTGTTTGGCGGGATGAATCTGACTGGTGTTACCGGGTTTTTTGGCGACCAGGGCATCCCGCTACCCGGCCTGATGGCGCCGCTGGTGGCGCTGATCGAGGTATTGGGTGGATTGGCGCTGATTCTGGGCTTTGGTACGCGCATCGCGGCGATCTTGCTGGCAATTATCATGATCGTCGCCATCTTTGCGGTCAATCTGACGCAGGGGTTGCTCGGCGGCTTTGAACTTGATCTGGCGCTGCTCGCCGGGTTGGTCGCGCTCATCCTGATGGGATCGGGCGAGTTGGCTCTGGAGAAGAATGTTTTGAGTCCAAAGTATACATAATGTGACAGGACTTACGCGGTTGAGATCCAAACCGGACGTTTGACCCGATGGCAGCGACCGCGTAACTCCTGTAATGTGAGATGGAATCCGTTTACCTGACCGCAGGGAACGCCGGGGTTGGCAACTGCTCCGGTCGTTCCCTGCGGTCTTTATGATTGACACATGATAAATGTAGATAATGCGCAACCGAAGCTCGCGGTGGCGATTATTGCCCGGGATGAGGAGCGACACATTGGCGACTGCCTGGCGAGCCTGGTCAATCTGGCCGATGAGCTGGTTGTGTTGCTTGATGATCGCTCGCGGGATCACACGGGGGCGATCTGCCGGGAGTATGGTGCGCAGGTGCATGTCGAGCCCTGGCGCGGCTACCCGGCCCAGCGCAACCGGGCGCTGCAGCTCTGTCGGGGTGCGTGGGTGCTCTTTGTTGATGCCGATGAGCGGGTCACGCCGGAACTGCGACAGGAAGTCCGCGCGGTGGTGGAAATGGACAACAATGGGGTGGCGGGCTACTGGATACCTCGACATAATGTTTTCTTTGGGCAGCGGTTGCGGGGTGGCGGCTGGTACCCGGATCATCAGCTTCGGCTGCTGCGGCGCACGCGCGTCCACTACGATGAGCAGCGGCTGGTGCATGAACTGGTGCAGGTGCAGGGGACAACGCGCACCCTCAGGGGGCATCTGCTGCACTACAACATCGAGCGCCTGGGAGAGTTCTGGCAGAAGCAGACCGGGTATGCGCTGGCCGAGGCGCGCACGCTTGCCGGGACGGGGCAGCGCGTGCGCGGGCGTAACTTCCTGGGGGCACCTGCGCGCGAGTTCTGGCGGCGCTATGTCGCGCTTGGCGGCTGGCGCGATGGGCTGCTGGGGCTGTTCCTCTGCGGCGCCATGGCCTGGTTCGAGTTGGTCCGCTGCGGGTTTATGCCCAAGAGTTTGAAGTTTTGAGTTTTGAGTTCTACGACGAAAGACGAAAGACGAAGGATGAAAGACGAAATATCGGCTTTATGATCAGAAAGGGCCTTCTTTCGTCCTCAGTCCTTCGCCCTCAGTCCTTCGCCTGCCCTCACGCCCGCCCGTAGATCGGCACGATAGCCCCATGAATATCGCGGGCCGCGTCCGAGGCCAGGAACTGGATTACCCCGGCAATCGACTCCGGCGTGACCCAGGTGTCATAATCCGCTTTGGGATTAAACTTGCGATTCGTCGGCGTATCGATCACTGATGGGGCAACTGCGTTCACATTCACCCCATGCTGGCGCGTCTCCTCGGCCAGTACCTGCACAAACATATCCAGGCTGCTTTTGCTGACGGTATACTCGGCAAGGTTAGGGGTGGGCTGGCTCCCGCTGCGACTGCTGACAAAGACCAGCTTCCCGGTGCCACGCTCCAGCATACTGGGCAGCACGGCCCGCGCCACCAGAAACGCAGCCGTAAGATTCAGGTTGAGCATCGCATGCCAGGCATCCGGCTCGATACTCTGGACGGGCACGCCACCGCTAAAGCCGCCGGTCACATGCGCCACTACATCAATCGGCCCAAAACGCTTTTTCGTAGTTGAAATCAGCTTTGCGACAGCGGAACGATCCGTCAGATCTGCCGGAACCAGCAGCGTTTTCTGCATATCTAATCCCAGGTCGGTGGCGGTCTGCTCCAACTGCTCTTGCCGGCGCGCGGTCAGCACCAGATTGCTACCTTCTTCGACGAAGACCTGCACAACCGCTGGGCCCAATCCGCCGGAGGCACCATTGATCAGCACCACCCGGCCATGCTGTTCTCTGCTCATGAAACCCTCCTTTTCTGAATTTTGTGGAGATAGCATATCTATCTTACCGCAGAGATGCAAAAATGGTATAATCGCGATCAGACATTCCTGTAAGGACACGAGTTACGCGGTCGCTCACCCAAAAGGAATTTTCGCCTCCGGCAGGGCGGAAATTCCCTCACCGTATAACTCGTATAATGAGGTTTAACTGATGCTCCCCCCCGATCTGCAATCCGTGATTGAAGCGCTCCACGCCGCGCCGCAACGTCTGGTGCTGGAGTTTGCCGGTGCGGGCAGCCTGGCGCTCGGCTGGCTGCACAGCGTCGCCGGTTCCTCGCAGACGATCCTGGAGGCGACCGACCGCTATGCGGCGACCTCGCTGGCGGACCTGCTGGGTACCCCGCCCGATCAGTTTGTGGCCGTTGCGACGGCGGCAGCCATGGCCCAACGCGCCTATGAACGCGCGCTTGTCTTGCGCGACAGTCCGGTGCCGGTGTTGGGCGTCGCATGCACGGCGACGATTGCGACCAGACGGCAGAAGCGTGGCGAGCACCGCTGTGCCATTGCTGTGCGGTCGGATGCGGGTGTGGCAACCTATGCGCTGACCCTCACGCGCGGCGAACGCGACCGACTGGGCGAGGAGACACTGGTGAGCCGGTTGCTGCTATGGGCGCTTGTCCGGGGGTGTGCGCTGGATCTGCCGGTGGCGCTGGATCTGGCTGCGGATGAGGCCGTAGCGGAAGCATGGCACCCTGACCCGGTGGCACGCCTGCTTTCGGGTGAGATCCACAGCCTGCTGACCCACCCCGACGGGCGGCAAGAAGTTGATCCGACGGTCAGTGGTGCATTGCTGTCCGGCTCGTTTAACCCGCTGCATGCCGGGCATATTAACCTGCTCCAGGCGGCGGCGCAAACGCTGCAGATGCCGGGCCTGTTCGAGCTACCCGTCGTCAACGCTGACAAAGGCACGCTTGAGGTGGCGGAGGTAACACGACGGCTGCTCCAGTTTCGTGGCAACCATTCCGTGGTGCTCTCCCGCGCGCCACTCTTCCGCGCCAAGGCCGATCTCTTTCCCGGCAGCGTCTTTGTCGTCGGCTATGATACGGCAATTCGGCTGGTTGCACCGCGCTACTACGGCGGTGAGCGCGAGATGGAGCGTGCGCTGGCCGGTATGCGCGACCAGGGCTGCCGCTTCCTGGTGGCAGGCCGGGTTGTCGCAGAACAGTTCCACACGCTGGATGCTGTGCCGGTGCCGCCGGCCTTCCGCG
The DNA here is from genome assembly GCA_034436755.1 of Chloroflexaceae bacterium. GTDB lineage: Bacteria > Chloroflexota > Chloroflexia > Chloroflexales > Chloroflexaceae > CAKZQX01. The sequence continues at coordinate 46,307 of DAOTVB010000193.1, read as the reverse complement.
ATATGTTTATCGCCCTGCCGGAAGATGCTTTCCGGGTGGATCTCTCCTCGACCGAACTGCGCGAGCAGGCGAATAAGCAGCGGAGGTAGCGTAGCATGTCCACCTCACTACTTGAATCGCAACCAGTTACCACATTTACAGATTACTTCAAACTAAATATTGATATCGAAGATGTCCTGGCATTTTTTGGATACACCTTTCAGTCTGCGTATGCCGACCTGCCCCGCACAGCGCAGCCGTTGCCCTGGCAGGCCGAGTTGCGCACTCGGCTGGAAACCAGCCTGCCCTATCTCAGCCTGACCAGTGAGATGGCGCGGCGGGAGTTTCTGATCGCGCCCGTGCTACTCGATCTGGCCCGCTATATGCATGTGAAGATCAAGGTCGAATTTCCGTTGGACGTGACGGATCGCCTGCGCGGAACCCTGGATTACTACCTGCAAGGAACGCAAAATCTACTCGTGATCGAGGCAAAAAATGCCGATCTACAGAAGGGCTTTACGCAGTTAGCGGTCGAGTTAATCGCGCTGGATCAGTGGCATGCAGCCCAAACCGGTCAACTCTATGGTGCAGTCTCGATTGGCAATGTCTGGCAGTTTGGTGTGTTGGATCGGTCAACCAGGCTGATTACACAAGATCTGAGTATTTACCGCGTCCCCGCCGATCTGCCGGATCTACTGCAGATCCTCGTCGGCATACTGGAAGGGCCAGGGATTGACGGATCGGCGGAATTTGCCGAATAACGCTACTTCCATATGCCGTTCAGTTGCTCCGGCGGCATGGGGCGTCCAATCAAGTAGCCCTGGATATGCCGGCAGCCCGCCTCGCGCAGCCAGGTAAGCTGGGCCTCTTCTTCAACCCCCTCTGCGACTACCATCATCTCCAGGCCCGCGCCGAGCGTCAGGACCGCGCGGAGTACAGCCTCGTCCTTGAGGTTGTGCCCGATTCCTGCGGCAAAGGCATGCTCGACCTTCAAAATATCAACCGGCAGTTCGCGCAAATGTGACAGCGAGGCATACCCCGTCCCAAAATCATCCAGGGCAATCCGTACTCCCAGCGCCTGCAACTCCGTTAGCACCTGGTAGATCAGCGGCAGGTCATGCAGCGCGGTCTGCTCGGTCAATTCCACCACCAGATACTCCGCCGGAACGCCGGTCGTGGTGAGCAACGTCATGACTCGCTCAACCAGATTGGCCTGCTGGAGCGATGGAGCACTCAGGTTGACTGTCACTGCCAGCGGATATCCGTCGGCATGCCAGGCCGCCGCCTGGGTCAGCGCTGCTTCGAGCACCCAGGCATCCAGTTCCTTGAGTAACCCGGCTTCCTGCTACTTTCTACGTGTTCAAATGTACTCAAAAGTACGTTATATACACTTCTGAAATTCCTGCTTCATCCTGCACTGCGTTCTTGAGCGAACGTCTTACACGCAGTCCACAGGCGCGTTTTACGTCCCGACGTAGCCACTACCGGGGACGGCTGGTGCTTAGGCACCAGCAAGACGCATTCCCTCGTCTCGAATATTCCGGGCGGCGTTCACATCCCGATCCAGCACCATGCCACAGGCGGGACATGTCCACACTCGATCTGCCGGCGTCAAGTCAGGGTTGATGTGCCCGCACGCGTGACAGGTCTTACTCGACGGATAGAACGGAGCAACTCGTACCACCTGCACCGCTTTGTAGCCCAGTTGCCGCACCATCTCACCGAAGGCAGCGTCCGAAATTGCCCGCGCCGGCTTGTGGTTCTTCAGCATGCCCACCACGTTGAGCGTTTCCAGCGCAATGGTACTGGCTTTTGCTGCCAATCGCGTGGTGAGCTTGTGCGTGGCATCCGCCCGCAGATTGGCAATCCTCACGTGTCGTCGTGCCAGTTTTCGTTTCGCCTTATGCCAGTTCTGGCTGCCCTTCTGCTTGCGTGCCGGCCAACGGTTCAGGCGGCGTAGCTTCTTTTGCGCAGCGGCAAGGTGTTTTTGGTTTTCAAACACATCGCCGTCGCTGTCCACTGCCAGCGCTTTTACCCCCAGGTCTACCCCGATGACCCGTTCCGGTGCCGTCTGCTCCGGTTCGGGGAGTTGCACCTGGATGCTTACGAACCAGTAGCCTGCTCGTTCACTGATCCGAGCACTCATGATTTTGCCGTCGAAGCGCAGCGGTTCGGTCATGTTGACCCACCCCAGTTTCGGGATGCGTATCCAGTGCCCCTGAACGGTAAATTTGTCGTTTGCCAGGTAGAACGAGCCATATCCCCGCTTGCGCGACTTGAATTTTGGAAAGCCCACCCGCGTGCCATCCTTGCGCCGCTTGCCGTTCTTGCGCTTCTTGATGTCGTTAAAGTAGTTCGATAGTGCTTGCTTTAGATCGGCGAATGCCTGCTCTGGCGCACACGTGGTGGTTTCGAGCATAAACGGAAACTGTTCCCGCTTGATACGGTTGAACTCGGCTTTCAGGTCGCCCACCAGGGGGAGGGTCGTCTGGTTCTTGCGGGCTTCCCGCAGCATGCCCAGCGCCCAGTTCCAGGCAAAGCGAGCATTGCCTGCTGCCTGACGGAAATACTGATCCTGGTCAGGAGTCGGATTGAGACGTATCTTGTGTGCTCGTTCCATATGGTTCCAATGCTTCTTTCAGTGATTTTCGGTACTTTCGTAATTCATACAATCGGGACGAAAAGCAGTGTATGATCGTCATCAAATCCTGCACCATTTCTTGTTCTGGACTAAGTGTTTCCTGATTAAGTACCAGGAGTTCACACTGATGTGTGGCACAGATATGGGTCAACAGATCATATCCAAATCGAGCCAGTCGGTCTGTATGGGCAATAATGAGCATGGCAACCTGACCGGCAACGATGGCATCAATGAGTTTCAGAAACTTCGGGCGTTTGAAGTTTAAGCCCCCACCGATTTCGGCTATCCAGTCGTCAGCGGCGATGCCTCGTGCGGCACAGAACTGCTCAAGGGCAGCGCGTTGATTATCCAGGTCTGGGCGTTGTGCTTGACTGGAAACACGTAGATACACGACAGTCTTGCGTGGCGCAGGGGCAATCTGAATACCCCGCAATCCCAACGCTTGTTGGATATGATCATCAGTGTACTGTCGTCGATTGCTTGGCGTGCGGAGAGGTTTGAGTTTTCCTTCCCTATCCCATCTCTGAAGGGTCTTTACTGATAACCCGACCTGCTCCGCGAACTGTCGTATCGTATAGGTGTTCATAGAGTGTATTATAACACACTTTTGAACACTACTTAAGAGCTATGAGTTAGCTCCGCCATCGGCAAAAAACTGCCGGGTGTGAGCAGCCCCCGCGTTGGATGCGGCCAGCGGACCAGCGCCTCAACCCCGAAGAGTTGCCGGGTTGTCAGATCCAGGATGGGCTGGTAGTAGAGCGTGAGTTTGCCCGCCTGCAAAGTTTGGCGGAGTTCGGCCTCAAACTGCACCTGATTGATTGACAGCGCACTGCTAATCGGGTCGTACACCTCGACTCCCGTGCTGGTGAGTTTGGCGCGGTACATGGCGATATCCGCACGAGTCAGGAGCGTGCTGAAGGGTTGTCCAATCGTTACGCCGCATGCAATGCCAATGCTTCCGCCCAGATAAATATGATGATCGTGGAGGTAAAAAGGCTGGTGTAGTTGTTCCAGAATGTGGTGTGCCAATACTCTGGCCTGCTCGACATCGGTATCGGTCAGGAGTAGCGCAAATTCATCGCCGCCAATTCGCGCCAGCAATCCTTCACCAGTGAGACTCTGCTGTAGTCGCCGCGTCACCTGGACGAGCAATTCATCGCCGGCGTCATGCCCTAAAGTGTCATTAAATGCCTTGAACCGGTCCAGGTCCAGATAGAGCAGCGCAATACTGTCCAGTTGATAGATCGCCGTCGTCAGGGTGGCTTCACCGACTACGTACAGGCGGCGCCGATTCGCCAATCCAGTCAGCGGATCGGTGAAGGCCAGGCGTTCAATCTGTTGCTGGTAGGCTTTGCGCTCAGTAATATTACGGATAAAGGCGCAGATGTACGCCTTGCCTTCAAACTCCAGGTAGGTCGATGTCACTTCAACCGGGAAGCTGCTGCCGTCTTTGCAATAATGTACGCCTTCGAAGATAGTGGAGCCATGTTGCCGGATATTGTTCCAGGTGTCGTGCCAGATTGCCGGGGAGAGTTTCGGATTAACATCCATGATCCGCAATGCCGACAGTTCGTCGCGGGTATAGCCGAGCGTGTGACACAGCGCATCGTTGACATACAGATAATGCCCATCCTGATCAACAAAAGCAACGCCGTCGAGTGCATGATCAAGCGCAAACTGCGTTAAGCGGAGTTGTTCTTCCATCTGGCGCTGGTGCGTCACATCGCGGAAGATCGAGGCAGCATAGCATGGGTTGTCCTGGGTATCGCGCAATAAGACCATAGATGACTGGGAGCGCCAGCATGTGCCGTCCAGTCGTTGCGAGCGGAACTCGCCCTGCCACTGATTATGGTTGCGTAGTGCCGGTACAACTTCCTGCTGAATCCGATGTCGTTCTTCCGGTACGCTAAACTGTGTGCCATCCATCCCCACCAGGTGTTCCCGCTCAATGCCGAGTAGTCGTGCGGCGGCGGCATTGGCATAGTAGATGCTGCTGTCGGGATACATCAGAATGACGCCATCCATGGCATGTTCCACCAGATTGTTAAACAGATTCAGGGTTTCCTCGGTCTGTTTTTGTTCGGTGATATCCTGGACTGCGCCATAGATGCGCACCACGCGGGCCTGCGCTGCATCCCACACCGGGTGGGCATGATCGCGTAGCCAGCGAATATCGCCCTGTTTGGTGACAATGCGAAACTCACTTACATCGGGATAGCCGGCAACTAACCGTTGTTTCCGCTGTTCTGCGATCGCCCGATCCTCGGGATGGATAAGGTTTTCAAGCCTCTCCGCTGTGACGATTTCGTCAACACTGAACCCGGTGATCCGGCTAAATGCCTCTGTCGCCCATTGCTGAGTAAACCTGCCGTCAGCTTCAAGTTGGAAGGCATAGGCATAATCCGAGATTAACTCCGAGATTTCGCGGTAACGTGTTTCGCTCGCGCGCAATGCAGTTGCGGTCTGCTGCTGCGCGGTGATATCGCAAAAGATGGTTGCAAACTGACCCGGTGCCGGCGAGAAAGCCGTGATCCGAAAGGTCTTCTGCAGCGGGGCAAAGGTTGTCTCGAAAGAGTGTGGCTGGCCCGTTGTCGCCACATGGGCATAGATAGCGAGGTAGGGTGGTTCATCTATAGCATAGAGTTCGCTTGCGAGCCGCCCAATACTGTCTGAGCGAGAGAGACCGGTTATCGCTTCATATGCCGGGTTAACGTCTATAATTCGGTAGTTAACCGGTGTACCTGATGCATCAGTGACAAGCTCGTGGATAGCAACCCCTTCGGTCATGGTGACACACAGCGAGTGATACAGCGTTTCGCGCTGTTCTAAATCCTCAATTCTGGCCTGGATGCCGGCAACTTTGGCACGATGATTTAACATCGTTAGTTCTCCCTGGTTTTATCATCGTGTCTATCTGGTTGATGGTTATAACATCCATGCGGGTTTGCAAGGTGCAGCGTGGGATGCTGAAATGTACGATATGGCATAACAGCCCAATTCTGGGTAAGGATAACCCCGCGGCGCAGCGAGGAGTTGTTTCAGGTTGCTGCGCCGCGGCTCGCTGCATGGTTACCGGACGTTCTACCGCATTGATTGTACAAAATGACCGGTCCAACGCTCCCTGCGCTTAGCGTTGCACAAAGAAGATACCTACTACCTGGCGATTACTCGTCACGCCACGCCCGACGATGCTCCACTGGCCGGCCGGGTCGGTTGCCAGCGTGCGGAAGCCGATCAGCAGCGCGCCGTCTTCAGCCGCAACGGCGGTGTAGGGCAGTTCGCGCACCGACTGATCCGGCAGGTTGAGCCAGAGGCTGATTGTTTCGCCGGGGATGTAGCCGCGTGCCTCAAACCCCAGCACCGTACCGGGTGCGCTAAACTGCGGGAAGACCCGCCCGTAGGCCACCGGAATTGGGTTGGGGCAACCACTGCTATCGCCTTCAGCCCGGGGCTGGGTTGGTGGGTTATTGGGTGGCAGCGGCGGCGTCAGTTGGCAGGGAGCCAGGACTGCTCCCAGGCGACCGATCAACACCCGGTTGCCGTGCAATTCAAGCCGAACCCGCTCAAAATATTGCACAACCCGTAGCGCGCCATCAGGAAAACGTTCGACGGCCTCCTCGCTGACCGGATAGCCCAGGATGCCCATCCCACCATTGCGCTCCCAGAAAGCCTTGAACGCACCCTGAACGCTGTGGCCGGTCTCCGGGAAGTAGCGCCGATTGGCTGTACTGGGGAAGGGGGCAATGGGTGTGATAATATCCCCACGCAGTTGCAGATACTCGCGTCCCAGCAATCCCAGTTCGACGACGGCCTGGTTATTTATCACACTCAGTTCAAAGCGCGCGCGCTCGAAATACTGCACCAGCTTGCCGTCGCTGTTGCGGATATACTCATCGGTGATGGGGTAGCCAAAAATGTCCACACCGCCATTCTGCTCCCAGAACGAACGAAATGCCCCTCCCAGGTAGTGCCCTGTCTGGGGGAAGTAGAAATAGGTCAGGACATCCTGGGCGCGTGCCGTGGGTGCGGGTGCTGCAACCAGGAGCAGCATCAGGATCAGAGTACCGGATACCCAGCGCCATAGTTGTCTGCCGGATCTGTTCATGTTTGTTGATTCTCCATTTGACACGGTATGCACCGTACAAGCGTTTCTGTGTCACCAGTTCGGTGATAGCAACCGACACAGGTTCTACATAGCCGGGGAACTATCGCCTCAGGTCAGTTTCACCGCGAGATTGCACCACCGACTGCGCCAATCCTGTATCGTACACGGTATCATACGCAAGAGCGTGATGACTGTCAATGATGCCGGCACTGCTATAATAGAGCGAATGGTGAACGGTAAGTGACCGCGTAACGCATGTTAAGGGAGAGGATGTTGCATGACCATACCAATTATTCGTGATATTGCCGCAGCACAGGCAGGCATCCTGTGCCGTGTGCCGCTGGACGAAGATGAAGCCGCCGCGCAGACCGTAACGCAGATCATCCGCGATGTGCGGAGTCGCGGCGATACCGCGTTGCGCGAGTGGACCCGGCAACTCGACGGCGTAACCCTGGAGCGTTTCGCCGTACCCCGTGAGCGGCTGGCAGCGGCGGCAGCGGCACTCGATCCGGCGCTGCTGGAGGCACTGCACCTGGCCGCCGCCGAGTTAGAGCGCTTTCATCTGCGGCAGGCGCGCAACACCTGGGTTGATTTCAGCGTCGAAGGAGCACTGGGTCAACTGGTCATACCTTTGGAGCGGGTGGGAATCTATGTGCCGGGCGGCACCGCTCCGTTGCCGTCATCGCTGCTGCATGCGGCCATCCCTGCGTGGGTAGCCGGGGTTACGGAGATTATCGCCTGTTCCCCCCCACAACGCGCGACGGGTGAACCGGCCGCGATTGTCATGGCGGCGGCCCATGTTGCCGGGGTTACGCAACTCTTCGCCCTGGGAGGTGCGCAAGCGATTGCCGCACTTGCCTACGGGACAGCCAGCCTGCCCCGGGTGGATAAGATCGCCGGGCCGGGCAACCAGTTTGTAACGCTGGCGAAGAAGGCCGTCTTTGGCACCGTCGGTATCGAGAGCCTGGCCGGTCCCACCGAGACATTGCTGATTGCCGATGCGCAGGCCGACCCGCGCTATGTGGCGGCAGACATGCTGGCGCAGGCCGAACATGTCCTTGCCAGCGCCATCCTCCTGACGCCGTCGGCAGAGCTGGCGGAGGCAGTGCAGGCCGAAGCGGAACGCCAACTGGCCCACCTGCCCGAGAGCAATGCCCGGGCTGCCCGCGAAGCCGTTGAGCAACGGGGTGGTATTGTGCTGGTGCCGGACATGGAGACCGCGTTTGAGCTGGCGAATGCCTACGGGCCGGAGCATCTCTGTCTGCTGATAGATGATCCCTGGGACCAGGTCGGGCGGGTACGCAATGCCGGCGGGGTCTTCCTGGGCGAACGCTCGTTTGAGGTGCTGGGGGATTATGTGGCCGGGCCATCGCACATTATGCCCACGGAAGGGACCGCGCGGTATGCCTCGCCGGTGAATGTGGATGACTTTCGGAAAGTTATCTCGCTGGTCGGGATGAATGCCGCGGCACTCAGGCGTATCGGTCCTGCGGCTGCCCGCCTGGCCGAGGCGGAGGGGTTGCTGGCCCACGCTGCGGCGGTGCGTGCCCGCCTGGAGGATCAGGATCACGCCGGATGATGGTTGGTGCATGTTATAATACATTCACCGTATGTCATATGCATAACAAGAAGATAAGGGTAGAGGAAGATGGTTGTACAGAACTTCATCGCGCTGCTGTTTAACATTCTCTCGATGCTCATCCTGGGGCGCGTGCTGCTCTCCTGGATCGACCCGACGGGCAATATGCGGATCTCGCAGGTGCTCCGTGAACTGACTGAGCCAATTCTGGGGCCGATTCGCAGTATTATGCCCAATATTGGAATGATTGATATCTCGCCGATTGTGGCGATTCTCCTGCTGAGTATGATCTCGCGGCTACTGCTTCAGGCACTCTAGCGCGAGAATGAGACGATAAACCCAGAACAGAGCCCCACCCCATTCCCCCCGGCACCACGCCCGGTGCGCTCTGTTCTGCGTTGCTTTGCTTGCTGTTCTCTCTATAATCCTTCACGCTATGGCGCAAACTTTGACAGTAAAATCAACGAAAAAAACACCCAGGACCGATTCGAATGTCTTCCTGCTGCTGGTGGTTTTCCTGGCAGGTATTGGCACGCTCGGTGTTGAGATGGTGATGCCCCGGCTGCTTGCACCATTTTTTGGTACCTCGCAGCCAATCTGGGCCGTGGTCATCGGGATGACGCTGGCCTACCTGGCGATTGGCTACCGGCTGGGTGGGCTGCTGGCCGACCGGCACCCCGATGAGCGGGTGCTCTACCGGCTGATCGCCTGGGCCGGGTTGCTCTGTGGTTTTATCCCCCTGCTGGCGCGCCCCATTTTGCGCCTGGCGCAGCAGTCACTCAGCAGCATTGCGGCGGGTAGCTTTATTGCCGCGCTGATTGGCGTGATCCTGCTGTTTGCCGCCCCGGTGATCCTGATGGCGATGGTTGGCCCCTTTGCGGTGCGCCTTCAGATCCATCGCATGTCCGAGGGTATTGCAGCGGCGGGTCGCACGGTTGGCTCAATCTCGGCACTCTCCACACTGGGCTCAATTGTCGGTACATTTCTGACAGTGCTGGTGATTATTCCCACCATTGGCACGGAACGCACGGTCTATCTCTTCGCCGGGTTTCTGCTGCTCCTGGGGATTATCGGGCTGCGCGATCTGCGCTATGGCCTGATGCTGCTGATTGTGATGGGGTTGGCGGCCTACACGCTCCTGACCACGGAGCAGATCAAGTCGGCGGACTGCTACCGCTGCACGCTGCTCTTTGAGACCGAGTCGCGCTATAACTATATTCAGGTTGCCGAGCAGCGCATCACCTTCAGCGATGGCAGCCTGGACCGGCGGATCAACCTGCTGCTCAACGAGGGCCAGGCGATCCACTCTTCCTACCGCACGCGCTACCGGGAGACCGGCGATCCGGTGGATCTGCTGACCGGCGGGGGACCGTGGGACTATTTCGCGGTTGCGCCCTACTTCTATCCCGAGCGCGACCCGGAGTCGGTGACCAGCATGGCGCTGCTAGGCTCGGCGGCGGGTACTATTCCCAAGCAGTTCCTGGCGATCTATGGCACAGAGTCGCGGGTCGATGGGGTCGAGATTGACCCGCGCATTACGCAACTGGGGCGGGAATATTTTGACCTGGAGGCGGGGAGTCCGGCCTATCCCAACTACAACGCGCATACGCAGGATGCGCGCTACTGGCTGGAGACCACCGATCAGACCTATGATCTGATCGGGATGGATGCCTACCATCAGCCCTACATCCCGTTTCACCTGACCACGCTGGAGTTCTTCCGCGAGGTCAAGGCCCATCTCACCCCGGATGGCGTGGCCGTTGTCAATGCCGGGATACCGCCGAGTGGGGATGATCGGCTGGTCAATGCGCTGGGATCGACTATGCTGGCCGTCTTCCCGCAGGTGTTTATGATCGATACGCCCAGCGGCGCAAGCACGATCCTGGTCGGGGTGAATCGCCCGGTGGGTGATGGGGTGGCAAACTTTACCGCGAATGCGGTCCAGATCGAAGTGCCCGCGCTACAGGTGGTGATGGATTGGGCGCTCACGCAGGGTCAGGGGCCGGTGCGCGAGTTTACGCCGCACCATGCGCATTTCCAGCCCTTTACCGATGATCATGCCCCGGTGGAACTGCTGATCGACGGGATGATGTTAAGCGAGGCGCAGCAACTGGTACGATGAATGACCGGACTTACGCGGTCGGTTCCAAATCAGGTGTTCATCTGGATGAACGACCCGATTCGTCTCCGGCAGGGCGGAAGACTCCATGCTTTTTCACAAAAAATTCACAACGTGAATTTTTTGTGAAAAAGATAAAAAACGTACCATGCTGCCGCAGGTGGATCAGACTTCCATCGGGTGAAAGCACGCTTGTGCATGCTCAATTCTCCTCGATCAGGCCATAGCGAAACTCCGGGCCGGTACTCTCCATGAGCCGCCAGGTACCGGGAGCGCGCACCAGGCAGATAACCCGCACCCGCCCCTGCTTTGCCAGGCGGGTCGCCTCGGTCGTGTCGGCCAGCCAGACGCTGCCGACCGAAGTCCGGCGGCGGCGGGTAGGAATGGCACAGTCCAGCAGCGCCCCGGCGGGTTGGCCCTGCTCATTGTACTGCGGACGCAGATGCAAGACATGCGCGCGTACAACAATGCCATACTTGAGCAGCACCATATCCTCCCGGATCTTTTTGCCCAGTTTCCACGCCGCAGTTGCCAGATGGGTCAGCAGAATCAGGCCGAGGAGGATCCAGAGCAGTGGCCCCACATGCAGTAACGCCATCGCAATCGCTCCAACCAGGCTCCCAATTACCACGGAGTCGATGTAGGTTTTGAGGGGTACCTCGATCAGATATTCACCCAGCAGGTTTAGCAGTAGCAGCGGCGGTAGCGGACGCGGTGGTCGTTGCTGCAGGAGCGCAGGATCTACTTGATTGACGATGATCGGCATGGTCGTCTCTCTCCTGGCCGTCACAATCCTACGACACATTGTAGGATGTTTGCGCACAACCTGCAAGGGCGCGTCCGGGTGTGGCAGGCGGACGGTAGCAGATCAACCAGGTTAGTTTTGAACATGCAAAAACCTCCTGCAGGTTTATCCATTTCGGATTAAACTTGCAGGAGGTTAACAGCCTATCGCTGTCGGCAATTCCATGCTGCCGCAGGTGGAACCGTTCTGCATTGGAGCAAATGCCCGATTTGCAACGCTATCGCGCAGGTTCTGCTATGTGAAAGGTATTGTGCCTAACGCTGCACCAGCGCGTAGATCAGCAGAACCAGCAGTTGCCAGACCACGGGCATCAACCCGCCCAGGATAAGCTGGCTGCCCTTCCATCCGTAGAGCCGGTCCCACAGGTTTGCACTGAGCCAGCCGGACATGCCGATTGCTACCATCCAGGCCAGGATTGCCAGGGCCGGCCATCCGACCGCCAGCAAGACCAGCCCGGCGATAAGCGGTAACACCCGTGGGAGTTGCGTCGTCGGGTAGAGGTAGAGCGCACGATAGCCCTCTTCGCCGCCGCCGGTTGTATCGTCCAGCAGGATGGCGAGCAGGCTGATCAGCGGCCACTCCAGCATCCCGATAAACCAGAGCAGCAGCAGGCCGAGAATCAGTCCGATGCCGGGGATGTGACCGGTCAACAGCAGGCCATTGGTCAGGAAGATCAACACCGGGAGTAGCGCTACCCAGAACATCGGCAGTGCCGCCCGGCGCAGCCAGCCTGTTTCCATCTGGCTCGGATTAGTTTCGGCACAGACAACATCAACCAGATCCTGGATGGCCGAGCGTGGTTTAAAAGTCATCCAGAGCAGCCAGGAGTGGGCGTCTTGCTGCAGCACCGGATCGGGGGGGCTGACACCGCGTGACTCGGCCTCCTGTTCGCGCAGATCTTCCAGTTGCGAGACGGCGACCAGCACCTGCTGCATAATGTACTCGAAGTTGCTCATAGCCGAAGTGACGAGCAGGCCGGTTTTGAAGCTGCCGTCGTAGATCAGGCTGTTGACCCGGTAACTGGCGGGTAGAACTGCGGTACGGGTCTGGAGCAGCAGAATCTGGCTCTCCTCGGAAAACTCGGTCGCCTTAATTGCCGCAAACTGTTTCCAGGGAATCATTTTCCAGCGTGTCTGGGTGGGAATCCAGCCGCCGATGACGCGCACCGCCAGCCCTTCGGGGCGGATTTCCACGCGTGGCAGCAGGTTGCGTAACACCGCCAGCACTCCCAGCACAAAGAGCACCATCAGATGAGCCGCGAGCAGCAGCCAGAGCGGGGCCGGGAGATTGGGCAGCCCCGGTGTACCCAGGAGGGGCATTGGCCGCTCGGGATAGTAACTTGCCAGATCGGCCAGGGCTGCCGGGGTCAACGCGCCCCGGAAGAAGCCGACATCCCGCAGTGCCGGGATCTCCAGCGCGAGGAATGTGGTCCAGTAGCTGATATAGTGCCAGACCATCAGCAGCGCCAGCAGCACCGCGCCCCAGTTAATCAGCGTCATAATCCGCGCCGGGTAGACCCCATGCACGGGTTCGCCGCTGGCGCGAGCAGCATCAAGGGCCTCCTCGTTTTCGGGTGTGGTTTCGCCGGGACCACGCCGACTAATAAACGAAGCGGGGCTCAACAGAATACGAAAAAGAGGTGACTGGGCCGCCTCATTGAAATTGACGGGCTGAACATTGTCTTTTGCCTGCGCCACACTCCGGCTCTCATCAAGTGTGGTCTTCACCAGCTTCTCAAAGTCGCTGATATGTGACGTAACCAGGAAGCCGGGCCGGAACCCCAGCGAGTAGAACAGACTGTAGAAGAGATGCCAGCCGGTAAGCTGTTTGCTGCGCGGCTGCACCAGCAACACAAAGCGTTCATTCGACAGATCACTGGTCACTTTTATCGTATGGAGATCTTCCCAACGGATCGGCAGCCAGTTGCCGCCAAACTCAATCAGCATGCCACGGGAACTGGTGCGCACCACGGGGAAGGCGTTCCGCAGCAGAATCGCCAGCAGCAGTGCCAGGGCCGTCCAGGTGAATGCGGGAAGCAGAGTGATAAACTCATCGAAGCGGGGTTGATCGGCGATAGTGCTGACCCAGCCGACCGTTTCGCGCAGGAAGGGTATCCACTCGGCCAGCGCATAATCGACCCCAAAGAGATCCCAGGCTGAGCGGAGGAGTACCGCGCCCAGGTATACGCTGCTCAGTAGTACGATAAGTGTGCAGAAGAGTTCAATCGACCAGGTGAGGAGGCGCGGGTAACGGTGGACAGACTCGGCGGAGACCATAGCCTACACTTTCTAGTCGGCAGACTCACCCATACCGACCTGAAGTTGTTCAATACGTAGTTCAGCGGTGTCGAGCAGACGCTGGCATGCGGCGGCCAGTTGCACACCCTGCTCGTAGAGTTGCAACGACTCCTCCAGGGGCAGCGTTCCGGCCTCCAACCGGTTGACAACCTCCTGAAGCTGTTGATAGAGCGTTTCGTAGGTTGCGACGGGTGTGTTTTCTGACATAGCGGGTTCCTTGTCGTGATCGAGCGGATGCCATAGGAATTAGGCCGACTCTTCTGCCTGTGATTCTACAACATCTGCTACCAGTTTGCCAGCCTTCAACGTGATTACGAGAGTCTCACCGGAACCTACCTGGGTGGACTGGGTGACAACGGTACCATTGGTTGCCTGGCGGACAACTGCGTATCCCCGTTCCAGGGTTGCCTGAGGACTCAGCGCAGACAGTTGGGCCTGGAGCCCCTGCAACTGCGTCTGCCGGAGCGTCAACCCATACTGCAACTGCGCCTCGGCCCGCCGCAGCAGATCATCGACTTGCTGGCGTGCGTGGGGCAGGCGGATAGTCGGGTTGTACTGCCGCAACCGGTCGTGCATTGCAGCCAGTTGTCGGCGGCGCGTGTCGATCCCCATAGCAAATGCGGCATCCAGTTGCTGGCGCAGGGCTGCCAGGGAGAGGCGCAGTTCAGTCTGCTCCGGGACGGCCAGTTCCGCTGCGGCTGACGGCGTGGGCGCACGTAGATCGGCCACATAGTCGGCGATGGTGGTATCGGTTTCGTGCCCGATGCCGGTAATCAGCGGAACCGCACTGGCAAAGATCGCACGGGCAACTTCTTCCGCGTTAAAGGCCCAGAGGTCTTCAAGCGAGCCGCCACCACGCGCAACAATGATCAGATCAACATCGGTTTTGCCGAGTGTCTGTAGCGCGGCGACAATGCTGGCGGGAGCCTGTTCGCCCTGCACCAGGCAGGGGCTGATCAGCACTTCGACCAGCGGACAACGGCGGGCCAGCACGTTGAGCATATCCTGCAGTGCGGCCCCCTTGCCCGAGGTTACAATCCCGACCCGGCGCGGCAGCAGGGGCAGCGCACGCTTACGGCTGATATCAAACAGCCCCTCGGCGTCCAGGCGCTGCTTGAGTTCTTCAAACTGAGCATGCAGAAAGCCGACCCCGGCGGCGCGCAGGGTATCGACATAGAGTTGCAGTTTCCCGCCCATCTCATAGAAGGAAACACGGCCGTGGGCCAGCACCGCATCACCGTTGCGGGGCAATTCGCCCAGGCGTAGCGCATAGCTTTTCCACATTACCGCGTTGAGCACTGCATCGCCCTCTTTCAGACTAAAATAACAGTGCCCGGAGGTGTGGCGTTTAAAGTTGGAGATTTCACCCTCAACCCAGACATCACTCAACACCGGCTCGGCGTCAAGCAACTCCCGGAGGTAGGTATTCATCTCGGTGACGGTGAGAATATACATACATGTGTGTACCACAGACGACAAATGCTAGACGACACGTCTCCACCGTCCCACATTCATCATCTGTGGCTACCGGCTAGTGCGGGGCAATCACCATCAGCGGCTGGCCATACTCAACTGGCTGCTCATTTTGCACCAGAATCTGTATAACCTTTCCGGTAATTTCCGTCTCAATCTCGTTCATCATCTTCATTGCCTCGACAATGCCTACCGTGTCACCGGCATGTACTTCGTCGCCCTCACTCACAAACGGTGGATCCTTGGGCGAGGGTGAAGCATAGAAGGTACCAACCATCGGCGACGTAACCATTTCACCTTCAGCGATTTCCGATCCCTCGGAGGCAACTTCGGAGTGGGCCGTTGCATAGGGTGGCGCGGACTGGGCCGGCGGCGGCGCATAATGCGCGTGGTGCGGTACATGTGGTACCTGGCCGGGTGCATGCGGCATACCGGGCGCATGATGCATCGGCGGCACACTCAGTGCCAGCGGAAGTGTAGACATCGGCGATTGCGGCGCATGCGGAGCGGCATTGCCGCGTTTCACGTGCAGCTTCGACGTACCGCGCTCGATCAGCAGTTCGGTAATATCGGTCTGCTCAATCATCTGGAGCAGCTCGCGCACGGCTTCGATTCCAAACTCGTCAGTCTGCCCTTCGAGAGTTTCTGGCGTTGCTTCACTCATATCGTAACCATCTTGTTCCTATTGTGAAAGCCACTACTACCACCGCGCGATTGTAGCAGAATAACGGCATCTCCGTCAAACGGAGCGAAATGCCGGTCGCGGTGTCTGGCAAGCGGGGCAGCCGGTCCACTGCCCCCCGCTGCTACCCGCTATCAGGTCAGATGCGCAACCACTTCAACTCCATTCATTGCCATATGATGCAGGAAGAGGACATGGTGCAGATCGCCGGGGTGGGCCTTGATGTTCAGATCGCGCGCTACGCTGACCGGCGTGTCGAAGGTATCTACCGCACCCGCCGGAACAATCACCCGGCGCTGCAGATTATGCGCATTGGCATAGAGGCGCAGATGCATAGCCGCGCTGTAGACGCAGAGATCGGTACAGTCGCCGATGATCACAAAGGTGCTGAGTTGCGGCCGTTCGCGGATCCAGTTCCCCAGCTCGGTACCGATATCGGCGCTCAACGAGTTTTTGGTGATGGTCGTCAGTTCATTGGCAAACGGCAGTTCCTGGATCTCGGCAACCGCCTGACTCTCGAATGTCCCGGCAACACAGTGAGCGGGATAGGCGGCAAACTCAGGCGTATCGGGATCATGATTATCCTGGGCCAGCAGCAATGCGCGCACCCCTAGATCGTGCGCCTGCTGGAAGAGCGTCACAACCGGCTCGATCAGCGCACCCACGCGCTCACCCGCCAGCGGTCCCTCTTTGCAAAAGCCATTAATCATATCCACCGAGAAGAGCGCTACCTGCTCCGGCTGCCCGGCGATAACGTCGGCAAACGCAACGTCGGGCAGATTGTCGTACCAGTCACTCAGGTAGGCCAGGAACGGCCGCGCCTGATCGAGGAGATTGATTTTACCAGACATAACATCACACTCCTTTGTGTATTCAGAACACTTATCCAGCGATACGGTCCCTTACCGATATTACGTTACGCGGTGGATGCGCAACCCGGACGTTTACCTTCGATAGCGGTACACTGTACCTGCGGCAGCATGTCCTGTTCCGTTCACCGTTCCCAGACGGTTGGTGCGAACCTGCGCACCCGGCAGGGGCAAAACATCTTTTGCTCCCTACCAGGTGCATCATCCACTCTCATCGTCGAGGCGATCCTCACGCCAGCGGAACACAAACTGCTTGTCCCCCCGATCACGCTTGAAGCGCCACAACCGCGTTGGACGGCCACGTCCTTCACGCACCATACTGGTCTCTTCCAGGATGCCGGCCTCTTTGATCTTCCGGTAGAAGTTTCCCTTATCCAGCGACTCGCCCAGGATCTGCTCGTAGATATGCTTCAACTCCAGGATACTGAACACCTCCGGCAGGAGTTGAAATGCCAGTGTAGTATACTCGAGTTTGGAACGCAGGCGCGAGAGGGCATAGTTCAGGATCTCCTCGTGATCAAACGCCAGCTTTTCCGGGAGCGCGCGTACCGGGAACCAGCGTACATCGCTACTCTCATCACTCACATGCAGCTCCTGCACATCGGCGCGGACGATAGCAATATAGGCGACGCTGATAACTCGTGTACGCGGATCGCGCTGGGGATTGCCAAACGTGTAGAGTTGCTCCAGGTAGACATTACGCACGCCGGTTTCCTCCTCCAGTTCACGGCGCGCGGCCTGCTCCAGCGATTCATCCATGTTGATAAAGCCGCCCGGCACGGCCCAGTAGCCTTCGTAGGGCCAGCGCCGCCGCAGCACCATCAGCACATGTAGTTCGCCGTTAATAACCGTAAAGATCACAACGTCCACCGTAACCGATGGCCGCTCGTAGCGCGAAGCATCGTATGTTTCGGCGGTCTCCTCCATTCCAGGCTCCTTGGTATTTAGTGTTATTTGCACACTAAGTATACTCGTATAGCGCAGATGTGTCAAGCTATTGGCGACGGGCAACCGGCAACCGGCAAGTTGACGCCATTCCCCCAATCTGCTACTCTTGCTTTGCGGTCACGGACTACGGCATACCGACTACAGATTACGGACTACGGCATACCGACTACGGAATTATAAACTATGCGTATCGCAATCACGGGAGCGAACGGACAACTGGGGAGCGCGCTCTGTGCCACGCTGGCCCCGGAACACGATATCGTAACATTAAACGAGAGTGATTTTGACCTCGGCCGGCCCGATGCCGTTGCCCAGATCGTCGCTACCAATGCGCACCTGGTGATCCACCCGGCGGCCTACACCAACGTTGATGGCTGCGCACAAGACCCGCTGCTGGCCTACCGCATCAACGGTCTGGGTACCCGGTATGTTGCGCTGGCCTGTCGGCAACTGGATGTGCCCCTGGTCTATATCAGCACCAACGAGGTCTTTCCGGGCACCGCCGACACGCCTTACACCGAGTATGATCCAGTGGGTCCGATCAATCCATATGGTCAATCCAAATGGGTGGGCGAGCAGGTTGTGCGCGAGTTGCTGCAGCGCTTCTACATTGTGCGGATCGCCTGGCTCTTTGGCGGCGAACGCAACTTTGTGCGGACCATCCTGCGGCTGGCGGCAAATCCACCTGCGACGGGCCTGCGTATGGTTGCCGATGAGATTGGCAACCCGACCTATGCGCCGGATCTGGCCGAAGCGATTGCGCATCTGATCAACCTGCCCTTCTACGGCACCTACCACTTCACCAACAGCGGATTCTGCTCCCGCTATGCGTTTGCCCAGGAGATTATGCGCCAGGCCGGGTATGACGCAGTACCGCTGACCCCCATCACCCTGGCCGAGTACCAGCGCGCCAGCACGCCGCCGCCCTACACCGCCCTGGCAAATATTGCCGGGAGTGCCCTGGGTATTACGCTTCGCCCCTGGCAAGAGGCGCTGGCGGCCTATCTGCAGACGTTGCAGTTACAGGGCTAAGAGAAAATAAGGTTATATCATAGTGGAAGAGCCATTACTTTCTGAACAAGGTGGCACCACACAGCGCGAATATGACCGGGTTATTGCGCGAGTTTTTGAGCTTTTGCGTAAGAATAACCCGGATACTGATCGCTTACCTTTCACCAAGGCGGACATTGTTCGTGCAATTAATGAGCTTGGTTTGGTAATTAACAATGTTCCTGATATTGCATATACGTATCGTACTGGACGTTCTTCATTACCTGCATCCATTCTCGCACATGGGAATTGGGCGATAGATGGAGCCGGTAAAGGTAAATATGTATTCGTTCATCTGCTGCGTTCTCTTTATGTTGACATTCCATCTGATGTAGAGATAACTCGTATTCTCGACTCTACACCACAAATACTTCTGAAATACCAGAGTAAAGATGAACAGGCTGTTCTGGCGCGTGTTCGTTATAATCGCTTGATAGATACATTTACTTCACTAACAACTTACCATCTTCAAGGTCACTTTAGGACAACAGTCCGTGGTGTTGGACAGGTTGAAGTTGATGACTTGTACATTGGTATAGACGCTGACGGAAGCGGGTTTATATTGCCAGTAGAAGCAAAATCTGCATCGCCAAAGGACCGTTTAGGCGTTGTTCAGATTACTCAGATGGTCAAGTTCGCGCAACAGAATTTTATTGATCTAACTGTTCGACCCATTGGTATAAAGATTTTGTCTGATGGGTCTTACCTCTTTATGGAATTTGACACTAGCACTGAGTCTAATCTCATAGCAACAAAGCGTTATAAACGTTATGAACTGTATAGGGAGATATGATATTGGCGCGTAAAGCCAGAACTAATCACACTATGCAACAGCTTGCGGATGCATGCGTCCATGACTGGTACCGATTTGTGCTCGCCTATCCTGACCATCTCGTCACCCAGTTGCTCGACCAGTTTGCTATTCGTCCAGGGCAGACCGTGCTCGATCCTTTCGCGGGCACTGGAACGACCCTGGTCGAATGCAAGAAACGTGGGATTCACTCCATCGGCATAGATGCCAATCCAATGACGACCTTTGCCAGTCGGGTCAAAACTACCTGGGATATCGATCTGACGGAGTTTGATCGGCGTCGGCGGGAGTTGCTGCACATGCTGGAGCCGGCACTTGCTGCCATTGGCAAAACATATCCACTTCAACGATCCTTTGATGATCTTCTGGCACCGGGCAACCAGTTCTGTGAACATGCCGGATACGATGAGGCGGAGTTAGCGGCGCTCTTGCCCAAAAACTGGATCAGTCCCGTCCCGTTGCAAAAAATATTGATGGTCAGGCAGGCAGTTGACACGCTGCCAGACGATGCCGTTACTGATCTGTTCCGACTGGCGCTTATGGCTGCAGTGGTCAGTGACGTGTCGAATCTGGGGTTTGGCCCGGAGGTCTATGTTTCAAAAACGCGTGATGATGCTGATGTCTATGGCGCATTTGCCGGCCGCTTGCAGCGTATCGCGCATGATCTGGCGGTCGTGCAGGCGATTGTCAATCCGGGTCGAACGACGGTGTATGCCGGTGATGCGCGGCATCTGGCCGAACTGGTTTCGGAACCGGTTGATGCAGTGATTACCTCGCCGCCCTATCCGAATGAAAAAGATTATACGCGTACCACTCGTCTGGAACTGGTCCTGATGGGTTTTATTCAGCAGAAACAGGATCTGCGCCGGATAAAAGATGCGATGTTACGTTCGCATACACGTAATATTTTTGTTGCGGACAACGACGCAGCCTATGTGCAGCATATCCCGGAGATTCAGGCAGTGGCCCAGGAGATTGAAGAACAGCGGATCGCGCGGGGTGCAACCTCCGGCTTTGAGCGGCTCTACCATCGCGTTGTCACCGAGTATTTCGGCGGAATGTACCGCGTGTTGCGTCAGTTGCAAGCGGTGGTGCGTCCTGGCGGGAAGGTGGCGCTGGTGGTTGGCGATCAGATGAGTTTTTTCCGCGTGCCGGTGCAAACGGCCCGGTTGCTGCGCCTGATCGCCTGCGACACGTTAGCCTACCGCGAACTGGAGACGATCGTCTGGCGCACCCGGCGCGCAACCGCCACAAAAATGGCGGTTGAAGAGCATATCTTAATCCTCGAACGCCAGTGACAGCCCATGATTGATCTTATCATCCCCAACTATAACGGCGCGGCCCTGCTGCCCACCTGCCTGGATGCGCTGCGCGCCCAGACCCGGCGCGACTTCACAATCACGCTGGTCGATGATGGTAGCCGCGATGACTCGCTGGCGCTGCTGGCGGCGCGCTATCCCGAGGTGCGTGTGCTGCCGCTGCCCCAGAATCGTGGCCTGGCCGCCGCTGTCAATGCCGCACTTGACATAACTAAAAACGAGATGGTTGTGCTGCTCAACAACGACACCGAGGCCCACCCGCGCTGGCTGGAGTACCTGGTGGGTACCCTGGAGCGCTACCCGGCCTATGCCTTTGCCGCCAGCAAACTGCTGCTTTTTGACCGCCGCGATCATCTGCATTCTGCCGGCGATTTCTACCGGGTGGATGGCGTCCCCGGTAGCCGGGGCGTCTGGGAGCGGGATCATGGGCAGTATGATGCCATAACCGAGGTCTTCGGGCCCTGTGCCGGGGCCGCGGCCTACCGCCGGAGCGCCCTGAACGCGCTGGCGCTGGAGGGGCGGGTGTTCGACGAGGATCTGGTGATGTACTGCGAGGATGTGGACCTGAATGTGCGTGCGCGGCTCCAGGGCATGCGCACAATTTTTGTGCCGACAGCAGTTGTCTACCATCGGCTCAGTGCAACCGGCGGCGGTGCGCTGGCGAGTTACTACTGTGGACGCAACTTCCCCCTGGTATGGGCTAAAAATATGCCGCTGCCCCTGGTCCGGCGCTACTGGCCGCGCCTGCTGGCATCGCAGCTTGGCTTTCTCCTGCACTCCCTCTGGCATATGCGCGAACCGGCCGCACGCGCGCGCCTGCGTGGTCAGGTTGCGGCGCTGTGGGCGCTGCCCCGCTTTGTGCGCAAACGGCGGCGGTCAGTGGCGCATGCGTTGCCCTACGCTAAAGATTGAAATGCGGAATATTGAGGGCGTAAGCCACGCTTGCGCCAACAGAACCGCAGGTGGGCGCATGGCTCCCACACTCCAGAACGTATGAACGCAAAATATTGTGCTGCAACGCACAAGCAATCTTTGTGAGTTACGTAACTAGCCTGTAACTGACTTCTCTATGCTTAAAATCATAGTTTCCGTCGGGTAATTAGTATAACTATGTCAGCCGTTGACGGCGCAGACTAATGTCATCTACCAGTGCAAAGATCAGTTTGGCGATATTTGCATAGATACAAATGCCTGTTCAAGGAAAATAGCTGTTTTGTCTACCTGTTGCATTCCTGCGTTACTGAAGTGTAGTTGTGTAATTGAATGATGTGAAACAACCTGCGGGCCGCATACAATATGCGGATTTGAATAACGTCGGTTCGTGCCTGTCGCACAATGACAGGCCGAGAAGGATGAGATGGTTATGGATATTATCGTTGCCAGTAGTAATGTGTTCCACCGGGAGTTATCTTCTTTTATCCTGAGTGAGGCCGGGTATACTGTGCATGAGTGCAGCGACGGGGACGGGTTTCTGCACTGTGTCACCCAGGTGCAGCCGGACATGGTACTCCTTGATGCCCGCATCTCCGGGGCCAACAGTCTTGATCTGGCCCGCGAAGTACGACAGCAGAGTCATGTGCCGATTATGTTTCTGACCAATGGGGCCTACTCCGTTCCCTTACCGTCGCTACGGGCCTGCGCTGATGATCATGTGGTCTGGCCCTATGAACCAGAAAACCTGTTAGCCCAGGTGCATGCTCTGCTCCATCGTTCCGGGGAAGTTACACCGGCTCCCTCGGAAGTAGTGCATTAAGCCTGGGTGCCTGCGCGCTATCCCTGCTCCTCTCTACTCGCGTTCAGACATATGCCCCCGGCCTGATGTAATGCAGACGAAGCGGATCTTTGTACCCGATCACTGTTCTGTTCGACCAGGTGTCCCCAACCAGTCGCACCCCGCGCCGATTATGCGTGAGAAGTGGAGGAGATTGCCTGGAAGTACCACGGAGACGAACCTGGACGAAGCTACTGCCCCATCCATATCATCCGGTTTTTGCATTGACCTGCACTCTAGCGGTGGCTATAATATAGCCATTGCCTATGCGACAGCGTGAAACGACAACCGAGCAGAGTATCCGCTCCTGGCTATGGAGTTGCGCGGCTTCCGAACGCGAGACATTTGCGCGTCTGTGGGGGCTGCCGCTGCCTGACGCGGATCAGGAGAGTGCCGCTGATGATCTTGTCGCTGCTGCGCTGACTCCTGATAGGGTCGCGCACATGCTGGCAACGCTGACTCCCCCGGAACGGGCCGCGCTTGAGCGCCTGCTGGCCGAGGGAGGGACGCTTCCAGCCGCCATACTCGAGCGCGACTATGGCATTGTCCGGTTGCCGGCAGAGTATGCCAATCCGCGCACGTTCCTGCTGAACCTGCCTGAACCACCGACCACCACCGAGCGCCTCTTCATCCTGGGGTTGATCCTGCCGGCCCGGCAGGGGCGAACGCGGGTCTACACTATTCCGGTTGATCTGCGCCCGTTGTTGCCCACCGTGCCGCCGCCTGATCGGACGTTGCACCTGTCCCCCGCATCTGATCCCCCCATTGTTATCCCGGCAGACCTTGCAGCACTCGAACAGAATATCTTGACGATCCTGGTGCTGGCACAGGCCGGTGAACTGATGGTCGTGCCGGGACGGGGGATTAACAAGGCCAGTCTGCTGCGGCTGGCGAAGCGGTGGGGAATGAGTAAGGATGATCTCCGTGGCATCACCTATGAGCAGCACTGGCGCTATGTGCATTTTCTCCGGCTGTTGCTTCAGGGAGCGGGTCTGCTGCGGATCACGGCAGAGCAGGAGTTGCGCCCGACATCGCTGGTGACTGACTGGCTGCGGGCATCCCAACTGGAACGCCAGCGCCGCCTGCTGGAGGGCTGGATGCAGAGCGAGTGGGATGAACTCAAGCGGTTTGTGGGCATTGAGATCAAGGGGTATGCCTTTGAGCGTGACCTGACCGCGACCCATCGCGCAATCGGTGATATCCTGGCCCGGGTGCCGCCCAATACCTGGATTACCTGGGAAGCGCTGCTGGATGAGGTGCTGCGAGTGATGCCCGACTTTGCCAGGCCCAGCGGCGTGTATGACACCTGGCGGCTGGTGGACTATCGGGGACAGTCCCTGGATGGGTTTGAACATTGGCGCGATGTCGAGGGTGAACTGCTCAAGGCCACGATTGGCGGGAGTCTGCGTTGGCTGGGTTTGACCGACTATGGCGGTGTCCCGCAGGCCGAAGATACGGAATACAGCGAGCCGGTGGCCTTTCGGCTTACGCCCCTCGGTGCGGCGTTGCTGAATGCCGGTCCCGCCCCGGCCGAGCCGGATTATGAACCACTGGTGGTGCAGGCGACCTACGATATTATTGTCCCGCCCCGTGCCGCGCCGTTTGATCGCTTTCAGGCGGACCGGGTGGCAAAGTGGGTTTCCGGAACCGACGCTGATGAGGCGGCGGTCTATACGTTGACAAAGGCGCGTGTGCAGCAGGCGGTTGCGCAAGACATTGATGTTGAGGCGATCATCCGCTGGCTGGAGCAGGCCACAGCAGTGGAGCTTCCGCAGAATGTCGTCTACAGCCTGCGCGAGTGGTCGGGCCAGCATGGACAACTGACCCTCAGCCAGGCGGCGCTGCTGCGTGCCGATGATCCGCTGCTGCTGGAGCAGGTCCGGCGTGATCGGCGGGTGCGCATGCCGCCGGTTGAGGAACTGGATACGCAGACCTGGCTGCTGGACGAGAACGACGCGGTAGCGCTGGCGGAAGCGTTGCGCAAGGCGGGCTATGGGCTGGCGGGTGAAGTGAATCCGGCGACCGGCCCGGCCCTCAAGGAGCGTGACCTGACGGTGCTGGCGGTGGCATTGCAGTTTTACATCCGCGCCTGTGCCGAACTGCGGATCGACCATGATGCCAGTGGAGCGATGCTGCAGCGCTTTGAGCGTCTGCTCAATGAGCGCCAGCGGACCACCGCCGCTCAGTTGGTGTCCGAGGCGCTGACGGCCCTGCACGAAGCAGTTAAGCAACGGAGATGAGCGGCAAATGACAAAAATGTATATGACCCTGTGTCAAAGCTATGCGTGAGCGCGTTTACAGAACTGAGGCGCTGATCCTGCGTCGGCAAGATTTTAGCGAAGCGGATCGGTTGCTGCTGCTGGCTTCCCCGGCCGGAAAACGGCGGGTGGTGGCGAAAGGTACGCGTAAAACCAGTAGTCGCCTTGCCGGCCATATTGAGCTTTTTACCCATACCAATATGCTGCTGGCAATTGGGCGCAATCTGGATATTGTGACGCAGAGCCAGGTGTTGCATAGCTTTCCTGCACTCCGCACCGATCTATCTCGTCTGAGCCTGGCCTACTACGCAGCGGAATTATACGATAAGTTCATCCAGGAAGAGGAAGAAAACCGCGCCCTGTTTCGGCTGCTGGTGCAAACATTTACGGCCCTGGATACAACGGTGAACCCGGACCTGGTTCTCCGCGCGTATGAACTACGGCTCCTGCACAACACCGGTTATCGTCCTCATTTGCATCGCTGTACCGTCTGTCAGGAGGTGCTGACCGAGCAGGCTGATCATTTTAGCCCGGCGCTGGGCGGGGTGCTCTGCCCCCGTGATGTTGTGGCTGACCGTACGGCGCTGCCGATGAGCCTGAACGCCTTCAAGTTGCTGCGCTATCTGCAGTCGCAGCCACTCGCTGCCGTCGAGCAGTTGCAACTCTCGGTGGCCGTGCGTACCGAGGTTGAACAGATGTTACGGGCCTATCTGCGCCGGCTGCTCGAGCGTGAGTTAAAATCGGTGGCTTTTCTCGACTATATCAGACACGAAACGGAACCATAAAGAAGTATGACGCGTCTACCGTCAAACGGCAAGCGTAAGGAGTTACGTCATGGCTTACATCGACGAACTGCTCGGGCGCGGTGAACAAATCCTGTCTGTGGCGCGGCAGCATGTGTTTGTCCTGATCGGCCATGTCTTGATGGAGTCAGTTGTGATTGGCCTGCTGATCGCCGCAGCCGTTGTGTCCAATCGCGCCTTCAGGCCGGGGCCGATTGTGGCAAATATGCCCGCCAGCACATTTGTGCCGCTGGCCTGTGCCATTCTGAGTCTGTTTGTGTTGATCAGCGGCCTGCTGGATTTTCTGCGCTGGAATACCGAGCAGTATGTCGTGACGGATCGGCGGGTGATCCAGATACGCGGCATTCTGAGCAAGCGGGTCATCGACTCGTCGTTGAGCAAGATTAATGATATTCAGCTCAAGCAGAGTCTGGTGGGGCGTATGTTTAATTTTGGAACCGTGGAGATCCTGACCGCCTCCGAGGAGTCGGCCAATGTGATGGACCGCATTGCCGAACCACTGACCTTTAAGCGGGTTATGCTGGAGGCCAAGTATAATCACGAGCGTGGCTATCGGTATGGCGAACCGCGTGGGGGTACTTTCTCCCCCGATCAGTTTGCCCATGGTCAGGGGGATATTCAGCATACGCTGGCGGAACTGGCTGCCCTGCGTGACCGGGGCATTCTCTCCAGCGATGAGTTCGAGGCGAAGAAACGTGAGTTGTTGAACCGGATTTAGTAGTAATGGTTAGGGGTTACGGGTTAACGGTTAGGGGTTAGGGGTTTATCTGAGTTTTAACGGTTAACTTTTAACCCCTAACCGTTAACCCCCAAAACTATGCTTGAACAGATCGAAACTGCACGTACTATCATTGCCGACCGGGCCGGCATTACGCCCCGCGTCGGGTTGATCCTGGGATCGGGCCTGGGCGCACTGGCGGATGAGCTGTCGCAGGCATCCGTGGTGCCCTATGGTGACATCCCCGGTTTTGCCGTTCCCACCATCGCCGGTCATCGCGGGGAGCTGGCGCTGGGGATACTGGGTGGGCAGCCGGTGGCCGTGTTGCGCGGCCGCTTCCACTTCTACGAGGGCTACAGCATGCAGCAGATAACCTTCCCGGTGCGGGTGTTGCGTGCGCTGGGCTGTAATACGCTGATCGTTACCAATGCGGCGGGTGGTCTGCGTGACGACTGGCAGGCGGGCGATATTATGCGCATCGTTGATCAGATCTTCCTACCTGGGATGGCAGGATTTCACCCGTTGCGCGGCGAGCATGACGAGCGGCTGGGGCCGCGCTTCCCGGCGATGCTGGGCGCATTTATGAATGATCTGGTGCCGCTGGCCCGCGAGGTTGCCACGGCGCAGGGGATGACGTTGCGCGAGGGCGTGTATCTCATGTTGAGCGGGCCGCACTTTGAGAGTGCTGCCGAGATGCGCATGCTGCGCGCCTGGGGCGCTGATGCGGTAGGTATGTCTACCGCGCCGGAGGTGCTGGTCGCGCGCCAGGCCGGGATGCACATCCTGGGCTTCTCGCTGATTACCAACCTGGCCTTGCCGGATGCGCCCCCCGCTAACCATGAAGAGGTGCTGGAAGCGGGCCGGCAGGCGAAGCCGAAATTCGCCGCGCTGATCCGGGGCATCCTGGAGCGGATGTGATCCCGTAGGGCGGGTAAGGACGAAAAACTCCCTATCCGCCCGGACGCGTATGTGCAAGAGCCGTTGCCAGGCGGCGTACCCCTTCTTCCAGGTCGTCGGGAGAGAGCAGGCTAAATGCCAGGCGGAGGTGGGTTTCGCCGCCACCGCCCGTGTAGCAGTATACGCCGGGCAGGTAGGCCACACCGGCCGCTTCGGCCTGCGGCAGGAGCGCGGCGCTATGAACCGCCGGGGGCAACCGCAACCAGACAAAGAAGCCGCCCAACGGGGGAATCCAGGTACAGGTGTCCGGCAGGTAACGGGCCAGTGCTCCCAGCAGCAGATCCCGGCGCCGGCGGTAGTTGTTGCGCAGGGTCGCAATATGCGGTTCGAGTAAGCCTTCAGCGAGAAATGCCGCCACCACATGCGCCGTAAAATGGTTAATCCCGCCGCCGCTCTCCAGCAGTCCGCTGCCGGCACATCCCCGCACGATTTCAGGTGCCGCCAGCATCCAGCCCAGCCGCAGACCGGGAGCCAGCACCTTGGAGAAGGAACCCAGCCGAATCACAGGCCCGGCGGGAGTAAGATTGTACAACGGTGTGGGTGGTGGCGCATCAAACCAGAGTTCGCGGTAGGCGTCGTCCTCCACGACCGTCAGGCCGGTATGTTGCGCGAATGAGACCAGGGCGCTACGTCGCTCAGAAACCAAACTGATGCCTGTGGGGTTGTTAAATGTAGGAACGGTGTAGAGCAGCCGGGGTTGCCGTCCCTGTAATGTGAGCGTTTTGTGCAAGGTTTCCAGCAGATCCAGGCGTATCCCCTGCTCATCACAGGGTACGGGAGCCAGGGTCAGCCCATGGTCGCGGAAGATGCGTGGAGCCAGATGGTAGCTCGGCGACTCGATCAGGACAACATCGCCGGGGCGGGTCAGCAGGGTGCAGAGCATGGCGAGCGCCTGCGAGATACCCCCGGTGATGCA
Source organism: Chloroflexaceae bacterium (assembly GCA_034436755.1). Lineage (GTDB taxonomy): Bacteria > Chloroflexota > Chloroflexia > Chloroflexales > Chloroflexaceae > CAKZQX01. Next base: position 18,207 of record DAOTVB010000193.1, on the reverse strand, counting down.
GAGATGCTCCGGGAGCGGAGTGATGCCTTCCATCTGCTCAAAGCGGGTACAGAGTTGGGTAATGAGCCGACCAGGCCCCTGTTCAGCGCCATAGGCCAGCGCGGCGCTATCCTGTTGCAGCGCCAGCGTCGCCGCCTGCGCCAGGGCCGCACCCGGCAGTAGTGCCAGGTCGGGATGGCCCCATCCCAACTCGATAATGCCCGTCCGCAGGGTAAGCTGAATGTCTGGGAGCAGTGTCATTGTTTATCTCGCAACCAACCGCGCATTCTGCGTGTTTGATATAACTTACAGGAGTTACGCAGTACGTGTCCAAACGGAACGTTTCACCCGATGGAAGCCCGATTCGCCTGCGGCAGCATGGTACTTTTTCGATCTTTTTGGAAAAAAGTGGCTCTCCGAGCCACTTTTTTCCAAAAAGGATGTCCGGTTCCACCCTGCCGGAGGCGAAATTTCCTTGCTGGTCAGTGACCGCGTAAGTCCTGTATTTGAATGGTGATTTGGTAGTAAAAGTTTCCAGTTGAACCGGCATAGCCTGCTGTCTATGGTATTATACAAAAGAAACGCGCGACTGCTTTTATCCCCTTGATGAAACGGTGATCTGACTATGCATGCCCATCGCTCACTCATGCTGATCCTGCTGACTGCTCTGCTGCTGACTGCATGCAGCTTTTCGGTTCCGTCGCTTGTGGTACGGGCCACGCCAACACCCCAGCCGACGCCAACACTCCGCCCAACCGCCAGCCCGACAATTACACCCAGCCCGACAATCACGCCGAGCCCGACAATCACGCCGAGCCCGACAGTCACACCCATCCCGACGGCAACCCTGGTTCCGCTGCGCCCGACCCCGACCCTGCTACCACTCACGAGCGAACAGCGCGCTGATCTGTTTGATCAACTCTGGACACTCGTACACGACAACTATGTCTATGCTGATTATGGCGGCGTAGATTGGGAGGGTGTGCGGGCCGAGTTTGCGCCGCGTGTTGCCGCCGCAGGGACGGAGGCGGAGTTTTATGGCCTGCTGCGCGAAATGATTGAGCGCCTGGGTGATGATCATTCCCGGTTTGAGTCGCCGCAGGATGTAGCGGCGGAAACGGCCCGGTTTAATGGCGATCTCAACTATGGCGGTATCGGTGCGCTGGTGCGAACGGTTGATGCGGGTGGCCTGATCGTTCAGGTTGCCGCAGATGGGCCGGCAGCGCTGGCGGGGCTGCAACCGCGTGATCTGATTCTGGCGGTTGAAGGCATTCCCTTTGTCGATACGGAGGCCTTTGGTCCCCACGGCCCGATCAGCGCCGTCCGGGGAACACCGGGAACCACGGTGGTCTTGACGGTGCAGTCGCCGGGTAGTATACCGCGCACCGTACCAGTCATGCGGCGTGCCATTCAGACCGATGCATTTTTTGAAGTTGAAACGCAGATCTTGCTGGGAACGCGGGTTGGTCTGCTGCGGCTGGATACCTTCAATGCCGAGAACCTGGTCCAGCGGGTGCGTACCCGCCTGGAGGAGTTGGCGACCGAGATGCCGCTCGATGGGCTGATCATTGATGTCCGTGCCAACAGCGGTGGGCGGGTGGATATGCTGCTGAATATTCTGGCGCTTTTCAACAATGGCGGGTTGATTGGCCGCCAGAGCGGGCAAAACTTCAGTGCTGATCTTGCCATTCCCACCGGTGCAGAACTGCCGCAACTGGTCGGGGTGCCTATTGTGGTCATCACTGGTCCCGAAACCGTGAGTGCCGCCGAGATGTTTGCCGCCGGTATGCAGGTGACCGGGCGGGCACGGATTGTGGGTATGCCCAGTGCCGGCAACACTGAGAACCTGCGCGGGCGCGATCTGTTCGATGGCTCACGGCTCTGGCTGGCGGAGTTGACGTATCGCCTGCCCGATGGTCGCCTGATCGAGGGCAGTGGTGTGCAGCCGGATCGGGTGGTGGATGCCGATTGGTGGGAGTTTGATCCGATAGACGACCCGCAGATCCAGGTAGCCCTGGAAGAAGTACGCCGCATGCACGGGGCCGCCAATCAGACAGCATCCGAGTAGCAGGTATGGCGGGCGGCAGCCAGGCTGCCGCCCATCCTCGTCAACTCATCAACCTTGCGGGGTAAAATTACCCTTCCGGCTGATCAGACTGCGCCGGATCAATTCCCATTGCCCGCAGTTGCGCCTGTAGCCGCGCAAGCTCCTGTTCCGCCTGTTCAGCCCGCTGGTGTTCCTGCTCGGCCCGCTGGTGTTCCTGTTCGGCCCGCTGGTGTTCCTGTTCGGCCCGCTGGCGCTCCTGTTCGGCCCGCTGGCGCTCCTGTTCATCACCGCGCAACACCAGTGTTCCCTCGGGGGTGATGAAGCGCAGCACCCGCTCGTGAATGCCCAGGTAGAGCCCCAACTGCTGACTCCATAACCAGCCCTGTTCCGTCGGGGTAATGTCGTGATACAGGCCATTTACCAGGTACAACCCCTTGAATTCCAGGGTATTCGGATGAAACCAGAAATATTCCGGCGTGCGAAAGGTATCCTGGTAGATCTCCCGTTTCAACCCGCGATCAACTGCGGCGGTTTCTTTGGAGAGGACTTCGATGATGACATTAGGGTATTTGCCGTCTTCCTGCCAGACGACCCAACTGCGGCGGTCATAGCGCTCGGCTCCCAGGACGACGAAAAAGTCGGGGCCCCGGAAATGTTCCGATTTGCGCTGGTTCGGACTAAAGTAGATTGTCAGATTGCCCGATACATAAAAATCCTGGCGGTCATGCCAGTATGCCTCCAACGAGTTGATCAACAGTTCCATCTGGCGACGATGCAGGTCACTTTCCATAGGTGGTTCATTGCTCCAGAGATTGCCCGGTGGGAAAATAACGTCTTCGGTTGTCGTCTGCTCGTCAAGCGTTGCTTCTGCAGTTGTCGTCTGCTCGTCAACAGTTTCTTCAAATGTGGGATGTGACATAAAACAGCCCTCCTCCCTTCTGATCGGGAAATTGGTTCATCTTTATGGTACCCTGGAATCTCATCCCATGTTGTGCCGGCAGTTCTTGACGACCAGCACTGGAATGGGGCAGAGATCCAGCAGGTCGCCGGTAATATCCTCCAGCAGAATGCGGTCGAGGGCGCTCTCAACCCGATGGGCGCCAATGATCAACAGTTCATAGCGTTCGCTATGAATCTCGGCCAGAATCTCGTCGAGGACCGGACCAGTACGCACCTGCACCTCGGTTGTCACGCCCCGGCTTTGCAGCATATCGACGGTTTTGCGTAACATACGGCTTTCGGGGGCGTCACGCTCCAGAAACTCGGTGATCGCGTCTTGCGGATCGGAAAACCCTTCAAAGAAGAGGGACTGCTGTGAGTAGACATACAAAACGGTTACAGTTGCACCAAGCAACTTCGCCAGCCGCGCCGTTGTCCCAATCTTCTGCAGCGTATGCTCATTGCCGCCACTGGCAAGCAGGATATGCCGGATTGGTCGCGCCAGGCCATGCACGCGCAGCACCGACGGTTCGAGACGCTGGGCAATGGTTTTGCTATGCACGCCGGGCAACCTGCGCGTCAGCGCCTGGTGAAACCGGCCCAAAATGACCAGGTCATAGTTCTGAACCTCCGCAGCGGCCAGAATAGCCATCTGCGCATTGCCCGGCAAGGCGCGAAACATCACCGGAACATGCGCAGGGATGGCAAGCTGTCGGGCCGCCTGCTGCAGCAGTGGGTAACAACGGTCCCCCCCACCGGTTACCAGGGTCAGGGCTGTGGCTCCCTGTGCCACCAGGGGATCACTAAACTGCAGCACCAGACTGCGCCAGGGAGCCGGGCCGGCATAGAGTAAGATGTTCATCAATTTACCAGAAGTAAAATAACAGGAATAACGAGCATAATTCCAAGAAATAGTGCCAGTGTCCAGTTGTTCCTGGTAATAAGTGCCTGGAGTCGCAGAATTGCCCGCTCAAAGGGACGATAGCAGAGGAACAAGACGATCAGAGAGAGCAACGTCACACTGAGCATCTCTACCAGGACAATCGTAAATGCGGCAGGTCCACCGACAATCAGAGCCGCGATCAGAGTATCGATAAAGGTAGTGATGTTCGCCCCCATGATGTAGGGCAGCATATTCTCGCGCCGTACAAAGCCCTTTGCCGATAGTGGCACCAGCACCGCCAGTGAAACCGAAACAGAGAGGGTCAGGCCGGTTACGGCGGCGCCCAGCACAAACATCGCTGCGGGACGGTAGATCAGCCGCCCGATGCGCCGGAAGGCGCTATTTTCCGCATTCATCTCGGGCAGCGCCCGGTCAAGCAGGCTAAAGGCCAGCAGAAGCGCCCCGATTCCACAGCATAAGAGCGCCCAGCCAGGCAGGAGCCGGGCCGCACTATCCACAATGGGCACAATTAACATGTCAATCACTGATGCCAGGGGCGTCGTCGCGTGCATCTGAAAGTCCCCCAACATGTTTGCGGTCAACGCATAATAGCCGAGTAGCAGCGCCGGGAGATAGATCGCGGCGGTTGTCAATAGTGCCAGCACGCCCGTGGCAATACTGGCAGTTCGTTGGTGCCCGCGCAGGTAGTAGATAAACCCGACGAACAGCACGATAAATGAAGCCCCCAGGCGTGACCCGGTAATCATCGCAAAGGTTTGCAGATCCGAGAGCGTCCCGGATGCAAAGAAGGAGACTGCCACCGCCGCCACGGGTGAGCCACTCAGGAAGAGGTAAGCCAGCAACCAGCCAAACCCGAGTGCATTGGTAAAGGACGAGATGTTCAGGAACTGGACAATGCTGCCACCATATATCCCTGCTCCCTGTTTGAGCAACTGGAGTGCTAGAATAAACACCGTCAGACCCAGCAACAGGTAGGCGAGTTTGCGTACCCAGATCACCAGTGCGGGACGGGTGGGCTCAACCGGCTGTGGTGTCGTAACTTCAGATGCTTCTGTGGGTAACATGGGTGACGTACCAACCGGCTCCGTTTCCGACGGAGCCCACCGTTCAGTGGTCGTGGACTTCATGCATACCTCCTCCTTGAGGTCCAGTAGCTCATTCAGGCTGACTCCTTCATTTGCTACAAACATGAACGAACGTCTATTTCTTATATTGTGTACTCATCAATTATACTGCCAGAAGTGCGCTTGTCCAGTTGGTGTGTTGGATCATGTATACGAGCTACGCGGTGGACATTCAAATCAGGCATTTGCCTGAATGAACGGCCCGATTCGCCGGCGGCAGCGTGGTACGTGATCCATCTTTTTCACAAAACATTTGCACCCTGTGCAAATGTTTTGTGAAAAAGATGAGAATCTTCCGCCCGACCAGAGGCGATATCCCCCGCCGAACGCGGGATCGCCTGATTGCAACCCGGACGTTTCACCCAATGGAAGCCTGATTCGCCGGCGGCAAGACGCAAGCCCCTGCCGGGCCAGGGACCGCGTAAACCCTGTGATTCACCTGATCTTTGACGACATCAGGTTCGATATTGTGCTAAAGCTGTGTGTCCGGGACGTTCATACGATAACAGGACGTACACAACGCCACGTTTGTCTATCGGGGGTGGATACGTCGGGCATGCTATACTGGTGCAGAGCAAAGTGATTCGGGAAAGGAAACGGAACATGCAGATCAATCAGGTCGGTATGACGCGGGCGCACTATACGCCGGGCAGTGCCGACCGCATTCGGATGGTTGTGTTGCATGCGACTGCTGGTCGCTTCCCCAGCGATTATAACTGGCTGCGCAATGGCGGTGGTAATACTCCCCAGACCAGGGTCTCGATTCATTACTACATTACGAAGTCAGGTGAAATATCCCAGATGGTTGCCGATGCCAATATTGCCTGGCACGCGGGTCGGAGTACCTGGATCGTCGATGGGCAGCGTATCGAGTATAATGTCGGCTGCAATCCGGTATCCGTTGGGATCGAGTTGGAAAACTTGAACAATGGACGTGATCCTTACCCGCAGGCCCAGTATGCTGCGGCACTCTGGCTAACCCGTCGCCTGGTTGGGCAGTATAACGTTCCGCGGAGTCAATTGGTGCGCCACCTGGATATCGCCCCACGGCGGAAGATTGATCCGGCGGGGTTTCCCTGGGCGCGCTTTGTCTCAGAAGTGTACAACTTTGTGCCTCCACCCATCCCCCCGGTTGAGCCGCTACCCCGGCTTGAGCCCTTGCCGCCATCAGAACAACTGCGGGGACTGCTGGTTGATCTGGCATACCGGGCGATAGGTTCGGCCTATCCCGCCGGTTGGCCGGTACTCCAGGAGACCGTTTCGTTGCACACCGGGATGCCAGTAGCTGCGGTGACAGCGCCGCCGCCACCAACCCCGGCCGAGTTTCCCGAACGCGATGCCCGCGCTGTTGATATGCCCGGTCAGCCGCCATTTCTTATCGAGATCTATGGACGGGATCTGTTTTACGCCCCCACGGAAAACCCGGAACAGTTGCAGCGGTTGAGCAATACGCAGCCACCGCTCCGGGATGGGCTGCTGCAGGTGCTCTTCCTCACGGCTGATCCGGCCAATGGATTTCGTCCCGACTGGGCCTTCCACCAGTTCTACCTGGAGCATATGACCGAGATTGGCGTGCCGATTGCTCCCAACCATCGCCTTCCTGTTGCGACCAGTAATGGTCAAACCTACGCCTGCCAGCATTTTGGCCTTGACAGCCTCTGCTCGCCGGTCGGTCAGTGGAGCACCATCATTCGCCTGAGTGATCTGACGCGGGATATGTACAGTGGCGACCCACACCCGCCGCTGGAGCGCGAGTTGCGCGCGCTGCTCTTAAATGATCTCTACCAGAGCCGCATCGGGCAGAACTTCGACCAGGATGCGCTCTTCAACCGCTATGCTATTCAAGAGAACCTGGGTGCGCCGATTGGCCGGGCAGAGTTTCTCGAAATTGACGGTGAACAGCTTGTTGCAATGCCGTTTGCGCTTGATACCATCTATGCCCGCGTTCCACCGGATGGCAACTGGCGGCGCGCGGGCGTAGCCCGGCTCACCGAGCTACTTGAGGCGGAGAGTTGAAGGCAGGGACGCGTTACGGCGCGTCCGCATCCGTATGGTGAACCGCTACACAACAATTTATGCCACGGTGCGGCGCATTCCCCGGGGCAAGGTCAGCAGCTATGGACGGATTGCCGCGCTGGCCGGGTTGGCCGGTCAGGCGCGGCTGGTGGGCTATGCGCTGCATGCGCTCCGTACCGATCAGGCAGGTGACGATGTCCCCTGGTGGCGCGTGATCAATGCTGCGGGGTATATCAGCAATGTCTATGAACCGGAGTTGCAACGAGCCTTGTTGGAGGCCGAAGGAGTACATTTTGATGCGCGCGGCCGGGTTGATTTTGCGCACTTCCTCTGGACTACCGATTGAGTTGCATGCGTTGTGCGTTGTGTCATCCTCGCGCCGGTAGGTAGTACGAGTGGTAATCGCCCCTGACCAAAGACCTATAGACACATTTTTACCATATAACTACACTCATAATCGTATCGCCCGAGTAAGGTGGCACCCGCTCAGGTATAGGCTTTTTCGCCGGATTGCATGAGAATGCGGTTGAGGGAACCGGCAGAGATCGCCCCTTCAGCACAGCATTTCCCGCTTCCGAACGGGCGGATGCGCAGAAGCGCGTTCCTACCCAAAAGCCTGCATTTGAGAGAAGATGGCCCCGCCCCACTCGGTTGTCTACGCGACTACCTGAGAGGAGTAGTTATTCCAATGTCTATGTTCTTTCGTTGGTCTACCCGGTTTCGTAATTTCCTAACAAAGCGCACGGTTGCGTCTTCCCGATATCTGTGTGCCTGGTTTATCGTCTGCTGCCTGGGGTTGATCCTGAGTAGCATTCCTGGTCGCGGAGCATCAGTTGCTGCCCTGGAGCATGGCATTGGCCCCGGACTAACTGGTTCACCCATCGGGCCACAGGCCAGGACATATGCTGTACCCGAAAATGCCTACTTTGTTGCGCCTGATGGCGTGTTGAGCAATAGTGGTACCAGTCCCGATGCGCCCTGGCCGGTAGCAAAGGCACTCCGGCAAGCACCGAGCGGGGCAACGATTGTCTTTCGCGGTGGTACCTACCGGGTGGGGGAAATTCGCTTCAATAAGAACTTCACGCTCCAGCCCTACCTGAATGAGACGCCGATCCTCAAGGGTAGTCAGGTTGTCACCGACTGGACTCCGGACGGAAATGTCTGGCGCACGCCCTGGGTACACCATTTTACCGCCAACCAGTTTGACAACCTGCGCCGTGGTGATGTTGATATGGTCTGGATGGATAATGTTATGCTGACACCAGTGGCGTCCCGTGAACAGGTCACTGCCGGAATGTTTTTTATGGACGAGGGTACTAATCGGCTCTACATCGGCACCGATCCGGCGGGCAAAACAGTTGAAGTGACACGCTATGCCTATGGTTTCGAGCGGATTACGTTGAATTTCGGCGATGGGACAGGCAATGCCGACCTGACCGGCGTCACCATACGCGGTCTTACCTTTACGCACTATGCGGGCGATGGGTTCTGGAGCCGCGCGGCCGCAACGGTGCTGGAGCATAATCGCTTCATCAACAACTCACAGCGTGGTCTGCTGACCTATCGCTCCGGTCATATCATCCGCAATAATGAAATCAGCGCTAATCGCATCAAGGGGGCCAACTTTCCCAACGGCCATTCTATGCTGTTTGAGAACAATATTGTTCGTGGCAATAGCTTTGAAGGGCTCGATAACGCGGATAACAATATCGCGGTCAAGTTTGGCTTTGTCGATGGAGCGATTATTCGTAATAACCTGGTCGAGGACAACGGCGGGAATGGTATCTGGCTGGATGTTGGTGCGAATAACAACAGTATTGTGAGCAATATTGTGCGCAACAACAGTAATGCCGGTATCCACTTCGAGATCTCGGACAATGCGATTATCGCGGGTAATTTGCTGGTTGGTAATAATATCGGGGTGCTGGTGAGTACTTCGGCCAATGGGCGGATCTACAACAACACTTTTGTCGATAATGGCGAAGCGCTGCACATTTGGGAATACTATCGTGACGATAGCGATGCCACCCAGGGTCCAGGAAATGCGGCCAACAACCTGGTCGTCAATAACATCTTCTCCAATGCTACCGTTACCGAGTGGCCCTGGGCGCTGGTGACGGTGCGTAGTGGTCTCTGTGGAGATTGGAACCTGGTTCAGACGCTTGACTATAATGCCTACTATCGCACCAATCCGGAACAGCCGCGCGATGTCATTCGCTGGGATAACACACCCGGCAGTGGGACGGCCAAAACCGCGTGTAGCGATCAGTCACAGACCCCCTATTCAACGCTCGCCGATTTTCAGGCCGCAGAGGATTTCGAGCAGCATGGCATGGAACTGAGCGGTGCAACAAACCCGTTATTTGCTGATGCAACGGCTGCTACCTATCAACTCAAAGCCGACTCGCCTGCGATTGCGGCTGGGCAACCCTTGCCGGAAGCGGTCGCCGCCGCGCTGAACTGGAAGGCCGGGGTGCCGGTGGATAAAGGCGCCTTTCAGTCCAATGCAGAGTTGATCCGGCGGTCGCTGTCCGACATATATTTGCCGCTGGTGGTACGTTAACACATCTGCCGGGAGTACGAGTTACGCTGTCACTCAGGGGTCTGGATCACGAACAACGCGAAATGAGCGAACGACGCGAAGAGGTATCGCCTCCGGCAGGGTGGCAGATTCCCGATCTTTGTCACAAAAAAATTCACGTTGTGAATTTTTTGTGACAAAGATCAAAAGGTACCATGCTGCCGCAGGCGAATCGGGACTCCATCGGGTCAAACGCCCGGTTTGCATGTCAACCGCGTAATGCGTGGTAGTAAAAAAGATTGACGCTCCTGCCGACCAGGGCTATCATGCGCGGTAGGATTATTGCATGTTCAGTATTTAGATTTCCCTGTGTTTGAGAGGAGCTTGTTGTGTGGTTGATTGTCGGCCTGGGTAATCCGGGGTCGCGCTACGCCGGAACACGCCACAATATTGGGTTTGCCTGCCTGGAGCATCTGGCAGCGCGTCACGGGCTGGACTTTAGTCGCAAGCGCAACCAGGCCCAGGTTGCCGAGGGCCAGATTGCCGGGGAGCGCGTTGTGCTGGCACAGCCACTGACCTATATGAACCTGAGTGGGCAGGCGGTTTCCGGTCTGCGCAGTTGGTATAAGATCGATCCCGCCGAGGAGTTGCTGGTGATCTATGATGACCTGGATCTGCCGTTTGGGCGGCTGCGGCTGCGGCAGCGGGGTAGTGCGGGCACGCACAACGGGATGAAGTCGATTGTCGGGCAGCTTGGCAGCCAGGTTTTCCCGCGTCTGCGGGTTGGCATTGATCCGCCACCAGCAGGTTGGGATACCGTTGGCTATGTGCTGGGGCGGTTCACACCCGACGAAGCCGCGACGCTCCCCGACATCTATGACCGGGTGGCGGATGCGGTCGATGTCATTCTGCGCGAGGGATTTGTGGCGGCGATGAACAAGTACAACGTATGATATGGTATCATTCCACCTATTCAACTTCCCCGAAGTTCGGAACCTCGGGGAAGCTTTTTATCATCTGGCTGTAACTATGAAGTAAAGTTGCTACGGTTTTATGCATACTGACTACCTGGAGCGAATCCTGACCGCGCGCGTGTATGATGTCGCGCACGAGACGCCGCTGGAACTTGCTCCCAATCTCTCGGCCCGTCTGCAGAATCGCCTGCTACTCAAGCGCGAAGATCTGCAGCCGATCTTCTCGTTCAAAATTCGCGGAGCCTACAACCGGATGGCGCAACTGTCGCCGGATCTGTTAGAACGCGGCGTGATTGCCGCATCTGCCGGCAACCATGCGCAGGGGGTGGCGCTGGGTGCGCGGCAACTGGGCACCCGCGCCGTGATTGTGATGCCGATGACCACCCCCGGTGTAAAGATCGACGCGGTCAAAGCGCGGGGTGGGCATGTTGTCCTGCACGGCGAGACCTTTGATGATGCCTATGCCCATGCCCGCCATCTGGAGGCCGGCGAGGGACTGACCTTTATTCACCCCTTTGATGACCCGGATGTGATTGCCGGGCAGGGCACTATCGGCATGGAAGTGCTGCGACAGCATCAGCGCCCCATTCACGCCATCTTCGTGCCGGTCGGCGGGGGCGGGTTGATTGCGGGAATTGCCGCATATGTGAAGCGACTGCGCCCAGAGATCCGGCTGATTGGTGCCGAGCCGATTGATGCCGACGCAATGGCGCAGTCGCTCCATGCCGGGCAGCGGGTACGCCTCCCGCAGGTCGGGCTGTTTGCGGATGGTGTGGCGGTGCGACAGGTGGGTGAGGAAACCTTCCGGGTGTGCCGGCAGTTTGTGGATGAGGTTGTGCGCGTGGACACGGATGCCGTCTGTGCCGCGATCAAGGATGTGTTTGAAGATACCCGCTCGATCCTGGAACCGGCGGGGGCGCTGGGCATTGCCGCCGCCAAAGCCTACGTCGAGCGGGAGGAACTGCGGGATCAGACCCTGGTCGCCATCGCCAGCGGTGCCAACATGAATTTTGATCGCCTGCGCTTTGTGGCCGAGCGGGCCGAGGTGGGTGAACGCCGCGAGGCCGTCTTTGCCGTTAGCATACCGGAGCAGCCGGGCAGCCTGCGCGCGTTTTGTCGTTGCATCGGTAGCCGCAATATTACCGAGTTTAACTATCGCATTGCCGATAAACATGTTGCCCATGTTTTTGTGGGCATACAGATCACTAACCGGGCGGATGCGGAACAGGCGGCGGCAACCTTTGAGACGCAGGGCTTTACCACGCTGGATCTAACCGATGATGAACTGGCGAAGCTGCATATCCGGCATATGGTCGGGGGGCGCTCGCTGCTGGCCTCCGATGAACTGCTCTACCGCTTTGAATTCCCCGAACGCCCCGGTGCGCTGATGAAGTTTGTCACGGCTATGAGTCCCGATTGGAATATTAGCCTGTTCCACTACCGCAACCATGGGGCGGACTATGGGCGCATTCTGGTGGGAGTACAGGTGCCGCCCCAGGACAAGGAGGCGTGGCAGGCGTTTCTGGCGACGCTGGGCTATCGTTACTGGGATGAGACGCAGAACCCCGCCTACCGGCTGTTTTTAGGGTAGCGTATCCGTATAAAGAATATCGAGCAGCATAACGTCGCAGCAGCTTGAGCGGAAGGAATATGCAATGGCTCAACGTTATCTGCTTTCTATTGATAGTGGCGGCCTGCGGGGGATCATTCCGGTTACGGCCCTGATTGCGCTGGAGCGGACCACCGGCCGGTTGACGCGGGATATCTTCTCTTTCGTCGCCGGTACCTCCACGGGCGCGATTATTGCCGCCAGCGTTGCTGCGGGGATACCGGCCACGCAGATTATGGATCTGTACGTTGTTCGTTCCCGCGAGCTGTTCCGGCAGCGTTTCTGGGGTCAGCTACGGCGCATCATTACTGGGTCAAAATATTCCACCGAGAAACTCGCGGCAATTATCGCCGATAGTCTGGGGTCGGCCTGTGGCTGGACGCTCAACGACGCGCCGATCGACCTCTTAATCACGGCGAAAGGTCTGACCTACGGTATGCCCTGGTACTTTGTGCCGAATAAACCAACGAACTCCGGGCGTACCGGACATCTTGGTCTGGTGGATGTGACAACGGCCTCGTCCGCTGCGCCGACCTACTTTGTGCCCTGGAAGCTGGCGGAAGATCCGGCTACACTGCCGGCCGACTGGGAGCCGATCGGCCCCCTGGTTGACGGTGCTGTCGGGGTAGCGGGCAACCCGGTCTATCAGGCCTGTGTTGAGGCGTTCTTCTACTCGGACCAGTACCGGCCCGAGACCACGACGGTGGTGTCGCTGGGTACCGGGCGGTTTCTTGAGCCCAGTGCGCCCGCCTGGATCTGGCCCTGGTTGCAGTGGCTGCTGAACGAACTGCTGCAGTCGCCGGGGGAGCAGCAGACCGAGCTTGTGCAGCGGCACTTCCCAGGGATGCGCTTTTACCGGATTGATCCGCTGCTGGAGCGTGCAATCGGGTTGGATGATGTGGCAAGCATTGACTACCTGCAAGAGGTCGGTACCGACCTTGCCGGGCAGATTGACTGGCAGGCCATCCTGGACGGCACCGCAACCGCATTCCGGGTAAGCGATACCAATACGCTGTCGCCGTAGTACAGCCACCAGAGCAGCAAGCCGGGGTAAAAGGTGACGCTGGTAGGGACGCGCAGAAGCGCGTCCACCAGGGTAAAAGGTGGCGCGGGCCACGCTCCCACCGCGTAACTTCCAACCTATGAGTGGTGATGATGATGGTGATCGTGGCCGTGCGTGTGCGGATGCCCAACATAGGGCAGGTGCGCACTCCGCGCCGAGCGTGGGCTCGCCGGGTTGTGTAGATGCTCCTCGATCCAGGCGATGACCTGATCCAGCCCGATGTCTTCTTTCAAGTTGGTAAAGACAAACGGCTGCGCACCACGCACGCGGCGGGTATCCTGCTCCATCACCTCCAATGAAGCGCCTACGCCGGCCGCCAGGTCAATCTTGTTGATCACCAGCAGGTCCGAGCGCATAATCCCCGGTCCGCCCTTGCGGGGGATCTTATCGCCGCCGGCCACATCAATCACATAGATCCAGCGGTCTACCAGTTCGGGGCTAAAGGCCGCGCTCAGGTTATCACCGCCACTCTCAACAAAGATCAGTTGCACGTCCGCTAGATGGGTCTCCAGGTCGGCGATAGCCTCCAGGTTCATCGAGGCATCCTCGCGGATGGCGGCGTGGGGGCAACCGCCGGTTTCTACGCCACGCACCCGTTCGTGGGGCAGCACGCCCTGGCGTATCAAGAACTCGGCATCTTCGCGCGTATAGATATCATTCGTCACAACGGCTATACTGTACTTCGGCCACAACTGGCGGCTCAGGCGGTCAACCAGTGCGGTTTTCCCGCTGCCCACCGGCCCGGCTACACCAATGCGTAGCGCCTGTGTGTTTTTCTCTGCCATAACGATCCCGTCCTTCCTGCTGATCCGGTCATGGCGCGTATAGTACCATAGAGTTGGCCGGGTCTTGCCGGCTCGTATGAAAATGCCATCCGTCTCTCAAGTGTAGGCTTTGTGTAGTAGGGGCGCGCTTCTGCGCGTCCGCAGCCTGTTCCAATGCAGGAAATGCTGCGCTGGAGCGGCGGTCTATGCCGGTCCAGCACAGCATTCCAATACAATCCACATCCGGCAGAAAAGCCTATACCTGAGAGATGCCATCTGTAGCCCAACCCTCCGTGTCGATCCCGGAAAGCGGTTCCGGCATCGGGATAGCATGTGAACGCGCAAAAGTACATTCCTTACATCTGGGCCGGGCGCGCTCATGTGGCGCGCCCGGTTCAACAGTAATACCGACTTGTGTTCTATTCGGAGAAGAGTGCCACCATTAGATAAGGCGCATTTCCTAGCAACGGAGGACCATACCCAATTGCCAGACCTTGCTCGCCGACAAAACCGCCGCGTGACCAGCCGATAGTCTTGAATGCTTCGGTGTCCTGGGTGAGCCGGGCATCAGCTTCCCAATCACCCGCAATTTGCTCCTCATAGAAGACCTTAACCTCTTCCCAGTTTATATCGACAGGTAGTGCGTAAAGCTGCACATCCACCTGGACATCCTCCTGGCTGACAGCCTCGCGGAAACTATTGCCCACCGAGTCAGCCAGCGGGTTACTACCGGCCTGCAACGGCGTTGCCGCGGGGTGCAGCGGGATGTCGGCAAATGCGACAGGCTCGCTGCCACAGGCGACCAGTGTTACGAGAAACATGCCCAACAGACCGAGATTGAGCAAACGTCGTACGCGTTGCATACGTGATGCCTCCTTACTGAAGATTCAGATGCTGCTATCCATTACCGTGCGATAAGCGGCAGGAACAATTTGCCGTCAGTTGCCGCCCCGTCGCCGCCCACAATAATCGTCGCGGTATTGCGCGGGTTGGTCGTGTCCTGGTAGCTGTAGCTACCGTTGCTGTCCAGGCGTACCCGATAGCCGGCACCGACATTGAGTACGCCGCTGTCCCAGCCGTCGCCGGTTGCGCTATGATCAGTCAGATCCAGGTTCACCCACTCGATGATGCTGCCGGGTTGCACCGTCAAGACTGCCGGCACGAAGCCGTTGGCAGTGACATAAATGGTGTGGGTTACCGCCCCATCAATTGCCGGTGTCAGTGCAATGTTCTGGTTCAGGATGCCGCTAGTGGTTACGATATCGCTGGACTGATACGGCTGGTAGCCGGCACGTACCAGATCGAGGCGACTTTCGCTATCGGGCACGATAAAGCTATACTCACCGTCAGTAGTGGTGCTTTGCGGGTTGGGTTGACCAAGCGCCGCTTCCGCCCAGGGGGTGAAGGTGGGGCCGGTTGCGGTTGCCTGCACTGCCAGGGCTGTGACACTGACGTTGGCAAGTGGCTCGCGGGTTAGCACATCAGAAATCGTGCCGGGTTCCAGGGTTGTCAGTGAGGTGGTAAAACTTAGGGCCGTACCGTTTGCGGTCACATCGAAGCGCAACAGGGTTTCGGCAGCCAGTGCAGCCCGCTCAACGGGTGCATAGGTGAAGCTGCCGGTGTAACGCCCGTCGCCATCATCATCGCGCAGGGTGACAGTCTCGTTCGCCAGGGTCAGGTCGATCTGCACATTCGGGTTATCCCCACAGCGATCAATCCCGACCTGGTAGGTCTCGCCGCTACGGAGCGCCACCCCGGCATTGCCCGGGTCCAGCGGCCAACCGAGCGTCGGCGGGTGAATGTTATGCCCCTGGCTGTCGGTAAAGAGCAGGCTCAATGGATCGATTGGCAGGCTGGTATCAACATCGAGAACCAGCGTGCGCGAAGCCTGCGCGGCCTCCAGGCGGACGCTGTGACGCCCATCGCTCAGGTTTTGCAACTGGTAGCCGAGCGTTCCATTAGCATCGGCACTGACTGCGGCAGAGATATCGCCATCCAGCATCAGGTCGTAAGGCACACCCGGCGCGGCCCGTCCGACCAGGTTGACTTCATTGCGGCAGGTCGTTTCACGCAGTCCCCAGGCTGCGCCGTTCGCCACCACTGCGGCAATGATCGGCGCGGTGGCGGGAGCCTCTACGGTCACTTTGGTCGCGTTGTTGTTCAGGTTGGTATCGCCATCCTGGGTGATGCGGGCCCGTGCGGTGAAACTCTCATCTGCGGCGATGCGCAGAGCATTGGCGGTGGCTTCGAGATCCCAACCGATCACGACCGTACCGCTCTCACCCGGTGGCAGATCCGGCAGCGCGAGGGTCACATCCTCCCCGGTCTCAACAATCTCCTGGGCGGGAACGCCGGGTGCGCGCAGCAGAAAGGTGTCCAGGTTGCGCAGTTGCTCCGGCTTCTGGAAGATCAGGCGGGCATCGGCGGTGGGACGGCTCCCCAGGTTGGTATAGGTCAGCTTGAACGCCAGCCGCTTACCCTGGCCGATCCGCCCATTCAACTGCACGTCCATATCCGGCCCACCGCCGACGGTCCCTGCGGGATAGGCCAGGTAGTCCTCAGTTTCGCCGGTCTGGAACGGCTTATCGTAGCCGCGTCCGTCGCCATATTTGATATTCCCAAACTGAAGCGGCTTGTTGGACACGCCCTCGCTGAGGGTGACCCGCACCCAGGCCGGGTTTTCGGCTTGCTGCGTGGGCCAGGGCACCAGTCCGGTTGGCACGCTCAGGGTGTGTAGCCCGGCTCCCAGGCTGACCACATCCACCGGGAAGTCAATCACGATATGCTCAACCGCGTCCTGGCCGGCGCCACAGTTGCCGCCGTCGTCCCAGTCGCCGTCACGGTTGCCATCGAGCCAGAGGTTGAGATAGCCCGGTTTTTCCCGCTGCTGGAACCAGTTGACCGCCTGCGGGCTGATAAACACACGCACCGGGATGGTTGTTGCCTGGCAGTGGGCGAGGCTCCACTGCTGCGGGTTGATCCCATCGTCAAAGCGATCCTGGTCTGCAATATTCGTCGCTGGAATGATGTTGTTGGTTGGGTCTTCATCGGGGCCAACATCAGCTTCGGCCTCGCGGCTGACCTGCTGACCCAGGTGAAACGGCCGGGGGTGCGCATGCAATGGGCCTTGCGGTAGACCAGTTGCCGGATCAAAAACGGTCGGGAAGTTGGCCTGCACGCCGGCATAGGCAGTCATCGCCGTAGTCGCGTGGTTTGTGCTGTCAGGAGCATCGCCCAGGTCGCGCGGGCGTATCGGAATTGTGAGCGGATCGGACTGTCCATGCAGTTGCGGATATTGCCCGGCATCAAGGCACTCGGTCGCGTTCTCGCCTGGGAGGATGCAGTAGTTCAGCCGGCTGGTGAGGGTGGCGTCATCAGGCAAACTTAATTCATCACTCGCCCTGTCATTCAAACGCAGGCTAAACTCTAGCGGGCGGCTCTCGCCTGGTGCCAGCGTAATCTTTTCAAAGCTGGGCAGGGATATCGCTGTGTTGACCGGAAGGGTGCCGGTCAACTCCGGCGACACACGCAGGGTCACCGGAATGTCGTGCTCGTTGCGCAGGTTGGCCCGCAGCCGGATGTCGTTGAGGTCGATCACCGGTCCTTGTTGAACAGTGTCGTCCCAATCGAAGGGAATGTTTTCGATATCATAGCCCAGACAGTCCGCTGCAAAGCTTGTTTCGGCGCTGATCGGGCTGCCACCGCGCAGGCGGGCCTGCGCAACATTGGTGATCTGGTGCGTCTGCTGGCCGGCTGGACAGAGCACCACCGATATGCGCGCACTGATATTCAGGATAATTTCGGAGTCGGGTGTGAGCGTGCCACGCCACTTCACTATCCAGCGTTCCGGTGTGGGATACTGCGCCGGTTTGACCTCATAATCCGCCTGTAGGGGCGTAACATTCCCAGTCGCGCTGACATCGATGCCCAGTGCCGTGAGTTCAGAGTAGTATGATGGAGAGTCGGTGAATAACGTGTAGGGTAACTCGTCGCGGATTTCGGCCTGTACAGGCTCGCTGCCGCCCTCGTGCCGCAACCGGATCTCGTAGCTGAAAGGGTCGAAGGGATCGACCGGGTTGGAGTTGAGAATCGTGCGCTTGTCCATCTCCAATGTGCCAGGCTGGCCAGGCGGCTGCGGCTTTTGCAGCACGTCCTCGGTTTCGCCGAACTGGTAGCTACCCACGTCCGGATGCGGACCACGGCCATCGGCGCGACCATCGGGTGTCTGCACGGCGCGCGCTTCGCTTAGTGTGAAGCGCATCCAGTG
>DAOTVB010000192.1:0-18865 GCA_034436755.1 Chloroflexaceae bacterium | reverse complement strand
TGTCGCTCTGGTCGGCGATAATGACCCGCAGATCGGTCAGCGCCTGCGCCGCCACCCCCGACAGGGTCATAACCAGGGCCGGCAGGCGATTAATGGTCGGCAAGAGAATATCAACAGTTGCCACAAACATACCTCACACTACATGAATGTACGCGGTGCCCCGCAAGGGAACGTATTTCGCCTCCGGCAGGGCGGAGTGGGACATCCTTTTTTCCAAAAAGTCGAATTTGGACCTTCTTTTTCACGAAAATTTGGCTCGGAGCGCCAAATTTTCGTGAAAAAGATCTGGGTTCTTCCGCCCTGCCGGAGGCGATATCCCCCGCCAAACGTGGGAGCGCCGGATCCATGGCAGCACCAGCAGGTTCTGCTTTTCGCTCATTTCGTGGTGTTCGTGGTCCAAACGCCCACCGCGTACGTCGCGTAAATAACCCAAACACATTATTTCTTCCGCGCAACGATCAGTTGCCCGCCGCCGGGAGCGGGTGCCGCCAGATCACAGCGGGCCGCCCGGTGTGCCAGGCGCTGCATCAGCGCGGGCGGAATGCGCCGCCAGACCAGCGAAACCAGCCGCCGCCGGGCAATCCAGATCTGCTGCAACAACTCCAGCACATCCCACAGCCAGACCAGCGGACGACGCAGGTAGGGGCGCACCAGTTCAACTTCCAGCCCGGCATGCGCCAGATGTTCCGCCCAGCAGTCCGGCGACCAGAGGTTGTGATGGTCGAGCACGCGATTGCGCCAGGCCGCGTAACGCGCCGCCGGCAGGAACAGCCAGGTGCTAAAGGCCGCAGTTGGAGCCGTGAAGATGAGTTGCCCTCCCGGACGCAGCAACCGGGCCACAGTTTTTAGCACCGTATCGATCTGCGGGAGATGCTCCAGCACCGAGTTGCTGACCACCGTGTTCACACTGCACGGGGGCAGTTCAATTTCCTCCACCGGGACGGCAACCAGTTGCGCATAGATGCCATGGCGGGCCGCTCGTTCCAGCGCACGGCTGTCCGGGTCTACCCCGATATCGACACGCGGCAGGACCAGCGATGTCACCAGACCATCACCGCACCCCAGGTCAAGCAGCGGTCGTTCGTAGCACTGCTCCCGCAGGGCGGCAATTTCCGCCGCGCGCCAGAGTGCCAGGGATGGCCCCTGCTGCTCCAGCAACCGGCGAAAATCGGACGCGGGCAGGTAGAGCGGGTGCGTTGCTGTTGTCGCCGCTGCAACCATCAGAAGATACCCGTGTAGATTGCACAGGAGCGGCAGATCTCCGGCGGATCATCCGAGTCGAGCCGCTCCCGAAACGCCTGGTACTCCGCGCTGGACCAGACCTCGGTGACGCCTGACGCGGCCATATTGCCAAAGTTTGCCCGATCCGGCGTCGAAACCATGCAGCAGGGCATGGCATAGCCCTGATAGCTGATGTAGGCTCCGCGCCAGGGCCAGTCGCAGCGCTGCGGTCCCGGCGTCCCCGGCGGATGCGGGCGTGGGCGGACGCGCGGCAGGCGCAGCCGGATATCCTGCTCACGCGCTACGGCACGCGCCGCGTCAAAGTAGTGGGTGACGCGCTGCGGATCTTCCTCCAGCAACGTCTGCGCCTGCACAAACTCGCGCATTGGCCGATAGTGCGCGGGCAGGCTCGACTCGCCAAAGTCGTGGCAGAGATGCTGAACAAAGATCTCCTCGACGGACCAGTCGCTTGCCAGTTGGACGATCTCGGGCAGTTCATGCAGGTTCTGCCGCATGATCACCATCACCAGATGCAACCGGGGATGTTCACTCCCCAATCGTCGGCGGGCCGCCAGCAGCAACCCCAGGTTGCGTAGCACCCGCTCGAACTGCGCCCGCACCCGAATGCGCTCGTAGGTCTCCGCGGTGGAGCCGTCAATCGAGACATGCAGGCAGTCCAGGCCGCTGGTGACACAGCGCTCGGCGCGGCGGGCATTGAGCAGCGTCAGGTTGGTGTTGGTCGTCACCCGGATGCCTTTGGCGGCGGCATAGGCCACCATATCAAAAAAGCGCGGGTGCATCATCGGCTCGCCCAGCCCCTGGAGATGCAACTCCGTCAGGCCGGTGAACTGGTCGATCATGCGGGTAAAATCGGCGAAGGCCATAAACGCGGGCGCGCCATCCGGCGGACCATCCGCGCGAAACTGGATGGGGCACATCTGGCAGCGCAGGTTGCACTGACCAACGGGCTCGATCTGGACATATGCGGGCAGTTCCGGCACGATTGCTCCTTCAAAATTTACATCAACCTTTTCGTATCGAGACATTATTCAATTCGCAGTGCCGCCTTCAAGCGGTTTTCCGGCATCCCACCGGCGAAAGCACGTTGCCATGGTAGTAATCCGGACATCCGCTGGCCGGGAGTCCCGGCTTCCGCCGGAGCGGGCGGTCCCGGCAGGATGCCCTGTCCCGGCGGGCATCCCACCGGCTGAAGCCGGGACTCCCGATCATTTCATATTCCGCCGGAGCGGGCGGTCCCGGCAGGATGCTGCTGCCCCGGCGGGCATCCCACCGGCTAAAGCCGGGACTCCCGGTCATTTCATATTCCGCCGGAGCGGGCGGTCCCGGCAGGATGCTGCTGCCCCGGCGGGCATCCCACCGGCTAAAGCCGGGACTCCTGGTCATTTCATATTCCGCCGGAGCGGGCGGTCCCGGCAGGATGCTGCTGCCCCGGCGGGCATCCCACCGGCTAAAGCCGGGACTCCCGATCATTTCATATTCCGCCGGAGCGGGCGTTCCCGGCAGGATGCCCTGTCCCGGCAGGCATCCCACCGGCTAAAGCCGGGACTCCCGGTCATTTCATATTCAGCCGGAGCGGGCGGTCCCGGCAGGATGCCCTGTCCCGGCAGGCATCCCACCGGCTGAAGCCGGGACTCCTGGTCATTTCATATTCAGCCGGAGCGGGCGGTCCCGGCAGGATGCCCTGTCCCGGCGGGCATCCCACCGGCTGAAGCCGGGACACCTGGTCATTTCATATTCAGCCGGAGCGGGCGTTCCCGGCAGGATGCTGCTGTCCCGGCGGGCATCCCACCGGCTAAAGCCGGGACTCCCGGTCATTTCATATTCAGCCGGAGCGGGCGTTCCCGGCAGTATGCTGCTGCCCCGGCGGGCATCCCACCGGCTAAAGCCGGGACTCCCGATCATTCTATCCGGGTTATTTTCCCCAAACGGCAACGGTGCATCGAATGCACCCTACGGCTGCGAACGCGCAGAAGCGCGTCCCTGTCCCCTGTCCCATGTCCCCTATTCCTACCAGAAAACCACGCGAAACTTGAGCGCGCCCCGGATGCGCCAGAAGATCGCCAGCGGTGGAATCAAGATCGAGGTGACGATCATCTCGGCGATATGGCGCGGCGTGTGGGCCGTCTCCCGCAGCCGTCGCCGGCAGAAGCGCCCGGTCAGCAGCAGCCAGACAGCGCACGCCCCCAGTGCCAATCGGCGTCGTCCGCCGATACATCCACCCAGCGCCGTAGCCAGTGCAGTGACAATCGCGTAGTAGTGCCAGGGCGTAACCGGCGGGAGCCGCCGGCGGTAGAGTTGTGGATGTTTTTTGTAGAGCAGCGCATTGAACATGCTCTTCTGCTGCTGCATCAGGCTGATGCCCCATGCCGCCGGGCGCACCGGATGCACCACAATCGCCTCGGGCACATGCACCAGGCGACTGCGGCGCTCCAGCAGGGTAAAAAACAGGTCGCTGTCTTCGCGCCAGGCCGTGGTAAAGCGCTCATCAAAGCCGCCCACCGTGGCAAGCGCATCGCGCCGGTAGAAACAGTTCGCCGTCACAAACTCTGACCGGCTCAACCCGGCATGGTTCTGCTCATAGTCGGTGGGGTGGTCGGGCAGCGGCACAACCACCTGCCCCGATACGCCCATAACTCCATTCACAAAGGCCGCACTACCGGATTGCAACCAGCCCGGCGCGGGTACACAATCATCATCCGTGAAAGCAACAATCGTGCCACGGGCCGCGCGCCAGCCGCTATTGCGCGCCGCCGCCGGGCCATGCTGTTCCGGCATTGCGAGGTAGCGCAGGGCGGGTTTCGCCGGTTGTTTCTGGCCGGTAGATTTGGTCGAGTTCGCCAGGTCGTCAACCAGTTGGCGGGTCGTCGCGCATGCCGCATCATCGACGACAATGATCTCGTAGGCCGCCGGGTCGAAATCCTGCGCGAGGAGGGCCGTCAGGCAGCGCCGCAGCAGGGCGGGACGGTTGTAGGTCGGCACCACGACCGATACCGCAACAGACGAGGTCATACCGCACTCCCCGGCTTCTCCAGCAGGAACGCCCCGATCACCAGCGTATCCAGCGGCGAGGTCCAGAAGGACTCGACGGCATCACGCGGCGTGCAGACAATCGGCTCCCCCCGTGTGTTAAACGAGGTGTTGACCAGCACCGGCACGCCCGTTCGCGCCTGAAATGCCTTGAGCAGATCGTAGTAGCGCGGATGCTGCGCCCGGTTGATCGTCTGGATGCGTGCGGTGCCGTCGGTATGGCGCACCGCCGGGATGCGGTCGGCCTGGTCGGGGCGCACCCGGTAGACGAAGAGCATAAAAGGCGACACCCCGGCAGCAACAAACCAGTCGGACGCGGTTTCCTCCAGCACCACCGGCGCAACCGGGCGGAAGTCTTCGCGGTCCTTGATATCGTTCAGGCGGGCCTGCATATCCGCCGGGATGGGGGAGGCCAGGATCGAGCGCGCCCCCAGCGCGCGCGGACCAAACTCCATGCGCCCCTGGAACCAGCCGATGATCTTGTTCTGCGCCAGGAGATCGGCGGTCTCGCCGGGGATATCGCGCAGGCGGCGGTAGGGCAACTTGGACCAGCGCAGGAACTGCTCAATCTCGGCATCGCTGTAGTCCGGGCCGAGGAAGGCATGCTCCATGCGGTAGGCCCGCCCGTTTCCTGTGCGCTCCTGGGCATCGATCCAGAGCGCCGCGCCCAGGGCCGTCCCGGCATCGCCGGCGGCGGGTTGCACCCAGATCTGCGCGAATGGTCCATCGTCGCGCAGGCGGGCATTCAGCACGCAGTTGAGCGCCACGCCCCCGGCCAGGCAGAGGTTCTGGCTGCCCGTCGTGGCATGGAGCCAGTCGGCCAGTTGCAGCACCACCTCTTCCAGCGCCACCTGGAGCGAGTGGGCAATGTCGTAGTGGCGTGGCTCCAGCGGCTCCCCCCGGCGGCGGGCCGGTCCAAAGCGCTCCGGCAGGCGCGGCTCGTTGATCGTGTATTGACCGTCCGGCCCCACCTGAATGATGTCGCGGAAGGCGGTCAGGTAGCGCGGCTTGCCGAACGAGGCCAGCGCCATGACCTTGTACTCGTCGGAGGAGTGCAGAAACCCCAGGTAATCGGTCACCTGCTGGTAGAGCAGGCCCAGCGAGTGCGGCATCCGCACCTGCCCGAGGCGCTCCAGGCTGCTGCCGGAGCCACGGTTGTAACTGGTCGTGGTGCGCTCGCCGCGTCCATCCAGCGTCAGCACGGCGGCTTCGTCAAAGGGCGCGGGGAAGAAGGCGCTGACGGCATGCGCCAGATGATGTTCCACAAAATGCCAGCGGTAGGGTCCGTCGGGGCGGATGCCCTGGAAGCGCGCCTGCAGGCGGTGTGGTACGCCGCCCACCAGATGCCGGGGCGCATTGACTATGGCGGCCAGGAAGAGCGGATCCCAACCCGCCTCCCACTCTTCCGGGGTCGGATGGGCGCTGGGCTCCAGCGGCAACGTGATCGTTGCCGCCTCCCGGTGGCAACCCAGCAGCAGGAAGGGATCAAATGCGTAGGCCACATGCGCCACCTCGGCCATGGTGATTCCCGCCGTGCGCAGGCAGTAGTCGATGGCATGGAACGGCAGCTCGTAGGTTGAGAAGGGAATGGGGCGCTTGCCATGCTTGATATGCGTGAAGCGCTCCTCCTCTGCTGCCGCGATGACCTGCCCATCCTGCACCAGACAGGCGGCCGGGTCATGGTAGGCGGCGTTGATGCCGAGTGTGTACATTGGGCTCATCTCCTCCAATTTAGCCACAGAGGACACAGAGTTCACCGAGAGAAAACTGGTTTTGCAGTACTGATCTTTACAGCATACAGCAACCCTAAATTGCAGTGCCACCTGATGAACGTTGAAAGTTTCATCCGGATATCGCCGCTCAGGAGTCCCGGCTTCAGCCGGATCAGGCGTTCCCGGCAGGATGCCCTGTCCCGGCAGGCATCTCACCGGCTAAAGCCGGGACTCCCGGTTAGTCATATCCGGACTATGTTTTCAACGTTCATCAGGCAGGCGGGAGCGAACCCCGAAGAACCAGTTCACGACTACTTTAGGATTGCTCTATGTGCCGGCATTTACATACACTGGTCCATCTGCTATCCGCCGACTTCGCGGGCCGGTTCAACCGGGTTGACGGCATACTCGTCGCGCGGTGTGAGCATGCGTTCGGGCGAGACGGCATCGGCGCGGATGCGTGCAATCAGCCGGGTGGTGGAGCGGTCGTCCAGGTGGGGCAGGATCTGCACGCGCCCGCCCAACTGCTCAACCAGTTCCGCCTCCGGCAGTTGGGCGCGGGTGTAGTCGCCCCCCTTGACAAACACATCGGGGCGAATGGCCTGGATCAACGCACAGGGCGTATCCTCGGCGAAGGCCACCAGGTGATCGATGCTGCTCAACGCGGCCAGCACCTCGATGCGATCCTCCAGCGGGTTGATCGGGCGTGCCGGCCCCTTGACCCGGCGGGCGCTCGCGTCGGTGTTTACGCCGACGATCAGCACATCGCCCAGCACCCTGGCCCGGTTCAGGAAGTCGATATGCCCCCGGTGAATAATGTCAAAGCAGCCGTTGGTAAACACCACCCGGCGACCCTGCCGGCGGTAGCGCTCCACCCGCTCCACCAGGCGCGCCCGATCAGTGATGTAGCGGTCCCCGGTGGAGACATACTCGCGCAATGCGTTGGCGGTGCAGGTCACGGTGCCGTCCTGGGCCACCACCAGGGCGGCCGCAGCCGAGGCCAGTTCGGCCGCAGTGGGCGTGCCGGCTCCGGCGGCGAGGGCCAGCGCCAGCGCGCTCACAAACGTATCACCGGCACCGGCGGAGCGTGACGGCGGCGTGGGCCGGGCGTAGGTGCGGTAGGGCGGATTGCCCCGCTCAAAGATCAGTGCGCCATCGGTATCGAGCGTCACGGCGGCGATCTGTGTACCCACCTGCTCCAGCAGCCAGGGCCCATGCGCGGCGATGGTGTCAACCCGCGCACCGTTCCGGCAGGATGCGCGGGAACCCAGCAACTGCATCGCCTCGGCATAGTTGGGCTTGACCGCCGTCACCCCGACATGTCGGTAGGCCACCAGATCCTTCGCATCAACTACCACGACCCGTCGGTAGCCCGCCTGCAGTTCGGCCAGGGTCTGGATCACCCGCCGGGTCAGCCCGCCATAGCCATAGTCCGAGATGATCACGGCATCACTCCGGGGGAAGTGTTCGCGCAACCGTTCAATGAGCAGTTGCTCGGTGTGTAGGTCAACCGGGTCGGTTGAGCCCTGATCGAACCGCACCAGCATCTGACCGGCCGCAATGATCCGCTGTTTGGCAAGTGTACCCCGCGCCGGATGCGCCGGCATGTGATCAGTTGTGATACCCTGGTCTGCCAAGATCTGCCGCAGGCGGTTGCCCTCCAGATCAGCCCCGGTGACGGCGAGCAGCGTCACCGCCGCCCCCAGGCCATGCAGATTGGCGGCCGTGTTCGCCGCGCCCCCGGGCCGATCCTCCCGGCGGTTCAGGCTAACGACGGGCACGGGCGCTTCGCGGCAGAGCCGGTCGGTGGTGCCCTCCAGGTAGCTGTCGAGCATCACATCGCCAATCACCAGCACCCGCAGATCACGAAATGTATCTATTACTTGTGCCAGGACACTGCTCATCAAATTTCCTGATTTCGTTCCAACGTGCTAACGTTTCAACGTGCCAACGTGCCAATTACGGCCAACTGGTCTCCGTCACCGGCGTGACCAGCATCTCCTGGATCACCGACTGCTCCGGCATGCGCACGGCAAACAGGATCGCCTCGGCGACGGTTGCCGGGTCTTGCAGGGTCTGCTCATCCGGCATGGGGATGCCCTGCTCGACAAAGCGGTCAAAGAAGTGCGTGCGCATGCCGCCGGGATGCACCAGCGACACCCGGATGTTGAAGGGGCGGCACTCGACACCCAGCCCCCGGCTGAAGCCAATCAGCCCCCACTTCGCGGCATGGTAGGCGGCGGCGTTGGCCCAGGCGCGGGTGGCCGCCGTTGAGCCGACATTCACGATATGGCCGGACTGCTGCTGCTTCATCACGGGGAGCGCAGCCTTGGCGACCAGAAATGGGCCGCGCAGGTTGATCCCAATCACCTGATCCCACTGCTCGATGCTCATATCGTCAATCGAGACGGTATGGTCAATCGCCGCGTTGTTGACCACGACATGCAACTGCCCAAAGCGCTCGACGACCGCCTGCACCGACCGGGCGACCGCGTCGGCATTGCTGACATCGCAGGGCAGGGCGATGCTCTCGACATCGCGGGCGGCCAGTTCATCGGCAGTCTGCCGCACGGCGGTTTCGTTTACATCGAGGCAGGCCACGCGGCAACCCGCGCCCGCGAATGCCTGCGCCGTGGCCGCACCCAGGCCGCTCCCGGCCCCGGTGATTAGCACGACTTTTCCCTTCAACGTGGTATCGGTCATGGAATGCACCTTTCTTTTTGAAAAACAGTCCAGCTATGCGCTCAACGGGAGTCCCGGCTTATGCAATATATGACTCACTGGAGTCCCGGCTTCAGCCGGTGGAATGCCTGCCAGGACAGGGCATCCTGCCGGGAACGCCTGATCCGGGTGATGAACGTTGAGAACATAGTCCGGATACGAATGACCGGGAGTCCCGGCTTCAGCCGGTGGAATGCCTGCCAGGACAGGGCAGACTGCCGGGAACGCCCGATCCGGGTGATGAATGGTGAGCAGAGAGCAGTAGGGTGCATTCGATGCACCGTTCTGCTGCCGTATTTCATATCCTGGCTCTTTTTCAACGTTCATTAGCCGCAATGCCGATCCAGCGATGTAGGGTGCATTTTATGCACCCTACTCTGGGAGTCCCGGCTTTAGCCGGTGGAATGCCTGCCAGGGGTGTAGGAGTTAACGGTTACGGGTGAGAGAGCAGTAGGGTGCATTCGATGCACCGTTCTGCTGCCGTATTCCATATCCTGGCTCTTTTTCAACGTTCATCAGCCGCAACGCCGATCCAGCGATATAGGGTGCATTTTATGCACCCTACTCTGGGAGTCCCGGCTTTAGCCGGTGGAATGCCTGCCAGGACAGGGCAGACTACCGGGAACGCCCGATCCGGGTGATGAATGTGGCAGCCGTAGGGTGCATTCGATGCACCCTACGGCTGCTGGCACTGGGTGGAAACAGAACGCACCACGCAGCGCCTATCCGTTACTTCCCATGCGAGTGGGCCGGAAGCTCAATCGGGATCGGCGTTGCTGCCGATACGCACTCCGGCTCAACCAGACCGCCAATCGCACGCTCCGGTACATCCGTTGTCCGGCGCGCATACTCCGCCAGTACCTCCTGGTAGACGGCAGCGGTGCGCCGGGCAACCGTCGGCCAGGTAAACTCGCGCTCAACGCGGGCGCGGGCCGCCTGTCCCATTGCCGCTGCCTGCTCCGGCCGGGTCAGCAGTTCATGCAATCGGTCGGCCAGGGCTGCCGGGTCACGCGGGGGCACCAGTTGGCCGGTGATGCCATCCTGGATGGTGAAGGTAATCCCGCCTACCGCTGCGCCAATCACCGGTCGCCCGCAGGCCATGCCCTCCAGCGGGGTCAGGCCGAAGGGCTCGTACCAGGGCGTCGTCACAACCACATCGCCCGCGCAGTAGAAGTTGCGCAGCATATCCGGCTGGCGCTTGCCATAGAAATGCACGCGCTCGCTGATATCCAGTTCGGCCGCCAGTTGTTGCAGCACCCCGATCTCCGGCGTGGCGTTCGGGTCCGGCGCAACCGTCTCGCCCCCAACCAACAGCAACTGAAGCGGCAGATCGCTCTGCCGGCGCAGGAGGGCAACGGCGCGAATGATGTTGCGAATATCCTTGCGCGGCAGCATGCGCCCCACGTAGATGACGGTCGGCCCATCCGGTTCCAGTCCGATGCGGCGGCGGGCCGCGACCCGGGGCACCGGACGGAAGCGCTCGATATTCACTGCCGAGGGGATGACCGCAATGCGGCGCGGGTCGGCCTGGTAATCGCTTTCCAGCTCATACTGCTCGCTGGGGCACTGCGCGATTAGCCGGTCGGCCTGGCGCACAATCTCCAGTTCAACGGCGATGCGCTCCGGGGGACTGGTGTCGGCGGCGCGCTGGTGGCGCTGCTTGGTCTTACCCAGCGCGTGAAAAATCTGCACCAGGGGAATGCCCAGCCGCTGCCGCAGTTCCAGGCCCACCCATCCCGACATCCAGAAGTTGCCGTGGATCAGATCGTAGCGCGCGCCGTCGTTCCACATAAACTGCAGAAATGCCTGGCAGAACGCGGGCATCAGCGGCCAGAGCCAATCTTTGGGCAGGAACTCGAGCGGCCCGGCGGTCAGATTGACCAGGCGCACACCGGGACTCCAGTCAATCACCGGGGGCGTCTCCGGGTTGGTAGCGCGGGTAAAGACATCCACGGCATAGCCCAGGTGGGCCAGGTTCCGGCTGACCTCATCGACGTAAACATTCTGGCCGCCCGCGTCTTCGCTACCCAGCAGCGCCAGCGGGCCGGCATGCTCACTCAGAAAAGCAATTCGTTTTCGTCTATCCATGTATCCTCGGGAGAGGCGGGAGCCGGTATGGACAGCGCATGCGCCGCCGCTGCTCCCCACCTCGCTACTGTGTCACCCGGTCAAATAGCTCGTTCCAATCACGCATAAAGCGATCTAGCCCAAAACGCTCCTGGGCAGTGGCGCGGGCGTTTGCGCCCAACTGCCGGGCCAGGTTCGGGTCGGCCAGCAGCACCTGCATCCGGTCGATCAGGAAAGCGGGATCGCAGGAGACATAGCCATTCACGCCGTTCTCAATCACGGATGGCAGCGCGGTGGTTGCCAACGCCACCACCGGCATGCCCAGCGTCAGCGCCTCAATCACGGCCAGCGGCATGCTGGTGTAGCGCATCGGGCTGAAGAGAAAGCGATAGTCGGCGATGCGCTGGTGCAGGTGGCGGTAGGGAATATCGCCCAACCCGCCCAACTCCTCCGTCTGCATCCCCACCGCCTCCAGCGGCATCTGCCGGCGCGCCTGCATGAAGATGTCATACCCGGCGATGCGCGGGCGCTGCTGCATCCCGTTCACCACCACGATGCCCTGCTCACGTTCACCCCGGTAGTGTGCTGTCGGGTCAATCGCCACGCTATGCTCAATCACCGCCGTTGGCGTGCGCCCGTTGTCCCACATCAAGCGGTTGTAGTCGGTGACATGCACCAGCAGCACGTTCGGGTCGTCGATGGGATGCCGCGAGTCGGTTGGATGCGGGCGGGGCGTGTTATGCTCCAGGTAGATCTGCGGCAACCGCTGCTGCGCACGGCTCAGGATCTCCGGCTGATCCTCGAAATAGTTCTGCGGCGTCTGGAAGATCACCAGGTCCAGGTCCAGGTCGCGCACCGCCGCGGCCGGCACCTCGCGCACGTAGGGCGGCAGATCAAAGCTGGGGCCGCGACCGCCGTAGCCGGTGCCCCGGTCGGGCTTCACCGGCAAATACCAGTCATGCTCAATCCGGGCCAGCGTGTTGAGATAGCTCCCGTGAATATGCCAGATCAAAATCTTTCGTCGCCGCATGCAACCTCCTGTGCAGTTGAGCCCGCTTCCCCGGCCTGATCGCGCCGAAGCATCTCCCGGCCGGCTGCCAGCACCGGCCCAACTGGTAGTCGGCGCAGCGCCGTGCGCGGATCAATGGCAGAACCAGCCAGCGCCAGGGCGTCAATCACGCGATGCCGCGCTCGATCCGGCGGTGCCCAGCGTTCGGGGCGACTCGGTCCAAACAGCACCACGCTGCGAGTGCCGCGCGCGGCCGCCAGGTGTGACGCGCCCGTGTCATTGGTGATCAGCAGATCCAGCCGGGCGATGACCTCCGCAAAGCTGCCCAGGTCGGTCTGGCCTGCCAGGTCTAGCGCGGAGGCATGCATTGCCTGCCGGACGGCGGCGGTGATCGCGCGCTCGCCCGGTCCGCCGGTCAGGACGATCCGCGCGCCGGTTTGCGCTACCAGCGCATCCGCGAGTTGGGCGAAGCGCTCGGGCGGCCAGCGGCGGGCCGGGTCTTTGCCCCCGGCATGCAGCCCGATCAGTGGGCCGGGCCGATCCAGCAGTGGGCGCAGTAGTTCCAGCGCATGGTCCGCTTCGCTGTGACTGGTGGGAAACTCCGTGCGCGGATCATCCGCCGGGACACCCACCGCACGCACCAGGCGCAGCCAGCGCCCGATCTCATGCTCCGCCGGCCGGTAGGGCCGACTGACCGTGAGCCGCCGGTCGTTGCCCTGCCGGTAGCCCAGCGACATGCGTGCGCCCAGATCGGCCACAAAGCCGTTGCTGTTGGTGCCATTGCCATGCATCTGGATGGCAAGATCGTAGGGGTTGGCCCGTGCCGCTTGCAGAAACGCCTGCGTCTGCGCCGCCTGGTAGTCCACCTCGGTAATACCGGGGTAGCCCGGAAAAGGTAGCACCTGGTCGATGTAGGATAGCCGCCGCGCCAGGTCCGCCGCCCAGGGCAACCCGATCAGCGTAATCTCGGCAAGCGGGAAGTGCCGTCGCAGCGCGCGCAGGGCCGGAACGGCACAGAGCAGATCGCCGAGGAAGAGCGCCCGGAAGACGGCAATCCGGCGTATCACTGCCCTGGTCAGTGGGAAAGGAACTCCATTGGCGATTTCAGCGGTCATACATCAACCTCCCCTCTGTCTGAGCTTCCGGCCCGGTTTCGGTTGCGAGTAATGTTTCGGCGGCGGTGACAACGGCGGCAGGTTCGATATCCAGGCAGGGCAGTCCGATCGGACATTGAAAGAGATAGCAGGGATGGCAGGGCGTTGGTCGGCGCAGCAGGCGGTGCGGCACCACCCGCGGTTGCCACTGGCGCTCATAGTCCGTCCCCGCATAGAGGACCAGGACCGGCGTTTCCAGCGCGTCCGCCAGATGCAGCGGCAGGGTGTTCCCGCAGATCACCAGCGCAGCCCGCTCGACCAGCGCGGCGAACTCGGCCAACTGGGTGCCGCCAACCAGCGCCCGCGCGCCGGGTGCCCGCGCCATGACCGTCTCGATCAGCGCCGCCTCGCGGTCAACCCCGGTGACCAGCACCTGCCGGCCGTGTTGGCTCAACTGTTGCGCCACCGCGCCCGCGCGCTCGGATGGGTAGCGCCGTGCCGCGGCACTCGCGCCGGGATGCAGCAGCACAAACGGGGCGGCCGGGTCGAGTCCGGCGCGGGTTAGCAGGCCATCCACCGCCGCACGCGCCGCCGCCGGGATTGACACCACCAGGTGCCGGTTGCGCACATGAAAGCCCAGCGCCTCAACCAGC
Source organism: Chloroflexaceae bacterium (assembly GCA_034436755.1). GTDB lineage: Bacteria > Chloroflexota > Chloroflexia > Chloroflexales > Chloroflexaceae > CAKZQX01. The sequence continues at coordinate 5,340 of DAOTVB010000192.1, read as the reverse complement.
CGCAGACTGCGCTCGGTCTGGTGCAGATCGTCCGGGGCCGGTTTGAGTTCCGTGGTCAGGGTAGTCCCGCCAAACTCCTTCGACTCGCCCGCGCGCAACGGGATGCCCGCCAGATAGCAGACATACCCCGGCACATGCGGCGTCTGGCTGAAGGAGGTGAAGATCAACGCGGCATCAAAGCGACGCTCGGCCAGTTGCCGGACGAAGGCCAGCTCCCGGTCGGGATCGAATGCCAGGTGCCCCAGATCCTGCCAGACCGCGCGCCAGACGATCACCTCGTCGATCCAGGGCAGCAGGGGTGCAGCCGTCGCGCCCGCCCGGCTCGCCAGCAGGGTCAGCCGGGCCTGCGGCGCAGTCTCTTTCACGGCGCGCAGGGCCGGACCCAGCATCACCAGATCGCCGATATTGTCTAGCCGAATGGCCAGAATGTTCTTTGCCTCAAGCCACATGTTTTATCCGTAGTCCGTATCCCGTAATCCGTAGTCCGTAGTCCGGTACATCCACTCGTCACTTGTCACTTGTCACTCTGCACCACCTCTCCCAGCAACTCAACCGCAGCGTCAACCACCATTGCCGGGGTGATCAGGCGGAGACACTCATGCCCGTAGGGGCAGACCCGGCTGTAGCAGATGCGGCAGGCTACATCGTGGTAGAGCTGACGATGCGGCACGCGCCACGGTCCCCACTGCTCCGGCGGGTTGGTCAGGGCAAACAGGGCGATGACCGGCGTTTTCAGTGCGGCAGCCATGTGCATCGGCCCGGTGTTGTTGGTGATGGTCAGGTCGGCTGCCTCGACCAGCGCGCAGAAGGCCGGGAAGGGCAGCTTGCCCGCCAGCGGCAGTGCCCGGTGCCGCATCCGGTGCTGCACCCGTGCGACCAACTCCTGCTCGGCCTCCGCGCCGGTCAGCACAACGGTTGCGCCCAACTGCTCGATCAACTGGTCGGCCAGTTCTGCGTACATTTCCCGGGGATAGGTGCGCGCGGGCATACTGCATCCCGGATGGATCACCACCAGGGGCTGCTGCATGGGGACGTACGGCTGCTGGCGCTTCCGCGTCAGATTGGCGCGGCACTCCAGCACCGGAAACGTCTCCTCCAGGAAGGCACGGGCGTCGTCCGGCACCTGCAAAACCAGATCGCGCTCCTCGGTGGTCAACCCGACGGCACTGACCAGATCCAGGCCACGCTCAACCTCGTGCAGCATACGTTCGGGGTGCTTATGCCGGGTGGTCAGCAGCGAGCCGGGACCGTCGATAGAAGCCGCCACGCGCAGCGGAATATCCGCCAGGTAGCAGAGGTAGGCTGCGGGCAGCGGGCTCTGCCGAAACGAGGTAAAGATAATCGCACCATCGAACTGCCGCTCCCGCAGCAGCGCAATCATCTGCTGCTCACGTTCGGGGTCGCGGGGCAGTTTCTGCCAGGGGTCCATCCAGGGAGCCTGGTAGACGATCACATCGTCGATGTCCGGGTTCAGGCGACCGGCCTGTGCGCCAATCGGACTTGCCAGCAGGGTCAGGGTCGCCTGCGGCAGCGACTGCCGGATCGCATGCATTGCCGGGGTCATCACCAGCACATCGCCCAGGTTATCCAGCCGAACCGCCAGTACACGCCGCACTGCGCGCCATTCGGGTGGCATGGACATCAGATCGGTCACGTTTCCGCTCCCAGATGCAACTGCAACTGCGCCGCAATCCCGGCGTAGAGGCAGAGCTCTTCGGGCCGCGATGGGTAGTGCCGGGGATGGACCAGCGTCCCATCCCGATCAAGAAATAGTGCCCGCAAGCGCATCGGCTATCCCCTCCATTCGAGAGAACATACAACAGAGCAACACAGAACAAAGCGCCCCTGGCTCGTCATTATGGGAACCCCGGTTTGTTCTGTTTGCATTTCGCCACAGATTTATTGTTTGCTTCTGGCTCTATGCTACGCCGTTCCGGGGGGGGATGCATTGGGCAGGTGCATAAAATTTGTCCTATGGTGCGCGATAGTTGTTGTGCAGTTGCACAATCGCGCTGGTACTATCGGTTCATGCCAGGATAGAAAGGCGCAAAGCAGCGTGTGATGAATTTTGTATATTAATTCCGAACAGCAGTGAAGAAACCGGAGTTCCGGCTGATGAACGTTGAATTTTAATCCGGATATGCGCCCCAGGAATCCCGGCTTCAGCCGGTTACGGCAGCTATCCGGCTGAAGCCGGGACTCCTGAGACTGAGCCGCGCTCCGGCGATTGCCCTACGGACGTACACGCTATCCGGACTATTTTTTCAAACTGCCATCCTGGAGTCCCGGCTTGAGCCGGTTTGGATGCCTGCCGAGGCTGCGGCCGACGACCGGGAACGCCTGATCCGGCTGAAGAACGTTGAGAAAACAGCCCGGATATGCGCCCCAGGAATCCCGGCTTGAGCCGGTTTGGATGCCTGCCGGGGCCGCGGCCGACTGCCGGGAACGCCTGATCCGGCTGAAGCCGGGACTCCTGAAGTATTATTGAACGATGCCTCAAACTACCTCAATCCGCGCCTACGTCTGCGCGGCGGCATCCTGAAGAGCCCGCAGCGCCAGCGCCAGCCGAATCTGGACACCATCGTCGAAGCAGCGCGGGTTCAGGCCCGTCAGGGCGTTGATCTTGTCGAGACGATAGCTCAGGGTATTGCGATGGATCGCCAGGGCGGCGGCGGTGCTGGAGGGCGCGCAGTTCTGCGCGAAGAAGACCGCCAGCGTCTGCAACAGTTCGGGCGCATGGGTGAGCGGGCTCAGCAGGTGCGTCGCCAGGTCGATCTTGGTCTGCTCATCTGAGACGCCCACAAATGCCGCGATACCCAGCCTATCCAGACAGTAGACCCCGTTCGGGCCGTGGAAGCGATGGCCGAGGGAGAGCGCCGCGCGCGCGTCCGCGTAGGAGCGGGTCAACTCCCGGATGCCCGGGTGGTAGCGGCCAATGCCGATACTGATCGCCGCGTCAATCTCCCGGCGCATATGCCGCAGCAGCGCACTCGCCGCCCGCTTGAGCGCCGTCAGGTTGGCCCACGATGCGCTGGACTGATCCGGCCCATCCTGCTGATCTACCCAGGAGACCAGATTTTTGGTATCGCTGGCCTTCAGTACGGCTACCTGACCATCGCCCAGGTAGGCACAAATCGTATCGTTCGGCAGGTGGAAGAAGCTGACCACACTGCTGATCAAGGTCTGCACCCGCTGCCGGATCTGCTCGTCGGCGGTGGCTCCTGGCTGACCGGCGTGGGTTGCCAGGATGTAATCGGCGGCCTCGATCAGAATGACCGCGCGGGGTGGGGCAAAATCCAGGCCCAGCAGCCGGGCATCGCGCAGGATGGTCGCCTCGTCATCAACCAGGCCATGCAGCAGGTTGTAGATAAAGCGGTTCTTGATCATATGCTGGCCCGGCAGTCGTGCGCCTGGTACACGCTGCGCCGATTGCTCCGGTGCATAACCCGTCCGATCTTCCGCACACTGCCGGGGAAGATCGCGCTCGCATTGCCGGGGCAGCGTTTCAGTATCGGCGCTCCCAGTCAACCCGTCCGATGTGACCCCATCCTGCGTCCGGAGGGCCGCTTCAAACCGGGCAATCCGTGCAACGACCCGCTCCTCCAGGGCGGCATGCAACTGCTGGATCTGCTCCGTGGCCCGGTGCTGTTCGCCCCACGCGCACAGCAGCCAGTGCAGCGTAACAACCGTTCCATAGGCATCACACACAGGAATAGCCGTGAGCAACACCTCGACTGTCGGCTGGTTATGGGGTCGGAGCTGCACCGACCACTCCAGCAGCGTATCGGCAGTGCCCAGCCGGTGCAGGCGGGCCTTAAAGCCATGCCACTCATCGGCGGCGATAAAACTGGCGAGCGCTGTGCCGACCAGCAGCTCCTGGGGGATATTGAGCAGACGAGCGCCGGCATGGTTGACCTGCTGGATCATACCATGCGCATCCGTCACCAGGTAGCCATCCGACACCCGCTCAAGGATCTGCCGGCAGGTCAGCAACGTGGCATGCTGCGCCGGGAGTTCTATCTCCGCCGCCGGGTGCGCCCATGGACCTTTAACCTGCTCAAATGCATGCAGTATCTCTGGTGGCTGTGGGAGCGGCCTGGCTCCAGTGCATTGCTCCCGCAGGTCCGGGCGAGAGCACTTCGCCGTAACCTGCTCGACGAAGTCAGCCATGGGTTTCTCCTTACTTAATCACACGGGATTTTCCAAACCAGATTGCATTCAGCGATATAGCAGATTCCGTACCGCCAGATCCACTGCCACCCGGCATATGGCATATCGCTTGGACACCCAGGCGCTTGTGAGAGACTGTCTGGAAAGGGTTTGTCATGGGGATGTTGGCCCGGCCCCCCGTCCCGTCCGTCATGCGGGAGCGATCATAAAACAATGAGTCCGGATATGGAGATCGCTCCTGCTCGGCTCCGGAGCGGGAGTCCCGGCTTTAGCCGGTGTGCGGCCGGAAACCGGCTGAAGCCGGGACTCCTGGGGCGCTGTCCGGTATATCAGGGCAACCAGCATGCCTTGTGACCCACCCCGAAGTCGTCAGTGGCGCGTGGGTCTTTCGGGGAACGCACGTCCCGGTGGCCGCGCTCTTCGAGAATCTGCGCGACGGTGCGACAATTGACGAGTTTCTCGCATGGGTTCCCGGCGTCACCCGCGCGCAGGTGGAAGCGGTAATGGCAGGACCACAAACCCCGCGAAACGACGCGAAGTGATGGAACAGCGTGGGCAGATGTGGGCAGATGCATGAGCAATCCCAGCGTGCAACTGCGCATAGGAGCAGCACAACCCATTCGTGCATTCGTGGACGGTCCTCCCCGCGTACATGCAGGACCACGAATCCCGCGAAAGCACTCGAAGAGCGCGAAAAGCAAGTGAGGCATATTTCGCGCCTTTCGCCTGGTTGTATCCTTTCGTAATCCTGATCGTCTTTATCCCTACGCAGTATTCACACAAAATGCCGTCCTCAGGCGGTTTCCCCCACCTCCAAAGACGGCACCACAGTAGCCGTAGGGTGCGTTCTACGCACCAGCTATAGCTGGTAGGAACCCGGATATCATCACCACCGGAGACCGCGGTAGGGTGCGTTCGACGCACCAGCGATAGCCATCCTCCATGTGTCGTCGTGCCGCCTTCAGGCGGTTGGCAGCGCATCCCGAAGAACCAGTTCACAACCACTTTAGGATTGCTATACATCAGGTTCACGGTTGCACGCTCTTTGTGACCTTCGTGGTTTTTTGCACGTTTGACGGCAAACTGGTATCAGGCGATTTCCTCCACCTCCAAAGATGGCACCACGAATTACGGACTACAAACTACAGACTACAGACTACGGACTACAGG
>DAOTVB010000191.1:0-17254 GCA_034436755.1 Chloroflexaceae bacterium | reverse complement strand
GCCGCCCCGGCCCCGGCCCCGGCCCCGGCCCCTGCGCCTGCGCCGGTTGTGCAGTCTACGGGAGGCTGGAAGCATATCGTGGTTAACATCAGCCATCAGTGGCTGTATGCCTACGAAGGTGAAATTCTTGTGTTCGATGCGCCAATCACAACCGGGAAAGATGGCTTCAATACACCGGCCGGAAACTTCGCGATCTATGCCAAAGTACCCGTGCAAACGATGAGTGGTACCCTTGGAGGAGAATACTACAACGTACCTAATGTGCCACACGCAATGTATATCCATGGTGGCGTTGCGCTGCATGGCACCTACTGGCATAACCTGTTTGGGTCGGGAGTGCGCGTCAGCCACGGCTGCATCAACCTGCCGCTGGGATCGGCGGCCTGGCTCTACAACTGGGCACCCGTCGGAACACCCGTGCAGGTTACGTACTAATGCGATTACGGACAGCGTTTGACGCGAGAGCGTGATGCGGATGCGCAGAACCGCATTCCCGTCAGCAGAACAGAAGCTGTAGTAAGCATATTTTGGAGGCCGCTGGATATCATATCATCCAACGGCCTCCGGGCAATCAAAACAGTTTGTTATTTACAGAACTTACACGGTGGATACGCAAACCGGGTGTTCGACCCGATGAAAGTCAGCCGCGCCTGCGGCAGCATGGTACTTTTCTCTCTTTTTCACAAAAATGTGGCTCCGCGAGCCACATTTTTGTGAAAAAGGATGTCCAATTCCGCCCTGCCGGAGGCAATATCCCCCGTCAAACGCAGGATCACCGGATGCATGTCAGCAGTGACCGGTTCGCGGTGTTCGCTCATTTCGTGGTATTCGTGGTCCAAACGCTCACCGCGTAACTCCTGTTCTTTACGTCTTACTCGCGATTTCTTCTAAAGTCGTCAAAGAGCGATTTCAACGTCTCAGCATTTTCAGCATCGACGGATGCCGCGCTATGCTGCTCTACCGGAACGATTTCCTGAACAGCCTCCGCCAATACCGGCGCGTTATCACGGGATGTCTTCATCTGAAGCAGTGCGCCCGCAATCAACATCCCCGTCCCCAGCATCAACCAGAGCCAGATCAGCTCGCCTTGATTGCCCGTGCCGGTGTTCGGCAAACGGCTGGGCACGCGGGCGACCTCATTCGCCTGGACCGCCGCCGCTTCCGACGCTGTCCGGGATGACCGGGCGGCTGGAGCATCCGAGGCCGCTTGGGCTGCCTGAGCTACCGGGGCTTCCGGGACCGCCTCGGCAGCAGTATACCGCGCCGATCCGGCTTCTACCGACTGGTCCGGTGCCGGAAGCTGTGAGGCGCCCGCCGGTACAGCCGTTGGGGTCGGCACAGGGGCACCAACCGGAGTAAAGAAGAGATGAACTACAACATTGGCCGTCTGACCGATCAGTACCACCATTTGCGGCTCCTGCAGCGGCGTCCCCTCATCCGGGCTCAACCAGAGTTTCACCTTGTATGTACCGGGACGCAGCCGGGTGCGCTCATAGTTTCCATTCGCATCGGTACGAACAATCACACCACCAACACTCACCTCAACGTCGGGAGCAGGTGCGCCGGTACTCTGATCAATCACCGTTCCCGTGATACGACCTGAGGGTATAGGCGTTGGTGTCGGGTCACTACTCCCACCGCCACCGCCACCGCCACCCGGCAGCGGCTCAACCGGTGGACGTGGTGGCGGGTCTTGCTGCGTGGGCATGGCCGAGGCGCTTGTCGGCAGCAGCCACATGCCGACACCCCAGGCTATCAATAACGTTCCGCAGACGATGAGCATAACACTGGCTATATGTCGTCGCATTTCTAGCCTCCTTAACGGCTACCAACAGCGAACTACGTGTTTGATGGAATACCTGGAGCGATGATCGCTCCAGGTATTCTCCTCCAGATCGTTACGGTCGTGGGCGGGGCGGGATCTCAGTGGGCAGATCATCGGCGAGCACTGAGGGATTGCTACCCGACACGGTTACATTCAGGATGGATGCCAGGTTGTTGTCTTCATTGATTTCGGCCACAGCGCCGGTTGACACACCTGGATTCCAGCTATCCACCTGTACATACAGTCGCTCGGTTCCGTTGACAAAGTAGCCAGGCCAGCGACTAAACAGACTGGAAATGGTAGTTGACTTCAGCGTGACACTCTCGCCCGGTGCCAGGTCATCTTCCACCAACCAGACAATACCATAGTAACAGGGAGTACCTGTAAAAGCACCAGCGCGGCAGAGTTCGTCCCAACGCTGGTTAACCGTTGGTACCACCGGATTGGCATCAATATCCTCCGGGTTGATGTAAAAGTCTACCCAGAAGTCCTGGCTCACCGGTATGTTCCCCTGGTTTGTCACCTCCACAATAACGGTGACACTCTCACCCGCGCTAAAGCTGGTCTTGTTCGGTTCAAGCCGGAAATCACTGACCACCAGATCAGCCGCCTGCGGTGGCGGCACTCCGGGGCCGATAATCAGCGGCAGGTACACCTTACCCTCAATTACATTGACGGTGACGGTGGCCGTGGCGCATGCCGGCGGCGCACCGTTGTCACAGACGGTGTACTCAAAGCGATCCGGTCCCAGGTAACCAGGATTCGGTGTGTAGTTTATCGCCTGGCGATCACCGCTGATCGCGACTGTCCCATTGGCGGGCTGTGTCACCGAGTCCACGGACAGGGTGTTACCATCCACATCCACATCGTTCGCCAGCACATTGACCGGGCGGGTGGTGTTTTGAACAATGGTCAGTGTGTCATCGTTCGCCACCGGTGCGTCGTTGACCGAGTTGACGGTGATGGTGACGGTTGCGACACCAGATTCATTCGTACCATCACTGGCCCTATAGGTAAAGCTATCCGTGCCGAAGAAGTTTGCGTTCGGCGTGTAAGTGAATGAGCCATCGGCATTAAATACCAGCGTGCCGTTGGTCGGGTCTGACAGCTTCTCGGCCGTCAGTGTATCACCATCCCCGTCAGTGTCGTTCTCCAGCACACCGGGTGCGACTACGGTCAGAACATTGTCCTCGTCCACTTCGTAAGCATCAGCATTGGCAACCGGCGTTTCATCATCGTCAATGATGGTCAATGTGTAACTGGTACCGGCAGGGACATTGATATTGCTGCCTTCCTGCGGACTGAGGGTCAGCACCAGCGTGCGATCCGGCTGATCGAGTTCGTTATTCAGGATCGCGATGTCGAAACTTGCGCTGGTATCGCCCGCATTGAAGGTAATCGATGCCGGTACGTTGAAGTCAACGCCTTCTTGCGCCGTTGTTCCCGTACTAACGACCAGATCCAGTACCGGGCTATCACCCGCAATGATCGCCTGATCAAGGTTGATGGTTACCGGCACCGTTGTATCTGCCTCTTCCACTGATGCAGTGGTTGAAGCAAAGTTGGCGGTTGGTCCGTCATCATCCTCAATGGTCAGGGTGTGACTGGTATTGCTACCCAAAACGACCAGGCCGGCAGCCGCTGGATCGATAGCCAGTGAAAAGACGACGGTTCGGTCAAGCTGGTAGATGTCATTATCAGCAAGATTGACTTCAATCGTCTTCAGCACCTCACCCGGTGCAAACACAAGCGGACTGGTCGTCAGAACGGTATAGTCTGTGATCGGCGCTGTACCGCCGATGCTAAAGGTGACCGTAATCGCCTGACTCGACTCGCCCGTCAGCCGCACATCGATGTTTGCCGTTGTACCCTCAGCTGCACTGCTCGTCGCAACATCGAACGTGACTTCCGGTGGGCCGTCATCATCGTCGATGGTCAGTGTATGTTCCAGGGTAGTCGCAAGACTAGCATTTGTCGCACTGGACAACTCGAAGAGAACTGTCTCCGAGGGTTCGTCGATCTCGTCCTGGATCGTTGTTACGGTAAAGGTCTGCGTCGTCTCACCCGGAGCAAAGATGAGCGTACCCCCTGATACTGGCTCATAGTCCACACCAGATGTTGCGGTTCCGCCAATGCGAGTATAGCCTACCTGCACCTCGCGACCTGATGGATCGCTCAGAGACACTTCGATCGTGGCGGTGCCACCCTCGGTTACATTACTATTGTCCTCGGCGAAGTCCACGAACGGCTCTGGATCATCGTCAATGATGGTCAATGTATGCGTCGTCTGTGCACCGAGAGTTGCACCAGTTGGCGTACCAAGCTGGAAGATGATTGTTTCGTCATTCTCGTCCAGCAGGTCGTTGATAATAGATAGATCGATGGTGAAGTTGTCATCGAACTCGCCAAAGATAATCGGAGATAGTGACGCCGCAGTTACTGTATAGTCCGTGCCGCCACCCGTAGCTGTGCTGGCAGTTGTAATCGAATAGGGTACGGTGACTTGTTGTCCTGCGACCACTGGTGCGCTCAATGTAACTGTGACGGTTGCCGACCCGCCAGTCACATTTTCGGGCACGCTCTGAGCTGTGATCTCAAACTCAACCGTTGGCAGATCATCATCGATGATGGTACCAGTGGCCTGATTGTCTACAATCGGATCAACTGCATTCACCGGGTTGGACAGGTCGACAAAGAAGGTTTCATTCCCTTCATAATCGGTGTCACCATTCACCGTGACACTGATTGTCTTGGTGATCTCCTCGGCAGCAAAGGTTAATGTACCTGAGGTAGCATTATAGTCACCATCTGCAACCGTCGCTGTATTATCCGTCGTCGTATAATCCACCTCCACCGGAAGACCACTAGCCGCGGACAAGGTCACGGTGAAGACAGCCGTCACCGTGCCGCTGTCTCCCTCCTGTACGGATGTATCGGCAATATTGATCGTCGGTGGGTCGTCGTCGTCCACAATCGTCCCAAGCCCCTGATCATCACCAAAGGTCGCATTTGTGGGTGCGGTCAGGTTGACGAAGAAGGTCTCATCCGGTTCGTCCAGGGTATCCTCCAGCACCGGGACATTTATCGTCTGGCTGGTGATCCCCGGCGTAAAGGTGAGCGTGCCATTGACGCTGGTGTAGTCCGCGCCCGCTGTCGCGGTATCATCAGCCGTAGCATACGCCACCGTAACCGTCAGACCGCTGGCGGCATCCAGGCTGACCGTGAAGCCGGCATTCGTATCCGCCTCCGGGTCTACTGTTACGTCGTCAATCGAAATGGTCGGTGCAGCGTCGTTGTCCACGATCGTGCCCACCCCCTGCGCATCAGCAATCGTCGCATTCGTAGGTGTGCTCAGATCGACAAAGAAGGTCTCATCCGGTTCGTCCAGGGTATCCTCCAGCACCGGGACATTCACCGTCTGGCTGGTGATCCCCGGCGTAAAGGTGAGCGTGCCGTTGACGCTGGTGTAGTCCGCGCCCGCTGTCGCGGTACCATCGGCCGTGGCATACGCCACCGTGACCGTCAGACCGCTGGCGGCGTCCAGGCTAACCGTAAAGTCGGCAGTCGTATCCGCCTCCGGGTCTACTGTTACGTCGTCAATCGAAATGGTCGGTGCGGCTTCGTTGTCCACAATCGTGCCCACCCCCTGCGCATCGGTAATCGTCGCATTCGTGGGTGTGGTCAGATCGACAAAGAAGGTTTCATCCGCTTCATCCAGCGCGTCATCCAGCACCGGCACATTCACCGTCTGGCTGGTGACCCCCGGCGTAAAGGTGAGCGTGCCGTTGACGCTGGTGTAGTCTGCACCCGCTGTCGCGGTATCATCAGTCGTGGCAAACTCCACTGTGACCGTCAGACCGCTGGCGGCGGTCAGCGTCACCGGGAAGCTGGCATTTGTATTCGCCTCCGGGTCTACCGTCACATCACCAATCGTAATTGCCGGCGGAGCATCATCGTCCACAATCGTTCCAAGCCCCTGATCATCACCAAAGGTCGCATTTGTGGGCGCGGTCAGGTTGACGAAGAAGGTCTCATCCGGTTCGTCCAGGGTATCCTCCAGCACCGGCACATTTATCGTCTGGCTGGTGATCCCCGGCGTAAAGGTGAGCGTGCCATTGACGCTGGTGTAGTCCGCGCCTGCGGTTGCCGTATCATCAGCCGTAGCATACGCCACCGTAACCGTCAGACCACTGGCGGCGGTCAGCGTCACCGGGAAGCTGGCATTTGTATCCGCCTCCGGGTTCACCGTCACATCGCCGATCGCAATCTCCGGCGGATCATCGTTGTCCACAATCGTGCCCACCCCCTGCGCATCGGTAATCGTCGCATTCGTGGGTGTGCTTAGATCGACAAAGAAGGTCTCATCCGCTTCGTCCAGTGCATCATCCAGCACCGGCACATTTATCGTCTGGCTGGTGATCCCCGGCGTAAAGGTGAGCGTGCCATTGACGCTGGTGTAGTCCGCGCCCGCTGTCGCGGTATCATCAGCCGTAGCATACGCCACCGTAACCGTCAGACCGCTGGCAGCAGTCAGCGTCACGGGGAAGCCGGCATCGACCGCCGCCTCCGGGTTCACGGTCACATCACCAATCGCAATCTCGGGGGCAGCGTCATCGTCCTGGATTGTCAGGGTATACTCATCCGGCGATACTATCGACACATTGGCCGAGGGATTGGTCAGGGCCAGGATTACCGTCTCATCGAGTTCGTCGATGGTATCATCCAGGACAGTTATATCAATTGTTTGCGTGATAGCCCCGCCGGCAGGGAACGTAAGCGTCTGCGCAGCAGGTGTGAATGTATAATCATTCCCCGCACCGCTTGTCGCTGAACCACTCACGCTGAAGTCCACCGTTACTTCAGTGGCGGGGACAAAATTCAAACTAACCTGCGCCTGTACCGTACCTGCTGTACCTTCAGTAACAGTCAGCGCTGAGGTGGAGAAGAAGACTTCCAACTCTTCGTCGTCAATAATGGTCCCATCCAACGTTGCACCCGTCGCAAGTGTAGGGTTGGTCACATTACTGGCAGACGTTATGTTGATCGTAAAATTCTCATCCGGTTCATCGATCAGGTCATCGTTGATCTGTATCGGAAGTAGAATCGGACTCGCAAACGATGTATTAGCCGAAATAACCAGGGTTCCGGTGACACCACCGGTGTCCACATCCTCAAGATCTACTCCCGGTGTAGCAGGATCAGTTGCTCCCGGCAGGATCTCATACTCGAAGTCCACCGACTGGGGACTACTGGTTTGTGTTCCAGCGCCACTCAGCGTAACTTCAATAAAAGCCTGACCCGCGTTCTCATTTACATTGCCCGGACCAGTAATAGAAAGCAGAGTAGGTGCGTCATTATCGATAATGGTGACAGATAACGGAGATAGCGGCTCGTTAACTTCAGTATTTGAGTCATTACTGATCACGTCTGCTTGTACGCGAAACACTTCATTTTGTTCATCCAGATTATCATCGATAATCGGGACGGTCACGAACGTTTCGCTGAGCGTATCAGAGAAGGTAACTACCTGAGTTTGCGCGGTATAGTCTGCCGGCGCGACGGCCTGGTTGGTACCGGCCCCATCAAGGGTAGTGATCTCGATTGTAACCGTTCCACCTTCAATGGTATCGTTTACATAAATCCGAAAATCTGCTGAACCAGCACTCTCAGGAATTTGCCCGGTCAGCACGGGTTCAACAAAAAGATCAACTTCAGGAGCGGCATAAATCGCGCTCCCAATACCGGCGGCCAGCACCAGCATTGCTACCAACATGGTCAGCAGCAGGCGCGGACGGGTTTTGACCAGTTCTAGACTACTGGTCTTGAGTCTCTGGAGAGATAGTCGCGGAATGTTCATGCGATCCTCTTCCTGTTTGCAGAATAACTACAACGAGTACAACGAGAAAAACAGTGTGACCACTGGAACGTCAATGTTCGGGATGGCGTGGTCAAACATCCCTGGTCGGTGTGATACGCCTTGCGGCGAAGGTGTCAGATACGCGGCGCGGAAGCCGGTTCCTTCCCCGGCATACGCCACCAATCCGGCATCTTCCCATCGATCTCCTTTCCCTTCAACCATATACGGAATATCCTGTGAGGATCGAAAATACTTAGAGAGATCAAAAGAGAGGAGCAGAACCGGCTCCGCCCCTCCAGGGATACGACATACGCCGCTACGCCTGGCTGACACTCGCTTACACCTCAGTCACGACTTGATCAAAAGTGCTGTGTTGCGCTGGTTCGCGCATATCGCTATCGCCAGGAAGGGCAATCGTCTGTTCTGCCCAGATGATGCGTATGACCGCATGAACATGTATGCGATTGAGCAAGGATCGGATTATCCGGCGCACACGACGCCGGGACTTTTACCAAATTTTGCCCATACAAACCATACACGCTGTGGCGAGAACATACAATACCTCTGAGGGTTGTTCTGGTGGGACCATTGGTACTAGTCGCATGGATGACCTGTACCGGGATGATTGAGAGCAGAGGATAAAGAACAAAGAACAAAGCAACAAAGAACAACGTGTCTCAGGCGGGTCTTCTGTTTGTTCTTCATATGATGAATGGTAGTGTTCTGTAGAGAGCATACCGTGACCGCACAGGGGAACAGAGAATCAGGCGCAACTGGTGCATCATCGGGACGGCTTGCGGACGCGCAGATGCGCGTCCCTACCACGTCGAATCCGGGCGGTGGGTCCGGCACAGGCCGCCGCTCCAGCGCAGCATTTCCCATATCGGGACGGCTTGCGGACGCGCAGAAGCACGTCCCTATCACAAAAAGCCTACACCTGATACCAATCTGACTTCCAAACGGCAACAATTCGACCAACCACGAAGCACACGAAGCACACGAAGGAACACGAACGCCTGGATAGTGAGGGCGATTGCGTGTATACGTCCGGTTCACTGTTGCACGCGCTGCGTGGCCTGCGTGGTTTTCTTGCACGTTTGGCGGCAAATTGGTATGAGGCGTGAAGCGTGCGGCCGGATGGCGTTCACCACCGCACGACCATGGCGTTGGAGTCCCGGCTTCAGCCGGTTACGTCCGCTATCCGGCGGGAGCCGGAACTCCTGGGGCACATATCCGGATGAAACATACAACGTTCATTAGCCGGATCGGGCGTTCTCGGCAGTTGATGAACGGTGCATAGAATGCACCCTACTGCGGCTACTCAACGTTGAAAAATAGTCCGGATGTGGCGTGTGGTTGATGAACGGTGCATAGAATGCACCCTACTGTGGCTACACCTGAAGGGTGGTACCAGGTGGTGTCAACCCGTAAAGGCGAAGTAGCCCAGCACCAGCACCAGCACGGCCAGGAAGAGCGTAACACAGACAAAGATAACTCGTTCCCAGTTGAGAAAGCGCCAGTCGGGTGGAATAATATTCTCAAAACCATAGATCGAGAGACGGTAGAGCCCGGAATCGCCCTGCTCCTCGTCAAAATGGCCCAGGTCAAAGACGACATCGGTGACGGGAATACAACTGATCGTCACTTCGCTCAGGACAATGCGGGTATGCGCGTTCGTTGCGGCCTGGGCCTCCTGCGCCAGTTCGCGCAAGCCGGGCACCTGAAACCACTCGGGCCGACAGCCCTGATCCGTATCTTCCTGGTAGACGGCATGCGCCTCGCAGGTGTTGAGAAGCCACTGCTCATCCAGATCGGGCAGGTCATCATTGGCCTCCCAGGTGTAGGCTTTGCGTTCCCAGCGAAAGGCTTTGCGTTGCACCAGGCGGCCCAACCCATCGCAGCGTTCGCAGGTAAACCCACCGCGCCCTTCGCAGTCCGGGCAGGGGACCAGTACCCGCTCGGTCTGGGGCAACACTGCCCGCGCGAGGGCTACGCTATTACTGGTGCTGGTCGTATCGGAAGACGAACTACCCGCTTCACCACCCGCTGTTGCCGGATCGACCTTGCGTGTGATGTAGATGCGTTTCTTGCCTTTGCAGCGAGAACAGACAACTACACCCTTGCCCTCACAGGTACCACAACTGATGACCCGGGCCGAACCGGGCAGGATAATCTGGCCGCCCGGTTCATCCGCGAAGTCCTGGATGGCCGGCAACACGACCTGCCAGTGATCGCGTTCCGGCTCCAGTGGAAATTCCCGCTCATCATAATCGGGATCTTCCAGTTCGTGGGGCGGGCTGCGGTACTCGTAGAGCACGCGCAGTTGGTAGAAGTAGACATTGCGGCTGCTGACTTTGTGGAAGTGGGCAATGCGCCCTAGATGCGCCTTCCGCAAGCGTCCATGCTGCGCCCACGCATCTAACAGGTTCGTCAGGACGGTACGCCGGCATAGTTCGGCAGCGCGCGTGTGGGCTGCCGCAATCGGTGCGCCGATCAGATCCGGTCCCAGCACTTCTTCAACGGCGTTTGGCGCAACCCCGGTGGCCTGGTAATGCGTGCCATGTTCATCTGCGTCCGGGTCGGTGTCGGAGCCAACCACCCGAGTGGTCGGCGACTGATGCCGCTCGAAGATGCGTTCAAGCTCTTCAACGGCCGCCTGCGCGGTGGGAAAGCGTCTGGCCGGATCATTCTCCAGCAGCGTCTGGATCACCCGGTCGAGATCGCCGGGAATATTGTTCACGCCCCGCTGCTTGAGCGGGATCGGCGGGGCAAACGTGCGGTCAGGCAGGCCCGGCGTATCGTCCCAGGGAATCTCGCCACTGAGCATCACATAGAGGATGACACCCAGGCTGAAGAGATCGGAGAGATGCGTGACGGATGCGGCCGACTGGGACTGCTCCGGCGACCAGAAGCCGGGCGTCCCCATAATGGAAGAGGCAACGGTGATTGTCCCGTGGGGGCCACGGGCGATGCCAAAGTCGGTCAGGAGGGCCGTGCCGGTCGCCTGCTCAATTAACACATTGCCCGGTGACACATCACGGTGGATAATGTTGAAGCTGTGGGCATAATCCAGCGCGGCGGCAATCTGCTTGAAAATCGCCAGCGCTGCGAGCGGTGGCAGGGAGTGATCCCGCTCCAGCAGTTGTCGGAGTGAGCCACCATTGACATACTCCATGATTGTGCAGTGAAACGGCGAATAGTAGCCATGGTCGAGAACCTGTACAATATTGGGATGGCGTAATCGGCCGGCAAGATCGGCTTCACGCGTAAAGCGCTGGAGGGTTTCGCGGTCCTGCGCCATCAAAATCTTGATCGCCACCTGTCGATCTTCCAGGTAAGCGTGCCGGGCCAGCCAGACCTCACTGGTTGCGCCGCGCCCGATCTCTTGTTTGAGAATATAATTACCAATCCGCTCGGGTAGCTTACTCATAGAATGGTAGATCTATCATATCCAGCAGACATATCCAGCAGAAGTCCAGGAGCTAAATTATATCACTCCCCGTGCGGTGTTGTGCAATTCTGAAGGCGTAGTCCGTAGTCCGTAATCCGTCGTCTGTACGAAATGAGTCCTTGTTAGCTTGATACCAGTTTGCCATCAAAACAGCAATCTACCGTACCGTGGGCCACGGGCGCAGGGGCAGCACATTCCTGTTCATCACCTCTGAGTCCTCGGTGTTCTCTGTGGCTATGATAACAAATCGGTATGAGGCGCAGACAAAGCGACCCGGGCATAGCACAGAGCACCATACCCGGGTCGTCCACATTACAATCTCGCTACGTTACTACTTTGCGTAGCCGTGGGGATGGGCCTGGTGCCACTCCCAGGCGCTACGAATGATATCTTCCAGCTCGGTGTAGCGGGGCTGCCAGCCCAACTCGCGGCGGATGGTCTCCGAGGAGGCAATCAGCACGGCCGGGTCGCCGGGTCGCCGGGGACCGACGACATGGGGGATCGGATGGCCGGTCACGCGGCGGGCGGTTTCGATCACCTCCAGCACGCTGAAGCCGGAGCCGTTGCCCAGGTTGTACTTGCGGCTGCCTAACTGATCCAGCGCTTCCATTGCCAGAATGTGCGCCTGGGCCAGATCGACCACATGGATATAATCCCGCACGCAGGTACCGTCCGGCGTGTCATAATCATCGCCGAAGACGGTAATATGCCGGCGTTGACCGAGAGCGACCTGCAGCACTATCGGGATCAGGTGTGTTTCCGGGTCATGATCCTCACCCCGGCCAGGTGTATCGCCACAGGCGTTGAAGTAGCGCAGGCAGGCGTAG
This sequence comes from Chloroflexaceae bacterium, assembly GCA_034436755.1. Classification (GTDB taxonomy): domain Bacteria; phylum Chloroflexota; class Chloroflexia; order Chloroflexales; family Chloroflexaceae; genus CAKZQX01. The sequence continues at coordinate 5,294 of DAOTVB010000191.1, read as the reverse complement.
CGCAGGCCGTAGATGCGCGCAAACCAGTGCAGCAGGCGCTCTACAAAGAACTTGGACTCGCCGTAGGGCGAGCCGGGCACAATCCGCTCGTTTTCATCAATCGGCATCCGTTCCGGATCATCAAACAGGTTCGCCGTCGAGGAGAGGATAAATCGGCCCACATCGTGCGCGACGGCCTGCTCCAGCAGGTTGGCCGCATTGACCAGATTATCGCGCAGGTACATCAGCGGTTGCTCCATGCTCTCGCCAACGAGGGTGTAGGAGGCAAAGTGCATAATGCCGTCAATCCCGCGATGCTCGGCAAAGAGACGCTTCAGGGCCGCCTGGTCGGCCAGATCACCCTGCACAAAGGCCGCCTCCGGATGCACCGCATCGGCATGGCCCTGGTAGAGATTATCAAACACAACCACATCGTGCCCCGCCTGGACAAGTTCTGCTGTGGTAATACTGCCAATGTAGCCGGCACCACCAGTTACCAGAATTTTCACTCAATACTCCTTGCTGGTTCTTATGTCTGAGGAGATGTTAACGCCAACATTCCGTGTATGCGTGTCGCATACCGCAGGTAGCGCAAGACGCGGTACAAACGCAGACAACACCCTATGCAGGCGCATAATCAGGACACTCCTGGTTGTACCGTGTCTCTTTTACGTTTTCTTGTCACAGGGGCGCACCGCAGATAACAACTTATTCATCATCCATCTATAGGACTTACGCGGTCGGCATGCAAACCGGGCGTTTGACCCGATAAAAACCCGCTTCGCCTGCGGCAGCATGGTACTTTTTTTCTTTTTCACAAACATTTGGCTCGCAGAGCCAAATGTTTGTGAAATAAGGATGTCCAGTTCCGCCCTGCCGGAGGCGAAATGTCCTTCCGGGTTCGTGACCACGTAACTCCTGTCATCTACAGATACCGGATAGGGTTTGCCATCCTGAGGTATGCCCTGGAGCAGCGCGAGGACCATGTCGGGCACGGCTCATACCAATTTGACTTCCAAACGGCAACAATCAGACCAACCACGAAGCACACGAAGGAACAAGAAGGAACACGAACGGCTGCATCGTGGGTACGAGTGGGTTACGCATCAGGTTCACGGTTTCACGCTCTTTGTGACCCTGGTGGTTTTTTTGCACGGTTGACAACAAATCGGTATCAGTATGATCAACGACTGTCAAACTACTGTTGCTCGTCTACGGGGGATTCGTCCGCTGCTGCTGCGTTTTCCGGCGGTGAAGTCTCGGCAGGAGCGATTACATCACCCGGTGCCGGCGGGCTGGGCGACGTGGGTGCGGGTGCGGGTGCAGCCGGCGTAAAGACCGGCACGGTCGCCTCGCCAATGGTATACATTGCCTGAATGTGGTTCCGACTGAGACAGGCAAACTCGCGCGCAACCGGCTGTCCACCATTGAGCGGGAAGATCTGCACGGCAGTGACCGACATAAAATCTTCGCTCATACGCTCCAGCGTTTCGCCCATCGACAGATCAGGTCGCTTGTAAAAATCCGCACGTAATGCAAAAGCCGGGGTAAAGAACATCATCGGCTGAGTATCCCGCCGGGCCGGTTCTTCGGTCTGAAAATCCGCCGGCGGTGGCGGCTCATCGAGTACGGCGACAAGCAGCGCACTGCTCCAATCGACCAGCAGTTGCGACACCCGTTTGATCTGCTGGGGATGGGTTAAGGGCGCGATAGTCGCATCATACAGGGTGATATACCGGTAGATGCCACTATTCAGCGCACCACTTACCCGCCGGTAGAGCGGCAGATCATAACTGCCACTGATGAGCAATCCGTTTGTGTAGATTTCAATACGGAAGGTGTACATAGTCCGTAGCCCGTAAAGTTCACGTTTCACATTTCACGCTTCACGTTTTACTCTGGTGTTGTAAATAACTTATACCCAAAGCCGCGCTGTGTCACCAGATAGCGTGGATTAGTCGGGACCGGTTCGATCCGCTGGCGCAAACGGTAGACGAGGGCATCGATTGCATTATAATCAAAGACCTCGTAGTCCCAGACCGCCTGGGCAATCTCGTCCTTACTAATCACCTGCCCTTTGCGATTGTAGAGCAGTTCCAGCAGTTGAAACTCCTTCACCGTCAGGGGCGGGTCCAGTGGCTGCCCCTTGATGTAGACCTCCTTCGAGCGGCTATCGACCCGCAGTTCCTCACGCACGGCGCGCAACACTTCGGGCGGCAAAATTCCCTTGACGGTCGCCTCCGGATCCTGGAAGGTAATGATGGTATCGGCAATAATGACCTGATCCTGATTGTGCAGTTGCCGCGCGCCCTGGATGCGGTCGCCGTTGACAAATGTTCCATTCGTGCTATCCAGATCACGAATGTAAAACCCGCTCTCATCCCGTTCAAAGCGTGCATGGCGGCGTGATGCCAGCCGGTGATCAATGATCAGATCATTGGCACTATCGCGGCCCACGGTGAGTTCATCACGCTCCCACTCCAGTTCACGATAGTCACCTGTCTGACGCTTGATGGTCAACTTGGGGGCGGGGACAGGCTGCATATCGACGTCCTCCGAGCCATTGTCCGCTAGTGATAAAGCCATTGTACTACCATCTTGACAAAAAGAACCGGCGCATTTCAGTTACTTGCGTGCCATATGGCAGCATGTGCGCACAAACCAGTAGCGTTGAATGAATGTTAGAACCATATTGACGAACGGTCATTGTTTTGAAACCCATCTCGCAATATGGTACAATCGCCGCAGTTATTATCGATTATACCATCAGGACGGTAAAAATACCATCGTACTTTTGCCCCATGTCGGCCCGGAGCAGGAGTCATGATAATCCAGACGCAGGTATGATGACACCGAGGAGTGTTCCCAGTATGATAAGGTAGTGTCAGTCTAGCATGTTCCACGTGTCACGCATGCTCCGCTTTGGAACAAGTAGCAGGAGACCCACGTTTGACCCAACTCATCGGAAAACAGCTTGGTCGCTATAAGATTCAGCAAGAAATAGGGCGCGGCGGTATGGCGCGGGTGTATCGGGGTCTGGATACGACGCTCCAGCGGCCCGTTGCGCTCAAAGTGCTGGCGCCCCAACTGAGTATGGACCCGGAGTTCGCCCGGCGTTTTAACCGCGAGGCGGTTATTGCTGCGAACCTGCACCACCCGGCGATTGTGACCATCTATGATATTGATGAGTATAATGTGGAGGATCAGTTCCGGTTGCACTATATCGCCATGGAGTTCATCCAGGGGCGCTCGCTGCATGCTATTCTGGACGACCGTGATGCGCTGGGGTTGGGATACGCGGTCAGTATCCTGGAACCACTGGGCCGCGCCCTCGATTATGCCCACAGCCGGGGGGCGGTGCATCGTGATGTCAAACCGCACAATGTGCTGATCGATGCCGATGGTCGCGTGCTGCTGGCCGATTTTGGGATTGCCCAACCACCTGATGCGGATACGGAGCGGTTGACGCGTACGGGTGTTTTTATGGGAACGCCCGAATATATTTCGCCGGAACAGGCCGAAGCCCGCCGCGTGGATGGTCGTAGTGATCTCTATTCCCTCGGTGTCGTGGCCTACGAGATTATCACCGGGCGGGTGCCGTTCTCCGGGGCAACGCCGCAACTGATTATTGCGCATTCGCAGACGCCGCCTCCCCGTCCCAGCCGGATCGCGCCCCATCTCCCGCCGGAACTGGATGCAGTGCTGATGCAGGCGCTGGCAAAAGATCCCGACGAGCGCTTCCGCAATGGAGCCACGCTGGTTGAGGCTCTGCGGAATGTGGCACAGCATCATGGGGCTCCGCTGGCTTCCACTCAGCAAATTGCTGCGCTGGTACGCCCGCAGGACTCGGCGGGTCAGCCGACGATCTCGCTGGGGAAAGGGCAGACACCGGCGGCATCGTTACCCATTCCGCCGCAACAACCAGCAGCAGCACCCGCTCCCGCTCCCGCTCCCCGGCAGCAACCGCCGGCACGAACCGCGAACAGTCGGCCGGTGCCGCCGCCGGTACAGCCGCCGATACCCCCGTCGCAGCCACCCGCGCCCCCGTCGCAACCACCCGCGCCGCCTCCCGGCACCGGCAGCGCAGGCTACCCGCCGCGTAGCCCACGCCAGCACCGCTTCTCACCCAACCAGGTTGCTGTGGCAGTTGCGCTGGCCCTGCTTGGGCTGGCCCTGCTGGCGCTGTTTGTACGGGGCAGCAATAGTGACACGGGGATAGATGTCGCGCCAACTGCGCCGCTACCAGCGATCGAGACGGAAACAACGGAGCCGGCGGCCCCCACGGACGTTCCGCCACCGGCCACAACTGCGGTGCCGAGCGCTACCTCCGCACCGCCAACCGAGGCACCCTCGCCGGTACCACCTTCGCCGATACCGCCCTCGCCGGTGCCACCTTCGCCGGTGCCACCTTCGCCGGTACCGCCGACGGAAACGGCCACCTCGGAGCCGCCAACCACAACACTGGAACCACCGACAGCGACACCAGTGTTACCCACGGTGACACCAATCCTGGAATTGCCGACGGTAACCGAACCGCCGGAGTATCCGCCGCCGGGAACAGCGATTACCAATACTCAACCAACCGTTGTGGTCTCAACCACCGGCACGCCGGCAGGAACTGAGGCCACACCGGTGCCAACCGCAACCGCGCCGCCACAGGTAGTCGCAACACCGACCGCAACCGAACTGCTACCAGCGGAACCCACCCCAACGGCAATTCTCCAGATGGAGCCTGACCCGACAGATACCGACACCGCAGAACCGGCCGATCTTCTCGCCGGGCCATCTGCCACTGCGGAAGGGCTCCCCCCGGAACCATCCCCATCCCCATCTCCATTGTCAACAGCAACCCCCGAAGCAGAGCTCGCAACCCCATCGCCGACCCCCGCAACGATTGAACCGGCGTAGGAGCAACGGCGGGCCAGATCCGCAAATCAATCCAAAACCCAGATCAGGTAGAACAAAAAATCCACCTGCGGGTTTTACAACCACAGGTGGATTCTCTATGACAAGACGGAAGCTGATGCCCTAGCCGAAGCGTCCGCTAATATACTGCTCAGTGCGCTCGTCCTTGGGATTCTGGAAGAGATCCTCGGTGGGACCATACTCCACCAGCATACCGGCGTGATCTTCGTCCATTAGGAAGAAGGCAGTATTGTCCGAGGCGCGGGTAGCCTGCTGCATATTGTAGGTAACAATCACAATGGTATACGCCCGGCGTAGTTCGAACATCAACTCCTCGATTTTGAGGGTCGAGATTGGGTCAAGCGCCGAGGCGGGCTCGTCCATCAGAATGACCTCCGGCTCCACGGCCA
>DAOTVB010000190.1:0-27567 GCA_034436755.1 Chloroflexaceae bacterium | reverse complement strand
TCTTCCGTGCGCTGGGTCAACGCAGCCAACCGTTCACCCGCCACCGCCAGATCGCGCTGGGCAGTCTCGGCCTGGGTGTGGAGCAGGCTGCTCCGCTGGTGCAGTGTACCCAGGCGCTCCCGCTGCCCGCGCAAGGCATCACGCAGGATGCGCAACTCGGTAGCGATACGGCTCTGGGCGGTGCGGGCCTGTTCCAGCGCGGCGGTCTGCTGTTCCACCTGCTGCCCGGCGGCCGCCAGCGCCCGGCGGGCAGCGTGCCACTGGGCAGTGTAGTGCTGCTCCAGCAGTTGCTGCAGTTCGGCGGTCAGTTCGCGCTGCCGGCGGGTTTCAGCGGCCTGCCGCTTGAGCGAACGCAGGCGCGGCTCCAGTTCGCCGATCAGGTCGGTAATGCGCTGGACATTGTTGTCGGTTTCGCGCAGGCGGCGCTCGGCCTCGCTCTTGCGCAGCTCGAAGCCCCCGATCTCAGCAGCATCTTCAAACAGCCGGCGGCGTTCTTCCGGGCGCAGCGTCAGCACCTGATCGACCAGTCCCTGGTTGATAATCGTGTAGGAACCACCCAGCGGCTCGGTCGCCTCCTGCAGATCACGCAGTCGGACACGGGCGCGGTTGATAAAATATTCATTCTCGCCGGCCCGGGTCGCCCGTCGCGTAATCGTGACTTCGTCGAAGGCGAGAGGCAGCAGCCGGTCGCTGTTGTCAATGGTCAGCGAAACCTCGGCAAACCCGGCAGGGGGCCGCCGTCCGCCGCCACTGAAGAGCAGTTCTTCGGTACGGCGACACCGCAGAGCGCTGTAGCTCTGCTCACCCAGCACCCAGCGCACAGCATCAACCAGGTTGCTCTTGCCGGAGCCGTTTGGCCCCACAATCGCGGTAATCCCCGGGCGAAACTCCAGCACGGTGCGGCCGGCGAAGGTTTTAAATCCCTGGACTTCGAGTCGTTTGAGATGCATTACGTAGAAAGAACTGAGAACCGAGAACCGAGAACTGAGAACCGAGAACCGAGAACTGAGAACCGAAAATTGAGAACCGAGAACTGAGCGGTAAGTGTTGCCCGCGAATCATACCACAAAACGCGCAATCGCCGGTTGATGCGTGAGGCGTGATGTGTTGGCACCAGCTTACGCCGGGTGCCTTTTGTTCTTTGTTCCTTTGTTCTTTGTTCTCTGATAACCCATAACCAATGATTGACATATCCGATGGATATTGTTACAATCACCTGAACCTCACCAAATTTGGACTACTGATTACTGAATAAATCCCCATGTCTGGGAGTGGTGCGTCACATAGCATCGGCAATTGCCGTTGGAGTATGGTCAAAAATGTGGTAGTACCCACCCGGCTGCCTGCACTACTTCAGGAGCCTGGTTTGATGCATGGACTGGGTTGAGGCACAATGTAGTGAAATAACAGCCAAAAACCAGACAGAGAACAAACATTTAGCCGATCGGCGTCAGATACATTTTGTTCTCTATTTCTCTGTTCGCTGTTCTTTACCTCGGCATATCCGGGATCGCTGCGACAGATCCAGACCGATAAGGTTCGGTTGCTGATGACTCTGTCGCTCAAGGTGATATAAAGGAGCGCGTATGAAACGCACGCTGACACTCTGGGCCGTCATTCTGCTGCTTGTGCTGGTCGGATGTGGCCCGCAGCCGGCCGCCGAGCAGCCGGAAGAGCCAACCGAGGCCGCCACGCCAACGGAAGAAGTTGTCGAAGAAACAGAAACTACTCCCGAAGAAGAAGAGCCAACCGAGGCTGCACCAACGGCTGAACCCGCCGAAACGGCTGAACCCGCCGGAGGCGAAGCGGCTCAGGTAGGCGGGTTGCTCCAGACGGTGATCAACCGGGGCACGCTGATCTGTGGCGTGAATGGTGGTCTGCCCGGCTTCAGCAACCTGGAGGAAGACGGCAGCTACACCGGCTTTGACGCCGATTTCTGCCGGGTGGTCGCCGCCGCTGTGCTGGGTGATGCGAATGCGGTTGAGTTTCGCCCGCTGAGTGCGCAGGAGCGCTTTACTGCCGTGCAGACGGGTGAGGTTGATGTGCTCTTCCGCAATACTACCTGGACGCTCAGTCGAGATACCTCGGTGGGGATGGATTTTGGCCCGACGACCTTCTATGATGGTCAGGGGATCATGGTTCGCAGTGACCTGGGGATTGATGCGCTCGAAGGATTGGAAGGCGCGACGGTCTGTGTGCAGAGCGGAACAACCACCGAGTTGAACCTGACGGACCAGTTCCGCGCCCGTGGGATCAACTTTGAGCCGGTGGTGTTCGAGGAGATTGATCCGACCTACACGGCCTACGGTGAGGGCCGTTGTGATGCGGTGACGAGCGACCGCTCGCAGTTGATCTCGCGCCGCACCGTCCTGCCGGACCCGGAAGCCCATGTCATTCTGGATGTGGTGCTCTCCAAGGAGCCGCTCGGCCCGGTGGTAGCCCAGAACGATAGCCAGATGCTGGATGTCGTCACCTGGTCGGTCTTTGCTACCATTCAGTCAGAGGAGTTCGGGATTAACTCGGGGAATGTGCAGGAGTTTGTTGAGTCCGATAATCCGTCAATCCGGCGACTCCTGGGTTCCGAGGGTGAACTGGGCGTGGGCCTGGGGCTTTCAAATGATTTTGCGGTCCAGGTGCTTACGCAGGTCGGCAACTATGGCGAGATCTACAATCGTAACCTGGGGCCGGACACGCCGTTCAATCTTGACCGGGGGCAGAATGCCCTCTGGACAGATGGTGGTCTGATGTATTCGCCGCCGTTCCGCTAGGAATAGGGTACAGGGTACAGGGTACAGGGTACAGGTCACAAGTTACAGGGTACGGGTTATAGGTTTTGGCAGTAGTACATAGAAGTCCCGTCATCAGCCGGTTGACGGCCGCTAACCGGCTGATGAACGTTTAGCACATATTCCGGGTATGCCATGACCGGGAGTCCCGGCTTTAGCCGGTTGGAATGCCTGCCGGGACCGCCCGATCCGGCGGATGACCGTTGCGAAAGTTGTCCGGGTATGGTGTGCGGCAGAAAATGGTGCATAGAATGCACCCTACGGCTGTCTACGGCTGTCTCCCGTGGTGATGATGTCCGGATTACTAACCGGCTGATGAACGTTTAGTACATAATCCGGATATGATAATGTCCAGGAGTCCCGGCTTTAGCCGGTTACGGCCGCACAACGGCTAAAGCCGGGACTCCTGGAGCGATATATGGATTTATTTTTCAACGTTCATTCGCCGGTGGGATGCCTGCTTCGGCAGCGGCATACTGAGGGAAACGCCTGGTCCGGCTGAAGCCGGGACTCCCGATCAGTGATGTCCGGATTAACATTTCAAAGTTCAAACGTTCATAAGCCGGGACGCTCAAACGGTCCCTATCCCGAGTTATTTTCATTTTATTGTTCAAAGCGGACACACAGAAGTGTGTTCTGACAGTGAATTAGCGCCAGGGCAATACAACTGCACCTGCTCCCATCTTACGCAACCCGAGCAGAAACGGAAAGTTGATGGCTAGAGAACAGGTTCTGACTCCCATCACCTCACGGCCACCGTTCTGGCGTGATGTGCGCATCCTTGCCATTCTCGGCCAGGTTGCTTTTCTGATTCTGGTCGCCCTGATTGCCGGGCTGCTCTATGCGAATGTAACCAGTGAGATGCGGCGACTCGGTATCGGTGGTGGCTATGGTTTTATGCAGCAGGAAGCCGGATTTGCCATTGGTGTGACCGCGATTCCCTATTCGCCGCAAAATGCCTACTGGCGCGCATTTCAGGTCGGTGTGATCAATACCCTGCTGGTGTCGATCCTGGGGATTGTGCTGGCAACGCTGCTGGGGTTGCTGGCGGGCATTGCGCAGTTATCCGGCAACTGGTTGGTGGCGAAGCTGGCGCAGGTGTATGTGGCGATCTTCCGCAATGTTCCGCTGCTGGTGCAACTCTTCTTCTGGTATCAGGCCGTTTTTCTGGCGCTGCCGCGTGTCCAGAATGCGATTGAGTTGCCGGGGCCAATCTACCTCAGCAATCGGGGCATTTCGATGATCGGCCTGACCCCGACGCCCTCGACCAGTTGGTGGGCCGGGTTTATCCTGGGTGGGGTGGTGATTGCGGCGGCGGTCTGGTACTGGCTGCATATGCGTCAGATGCGGACAGGGCAGCAGTCGCCGCGTCTGCCGATCGCGGTCGGGATTGTCCTGCTTAGCGCAATCGTTGGCTGGCTGGCGCTGGCAATGAATCCACTTGAGGTAACCATTCCGGAGCGGCAGGGATTGAACTACCAGGGCGGGTTTCGGCTGGTGCCCGAGTATGCCGCGCTGCTGGTCGGTCTGGTGATCTACACCGGAACGTTTATTGCCGAGATTGTGCGCGCGGGTATTCTGGGCGTGGCGAAGGGGCAGAAGGAAGCGGCCCGGGCGCTGGGGTTGAGCGGCGGGCTGAGTATGCGCCTGGTGATTCTGCCACAGGCGCTGCGCATTATCATTCCACCGATGACCAGCCAGTATCTCAACCTGGCGAAGAACTCTAGTCTGGCAATTGCGATTGGCTATCCCGATCTGTTTAATGTCTCGCGGACGATTGCCAATCAGACGGGGCAGGTCGTCCAACTGATTGGCCTGATTATGCTCAGTTATCTGACCATCAGCCTGGTAACATCCCTGATTATGAATCTCTATAACCGCAGCGTACGCCTGGTCGAGAGGTAAGCGATGTCCACAGCTTCTGATGTTGTCACCCGGCCCCGCCGGCGTATCCATCCGGTGCGCTGGCTCCGACAAAACCTGTTTAGCAGTTGGTTTAATACGCTACTTACGTTCGTCAGCCTGGGTCTGATCTATATTGTGCTGCGTCAGACGTTTACCTGGATCTTCCTGGGGGCCGATTGGGAAGTTGTGGTTGCCAATTTGCGCCTGTTTATGATTGGTATCTACCCGGTTGATCAGATCTGGCGGCTCTGGCTCAGTGTGGCGATCATCGTCAGCCTGATCGGGTTAAGCTGGGGCCTCTGGCCGCATGTTGTCCGGGGGGTTGCCATCAGTTACAGTGCCGGGTTGCTGCTCCTGACCGGCATTATCGGTGCAAATCTGCTGCTTGCCCCACCGGAGACGCGGCTCTTCAGTCCACAGACGGCTCTCTGGCTGCTGGTCTGTTGTGCGCTGATCTTTGGTGGTCGCTTTGTCGGCGGGCGAGAACGCAACCTGGGGCGTACGGTGATTATAAGCTGGCTGGTTGCGCTGATCTTTATCATCTATTTGATGCATGGCGCAGGCATCCTCCTGCCGGTTGTGCCGACAACACAGTGGGGCGGGCTGCAACTGACACTGGTGCTGGCCGTTACCGGCATCCTGTTTTCGTTTCCGCTGGGGGTGCTGCTGGCGATTGGTCGGCGTAGTAACCTCCCCGCGATCAGTCTGTTCTGCACGCTGTTTATCGAAATCGTGCGCGGTGTGCCCCTGATCACCGTGCTGTTTATGTTTCAGATTATGCTGCCGCTCTTTATTCCGGGTGGCGAGAACATTGATAAAGTTATCCGCGCGATTGTGGCGTTTACGATTTTTACCTCGGCCTATATTGCTGAGAATGTGCGCGGCGGGTTGCAGGCGATTCCCAAGGGCCAGTTTGAGGCCGCCGATGCGCTGGGGCTCAACCCGGTGTTGACGATGAGCCTGATTATTTTGCCGCAAGCACTGCGTACCGTTATTCCGGCGAATGTGGGGCAGTTTATCAGTCTGTTTAAGGATACCTCGCTGGTGGTGATTGCCGGTCTGCTGGATCTGCTGGGGATTGCGCGCAGTGTGGTGGCTCAGAGTGAGTTTCTGGGGCTGTATGCCGAAACGCTGCTTTTTGTTGCCGTGGTCTACTGGATTTTTGCCTTCTCGATGACCCACATCAGCAAACGGCTTGAGGACGTGCTGGGGGTGGGGAAACGGTAGGTTACAGGTTACGGGTTACAGGTCACAGGTTAAACACATCAGTCGGCAGTATCTTGTGCCTGAACCATGAATCCGGTACGAATTTGATCTGAAGTGACATGACTTACGCAGCTCTGCATGTGGAAGCTGATATCGTCTCCGGCGAGGCGGAACGAGCCAATCTTTTCAGGAAAATCTGGCTCAGCGAGCCAGATTTTCCTGAAAAGTACCATGTTACCGCGGGCGATATCAGCCATTCATTGGGTCACATACCCGGGTTGCAGTCTACTGCGCAAGTCCTGTGAGATGAAATGAGGGTACGATATGGCTACAAACGGTCGCAAGGATCTGAGCAAGGCCGAAGATATTATTATTTGCCGGGGTGTGCATAAATGGTTTGGTGATTTTCATGTCTTAAAAGATGTTTCGACTACAGTAAAAAAGAGCGAGGTGATTGTGGTCTTCGGGCCGTCGGGGTCGGGGAAATCGACCTTTATCCGCTGCATTAACCGGCTGGAGGAGCATCAGCGCGGGCAGATTATTGTCGATGGCATTGAGTTGACCAATGATATTCGCAATATCGAGACGATCCGCAGCGAAGTGGGCATGGTCTTTCAACAGTTTAATCTCTTCCCGCACCTGACTGTGCTGGACAATGTCGCGCTTGCGCCGATCTGGGTGCGCAAGTGGCCGAAAGCGCGCGCACACGAAGCAGCCATGGATCTGCTCAACCGCGTGGGGATTGGCAACCAGTCCCACAAATTTCCGGGGCAACTCTCCGGTGGGCAGCAGCAGCGGGTGGCGATTGCGCGGGCCCTGGCGATGCAGCCCAAGATTATGCTGTTCGACGAGCCAACCTCGGCCCTTGACCCGGAGATGATCAAGGAAGTGCTTGATGTCATGATTGAACTGGCCGAGAGCGGCATGACTATGCTGGTCGTCACCCACGAGATGGGTTTTGCCCGCGAAGTTGCCGACCGGATGGTCTTTTTCGATTATGGAGAGATTATCGAGCAGGGAGCGCCGGAGCAGATCTTCGATGCCCCCCGCGAGGACCGCACCAAGCTGTTCTTGTCGCAGATTTTGTGAACGCGAACGACAATGCCGCTACTTCCCCTGGCTCTGCCGCCGCAGCGCAATCTGCTTGCAGAGCATCTCAACGGCAATCGTCAGCGAGTGCAGTAACTCGGACCCCTCCCGGTAGTCAACCGGGGCGAGGTTCTCGACGCGCTGGCCGGCGCTTACCTGGTTCTGCTCGCCCCACTTCTGCGCGGTGCGGGTTTTGAAGACCCCGATTGCCACCCCCTGCGCTTCATTCAACATGGAGAAACATGGCACGTCGGTCATGCCATCGCCAACATAGATGATCTGCGAGAGCGGAATATGCAGATCGTTGGCAGCCATGCTGCGGTTGACATCGAAGGGCCGGCCCACCTCCTTGTGATTGTCGAGCCCTTTCGAGATTTGCGAGAGATAGCGGGTCTTCTCGGTGTGGGTGACAATCCGCTTCAGAAAGTCGATCTCGCCGCTCTCAGTGTAGTGAGAATCGCATCCCCACATCGCCCGAAAGTGTTGCGCAATCTGCGAGCTCCGGGCTGTCTCGACAATCCCCGCCGTAATCAGGTAAAACTCAACCTCGATGTCTGGAAGCGTCTCCTGGGCGCGCCGCCGCAGACGGTCAAACAACTCCGGGACGCCATCGAAGAACGTGAGGTTGCGCCCAAAATCGACCAGGCGCTCGCGGGTGATCTTCTCCGCCGGGTCGCTGCGCCGCCGGGACTCGGCGATCAGCGTGTACATCGCCGCCGGGATGGGATCCCAGCCATCGCGTACTCTGGGCTGGACACGCTCCTGCCAGAAGTGATCCGCGTCCATGCCGCAACTCTCGATCAGGCTGCTGACGGTATCCGGCGCGAGGGTGTCATCAAAATCGAATGCTAACGCAATCCGGTTATGCAGTGATTTGGTGGCCGTACTCATCCTGGGTGCCTTTCCGGTGAGGGGAGCTACTGGTTCCTGGGAGGCAGTATTGCAAGGTTCGTACCAGCACCGGTGCGGCAGTAGGTAATATTCAATACTGACTACCGGATACGGAGTACAGACTACGCCGCTACTGCGGCTCGATGCGTACCATCTGCGCACCGATATCCGCCGGTTTGCCGAAATAGGCCGCCGTTGTCACAATAATATCAATGCCGGTTGCGACATATGCCTGAATATTGTCCTGGTTGATCCCGCCCGCAGCGGCGATCTGGATGCCGATTTGGACGGCGCGTACGGCCTGTACCGTCTCGGCCAGCAGTTCCGGCGACATTTTATCGGTCTGAATAATATCGGCTCCCGCCCGCGCCACCCTGACCGCGTCCTCCAGGTGTTCTACCTCAACGCAGATCTTCTTCTCCGGGCAGGTGCGCTTCACCGCGTCGAACTGCTCGATCAGCCCCGCCAGGCCGTCGAGAAACGCCAGATGTTGTGGGAAAACCAGCACGGTTTCGGAGAGCCCCAGGCGGTGCGGCGTGGCTCCCCCGGCCAGGACTGCCTTGATCGTCAGTGGTTTGGTGCCCGGAAAGAGCTTGCGCGTGGTGACAACCGCCACCGTCGGGTTGACCTGCCGCGCTGCCGTAACCAGCGCGTGGGTGCGGGTAGCGATGCCCGACAGATACTCAAGCAGGTTGACGCCGACCTTCCATGCCCGGTGCAATGCCTGGGCCGGGCCATCCGCCTCCAGCAAGACCGTTCCCGGCGCAAGTAACTGCCCGCTGCCGGTACTGGTTCTCACCGTTGCGCCGCACAACGCCAGCATCCGCCCGACCTCTTCCGTCCCGCAGATTACCGTGGGATGGCGCGTGCTAAAGCTGATGCGACCCGGTTGATCGCCAATCCCCAACGCAAATGTTGTCAGGTCGAAGTAGGGCACATCCTCGCGGATAAGCCGCTCGAGTTCTGCGTCGGCGAGGAAACGTTGCATCTGATTTGCTCCCTGGCACTATGGAGTGCGGAAGCCATGCTCCCGCTTGTTCGGCAGGATGGCTGCCGTACTCCAGAATAGAGGATCGTTATCTCCGCACGCAGGGTCATGAAGTTTGAGAAAATAATCCGGGCATCGCGTCCAGAGTCCCGGCTTCAGTCGGTATGCGGCCATTCACCGGCTACAGCCGGGACTTCAATGCTGGGGCCGGGTTAGAGCGAACGCTATTCGGCCCCTCGCCATATCCGCACTATTTTTTCAACGTTCATGACCCTACGTGCTGATAATCCTACTCGCTCGCCAGCATCACATCAGTGGACTTGATAATGATGGTGATCTCCTTACCGACAGCGAGGTTAAGTCGCTTGGCCGAGGCCGCTGTAATGACCGAGACCAGTTCCGTACCACCGGACAGGGTGATAACGACTTCGGCCATCACCTGATCGGCATTGAGTTCCTTCACCGTTCCCTTAATCTGGTTGCGTGCGCTTACTTCCATAATGTGTGAGCCTCCTTACTACAAAATATCCAAAACCGACACCGATAAACTATCACGTCCAGCGAAAAGCTGAACAGGTGAACCGCGATTATTATATTGAACCGATGCGCTGCTGTAGCAGTCCCTTAACCACCAGCAATACCCCAAACGAGATAACTAGCAGTATAATCGAGAGCGTCAAAGCCACACTCAGGTCCAACTCGAAACCGATATAGATTGCCAGGGGCATGGTCTGGGTGCGTCCGGGGAAGTTGCCGGCAAAGATAATCGTTGCGCCAAACTCCCCCAGGGCCCGCGCCCAGGTCATCACCAACCCGCCCGACAGCGCCGGCCAGGTGAGTGGCACGGTAATCTGCCGAAATGTCACCAGGGGACTGGCGCCGTCGATGGCGGCCGCCTCCTCAATATCTTTCTCGACTTTTGCAAACCCGGCGATGGCTGCCTTGACATAAAATGGCCCGGCAACAAAGAGTTGGGCCAGCACCACCGCCGCCTGGGTAAAGGCCAGTTCCAGCCCGGCATCACTCAGGTAACTGCCCAGCACCCCGCGCCGCCCAAAGGCCATCAGTAACGCCACCCCGGCCACGGCCGGCGGCAACACCATCGGCAGTTCAATCAGGGTCTCGACGATATTGCGCCCCCGGAATTCGTACCGGGCCAGCAGGTAGGCCAGCGGAGTACCCATCAAAACCGCCAGCAGCGTGGTTAGCGTCGTGGTCATCAGGGTCAGGCCAACCGCCTGCATTACCTGCGTGTTTGCCAGGTTTGTGAGCAGTACCCCGATCCCGGTACGCAGCAGCAGCGCTATCAGCGGCAGCCCCACGAAGAGCAGCAGCGGGAGCGCCAGGATGATCAGCATGATGATATTCGCCTGTCGCCGGCGAATCATCAGTTGGGGAAATGTTCGTTGGGCCGGCTGTACTGCCATAGCTGAATTCCTTCTCTATCAGTGTTGCCTTGCCCGGGTGTGGTGAAAAATACGGAGTGCTGATACGATAAGAATAATACCGAGACCAATTTTGAGCAGCGCTGGAGGAACGATCCCTGCCAGCACACCGCCTAGAATTGCGCCAATCACCGAACCAACACCCATCGGGGCAATCGTTTGGACCAGATCCCGTCGTTCCCCAAAGGCACCCCGCCTGGCGTAGCGCAGAACACCGACCAGGACCATTGGCAGACTGATTAAGAGGCTGGCGGTGCCGGCGGTTTTAATGTCTGCCCCAAAGATAAACATCAGGGTTGGGATGATCAGTTCGCCGCCGGCAACGCCAAGCAGACTGCTTACCAGTCCAATCGCCAGTCCTGCCAGGATGCCTGCCCCCAGATGCCGGATGGGATGCGCTGGAAGCAACCCCGGTATCGTCGTTGGTAAAACCCCCTCAATCATCAGCGCCGTTCCGATACTCACCAGCAAGACAAGAATTGTCCGTTCCAGTTGTGTTTGAGACAACCGGCCGGCAAGGGCAACGCCAGAAAATGCCGTGACGACGGATGCGGCAATCAGCGCGGCAATCGCAACCATGAAGGGCCGCAGGGTTGCCGGGGAAAGCGTCCAGCCGCGTGTCATCAGCGCAGTCGTCACTGTAACCAGGCTCACCGCAAGGTTAAGCGGGACTGCTTGGTGTGCGGTATATCTTAGTGGACCAGCAAGAACCGGCAGGCGGAACTCGGCTCCCCCCAGACCAATGAGACCGCCCAGCGCACCAATCGGGACGGCGTATGAAAAGGCTCTTAATGCGTGGGGGCGTATGCTGGTCGTTGGTACGTTAACCAGTTCGGTTTTCTGCCGTTGCTGTTTCATGCAATACTTAGTTTCTCTATACTACTCAACCGGTATAAATCCGTACGCTCCCAAAACCGCCTGCCCATTCGCCGAGAGCACATAGTCAAGAAATGCCTGTGCCGACTCCGGCTGTGAAGTATCTTCCACAATGGCGATGGGATAGGTAGCAATGGTGTTAAGCTCATCGGGAATATCGATCCGCACTACCTGGTCGACCTGGTCGGGCGTAACATCCGATGAGTAGACAATCCCGGCGTCGGCCTCACCCAGCGCTACTTTGGTCAGCACTGCTTTGACCGTCTCCTCGTACGAGACCACATTCGCCAGCACCGCGTCGTGGTATTCGCTCCCAAAATCCGGGTCTGTGGTCGCCTTATCCAGGTAGTCGCGGGAGTAGCCGCCAATCGGCGTATCCTCCGCCGCCAGGACAATCTTCAGGTCGGGCTTGGTCAGGTCTTGCAATGTGTTGACCGCGCCGGGATTATCGGCGGGAGTGATCGCAACCAGACAATTGCGCACAAAAATCTGCTGCGTTCCGCCGATGATGCGCCCCGCTTCAACTGCAACCTCCATCCGGCGGGGGTTGGCCGAGGCGAAGACATCGGCGGGTGCGCCCTGGGCCAGTTGCTGCGCCAGTTGCTGTGATCCGGCGAAGTTAAAGACTACGGTTGTGTCGGGATTATCGGCTTCAAACTGCCGGCCTAGCGCGGTAAACGCCTCGGTCAGCGAGGCGGCCGCAAAGACGATCAACTCACCGGACAGGGCCGTGTCTGCAACCGAGTCGGCCGGCGACGTAGCGGCCGGCTGCCCGCAGGCACCTAACACGAGCATGATCAGCCCAACGATAATGCATCGCATCAGGTCATCCTTTCCCCTCAATCAAATAAAAGAAACGACAGTACCCCTACAGCACAACACTGCGCGGGCCTGTCGTTGGCCAACAAACGTTCAAATGTTTCAACGTTCTAACGTTCTAACGTTCTACCCTGTCCCCAACCAGAGTTCCTCCAGTGGGTAGACCAGTGATGCGGTGGTTTCGCCCATCGGATCATGATAGTCGGATGTGTAGACAATCGCGACATCGGCCTCGCCCCCGACAACCCGGGCCAGCACTGCGCGTACATCCTGTTCATAAAAGGCAACATTGTGTAGCACCGCCTCCCGCTCGGTGGGAGCCAGGCTACCATGTTGTTCGGCTTTTGCCAGCATATCCAGCGTGTAGTGGCCGATTGCCGTTGAGCATGAACCTAGCGCAATCTTGAGACCGGGCTGCGCCAGATCATGCAGCGTGGAGAGTTGCACCGGGCTATGCTTCCCGGTCACGACCAGCAGCCGGTTGCGTGCAAAAATGCGTTCGCTGCCGGTTGCCATCCGCCCGGCCTGGATCACCGGAGCCATCAGCTTACGATTGGCCGAGGCAAATACATCAACCGGCGCGCCCTGCGCAATCTCATCGGCGAGATAGTGCGATCCGGCGCAGGTCAGGTTGATGGTGTAGCCGCCGTGGGCTGTGCTAAAGGCATACGCCAGCGCCTGAAATGCATCTTTTAGCGTGGCCGCCGCAAACACTCTCAACGACGCGTCTGCGGTTGCGCGTCCGGTCATCCAACCGTCGGGTACGTGCGGCGTAGCAGATGTCTCCGCCGACTCACTGGCGGGCAGAAAGCCATACTGCTCCAGGATCGCCTGGCCCGCCGCTGAGCAGACATAGTCAACAAACCGTTGTGCCAGTGCAAACTGGGGGCTGTCCTGCAGGGCGGCGATGGTATGCACCACAAAGACCGGCCCGCTAAAGTAGACCAGGCAGTGATCGAGCCAGTTCAGAAACCCCTGTACCTGATGCATCCGAAACTGGATCAGCAGCCACTCCGACGACTGGCAGGCGGTCAGGGAGCGCATGCGTTGCTGCAGCTCGGTCAGCCAGGTACGGCTTACGCTGCGCTGCTGCTCAACCAGGTTGCGCGCGGTATCATCGATACTATTCTGTGCAAAGAAGAGCCGGACGGGAAACTCGCGCTGGACATCTTCCCAGCGGCGCACCGGCCGGCTAAACCAGTGCTTCAGCGCGGCTGTGCCCTCCTGGGTCAGGCGCAAAACGCGGCGCGGCGGATAGGCCTCCTGTGTCTCGACCGTGGCGGCGAGAAACCCGGCCTGCTCCAGTTTTTTAAGTATGGCATAGACCTGGCTCTGCTTGGGATTCCAGATCAGGCTCAACGTGGGATGCACCTTCAGGCGCTGATAGATCTCGTAACCATGCAGCGGATGCTGACGGACCAGGCCCAGCAGGGCGTGTTCAATTGTGAATGGCTGGCTGGTTTTCGGCATGGGATTGTTCGTTTCTTTGAAACTGGTTCTTTTTGGACTACTCATTTTTTGAGTAGTTGCGATTATCCCACGTAGGTATAGAGTTGTCAAATCGTATGTAGGTGGTCTGAGTGAGTGTAGCGCAGGCGACCCCGCCTGTATCGGTGGATGTACACGGTTTGGGAACTGAACCGAACGGGATCGAGGACAGGAAGAGGGCAGTGATTGGTGGCCCCGGCAGATACAAGGTTCCGCCGGGGTCGCCATTAACGGTCGTCCTTGACCGTTCACCTGAATGAAGCCGGCCGCCGTGTTTTGCTAGACTACGGCCCGCTCCGCGACAAGAATATCGATAAAGAGGGTGGAGTCTTTCGCGTAGAAGCCCTTCTCCTGACCCGCATCAGTGACAATATCGAAGAACCCGTCCGCATCAATCTCCGCCACCAGGCCCTCATAGACCGTACCGGCAGGCGTCACCGTGCGGGTTTTGCCTTCCCAGCTATCGACATCCTTGAGCAGGATAACCCGCACGCGCTGCCCTTTCTCCGGAAGTGCCGCCTCGGTGCCCTGACTGCAGGAGCAAAATGCCGTGTGGTCCTGATTTGCCTCGCTCATGATCTCCTCCTTGCTATGCATTCTAGTGCGTCTACTATCTGTTCCCGTCGTTATACCTTGTCGTCCTCGATCCATGCCAGCCCATAGAGCTGACCGTTATATTCCATGCGATCGGTGAAGGGATGCAACTGCTGCCCCGACTGAACCCGCTTATACACATGAATGGGATGTTCCCAGTACTTCACGCAGAGGTAATCACCGTTTGCCAGCACCTGTTTACCTTCGGTTGGATCAGTAAATTCGTCATATCCCATGGTACTCCTCCTCTGGTTGTGCAACTAGTTGAACAACTTCCAGGCTTTCTCTAAACCTGTTGCCAGCCGATCGACCTCTTCTGCAATGTTGTAGAGATAAAAACTGGCGCGGGCCGTAGCCGGCACATCGAAGAACCGATGCAGCGGCTGAGCACAGTGATGGCCCGCGCGCACCGCGATCCCTTCACCGTCGAGGATCGCCGCGACATCGTGGGGATGCACCCCGGCAAGCGTAAACGATACAACCGCGCCCCGCTCATGGGGCGTTGGTGGGCCGTAGATGGTCAACCCTTTGACCTGCCCCAGGCGGTCAAGCGCATAGCGCAGCAACTCGATCTCGTGCGCATGAATGGCCGGCATGCCGACACTGTTCAGAAAATCAATCGCAATCCCCAGCGCAACCGCCTCGCCAATCGCGGGTGTACCCGCCTCGAAGCGCGCCGGAACATCGGCATAACTACTCTGATCCAGGTCAACCCGCTTGATCATGGAGCCGCCACCCAGGAAGGGCGGCATCGCTTCCAGCAGTTCATACCGACCCCACAGCCCACCGATGCCGGTGGGTCCACACATCTTGTGCCCGCTAAACGCCAGAAAATCCGCGCCCAGTTCCTGCACATTGACCGGCATGTGCGGCACACTCTGCGAACCGTCAACCAGCACCCGCGCACCAACCGCATGGGCCCGGTCAGCAATCGCCCGCACCGGATTGATCGTACCCAGCACATTGGATTGATGGGTCAGCGCAACCATGCGCGTGCGTTCGGTGAGCAGATTATCCAGATCATCCAGCACCAGTCGACCCTCGGCATCAATCGGCAAATAATCTAGATGTGCGCCAACGCGTTGTGCCAGCATCTGCCAGGGTACAATATTCGAGTGGTGCTCCATCATCGTCAGCAGGATGCGGTCGCCTTCGCGGACATTGGTGCTACCCCAGGTATGGGTGACCAGGTTGATCGCCTCGGTCGCGTTACGCGTAAAGATAACCTCGCGCATACTGGTAGCGCCAAGCAGCATCGCAACTTTGCCCCGCGCCCGCTCGTAGGCAAAAGTCGCCTCCTCGCTCAGTTTGTAGATCCCCCGGTGAACATTCGCGTTGTAGCGGCGGTAGTAGTCCTCTAGCCCTTCCAGCACGCGGCGCGGCTTCTGGGATGAGGCAGCGCTATCAAGAAAGGCCAGCGGCTTCCCGTTGCTTTCTTGCTGCAAGATCGGAAATTCGCACCGCAGCGCCAGAATATCGAACATCGGGAGTGTTGCGGTTGCTACCATAAAATCATGTCCTCTTCGGGTCAATCGGTTGCAACACCGTTGAGGATGTGAAGAGACTCGTAGTCGTTCTCTCCACATCCTCGCCATGCAGCCCTGGTGTAGGATCGCCGGGGGCGGCATCTGTCGGTATGCTCACCCGCCATCCGCTACGCAAAGCGATTAGCCGCCACAGCCACCGCCGTTTGAACCACAGCCGCCGTTCATCACCGGCACGTCCGCGTCCTCAAGCTCCATCAGCGTATTACTTACGATATTACCGCGCTGGGTTAGGATGGTGTTGGTAATCTCATCAACCAGGTACATGCCGCCCCGGTAGCCAACCACCGCCCGGCGATGGTAGCCAAAGCGATCCTCGATGGGGAAGCCCACCCGAATGAGCGGCACCTTCTCGTCATCTGTCAGGAATTTACCTTTGGAGTGACCAATGACCACACTGACCGGCTCGGCCTTTATGCGCTTGTGCAGCTCATGCAGGTCGGTCTTGTACATAATGTCCATCTCCACGCCCAGCTCCTCGGACAGCGCCAGCATATCGTCCCCCCAGGCTTTGGAGTCCGTGGCAGTCAGTACAAAGCGTGGGATCATACCCATCTCGGTGACGAGACGTGCCAGGCCATGCACCAGGTCGGGATCACCAAAGATGGCCACCTTCAGCCCGGTGTTGAACATGTGCGTATCGACAATTGCGTCAAGCAGCCGTGCCCGCTCCCGCTGCAATTCGAGCGGAACTTCCTTGCCGGTAATCTCGGTCAGGGTTGCCAGGAATGTATCGGTGTTGGCCAGTCCAATCGGCATCGGCAGAATATGCGCCGGGACATTGTGCCGCTTCTTATAGACCTTGGCCGCCTCACCGCCGATATGCTTCTGTAGTGCAATACTCGCTACTGACCGTGAGGAGTCCTGCAGTTCCTCAACCGTCGTGCCGCCCTGCGGGAAGTGCGGGCGCGGGTTGTAGTAGCCACCATCCAGCGTATCGGCATAGTCGGTCAGGAACAGCGGCTGTACATCCATCTCACGCAGCAGATGCTTCAACTCACGAATGTCACCCGGGTTCACCCATCCCGGAATGATATTGACCTTGCCATTCGTATCGCCCTTGCGGCTCTTGACCGGCAGGCGCATAGCAACTTCCTTGAGGAAGAGGTCAAACCCCGTGATATGCGTCCCAACATACGACGGTGTTTTCACCGAGATAATCGGTATCTCAACTTCTGGATTACTATCCTGGAACTCCTCGATAATGGCGGGAATATCATCGCCAATCGTCTCGGAGAGACAGGTTGAGCAGACAGTAATCATCGTCGGGTGGAACCGATCCCAGACATTCCTCAGCGCTATGATCAGGTTCTCTTTCCCACCGTACACGGTGGTCTTCTCCGTCAGCGAGGTGGTCGCCACTTCAATCGGCTCCCGGAAGTGACGGGCCATCTGGTGACGGGGATAGGTTGCGCACCCCTGTGACCCATGGTTGATCGTAATTGCGCCGTGGACGCCAAAGGCGCTTAACATCGCGCCAATCGGCGCACACGAGCGTGTCGGGTTAATCGCAACCGCACGTTCCTGCTTCATCACTGTACTCATCGAGCCGCCCTCCTGATATGGATAATCTGCGCGTTTGGATTGGCGCGAACCAGTTTGACCATTCAACCGCGCACATCTAGATACAATTCAGAGTCATCCGGTTGTATGCGTCCGCCTGGAATGGGTGCCGATCACCAGATTGTACTGGTGACCGGTACCTTTAGCCGTCTTAATCTGCGGCGACAGCTTCCTGGGAAGCAGCGGGCACCTGGACCCCGGGAACCGGGCGGGCCTGGGTGCGCAGCAGGTTCCAGACCGGCGAGTTGAGCGCCTTGTCAATGTCACGGGCAAAGCTCACCATACCGGAGAAGCCGGCATATGGCCCGGTATCATAGGTGTGCCCATTGACAAATGGGACGCCGATCTTGTACGCCAGGTACTTCTCCTTGTTACCGGAGACAAACAGGTCAGGCTTGTGGACCCGCAGGATCTCCTCGATTTCCGGAACGTTGGGGTTATCCACCACCACCGCGCCTTCCTGGATGCGCGAAAAGATCTTCTCGTAGTCATCCTGATGCCCGAAGGTCGTTGCGGCGGCGATAGTTTCCATCCCCAGTTCGCGGAACATCTCAATCCAGTGCCAGGTGCGCGGCGCACCCTGGTAGATAAAGATCCGCTTGCCCTGGAGCCGCTCGCGGTAGTACTCGATCTTGGGCATAATCTTCGCCAACTCTTGCTCGATCACTTCCTCGGCGCGCTCCTCCAGGCCGAAGAATGCAGCGGTATCGCGCAATGCCTTGGACATTGCCGCGAGGCCGAAGAGCGTCACATTGATCGAGGGTGTGCCATACTTGGCCTTCATCATATCGGCGACATAGGTCGCTGACCGGGCACAGTGGATGACATTCAACTCCGCTTTATGCATAATCCGAAGTTCATCCACCGAGACATTGCCGGTGAAGCGGGTCAGGATCTTGACCCCTAGTGCCTCGAACAGCGGCTCGAAGGTGCGCATATCATTCTTGATGTTATAGTCACCGATGATATTGATTGACTTGGAGAAGTCGCCCTCCGGCTCCACCGAGCCGACCAGTTCCTTAAAGATCGTCTCATTACCGACATGGTGCCCCTGTGACTGGCTGACACCGCGGAAACCTTCGCAGTCAAAGAAGACAACCGGCTTGCCAATCAACTCCGAAGCTTCCTTGGCGACATCTTTCCCATCGTCACCAATCAGCGCCGTCGAACAGGTGTTGTAGACAAACACGCCCTTCGCATCCGGGAACTCCTGCGCCGCCTCGACAATGGACTTCAGCAGCTTCTGCTCACCACCGAAGACGATGTTTGTCTCATCCATATCGGTGACGAAGGTGTACTTCATGTGGAAGTCACTGTCGGCCAGATGCGGGCGATACCCCCAGGAGAAGAAAGCACAACCGATCGGTCCATGCGTCAGTTGAATAACGTCCTTCACCGGGCCACCGACCACACCGCGGCAACCGGCGTAGGTACAACCACGCTCAGTCATGTCGCCCGGACTGGTAGCAACATTGCTGGCGATAAAGCAGTCCGAACCGTCGCTACGCTTACATCCGTCTTTGCCTTTAACAGCGATATGGATCGCGCGATCAGGCAGCGTTTTATTACAATCGAACTCGAATTTGTCGTTACTCATCGTTGACCTCCTTGGGTCAGGGGCCCGCAGGTGGTAGCACAGATAAACCTGCTCACTTCTGCCGGGCCGCTGACGTGCGCATTAGTCGCAAACTTGCGAACCGTATTACTATCGTGCGCTAAACCAACCCTGTACCTTACACCGTTTCGCCCTTCGCCTGGAGGCGGGCAATCGGCTTCTCCTGCAAAAACTTTGGCGTACAAACCTTGTTCGAACTCTCCGCGTCCGAACTCTCCGCCTCACCGCCACAGCCTTCCTCACCAGGTATGCCAATTGCGTCGGCGCGACAGCGCATACAGTTGCGGAACTGCTGGATCACTGAGGCACACTCGTCGCGGATGCGGTTGACTTCGTCATCCGAAGGCGGCATGATATGCTCAAACTTGGCCAGTGGAATCATTGGGATAACATTCAGAATGTAGGCTCCCAATGCCTTGACGACCCGCGCAACCTCAACCAGATGATGATCATTGATGCCCGGAATGAGCACCGAGTTGACCTTGACGACCATACCGCGCATCGCGGCCTGCCGCAGTCCTTCAAGCTGGTTGCGATTCAGGATCTCAAAGGCTTCGCGCCCTTTGTAGGTCTTGCCCCGGTAGCGAATGTGCGAGTAGATCTTCTCGCCAATGTCCGGGTCCACCGCGTTGATCGTAATCGTCAGGGTCGTAATGCCCACGCGATCAATATCTTCAATCATATCGGGTAACAGTAACCCGTTGGTGGACAGACAGCGTGTCAGGAATGGAAACGCCTCGCCGGCCTTTGCAAAGGTTTCCAGTGTTGCGGGATTGTCCAGGGCATCCCCTGGTCCGGCAACACCCAGGATCTTGAGCCGGGGCTCCTTCTCGATGGCCTCCCGGATCGTTGTGACGGCCTGATCCGGCGAAATAACCTTGGTTGTAACACCCGGACGATTTTCATTCGGACAGGCGAACTTGCGCGTACAGTAGTTGCACTGAATGTTACAGCGAGGTGCCACCGGGACGTGGATGCGGCCAAACTTGAAGTGGGCATCTTTGCTGTAGCAGGGATGCTCGGTCACTTTGGCGGCCATATCTTCCGTCTGGGGGATGCAACTCCCCTTACATTCAACTGCTTTTGGATATTCCATCACGTTATTCCCTTCAATAAAGTGATGCGCTGCAGAGACGGCCTGTCCGTCCGGAAACGGAAACCGCCTGGCCTACTGCGCTAGTGATCACTATGCTCCCGTGCGCCCAGTTGTCGATCCAGCATCAGGAGGGCGGGTGCCTCGCCACCACTCAGCTTCAAGAGTTCCACGATTTCGCTGGCACTCTTCTCCTCCTCAACCTGCTCCTCGATAAACCAGTGGAGCATGACCTGAGTAGGATAGTCATTGGCGACAGTGGCAAGTCGGTAGATTTCATGGATCGACGCGGTTACGGCACGCTCATGGGCCAGCGCGCGCTCGAACACATCGAGTGGCGATTGAAATTCTGCGGGTGGTTGATCGATAGCTTCAAGCACAACCCGACCACCCCGGTCATTGATGAAGTCAAAAAACTTCATCGCATGGTTCAATTCCTCCTGACCCTGCATGCGCATCCAGCGGGCAATGCCGGAAAGGTTAATCGACTCACAGTAGGCTGACATTGAGAGATACGCATAGGCGGAATAGAGTTCATGCCGTATCTGATGATTGAGTGCTTCCTGTACTTCCTGGGTAAACATAACCAATATCCTCCTTCAAAGTGTCATCACATTCCGCCCTTGCTGGTTGCACTCCAGGGGTTGCGCGGTCATTGTTGCACGGCAACCCCCGTTCTCCCGGTCTGTCAGAGTACCAGGCCTGTTAGTCAACGATGCCAAATGCGCGCATCAGATCTTCCAATTCGTCCTGCGTCATTGGCGTGGGGATGTCGAATCGCTCGTTCTCATTGATCTTCTTGGCCAGGGCCAGATATTCGCTGGCCTGGGGGAGATTCTCGTCGTAGTCCAGCACCGTCTTCTTATTGATCTCAGCCCGCTGAACATCTTTGCTGCGGGGTACAAAGTGGATTAAATGGGTACCGAGCTTCTCGGCAAAGGCCTGCACCAGTTCGATCTCATTCTCAACCATACGCGAGTTACAGACCAGACCACCCAGCCGGGCGTAGCCGCGCTGCGCAAACTTGCGGATACCCTTGGAGATGTTGTTGGCCGCGAAGAGGGCCATATACTCGCCGGAACAGACAATATAAATCTCCTCGGCGTAACCCTCACGAATGGGCATCGCAAAGCCACCACACACCACGTCACCCAGCACGTCGTAGAAGACATAGTCCAGGTCATCCTCGTACGCGCCCAGCTTCTCCAGCGTCTGGATGGCCGTAATCACGCCACGACCGCCACAACCGACGCCCGGCTCCGGGCCACCCGACTCGACACACTTCACATCACCATAGCCTTTGGTGATCACCCGATCCAGCGTAACATTCGATGCATCACCGAGTTCGCGGATCGTATCGAGCACTGAAGTCTGGCGATAGCCGCGCAGCAACAGTCGCGTACAGTCTGCCTTGGGATCACACCCCACCACCATAATGTCGTTTCCCTGCGCTGCCAGTGCCGCGGCGGTGTTCTGCTGGGTTGTAGACTTTCCGATCCCACCTTTTCCGTAGAATGCGACCTGTCTCATGTCTAGATCCTCCTTAACAACGGGGTAAAGGAATGCGTTGAGAATGGCTCATTCGTGAGCCTCTCGACGCTTCACCGAAACTTGTCAACGACTACAAACAGGTTGCTCACGGCGAGCCGGGCGACACTGAATGCAGTTCCGATCATTCACTGGCAACTGATCAACCGCCGGATACGCAGCGAGTGAACAGGTCAGGTGGTTGCGCAATCAAATCACGATCAAAGACGCCTGAGTTCTGATGAAGACACGTTATGTAACTGGTGATGAGGAAATTTCCTGCTGCCCTCCTGGTACACGAGGGCGGGTGAGAGGATGCGGACATGGGGTATCGTACCATGTCACTGCATCGGCGCTCACACCGCCGCTGCCTACGGTCCCCGCCCGGTGCCGGCGGCACGGGGGCCAGAAAATCTTCCGTTCAACCGTTTGTGCGTACGCCCCTCCCGGTGCCAGCGGAATGAGGTGACAGTCTTCAAACCAGGGTGAGCCATGCTTGCCATGGAATTGTGGTACCATGTCGTTGCATCGGCGCTCACACCGTCGGTGCCTACGGTCCCCGCCCGGTGCCAGCGGTGCGGGGGCCATCCTCCTGCTGCATACTCTACCAATCCCCGCCCGATGAGTGTGTAACCACCGGATGAGCTAGCCCAATTCATGAACCAGACCATGAAAGAAACTACGCGTGAATCGGAAACGGGTAAAGTAGCTGTCGGTAATGCTTCAATGGGTCAATTGCAGAGCACTGCGCGACTGCATCTGTGCAGAGGGGAAAGGCAACATTGACTGCCTTACAGGTTGTGTCACCAGACAAACGTGCGTGCGTTGCGTGTGTCTTACCTGGCTGTTTGTTTTCTGGTTGTATTAACCTTATCAAAACTGGCTGCGTGTGTCTATAGGCAGATGATCAAAATAGACTCTGTCATAGTTGTATAGTATGACCAACGTACTACCTGAAAATGCATAAGTTGACTGTGCAAATGTTGTGCGCGGGTCTTTTTTCTTGCCCATTGCAATGGGCTATAGCCGTTTATATCATTCTCACAATCACATTTATGTCTCTGAGTTACGGTATGCTTCTCCCTCGCGCGCGCAATTGCGCTGTTCGCCGGCAGTTTGCGCGGATAAGTTTGTTGTCTCCTTCACGATTTGTGCTGCTTCGATCCGCCGCTCCCCGATTGCGTGCGTGTGCAGGGCTGTTAACCGTTGGTTGTCATGTCACAACTATTGCAGATATTATCGAAACCGAAACGCTTGCTTGCAGAAATGCCCAGTTTTGTTGCCGGAATCAAGCGAATTGTCGATAAAACGTGAGGGATATCACTCGATCTTATCCATTTCAGGGTATTACTGCGGGCAATTGCCGCGATCATGGCAAGCGAACCCGGTACAGAGGAACAGCGAACGCAGTGCGCCGGGCGCAGTGCTAACGCACAACCACGTTGTTCGTTATGTTGTGTTTGTCGGTTCTTACGATGGTCGGGGTGATACCCCGGGTATGGCGGATTGGTATAGATGAAGTTAAAGGGTTGGGCCCGGGCGATGATGCTACGGAAATCGGCAAAGATGAAATGTTAGTCATATTGCGTGATTGCCGCAGCAACCGCGCTGATCTGGTTAACAATCCGGGTGATAGAGCGAGAACCCGGCACAGAGAAACAGCGAGCAAAGTATGCCGGGCGTAATGCTATCGGGCAACGTGTTTGTTCTTTGGGTTTTATCTGGTTGTCCTGTCTACAGGCTTTAACAAACCGGGTCCGTTGTGTAAAAACAGAGTGAGGCGAGCGGATTTCCACTCGCCTCAACCGCAGGTGCAGCTTAATGAACTTGAAGAAATAGTCCGGATATGTGATTCACGGGAGCCATGCTGCCGTACGCTACACCCGGACGCCTATTGACCTGGCCTGTACGGTCAGGAGGCGGCCGCTCCAACCTCCTCGATGATGCCGAACTCGCGGGCGATCTGCTGCACCCAGGTGTCGATCCGGTCCTCCGTCAGTTCGTACTGGTTGGTGTTGTCCAGGGCTAACCCCAGGAAGTGATCATCTTCGACGGCAGATGACTCCAGGAAATCGTAATCCTCGGCGGGCCAGAACCCCACCAGCTCGGCTCCACGCTCACGGGCTTTGTGCGCCAGCGTACCCATCGCGGTCTGGAAGGTTGTCGAAAACTCGGACTGGTTGCCCAGGCCAAAGACGGCCACCTGTTTGCCGCTCAGGTCAAGCGAGTCCATCTGCGGGAAAGCGCGCTTCCAATGTAGTTGCAGGTCGCCCTCCTCCCAGGTTGAGGAACCCAGAATCAGTTTGTCGTACTCCTCCAGTTTGGTCACTTCAACCTTTTTGATGTTGAAGACCTCAACCAGATCTTTCTCGATGGTGTCGAAGGACTTCTTGATCTTCTCGGCTGCATCGGCTGTATCACCGCGCTTGCTGCCATAAAACAGGCCAATCCTGGGCATGTCTTGCTCCTTTCCATCTGGCAAGCGAAATTGCGTGTACGCGCAGTGTAGCAGGTAGCTTTTCCCCGGTGCAACACTCACTTTAACCAAACTTTGGCGGAGTCATTCTGTACATTTCAGCATCTACGGCTGGAGCACTCCTTCGGTTTCGCCCTCAACGGCGATGATGACTGCATCCACGGTCGGGAATTGGAGCAGCGTCTGCGTGATCTGTTCGCGGATCAGGCGCACACGCAACGAGCCGCCGCCATACGCGCGCATTTCTTGCGAGAAGTCCGCTGTTGCCACGCCATCTTCAATGGTCAGGCTGCGCAGGGTGACGCGCGGTCCCCAGTCCGGCCGGTTGCCGGGGTAGTTGAGCACCTCCTCCGGCGTCGGTAGCGCTGTGCGGAAGCCGATCTGCGTGCGGGGCGGTCCCCAGAGCAGTTCATTCAGCGCTGCGGTGCCGATCGCCGGGGTTTTGACCACGCGCTGAGTGTGGGGCATCACCTCCGCGTTATTGGGATGCAGCCAGTAGATGGTCACCTCCTGCGTGTTCGGGTCATTCGGACCCAGGACGCGCACCGGCTGCCGCGCCAGGATGTTGCCGCCCGCGCCACGCAATTCCAGCGTTGCGGGTTGGGTGGGCGGCGGATCGCCGGGACTCAGCCAGCTCAGGTTGCCGATCGCCAGGCCGCCACCGAGTTTCCCCCGCAGCAGCGTAAACGAC
This sequence comes from Chloroflexaceae bacterium, assembly GCA_034436755.1. Taxonomy (GTDB): domain Bacteria; phylum Chloroflexota; class Chloroflexia; order Chloroflexales; family Chloroflexaceae; genus CAKZQX01. Next base: position 2,971 of record DAOTVB010000190.1, on the reverse strand, counting down.
TGGCTGAAGTGGGTGCCGTCCTGCCGGCGCAGGGTAGCGGTGACCTGCTCACCCGGTTGCCCGCCCCAGACCGTGGCCTGGAGATGCAGCGGCAGTGTCACCGGAGCATCGGGCTGCGGCAGTTCGATTGCGGCCGAGACGGCCGGAGGCGACCAGGTGCGCAAGGCATCTCGCCCGAGGTTGCCACGCTCAACCTGCCACCCGATGGGGTTCTGCGGATCGTAGGTCAGCACGGTGCGCTCAAACGCCTGGTAGGTAATCTCGCGCAGTTCGCCGTTTTTGTAGGTCTCTACCGTTGTTGCGGCGGTCAGTGGCAGCCCGATGTCGTGTAGCCAGCCGCCGGGGAACAGGTCAGCGCGGTTGATATAGTTCCAGAAGCGCATCGGCACAACATGACCGGGAGCGGGCTGCAGTTGGGCATCGTAGGGCACAAACATCCCTGTGCTGATCGGCATGGTCCCGCCCGGAAAGCCGGCGGGGGCAGCCTGCCGCCAACGCGATTGGGCTGCGTGCGCCAGGGCCGCGTAGGTGATGCCCATCTCATTGACGGCGCCGTCCGGGTCGCGCTCCATCAGTTCAACCGTGAGCCGTCCATACATAAAGGCCCAGGTCGGATCGACGACCGCGCCGCGATGGTCTTCGAGGCGACCCTTCTCGAAATACTGGGCCGGGTGCCCATCGGCATAGGTCAGGTCGGTCAGGGGGTAGCCCAGAATGCGCATACCCTGGTGTTGAGTATAGTACTCCTGGAACCGCTCGTTTACGCCGGGGGTTGCGTGGGTCGTCGCCGGCAGCAGTAGCGTGGCCAGCAGCAGCGCGACGAGCCACGGTGTCGTCCATCGTATCTCCTTCATGGCTATTCTGCTCCTCTCAGTTTCACGACATACGCAGTTTGCCCGGTGTCAGCAATAACAAACCGTGCAATGCCCCCGGGACCGCGTATATCCGGATTGTTTGTATCTGCAGACCGTGTGTTGCAGGGTGATGGTGATAAACATCACAGTTCCAGCATACCCGGTATTGCTGGAACTGGGGAGCAGCCCGAGGTGGAATATTCGGCGGACGATGGTTGAGATCCGGGCCTGGTCAGGCGGACAGGTGGGGCATCGGTCGCGATGCTGAATTCTCACTCCCGATATTCCTCCGGCACCTCGACGAGCAGGATGGGCTGGGGGACCGGCAGGAGATGCAGTTCATAGCCGCCCCCGTCATCGTCGCCAATCAGGTAGGGGTTGGCCGCCACATAGATCACCCCCGATTATCGGCAGTCCAACTCGACGGACGACAGGCCGCCGCTGGATGGGTACGCGGGACACGCAGCCGGACAATCCGCTCCTGCGTATCCGCCCGGTAGATGCCGTCGCGCCGGGCATAGAACCGCCCATCGTGGCTATAGCGCGCATCGCGCACCGGGCCGGTGGTGTAGGGTTCGGGCAGCAGCGTAAAATCAACTCCGGCGGCGGTGAGTGCCTGGGTCACCTGGTCCCGCGACCTGCCACTGACGGTATACAACACGATATTCTGGTCGGGATGCCGCAGATAGTCCGGGGCCAGCGCCAGGATGTAGTCGTTAAAGACCAGCACCTGTTCCGCCGCCTGGAAGATGGGCCGGGTTGCGGGATCGAGGCGCGTTGTCCTGACGAACGGCAGGGGAATTTGTCGGCCTGCCTGCAGGTTCAATAGCGACGCTTGCGACGTATCTCTTGGCAGCACAAACAGCAACTGATTATTTAGATGTTGAACATACGTTCCGCGAACTGGCTGTAGATCCAACGTGTGGGCCTGACTGCGGACCAGATCGTGCCGGATGAGGCGCGCGACGGGATGCTGCTCCTCGGTAATGGCGTAGCGGCCACTCGGTGCAACGTCACGCAGATGTGGGTCGGTACAGGCCGCCGCCAGGACGCGATAGGGGTGATAGCGGGCGTCCTCGCTGCCGGGCGGGCACTGGCATTGAAAGAGGTACTGCAGGGCCAGGTTCTCGCGGCCCCACCAGCCCCAGCAGTAGCCCCCGTAGAGCAGGCCGAGCAGCAGGAAACTGCCCAGGAGCAGGGTCAGGCAGCCGCGGGTCCAGGGCGAGACACTGTTCCAGGCGGTCGAGAGGGTTTGCATCACGGTCCTCCATACGTTTATCTGATGAGGCTGATTCTTTCGTGAGTGTAGCAGTGCTGTGGCTGGAAGAATAGTGGTCAAACGGTGTATTGTGGGGTGAAGAACCGGCGCGGCCGGATGGCACACCGTGCCATCCGGCCGCAGTGCCGGGGTAGGGGTGTGCGCCGGGCTAGTTCGGCTCGGTGCGCCAGACCAGCACGCCGTTGCGGTAGAGCGTAACCTGGGTCCAGTCGGTAAAGCTGGTCTTCGTCGGATCGAACGAGTAGTCATCCGTCTCATCATAGCTGCTAAAATCCGTCCTGGTGATGCAGCTCTGGATGTCACCGCTGTTGCCGCCGCACCAGCCACCAGCCCCCTGCACCCACCAGGAGCGCCAGCCCGACCCACATCACCCCGCGCTGCACCGCCTGCCATCGTGCCTCTTCCGGCGTCAGCGGGGTTAGCTTGAAGAGCGGTTTGTCCGGCACCAGCACGGCAGCGGACGAGCCGCGGATCCACATCTGAAAATAGATACCGCTGCTGTCGTGGGCCCAGCCCAGGATGTCTGGGTACCAGCCGGGTTTGGCCGCCCAGGCCACGGGCGTACCATCAGGATGGGCGATGACCGCGCGCCCACGCACAACCTGAGCGATGTATTGTCCATCGGGAGAGGTCAGACGCTGGGCAACCTGCTCCGGTGTTTCGTGTCCCGGACGGGCAATCGGCTGGTACGGCACCGTCGCCAGCAACGCATCCACCTCCGCTTTGCTCGTCAAGCCAAAATCATAGGCGCTGAGCACAACCATAGACCAGTCATCATCAGCATACACAAACAGCCGATCTCCTCCCCATCCCTCGGTCCAGTAGATTACATCAGCCC
>DAOTVB010000189.1:0-31321 GCA_034436755.1 Chloroflexaceae bacterium | reverse complement strand
AACCCCTAGTATAAGCGATTTTTGCCTTACAATGATCCGGACTACGGACTACGGACTACGGACTACGCCATACAGCCTACGGACAACAGACAATGCATATCTACCCAGGTGCGCTACACATTCATACAACCTGCTCCGATGGAACCGGCAGTTACGCCGACGTTATCGCCGCCGCGCGTGCTGCCGGGCTGCGCTGGATCATCGTCACCGACCATGATACGCTGGCGGGGCAGTCATTTGCGGGCTGGCACGACGATCTGCTGGTGATTGTGGGCTATGAAATCACGCCGCCGCGCAACCATTTTCTTACGCTGAATGTCGATTACCTGATCAGCAATAGGCAGCCGGCCCAGGACTTTGTGGACGAGGTCTACCGGGCGGGCGGCTTCGGCATTATCGCCCATCCCGATGAGCAGAAGAAGAACGCCTTTAAGGATATCTATCGCTGGGACAACTGGGCAGTCGATGGGCCGCGCAACCGTGAGGGACGCACGGTCGGGCTGGAACTCTGGAATCTGATGAGCGACTGGGGTGAGCATATGTCGTTGACCAGCACGCTGCCCAACTTCCTGGTGCCGCGTCTGGGTATCAGCGGACCGACGCCGGCGACGCTGCACTGGTGGGATCAGTTGAATATGGCCGGGCGGCGGACCTTTGGGGTGGGCGGGGTGGATGCGCATGCATTTACCATCCGGGCTCCCTGGGGGCGGGCCGAGGTGTTCCCCTACCGCTGGATGTTCGGCACCCTGACCAACTATCTGCTGCTGAATGAGCCGTTGAGCAGCGATGCATACTGGGCCACCCACCAGGTCTTTGGCGCGCTGATCGAGGGGCGCAGCTATTTTGTCAACCGGCTGGACGGAACGGTTCCCGCCGTGCCCTTTGCTGCAATCCGTGGCACTGAATGCTGGCAGATGGGCGACACGCCCTCGCTGGCCGGGGGAGCGCTGACCTTCGTGGCTGATCTGGGCGGCAATGCCCTGCTTCGCCTGATCCGCAATGGCGAGGTGGTCACCAGCGCCTGCCGCGCCCTGCGTCAGAGCATCGACCTGCCTGGCGTCTACCGGCTGGAGGGCTATCGCGGCGGGCGTCCCTGGCTCTACACGAATCCGATCTATGTGGAACCTTAGCCGCAGTTTCGCGTTGTTCGCTCATTTCGCGTTATTCGTGGTCCAACCTCCACCGTGTAAGTCGTGTAAATCACAAACAGGTGTACTTATGACGACAGTTCAGCCCTACCAGCCGGGCATCTGGCTGACCGAGCGGGTTTTCCCCGAAGAAGGTTTTGCGGTACGCGGCGCGTTGATCCTGGGCAGTGCGCGCGCGGTCGTGTGGGACAGTCTGGCGCACCCGCAGGATATGCAACCACTGCTGCCGCTGATCGGTGGCCGCCCGCTGACGGTGGTTTACAGCCATGCCGACTGGGACCATGCCTGGGGCACAGCGGGCCTGCCCTACGAACAGGTCATCGGGCACGCGGTTTGTCGGCAGCGCTTTGCCTCCGATGTTCCGGCGACACTTCAGGCGAAGCAGGCGGAACAGCCGGGCGTCTGGGATGCAGTGCAGTTGATCCCGCCCACCATTGTCTTTGCGGAGCGCTACACACTGGATCTGGGTGGGATTACGCTGGAGTTGCACTCCCTGCCGGGGCATACCTACGATTGCATTGTGGGGCTGCTGCCGGAGCGGAGCATCTTGCTGGCGGGTGACACGGTCGAGACGCCGCTGCCCGTCCTCGAACCGGACAGCCCGAGGCAGCGCTGGATCGACAGGTTAGCCGCGTGGCAAACCGACCCGCGGGTGCGCTGGGTGCTCCCGGCGCATGGCCCGATTGGCGGGTTTGAATTGATTGAGGCAACGCTCACCTACCTGCGTGATCTACCGAATAGCACGGTGCCGGACAACCTGGACGCGTTCTACCGCGAGACGCATGCGATGAATGTGGCGTATGTGAAGCGTGGGTTCTGAGGCATGCGGCGTGAAGGGTGAAGCATGGAGTGGGGTGTGGGTGTACAATGGACAGAGGGGGCAAGGATCTGGGGAAGGAGGCGTTATGCCGGAGCAACTGACCATTCGCAACTTTGGCCCGATCCAGGCGGCGGATATTGCTGTGCATAACCTGACGATTTTTGTGGGGCCGCAGGCGGCTGGAAAATCGCTGGCGGCGCAGGCGCTCTATTTTTTGCGGGGGATTGAAGAACTGCTTTCACCCGTCGCAACGCAGCAGTCCGCACCGCTGGATGATGTATTAAAGACCTTTAAATGGTGGCTCGGTAATGATCCGGAGATATACGCTTCCACAGATACGTCGTTGAGCTGGATATCATCTGGGTTCGCTGAGATACAGCGGCAGATCTACTGGGACGATCAGGGTGTGCATCTGAACGATATGCTGGTAAACAGGGTACAGCAACTAAAAGAAACATTGTACAGTTTACAGGAACAGATCTATGTTCCGGCTGGAAGAATTCTATATTCATTGCTATTACCAGCTTCCGCCCTGCGGTTTTTTTCGCAAGGGCAACAACAATGGCCGGGTTATCTGATCACGTTTTATGAAGCGGTGGGACGGGCAACCGAGGTTTTGTGGCGTGCGCAGAGTAACCAAAACCTCGAATATACCACACTCTTGCCTGGGTCCACCGAGTCGGATCTGTTGCGCCAGTCGCCGTTCCTGCGCGAGCGCATTGCTGCTATCACGAAAGGCGCGACTCAGTACGGTCCCTCTAGCGTTTCGCTAAATATCGGACAAAAGCAGTTGACTCCATCTGCTTTCTCCGCCGGGCAGATGGAGATCTGGCCGTTCTGGGCCATCGTGGAACATGGACTTCTAACCGGCAAACTTCCGGTGAGCCGGATTTACTTTGAAGAACCGGAAGCGCACCTCCATCCCGGTGCGCAGCGCGGCTTGATGGAGATTCTTGCCTTTCTGGTGCGACATGGCGTGCAGGTTGTTATTACCACCCACAGCCCCTATATCCTTTACGCTGTCAACAATTTCCTGATGGCGCAACAGGTGCTGAACTCCGGTCACAAGCTCCCGCCCGAAACGCCGGTGGAAACAGCGCTGCATGCAGAGCAAGTCACGGCCTACCGTTTCGCTCCCGATGGCAACGTTTTTTCCATCATGGATACCGATGTCGGTTTGATCGACGCGCATGAACTGGAGCAGGTAGCGGAGGATCTGGGCGCTACCTTCACCGAACTGCAGGAACGGCTGGAGGGATGGGTATGAGCGTACCTGACTGGCTCAAAGCCCTGGGCATACCGGAGGAGTGTATTACCCAAGACTCCTCGGCTTCCGAAAAGAAGCGCAGCTTTTCTATCAGACCCAGACAAGGCGATCAGATCTGGCGTGTTCACGTCGATGATTGCCGGGTACAGGACAACGATGAAAAGCGGGTAGATTACCTCTTCTGGGGCGAAAGCGCCACTGGCCGTAAAGTCGTTATTCTGGTTGAGTTGAAAGGCAAACAATTCGGAAAAGCACTGGAACAGGTAGAAGCAATGTTAGAACGTTTGTGTAAAAAGGCTGATGGGAAAGGCATCCATAATGGACAGCATCATCCAGGTCTTAAACACAATCAGCATAATCGTGGTGGAGTGCGTGTCTATGTTGTGCTCAGTAAGGGTGAGAACGTCGTTCAACGTCAGGCAGCGTTGGCCCGCATTCAGCAAAAATATGGCGTTGTTGTACAGCATAAATCAGTGCGAATAGAAGTAGATGGCCTGGACAACCTGCCATAATTTGGTGAATTTTTCACTTCCCATCACGCTTCCCGCCTCCCGTCTCACGTTTCACGCCCCACGTTTCATGCCCCACCCTTCACTGCCTTATACAACTCCAGCGCCCGCTGCCGCTGCGCCTTGTGATCAACCAGGGGGGCCGGGTAGTCCTGCCCGATGCGCACGCCGGCAGCATGCTGCGCCTGCTCCGGCATCTTCCAGGGCTCGTGAATGTATTTGTCAGGAACCTGTGCCAGTTCCGGCAGGTAGTGCCGCACATACGCGCCGTCCGGGTCGAATTTCTGGCCCTGGCTGGTGGGGTTGAAGATGCGGAAGTAGGGCTGGGCATCGGTGCCGGTGCCGGCGGCCCACTGCCAGCCGCCATTGTTGGCCGCCGGGTCGCCATCCACCAGGTGCTGCATAAAGTAGCGCTCGCCCCAGCGCCAATCGATCAGCAGGTCTTTCGTCAGGAACGAGGCGACGATCATGCGGCAGCGGTTATGCATCCATGCTTCGGTGTTAAGCCGGCGCATCGCCGCATCCACAATCGGGTAGCCGGTACGGCCCGCGCACCAGGCGTCAAACAGGTTGGCGTCATTCTCCCAGTTCAGCGCGTCATACTCCGGGCGGAACGCGCCGCGCAGCACATGCGGGAAGTGAAACAGGATCTGCACATAGAAATCACGCCAGGCTAGCTCGCTAATCCATGACTGAACGGATGCGCGTTGATCCTGATCCTTCTCTTCTATTTTTGCTTCCGTCTCCAGAGCGGCCAGCAGGCAGACGCGGATCGAGACGGTCCCCAGGTGCAGATGCGCCGAGAGGCGTGAGGTTCCGGGGAGACTCGGCAGGTCGCGCGCTTCCCCGTAGCCGGCGATGTTGTGCTTCCGGCGTAGATCGGTAAACTCGCTCAGCAACTGCTGACCGTGCGGTTCACCGCCGGGAATCGCCTGCTGCTCCGTCTGCAATCCCAGCTCGGCCAGGTCGGGGATTGGGCGGGATGCGGGCAGGTCGCCGGCCGGTTTGTGCAGGTCGGGGATCTCGGCCACGCGGATAGCGCTCTCCGCCAGCCGGGCGCGCCAGCGCCGCGCGTAGGGCGTGTAGACGGTGTAGGGATCACCATCCGGCTTGACCACCTCATCCTGCTCCCAGATGACCGCGTCCTTGAAACTGCGCGTGGTGTAGCCCGCATCACCCAGCGCCTGCGCAACCGCCTGATCGCGGCGGAGGGCGGAGGGCGAGTAGTCGCGGTTCCAGTAGACGCCGGATGCGCCGCTCGCCTGAGCCAGTTGCAGCAGTTCTTCCTCGGGATTGCCGTGCCGCAGCAACAGCATGCTGCCCCGCTCACGCAGGGCGGCGTCCAGAGCCCGCAGCGACTCCAGCATAAAGCGCACCCGTGCCGCGCCGCTCCAGCGCCCGTGGAGCAGTCGATCTTCGAGGATAAAGACGGAGATGACCGCGCCGCTACTGTCGTGCGCCGCCGCAGCCAGGGCGGTATTATCCTGCAGGCGCAGGTCGCGCCGGAACCAGTGAATAATCGGGGACATCGCTCCTCTTCTCGCATAATTTCTGATAACGCAAACCAGGTTTTGTCAATAACACGACGTACGCGGGGGCATTTGGATCACGAACAACGCGACATGAGCGAGAACCGCGAAACTGCCAATGCTGTCATGGATCAGGCGATCCCGCGTTTGGCGGGGGATATCGCCTCCGGCAGGGCGGAAGATTCCTGGCTTTTTCACAAAAAAGTTGCACAGAGTGCAACTTTTTTGTGAAAAAGCTAGGTCACGTACCACGCTGCCGCCGACGAATCGGGCCGTTCATCCAGGCAAATGCCTGATTTGCATGCCCACCGCGTAAGTCGTGTCTATCAGGCGGCTTCGGCTGCGCCGGGTGGTTGCCAGACCTCGGCATAATCTTCAGCAAACTGGCGAAATGTGATCGGCGCCCGCCCCAGAATCTGGGTGAGATCCGGCGTACACTGCTGCGCGAGCCCAAACCGGGTAAGCGTATACAGCGCCGTGACCACCAGCGCGAACCCCGGCGGTTGTTTGCTCGCAAGCTGTCGCCGCAAAAATACCGGTACTGCGGGATCGGTGTACCGAATCGGACGTTGCAGCACCGCCGACAGAATATCCGCAACCTGGTAGTAGTCCAACGCTTCACCGCCGGTCAGGGTGTATGCCTTATTCGCGTGACCATCTTCTGTTAGCGTCCGCACCGCCACCGCCGCAATATCGCGGGTGTCGATAAAGCAGGTTTTCGCCTGTCCCACCGGCACCGCGATCACATCCTCACGCTGGATTTCGTCACGATGGGTTGTGCTCAAGTTTTGCATAAAAAAACCACAGCGCAGGAAGGTATACGTTACACCGAGCCGGCACAGCAGCTTTTCGATCTTGTGATGCGGCGCGACGCGGTTCTGCTCCACGCCTTGCAGCGATAGAAACACGACCTGCTTCACCCCGGCACCGATAGCCGCATACACCGCCGGTGCAATATCCCGCGACACATTGGCGAGCCGGGGCGGCCGCACCAGAAACATCCGCTCGATTCCCGCAAATGTCTGCCGATAGGTCGTCGGATCGGTGAAATCGAACCGTACCACATTGGTCGCATGGCCCAGCGCATCGCGTGCCCGATCAACATTCCGCGCACCCACGCGAAACGGCACGTCCAGTCCGTGTAACTGCCTGACAATTTCGGTGCCGACGTTGCCCGGTGCTCCTGTGATGAGAATCTTCATTGTCACTGCGCAGCAGCAGCCACGCCGTCTGATCAGCCGTGGGGAAGCCGCGCCCGCCTTTCTGTTGCAAAACAATATCAATTCTGGTATGCCACACCCAGGTGTGCAAAAGCATGTCGCTGTGAAGGGTCAAAGGTCGCTCTTCAAATCACACAAGTTACACGTTCACTGACCCGAAAGGAAATTTCGCCTCCGGCAGGGCGGAAGATCTCCGATCTTGTTCCCAAAAAAATTCACAGGGTGAATTTTTTTGGGAACAAGATAAACAGCGTACCACACTGCCGGAGGCGAAGGTGAAACGCCAGGTTTGAACGTCCATTGCGTAATACGTATAGAAATATTGTAGCATGGAAGGCAGACCAGACCAGCGCGCAGTTGCGCAATCATTCTGCGATCTTGCAGTCTCGGAGAGAGCAACAGATGAACATCCTCTTGTGTAACATTGTGCTGCCGGAGGTCCGCCAGGCGCTGACGGACCTGTTGCCGGAGCATCAGATTATCGCCTGCAAGCCCGACGAGGTTGCGCAGCATCTCGCGGGGGTTGATATCGTAACGCCGTTTATGACGCCGATTGACGCCCGAATTATTGAACAGGGCACCTTCGGGTTGATCCAGCAGTTTGGGGTCGGGCTGGAGATCGTTGATCTGGCGGCGGCGACCCGGCAGGGGGTCTGGGTGGCGCGCATCCCCAGCGCGGGCAGCGGCAATGCCGAGTCGGTCGCCGAGCATGCCATTCTGCTGATGCTATCGCTGTCGCGGCAACTGGATCAGGCGCGCCAGGCGCTGAGTGAGCGCCGCTGGGGGACGCCGCGCGGCCAGGCGTTGTGGGGCCGGCGCGCCTGCATTGTCGGGCTGGGCGGCCTGGGGACGGCGCTGGCGATCCGGCTGCGCAGCTTTGGGATGCAGTTGATCGCCGTCCGCGCCCACCCGGAAAAGGGCGCACCCGCCGCAACCGGCATTGAACGGGTCTACGGTCCCCAGGAACTGCACACCGCGCTGCATGATAGCGACTATGTAATTCTCTGTGCCCGCTACGACGGGCATAATCACCACATGATCGACCAGGCGGCGCTGGCGGCGATGAAACCGGGCGCATTCCTGATCAATGTAGCGCGCGGCGGGCTGGTCGATCCCGAGGCGCTACTGGCCGCGCTGGAGCAGGGGCATCTGGCGGGCGCGGGCCTGGATGTCTTCTGGGAGGAGCCGGTTGATCCGCAGCACCCGCTCTTCCGCCAGAATGTCATCGCCACGCCGCACCTGGCGGGTGTGACGGATGCGTTCTTTGCCGGTGGCGCGCAGATCTATGTCGAGAATGTCCGGCGGTATGCGCGCGGCGAGGCACCGCTGCACACGGTGAATGCGCCGCCGCGGCCGCGGTGGTGAATGGGTCGGGCGGGTGGTGGGAGTGCCGTCTTTATAAAATGCGCGCAGAGATTGCACATTCCCATACATCACCTCTGCGTGCTCTGCGTGCTCTCTGTTCTCTGTGTGCTCTCTGTCCTCTGTGGCTGCGAGAACAGATCAGTATCCTCCATCGCGGCGGCGATTGGCGCGGTTGCGGCGACCGCCCGGGCGCGCGCCAGGTGCCAGCCGGGCCAGTCGCTCTCCGCCGCAACTGCGCTGAGTTGACTATGCCGCCAGTCCAGCTCCCGCAGAATAATTTTGCGTTCCGGGCCTTCGACGACTGCCAGCGCATCAACCAGCGCCGGGATTGCATCGCTGGAGAGTGTGGTCAGGTAGAACACATCAAGTTTGCCGCTCTCCTGGTAGCGGGCCACATTCTCGCGGACGATCAGCGCGTCCGGGTTGACCAGGTTGAGCAGCGCCAGGTAGACCAGTGCCGAGACAAAGCTGCCGGCGGTAAACAGGCGCGGGCGTTCGCGCAGCAGGGCGACCAGGAAGAGCAGCAGCACCAGCGCCAGCCAGAGCATAAAGCTGTGCGTGTAGATGCGCAGGCGGGTGAAGCCATACGCCTGTTCGTAGAGCAGCATGCGCTGGAAGGCCGAGGCCAGCACGCCCAGTACCAGCAGGATCATTAGCGCACTGGTGGCATTAAAGATCATCGGCTGCCAGGGTTGCTCACGCCGCGTCACCAGGGCCAGCAGCCAGAGCAGCGCCAGCGCCAGGCAGGCGACCGCCAGCAGTTCAAAGAAGCCGCGCCGGGCATATTCGGCATAGGTCATGCCGGTGCGGGTCAGCGTATCCAATCCACCAAAAAAGTAGGTCGCCTGGATCAACATAAACCCACCGAAGAGCAGATCAACCGACACCAGCACCGTCACTGCCTCGACCCAGCCCAGCGGCCGCCAGGCCGTGGCGGGCAGCGTGAGGGGCTGGGTATCGCCTTCGGCGGGCAGGCTGCCCGTGATGACCGGCGCAGCCGGCTTCCGGGTGGAGTGCAGCGCTACCAGCATCCCCCCGGCACAGGTCCATGTGACCAGCAGCACCAGTGTCAACCGGCTGAAGAAGGCTTCGGTATCAAAGGGAATGCGCAGGCTGAAGATCTGGTTGACATAACTCGCAAAGATGCTGTCGGCGGCCATCAGCAGCAGTGTAAAGCCGGTGAGGACCGGCAGCGCCAGCAGCAGCCCGCGCCCGACCGGCACCAGTTGCCGCACACGCTCCGTCCGCATAGGCATGTGTTGCGTGGCCTGAAGCGTTACCGGCAGCGGGCGCCAGACCAGTTCCACCGTTGCCCGTAGCGCATGGGTCAGGTAGTGCGGGCCGGGCAGGTGCATCAGGCCGGGGCCGCGATAAGTTGCCACAAGCAGCAGCAGCAACCCCAGCAGCGCCAGCAGGTTGAGCACCACCAGCAGCGGGGTGGCCCGCAGCATCAGGCAGATGGCGAAGCCAAGGGCCGCGCCCCCCATCCAGAGGTTCGCGCGGGTGGGCGGGCGATCCTCCAGCCGGCTTATGCCGCCGAGCGCCGCCAGGCAGAGCGCCACAAACAGCGGCACTGAGACACCGGGCCAGCGCTGGTAAAACAGACTATCGGCGCAGATGCCCAGCGCCAGGGCCAGCAGCAGCAGGTAGTGCGGATAACGCAGCGTTGTAGGCATAGGATGCTCCTGTGAATGGTGGTATGGCGAGAACAGTTTATCTGTTCGTTCTCCTCTGATTGTCTGTTCTATTCATACCAGATGCGCGGCTATGTTGGGAGGCTACAGGTGCGGGTAATGTTGCACTCGTGTGCTTGACAAAGCAGGGCAGCGGACGCGCCGAAGCGCGTCCCTACCGATAGGATTGCTCACCCTCACAACTCGCCGCGCTGCTCCAGCAGTTCGCGTCCCAGCAGGCTCAGGCGGACCTGCTCGTCGGGGGCAGCGTCGGGATGGAACTCCAGGCGGGCACGCTCGAACCACTGCACGGTGACGATCTGCCCATTGCTGATCTGTTCCGGCTGCGCATCGCTCAACGGGAGGCCCAGTAGCGCCAGGCTCTCGGCCTCGCTGGTGCCGCGCTGCCCATCAAGTTCCAGTCCGGTGGACTGCCAGACCTCCAGGAAGCCGCCACAGATGTTGTGTCCGGTCTCCGGGAAGTAGCGGCACTCCTCGCGCGCCTCGCTGCGCGGGAAGGTCCACCAGTCACGCTCCTGCCAGGTCAGCATCTCCTCGCCCAGGCGGCCCAGTTGCACATCGTAGGGCGGCGCATTCTCCGGGTAGAGTTCCAGGCGGGCACGTTCAAACCACTGCACCGGCCGGCGCTCCTCGCCGCGCTGCACCTCTTGCCGGCGGGTGATCGGCAGGCCAAAGGTTTCCGCGCCACCATTCTGCTCCCAGAATGAGCGCACGCGCCCGGAGAGGCAAAAGCCAGTCTCGGCGAAGCAGCGCTGGCCCGGCGCGGTCTGCTCCCAGAGCAGCACACTCAGCACCGCCAGGGCATTCCGCTGCAGGCTGGCCTCGCTGACATTAGCCCGGTTGGGCAGTTCCAGATCGAAGCAGCGCAGCCCGACATTGTCACACCAGCCGATGGTGGAGCCTGTCACGCTGTAAGCCGAGAAGCCGCGCCCACCGCCCGAAGCGGCATACCCGGTGATCGCAGCAAAGGCACGGATCGTCGGCAACCCGGCCGTGCCCGACAGCACCAGTCCGCGCGGGGGATACTGCGAGTGGTAGACCAGCAGCAGCGGTGGGGGAGCCGCCTCGCTGCGCAGACTCCAGAGCAGATCCGCCAACGATTTGGTCTCCGGCTCGGAGAAGGGGGCCGGACCACCCCCACCCGGCACGCGCCCCGACGCGTCAACCGAGTCCGGCTGCCAGTCGTCGCTCTCCCAGTTGCGGTTGAGATCGACGCCGTTGGCGTTGTAGCGCGAGCCTTTTTCCAGGCCATCCGGGTTGGCCACCGGGATAAAGTAGAGACTCAGGTCGGGCGGCAAGAGATGCTGGATCGTGGCAAAATGCGCCACCAGGCGGTTAACCAGGTCGGCAGTATTGCCCTCGCTGCCATGGATCGCCCCGGCGATCACGACATTGCGCGGCCCAGTGCCAAACCGCAACGCCTGCAGCGGGCGTCCCTCCACCGAGTAGCCATAGGTGAGTATCTCCGCGCCGGCGGGGGCGGCTTCGGCCTGGACGGGCCGGGCCGGCAACAGCGGCAACAGGATCAGCAGTCCCACTATGCATGCCAGGGTAGAACCCCGGCGAACAGACCATCGCTTTGACATCGCTCAATACCTCCTCATCTAAACTGTGGTGTCACCATCTCGCCGCGCGCCCAGGCCTGGAGATAGTCGTAGGGCGGGATCTCGCCCCGGCGTACCTGCCAGTCGTCGGGCGTGGTTGGGCGGGAGATGCCATAGTGCAGGTGGGGCGGGGTATTGCGCGCGTTGCCGCTGCGCCCGACCTGCCCCAGCACCTGCCCGGCGCTCACCCGCACGCCCGGCGTAATGCCCTCGGCGACGGTGGCGAGATGCGAGCCGTAGTAGCGCAGCCCATCATCGCCCACAATTGCCACCGCCAGCCCACCCCGCTGATCGGGGTCGTCGGTGGCCGGGTTCCAGCGATCGACATCCCGCACGAAATCAACCACGCCGGCGGTGGTCGCCACAAAGGTACTGCCGGTGGGACAGAAGAGATCGGTTGCGGGATAGTCGTGATGGTAGCGACCATAGTCGCAGTCGGCGTCCTGCACCGGGAAGACATAGCGCGGCGGGGTAGGCTCATGCTGCAGCGGCGTGCGTCCGGTTGCCTGCAGCGCATCGGTGCCGATATTGCCACGCTCAACCTGCCACGCCGACGGGTTCTGCGGGTTGTAGGTCAGCACGGCTCGTTCAAATGCCTGCATGGTGATGGTCTGGCGCGTGCCCTGTGCATCGGTCAACTCTGCTTCAAAGGCGCGGGTCAGCGGCAGGCCAATCGTGTAGAGCCAGCCACTGGGGAAGAGGTCCGCGCGGTTGATATACTCCCAGAAGAAGGTGGGCACAACATAGCCGGGAGCGGGCTGCAACTGCGGGTGCGCCGGGACAAAAATGCCGTCCGCCAGCGGCAGCGTGCCGCCGGTAACCCCGGCCGGGGGCGGTTGCTGTTCCGCGCCATAGCGCGCCAGTTCGCCATACACGACATCGGTGTTGTTAACCGGCAGGCGCGGTGCCTGTTCCATCAGTTCCGCTGTCAAACGACCATAGGCCACCCTCCAGGTCGGATCGTCCGTCTCCTGGCGATGGTCTTCGAGCCGTCCTTTTTCGAAATATTGCGCGGGATAGCCCTGCACATCGAGCAGGGGCGACTGGACCAGGCCCAGCGTGCGCATACCCTCGTTCTGCCAGTAGGTGGCACGAAAGGGTGGGGCAATCACCGGCTCCGCCTGGGCCGCTACCGGCGCGGCGGGGAGGCCGAGCCAGAGCAGCAGGGTCAGGAGCACAGGCAGGGTGCGTGCATTCATCATAGTTCCATCCTCGGTTATGTGGTTCTTGAGTTGGGCAATCGGAGCGCCCCATACTGTAGCATAACTGTGGGGATTGACAAATTCGTATAGCCATTCCAACGCACAACCGCCCGGCAGTTTCACAGAACTGCCGGGCGGTTGTGCGGATATTCAGATGTTCATTTACACGCGTTACACGGTGGTCCATCAAACCGGGCGTTTCACCCGGTAATGGCCGTCTTCGCCTGCGGTAGCATGGTACTTCTTTTATCTTTTTCACAAAAAAATTCACAACGTGAATTTTTTTGTGAAAAAGATCTGATCTCTTCCGCTCTGCCGGAGGCAACATTTCCCTTTGGGTGAGCCACCGCGTAACTCGTGTCATTTACACAACTTACGCGGTGGCGTTCAAACCGGACGTTTGAACAGATGAAAGCTCGTCTCGCCTGCGGCAGCATGGTACTTTCTCGATCTTTTTGGAAAAAAAGTGGCTCGGAGAGCCACTTTTTTCCAAAAAGGATGTCCGATTTCACCCTGCCGGAGGCGAAATGTCCTTTCGAGTCAGTGACCGCGTAAGTCGTGTCATTTACAGGACTTACGCAGTGGGCGTTTGGACCGGACGGTTGCCCCGATGGAAGCCTGATTCGCCTGCGGCAGCGTGGTACTGTTTTTTCTTGTTCACGAAATTTTGGCTCAAAGAGCCAAAATTTCGTGAACAAGAACTGGTTTCTTCCGTCCTGCCGGAGGCGATATCCCCCGTCAAACGCGGGATCGTCTGATACGTGTTAGCATTGGTCGTTTCGCGATGTTCGCTTATTTCGTGTTGTTCGTGGTCCAAACTCCTACTGCGTAACGCGTATCAGTCAGGGCTGGCGTGGCCCGCGCCCCGCGCCGCGTCCCTGGTTCTGGCCGGGGCCCTGGCGCTGCCCGGCAGCGTCGCAGACACCATCGCCGTCCGCATCCACATACTCGCCCACGCACTGCCCCTGTCCGGCACCCTGTCCGGCATTGTCACAGACGCCGTCGCCGTCCGCATCAACATAGCCTACACCCTGGCGCTGCCCGGCATTGTCACAGACACCGTCGCCATCCGCGTCCACATAGTTCCCGGCACACTGCCCCCGGCCGGTACCATCGCCGGGACCGTTGCCATTGCCGCGTGCCAGGGCTGCGGGAGCAAATGCCACCAGCGCAACCAGCGCGACCATCAGACCAGCTATCAGCATCCATCCACGCATTTTCATCTTCTTCTCCTGATACATTTCAGTCGCCTTCAGTTTCCTCTCCGAACCAGCTTGCCCGGTTCGTTATGGGTTCAGTGTAGCAGGCGAGTATGGAGATGTAATGGAGAGAATGTAGAACGTGTGTGGAGAGGCGGAGCGATTGATGTGCTCTTTTCGGTTTTACACCTGGACGCTCGCTTTTGTGCGTTCGAACCGCCGTGTCACACCTCTACCTCAACCCGTGCGCAACTGGTCGCATACCCCAGCGCCCGCCTGGTCGTGGGATAGACCCGCGCTGCCGCGATGCCCAGCGCCAGTTCGACCAGTCCGGCATCGCCGTAGCGCGCCTGTAGCCGGGGCCGCAGCGTCTCTTCCTCGCCGGTTGCGGCCACCACTGCCTGTGTAAAGTGGTAGATATCGGCGATCTCCGGGGAGAGATCCGCAACGCGCTGGTGAACGACCGCTTCAAGAATGGTTGCGGCAACGCCTGCCTGCCGCCCCAGGTTGACCTCGGCCTGCACGCAGGTGCCGCAGTCCTCGTGCCGGGTGGCGACCAGCCGGGCAATATGGTAGGGTTCCGGCGGCAGGGCACGTCGATGGCGAGCCAGCGGGATGAACAGACTGAACTTCAGGAAGGCCGGAAGCGAGACGCGCACAATCCGGCGCAAATACTCGACGGATGTGCCCAGGGTGCGTTCTTCCGCGTCGAGCCGGCGAAGAATAAGTTTCCGTAGCATTGTATTTTACCTTCCTACATATAACAGGAGTTACGCGGCGAGCGTGCAAACTGAACGTTTGACCAGGTAAAAAACCGGTTTTGCCTTCGGCAGGGTGGGAACATTAAATCCGGACATCACTGCTCTGTAGCCCCGGCTTATGCACTTTCCCGGCAATATGCGACTGCCTCGGCAGGTATTCATCGGCTAACGCCGGGACTCCTGAACATTCCGTGCCGATGTGTTCTGTGTTTATCCTGCCACGCCAGAGGATGCTCGTCTGTAAAAGATCTTACATGCCGGAGAAAGCACAAACCGTTGCTCGATAACAATGCGCCAGATGCGCTCTGTTTCCGGGTACATTGTTCCGGATACGCTATCGCCCGCCCGGCAATTTCCTTACACGCCCCTTACAAAACTCTTAAACGCCTCTTATACAGCCAGGGTATAAATAAACCGTGCAAGACATCACAAAGAATTCTGACCAGTCACGATAGATACCCAGGGACAAGGAGGGTTCCCATGACGACAACAAACATGCAGACATCCGCAACCACCCGCACCGCCGCGGAACTGTATACGGCCCTGATCGAATCACAACCACTATTTATTCTTGATGTGCGTAATGAAGAAGATTTTGCCCGCTGGCGGGTTGAGGGACGCGCCGGGCTTGAAACATTGAATATTCCCTATTTTGAATTTATCGAAGATGAAGCGGCCGCCGTTGCGCGTGTCCCCCGTGACCGAGATATTCTGGTCGTCTGCGCCAAGGAGGGCTCATCCGAGTATGTGGCCGATATCCTGCGTAACCATGGCCTGAGTGCGGCCCACCTGGAAGGCGGCATCGTAACCTGGGGCGATCTCTACGATGTGCGCGATATTGCCGCCAACGCCGCCGGGCGCATTGTGCAGATTGCCCGCCCCGCCCGTGGTGACGTGAGCTTTATGATCATCAGTGACGGGCAGGCCGCAATTATCGATCCGCTGCGCCATACCGACTACTATCTGGAGACGGCGCGGCAGGCCGGCGCATCCGTCACCCAGATCTTTGACACGCACGTCCATGCCGACCATATCAGCGGTGGCCCGGCCCTGGCGCAGGCGACCGGCGCACCCTACTATGTCCATGCCTACGACGCCATTCACCCGATTGATATGCTCCCGGCGCAGATGAGCTACGAGCATCTGCAGGACGGCCAGACTTTCACCGTCGGGCAGTACACCGTCAAGGTCATCTGGTTTCCCGGTCACACGCTGGGGCAGGTCAACTACCTGGCAACCGCGCCGGATGGGCAGTCCTATCTCTTCACGGGCGACGGCATCTTCCTGAAATCCTTTGGCCGCCCCGACCTGGGTGGGAAGGGCGAGACCTGGACGCCCATCCTGTACGAGAGCATCTACGAGCGCCTGCCGCAGCATATCGACGATAGCACCGTCATTCTGCCCTCGCACTTTAGCCTGCTCGATGAGGACGACGGTCAGGGACGTTTTGCCGCACCCTACGGTCAGGTGCGCCAGCAGAACGATGCGCTGGTTCCGCGCTCGAAGGAGGAGTTTACCGCCTATGTCCTGGGCAATCTGCCGGTCTTCCCGCCGCAATATGTCGAGATCAAGCGGGTCAACATCGGCCTGGTTCATCCGAACGAGGAGCAGGCCAGCGAACTGGAACTGGGCCGCAACATCTGCGCCCTGAGCCAGTAGTCACCACCTGTACATATTTGAACGGTAATGTACAGGAGTTACGCGGTTACGAACCCGGAAGGACAAGTCGCCTCCGGCAGGGCGGAAGACTCCATCTTTTTCACGAAATTTTTGCACATAGTGCAAAAATTTCGTGAAAAAGAACAAAAAGTACCATGCTGCCGCAGGCGAATCTGGCTTCCATCTGGTCAAACGTCCGGTTTGAATGCCGACCGCGTACGTCCTGTAATGTAAACGAAACGATTGACAAGCAGGGGCGCAGCGCGCTGTGCCCCACCAAAACAGAAATAAAGGAGATATTCCCATGGCAACCGAATTTGATCAGACGCTGGATGTAAAAGGCGCGAAGTGCCCGATGCCGCTGGTGAAGAGCCGCAAAGCCATCAACGACCTGACCGTGGGCCAGACCCTGCGTGTGCTGGCAACCGACCGGGGTTCCGTCGCCGATTTCCAGGGCTGGGTCAAGACCGCCAAGAATGTTGAACTGGTCGGCCAGGAGACGGTCCAGGAAGATGGTACCGATCTCTACGTCCACTATCTGAAGCGCACGAGTTAGGGGTTAACGGTTAGGGGTTAACGGTTAGGGGTTAACGGTTAGGGGTTAACGGTTAGGGGTTAACGGTTAGGGGTTAACGGTTAGGGGTTATGAAGTTTGAAAAAATAGTTTGGATATGTGACTCACGGTAGTCCCGGCTTTAGCCGGTGGGATGCCTGCCTCGGCAGTGGCATACTGCCAGGTAAGCCTGATCCGGCTGAAGCCGGGATTCCAGAACAGTAAATATCCGGATTAAAATCTCAAAGTTCATAACCCCTAACCCGTAACCCCTCCAACGAGGAGATGAAATAGAATGACAACTGCAACGATAGATACCACGGATACCACCCAGAAGACGACTGCCGAAGCGGGAACTATTGATATCAACACCCTGCTGGAGCGGATCAGTGTCCTGGAGCAGCGCGTCGCCGAACTGGAGGAAGCGCCCGCGCAGGATCTGGAGAACCAGGTGTCGCTGGTGGTCTTCTCCGGCGATATGGACCGGGCGATTGCCGCCTTCATTATCGCCACAGGTGCCGCCGCGATGGGGATGGAGGTCTCGATGTTCTTCACCTTCTGGGGCTTGAATGTCGTCAAGAAGCAGAAGGTCTACACCGGCAAAAACATGATCGAGAAGGGCTTCACCGCCATGTTGCCCGCCGGAGCGCAGAACCTGGGCCTCTCGCAGATGAACTTCTTTGGCGCTGGTGCGGCCATTATGCGCAAGCTGATGCAGGACCATGAGGTCTCCTCGCTGGCAGAACTGGTCGAGATGACCCGGGAACTGGGCGTACGCATGACCGTCTGCGATATGTCCCGCGAGCTGCTGGGCGTCCGCGACGACGAGTTGATGGATGGCCTGGAGTTTGGCGGCGTAGCAACCTTCCTGGGAGATGCTGCCCGCTCCAAAGCCGCCCTGTTCATCTAAACCGCGCGACTGCCGGATGGTAGGGGCGCAGCATGCTGCGCTCCTGCTTGAGGAGAGGAGAAGATATCCATGTTACAGCAGCTTTTTCAACGACAACCATCCACCCACCAGCAGACCGGCGTTCGTGCAATCAGTGCGGCCGACCTGCAGCAACGCCTGAGTCAGCAGGAACCGCTTGTGCTGCTGGATGTCCGCTCGGCGGAGGAGTATGCCCACGACGGGCGCATCAGCGGGTCGCGCCTGTTGCCCCTCGCCATGCTGCCCCAGCGCAGCAGCGAACTGCCCCGGGACAGCACGATTGTCTGCATCTGCCGCTCCGGGCGACGCAGCGAGGCCGCCTGTGAATATCTGGCCCGCGCAGGCTTTACGAATGTGATAAACTTGACCGGCGGAATTATTGGCTGGCGTAGCGCCGGTTTTCCCCTGAATTGAGCGCAGAAAAGAGGCCCAACTATGACAAACAATCCTTGCCGTGATCTTACCGAATCGCAACCGAACCAGATGATTGAATATACCATTACTGAGAATATTGTATTAGCCGGGCAACCCGAACCGGCCGACTGGACCCCGCTGGTTGCGCGCGGCTTCCGGCGGGTCATCAACATTCGTAGCGACCCGGAGCGCGCAGCGGTGGAAGGCGGCAATGCCACGGCGGCCGGACTGCACTACGAGCATCTGCCGCTGCCCGCCTACGAACTGGAAGCGGAACATCTGGAGACCTTTCGAGCAAGCCTGGAGGCCGCGAATGGCGACAAAATCCTCATCCACTGCCGCACCGCTTCCCGCACGGCGCTACTCTGGATGCTGCACCGGGTCATGCACGCAGGCTGGACGCAGGCGCAGGCCGAGGCGGAACTGCGCGCCGCCGGGTACGACGAGGACTCGATGGACACCTTTACCTTCTGCGCCGAAGACTTCTACGAGCGCACCGGTACCCTGCCCCACCCCGACGCAACCGCAGAGCCGGCACGGGGGTGAATGGTATGGCAACCGAAGCGAAGCGTGCGGCAGCGACGCCCACGGGAAGCAGCACGCTGCTGCGGCGCTTCTTCCCCATCACCGACTGGCTGTTCCACTACCAGCGGGAGCATCTGGTCGGTGATCTGCTGGCCGGCGTCATTGTGACAATCATGCTGGTGCCGCAGAGTATGGCCTATGCGCTGCTGGCCGGACTGCCGCCCGAAATCGGCCTGTATGCCAGCATCGCCCCGCTGCTGATCTACGGGCTGCTGGGCACCAGCCGGACACTGGCCGTCGGCCCGGTGGCGATGGCCTCGCTGCTGGTCATCGCCGGGCTCAGCCCGCTGGCCGAGCCGGGAACGGCGGAATATGTCCAACTGGCGTTTACGCTGGCCCTGCTGGTCGGCATCATCCGTGCGGTAATGGGGCTGGTACGGCTGGGCTTCCTGGTCAACTTCCTGAGCCACCCGGTGCTCTCCGGCTACACCAGCGCGGCGGCACTGATCATCGGCTTCAGCCAGTTGAAGCATCTGCTGGGCTTTCCCATCCCGCGGAGCGATAACTTCTTCGTCCTGGTCTTCTATGCTCTGCGACACATGGCCCAGAGCAATCTGGTGACACTGGGCATTGGGCTGGGCAGCATTGCTCTTCTGCTCTACTTCCAGAAGGCGTTGGGCGGACAACTGCGGCGCTGGGGCGTGGGTGAACCCTGGATTATGCCCATCACCAAGAGCGCGCCGCTGGTGGTGGTTGCCGTCACCACGCCGCTGGTCTGGGGACTGGGCCTGCATAACCGCGCCGGCGTCCAGATTGTGCAGGATGTCCCGGCAGGCCTGCCCCCGCTGACCATGCCGACGATGGATCTGGCGACCTGGCAGACGCTCCTGCCGATTGCCCTGATTATCAGCTTTGTCGGCTACATGGAGAGCATCTCGGTCGCCAAGGCGCTGGCGAGCCGCCGCCGCCAGAAGGTTGACGCCAACCAGGAGCTGGTGGCGCTGGGTGTAGCCAACGTCGGTGCGGCCTTCACCGGGGGCTATCCGGTCAACGGTGGCTTTAGCCGCTCGGTGGTAAACTTCAACGCCGGGGCGAATACCGGGCTGGCCTCGCTGATCACGGCGGTGCTGGTGGCGATTACCGTGGTCTTCCTGACGCCGTTTTTCTACTTTCTGCCCCATGCGGCTCTGGCCGCGATCATCATGGTGGCCGTCTTTGGCCTGATTGATGTAGCAACGCTGCGACATGTCTGGCACTACAACAAGGCCGACGCCGCCTCGCTCATCCTGACCTTCCTGACCGTACTGGCAACCGGGGTTGAGACCGGCATCCTGGTAGGCGTGGTGCTGGCGGTGGTGCTCTACCTCTGGCGAACCAGCCGCCCGCATGTGGCGATTGTAGGTCGCCTGGGCGAAACCGAGACCTACCGCAACATCAAGCGCCACCCGGTCAAGACCTGCCCGCATGTGGTGGCGGTGCGCGTGGATGAGAGCCTCTACTTCGCCAACACGAAATACCTGGAGGATACGCTACTGGGGATTGTCGCGGAGCAGCCGGAGGTCAAACATCTGCTGCTGATCGGCTCGGCGGTGAACTTTATTGATGCCAGCGCCCTGGGCACGCTTGAGTCGCTGGTGGGCGAACTGCGCGCCGCCGGTGTGGAGTTCTACCTGAGCGACATCAAAGGCCCGGTGATGGATCAGCTCAAATCTATCGGCTTTGTCGAGACCATCGGCGCTGACCATATTTTCCTGAGCACCCACGAGGCCATGACCGCGCTCAAGTGTGTGTGAGGCGAAACCTGACAGGTCTTCGAAGGCCTGTCAGGTTTCCTTTTCTTCGGTTGTATTTTCTGATCTTGAAACCAATACAAAATTGAAGATTATCCCCGCCTACCCGCGCGTCGCTCCAGCACCGCCGCGTCCGGAGCGGCGATTGCGTGGGCGCGCGGCAGGCGGGCTGCGGCGTCCGCATGCCAGAGGTTATCCCGACGGTACTGATCAACGGTGCTCAACCGCCTCGGCAATTTTTACGACCACCATTTGGTTATCGTTGTCAACATCGGTCACACGTACACGATACCCTGCCAGGGTGACGATGGTCCCCTCATGCACCGTAAGATCTGTTTCAAGATCCGGGCGTCCCCGTACAAAAAACGACAGATGGGCGATTGTTCCCGACTGAACCTGCCCACTGCTATCAGTATATTCGCCAGGGCGTATCGCACCGACCCCAATGCGCAGAAAGTCACCTTGTACGATAATCTGGCCACCATCGTAGGCCGAATAGAGCACCTCGGGACCATATGCGCCATTTTCAACGGGTATGTCGGGTGTCGTGTGTGTCTCAGGCATCATTGTCTCCTCCTGTAAGGTGGGTATGGGTGGGGATACCTCCCCGGTGACAGCCGAACAACCGGCAAGGATCAGGCATAAACCTGCCAGCAAACCGCGCACTATCTGTAATACCTGGGTTGAACCGATCATACAGTTACCTATTGTTACAACGAATTTGTATCAATTCTATCAAAACTTTGCTTAAACTCATCATAGGAAAGCTCAATGCGATATTTGGGACTGCTCGCATAGCCCCAGGGATTACGCACAACAATTTTATCGTTCGCCACATCCACACTTTCTACCCAGTAGGCATGCGTTGTGTGAAGTTTACCACTGCCGGCATTATAATACCCTTCTCCCCCATTACCTGTCGTATTCAGGCTGGACAGGGTAATCGCTGTGCCGGACTTTTGCATTTGTGCCAGTTCGGATAGACTGTAGTGCGACATATTTGTGGTAGACTGGCTATCAGTACCGGCCAGCGCTTCGAAAACATCCTGGGACTGCCCGCCCTTATTAAGTTTTTGATACCCGCGCGTTATATCGCCATCCCCCTGCCACTGGGCATAAGCCTTCTCCAGGATCCGCGGCCACAACTCATTATCGCCCGCACCAGCGTGTGGCGCCTGACCATCGGCGACCCATTTGCCGGTTTCCTTATCATAGACTTCTCTGACAGGGAACTCAGGCGTTACCGTAATATTGACTGGTTGATAGCTATCGCCTATTCCTGAAAATCCGCCACCTTTTTCGTAAAAAGTCACCGTATAGGTGCCATCACCATTATCTTTGATAGCATTCTCGATTAAACCAGGATTTTGCTGGGCAACTACAGCCAGCGAAGTAATCAAGAAACAATTCCCTAATTGGCCTTGCGCGACATCGTTCGGGTGAATTTTCCCGCTTTCAAATGTAATGGTTTGCCCACCTAGCCAGCCGGGTAGTTTGATACTATGCGTCTGTCCATCCCCTGGCCCGGTTACAAAGAGATCACCTTCATCGGTTTGATACCCACTGATACGGGTTTTCTCATCTAGCTTGCCCGGCTTTCCGGAATTATCTTTATCATACGCACCATTGCGAAACGGTTCAGCCGCCGCCTCCTCGGCGGCCTGGAGGATATCTTTTATTTGCAATGTCACCGCACGGGCTTCCTGCAGCGCCTGGTTCAACCGCAGCACTGCCGGAAAAACAGTACTATCCATTTCCGCGAAAAAAGCGGCAGAACCGCGTCCCTGCCAACCACCATTACGTAACGCCTGTACATGGTGATCCAGCCGCAGACGCACGGTGTCTACGGTTTCAGCCTGTCCGGCAAACCGGGTGGCGATGTTGTCGAGTGTGTCATACTCAGCTTGCGTGATGTTCGCTCCCATGGCGCAGATCCTTTCTATGAGCTACTTTCTGGCGACACCGGGGACTGTTCTACCACAGACTTGATTGTAACACATCGGGAAGAATTGTTTGGGGCAAGAAATAGGCAAGTGGTTATGAACTACAAAAAGTGGTGATGCGCCTTCCGGTGATCCAGAACGCCGGGCGACATTGCCCTTGTATCCCTCGCGTATCCCACTTGTATCCCATATTGTATCCCGATCCGGCTTGTTTTTCTCAGGCTGTTATGGTAGGGTAGAGCCGCACAGAACCATTCACGTACTTCAATATGTCTCTGTTCCATTGGATGAATTTGATAGCCTCCAGGATTATGCCGATTTCGAACCCACTGCGAACGCTCTTGTCATTCTGCCGCGCCTGGTTTCACTCCGCAGGCTAACCGGGCGCAGCGAACTTCTGCTGGGCTTTGCCTGTCCGTTAGGGACGCCAACGCAAACCCAG
Organism: Chloroflexaceae bacterium; assembly: GCA_034436755.1. Classification (GTDB taxonomy): domain Bacteria; phylum Chloroflexota; class Chloroflexia; order Chloroflexales; family Chloroflexaceae; genus CAKZQX01. Next base: position 8,749 of record DAOTVB010000189.1, on the reverse strand, counting down.
ATGCCGTACAATCGTCTGCGAGAAGGAAGTTCTGTACCCATGAAACCACTGTCATCTATCGGACTCATTTTCCTTTGGTTGCTCATGTCTGGTAGCTTTGCCGGCACCAGCCAGCCACACACGGCCGTTGCGGGCCAGCGACCGGACATCATGCCCGACAATGAGCAGTGCCGGGCTGCCGCATTGCAGTCGGGCGACCTCCCGGCAGTTGGCGACGGCGACCTGATTCTGCGCGGCGAACTGCTTTCGGCCACCAACCGCCCGCTGGCGGGCTACGTGGTACAACTGCGGGCCATGACGCAATTGATTGACGAGACGGGCACGTATGCCGAAGGGTTTTTTGCCTTCAGCCACCTGCCGGTGGGGAGCTACACGCTGGTAGTGCGCCATACCGATGGAGAACCAGTCGAACTCTCCCCGGCCAGCGCGAGCACCATCGACCTGGAGGACACACGCGAGGCGTTTGCGGTACTCTACGCGGCGACCAGCGCCGGTCCAGATGTATCCACCCGTTCGCACATCACGCCGGCACAGGCGGGCGCGATCAGCGGCACCGTCACCGCTGCGGATACGGGCGATCCGCTGGCGAATGTGAAGGTTCGCGTGACGGCTGCCGTTAGATTTCCCTTTTTTTCGAGCAGTGTCTTTACCGATGCGTCCGGTACCTATACCATGACTAATCTGAGTGCCGGGGATTACGCCGTAGAGTTTGATCCACAGAACCCATTGACAGACGGTGAACCAGTCGAGGTCTATCTAGCCGAATACTACAACAACCAGCTCGATAATGCCACGGTGGACCTGGTGCGCGTATCTGCCTCGGGTACCATCACGGATATTGATGCGGCGCTGACCCGAGGCAGCCGGATAAGCGGCACGGTCACGGCTGCTGATGGTGGTGCTCCGCTGCAAGATGTCACCGTTGAAGTTACCACTTGCTGATGACGAGTACATAGGTAACTTCCGCACCGATGCCGCCGGGAACTATATGACGCCTGGTCTGCCAACGGGCAGCTATATGGTCGAGTTCATACCGTCCACCTTTAGACCGAGCCGGGTGTATGTCGGCGAGTACTACAACGATCAGATGATCCGGGATACGGCGGACCCGATCGCCGTGACGGCCGGTACCGATGTACCCGCTATTAACGCGCAACTGGCGCGCGGCACCCAGATCAGTGGCCGGGTGACGGATGCAAATACTGCTGAGCCGCTGCGCGATGTGGACGTTATCGTCTACGACTACTGCTCGCTGGAACGCATCACCACTACCAAAACGGACTTAGGGGGTAGCTATACGACGCCCGGCCTGCCCAGTGGCAGCTATGGTGTCAGGTTTGAGCCCCGATCGCTGGGTGGAAGCAGTGCATATATAAGCGCAACCTACGCCGATCAGAGCAGTGCTCCGGCGGAGGGCCGGATCGACACCACCGCGCCAACGGATGTAAATGATATCGATGCGCAATTGCGTCGCGGCGGCGCGATTACCGGCATCGTCATCGCTGCGGATACGGGCGATCCGCTCGATAACGTATCGGTGCGGGCATCCTCTGCTGACACTGGTACGGTTGCGACGGGGGAAACCGACAATGCCGGTGCATACACAATTGAAGGACTGCCCAGCGGGGAGTATACTGTCTATTTTAACACCGTAAATAGCCTCGACATTGCGGAAAACTATGTCTCTACATTTTACAACAACCAGGCGACGCGCGAAACGGCAGATACCGTAAGCGTAACCGCCCCCAACACCACCGACACCATCGATGCCGTGCTCACGCGCGGTAGTGCTATCAACGGTACGGTCACGGCTGCCGATACGGGCATTCCGCTGGATGATGTGGTGGTAAACATTCGCGACACTGACGGCAACTTTCTGGGCGTCGAGCCTGTTGCGCCGGACGGTAACTACCGCGTGTTTGGGTTGCCCAGCGGCAGCTATAAGGTGGAGTTTGACACGGTTATGTCATCGCGCTGGTTTACGGTATTTCCAGTGAATGATGCATTCGCCTATCTTGATGAATACTATCGTGGACAGTCCACGGTTGGCACTGCCGACCTGGTGACCATTACGGCGACCAATGATCTCAACAACATTGATGCCGACCTGGAGCGCGGCGGGCAGATCAGCGGCCGGGTTACGGCTGCCGACACCGGCGATCCACTGAAGAATGTGGAAGTGTTTATCGAGGGTGTTGCCGAGCCGGTCACCACCGACGAAGACGGCAGATATATTACCCCAGGACTGCCGAGCGGCGATTATTGGATCTGGTTTTTTACCAGATCGAATGATATAAACTATATTGGCGAACTTTACGCCGACGCAACCGTGCTCAACGATGCCGATCCGGTGAGCGTAACGGCACCTACCATCACGCGTAATATCGATGGATCGCTGGCGCCTGCCGGTAGCATTACCGGCGTTGTCACCGATGCCGGAACCGGCGAACCGCTGGTCAGCATATCGGTCGAGGCCGAATGTGAACGCCCGGATGGTGCGGTCGTGGTTTTAGACGGCGAAACAAATGCACGGGGCGAGTATGTATTGACCGGCCTGCCGACCAGTACATGTACGGTGCGCTTTGTAGATTGGTTCAACTTCTGCGTTGAACTGGCTCCTGAGTACTACAACGATCAGCCCTTTGTAGATATGGCGACACCGGTGGATGTTACTGCTCCCAATACGACCAGCAATATCGATGCTGCGCTCAATGTTGGCGGTTCCATCAGCGGCATTGTCACCGGCGAAGACAGCGGATTGGGCCTGGATCGGGTCGCCGTCCGCGCCTACACCCCCAGCGGCGACGAAGTTAGCAGTAGCACAACAGCGAACGATGGTTCGTACACGATCTCCAACCTGCCCCCCGGCAGCTATGTGATTGAGTTTGCGCCGATTGTTGGCCCATCGTATGCCTATATTCGCAAGTTCTACAACAACAAACCGTCGCAGACGGCGGCCGACACGGTCACGGTTACGGCGAATGCTGAGACCGGTGGCATCAATGCGGTGCTGGCACGCGGTGGGCAGATCAGCGGGACTATTACCGGCGGCGTGACAGACGCGGGGGTGAATGCGGTGCTGGCACGCGGTGGGCAGATCAGCGGGACCATTACCGGCGAAGTGATAGACGAATGGGTTAACGTGGAAGTCATTGTCTATGATAGGGTGGGCAACATATTGGCCCGCGTTCATAGCGAACCTGGAACGGGGAACTACATCACGCCGGGCCTGCCGAGTGGCGACTACGTCATCCAGTTTGTACCGGAAAACGTAGGCCGGGGCTACATGAGCGAGTTCTACAACAACAAGCGAACGCGGGCCGCGGCCGACCCGGTAACGGTTACGGCGCGGTCTGTGACAGCACGTATCGATGCGGCGATTGATGTTGGGTTTACTGTCTACCTCCCGTTCACGACGCGGTGACACGGTAGCCACCAGCGTTAGCTCCACTGCCCCATCGGGTCGCGGCCCGGTGGGGCAGTCCATGCTCTGATACCGATGTGTTGTCATAGCCACAGAGGACACTCCGGCAACAATTCGACCAACCACGAAGCACACGAAGCACACGAAGGACTGCGAATGACGGCACATCAGATGTGATCGCGTCTGTAGGTCAGGTTCACTGTTGCACGCTCTGTGTGGCCGTCGTGGTTTGCTTGCAGGTTTGGCGGCACATTGGTATGAGCCGGCAATGCGGGGGGAGGAAGAAGAAGCGCAGTTGGGAGCGGCGGCCTGGAGCCGCCGTTTCTGCCAGAGATGCGTGGCGTTTTGCAAGAACGTACGTCACACCCGCCGCGATGCCCCACAACAATTCCTGGCGCATCCTGCTATAATGCCCACAGCGGGAGATGCTCACCCGGCAGAAGGGCAAGAACCAGTACCAGGGTGTCTATGGCGCACTCCACCGGCGGTTGGGCGTGCGCAGTTACACGATGGTGCAAGCAATGAGATGGCGAGGGGGAGTAAGCGATGAGTATGGTGACTGATACGCCGGCAGCGCAGCAGCGGGCGATCCACTATCCGGAAAGTGATGGGCAACCGCTGGCCGACAACACCCGCCAGTTCCATTGGATTGTGCTCATCAAAGAGAACCTGGAAGCCCTGTTCCAGGACCGCGATGATGTGTTTGTCGCCAGCGATCTCCTCTGGTATCCGGTCAAAGGTCAGCGCGACATTTGCCGTGCCCCGGATGCCATGGTGGTCTTTGGCCGCCCCAAAGGCCATCGCGGGTCGTACAAGCAGTGGGAGGAGGGCAGTCTCGCGCCGCAGGTGGTGTTTGAAGTGCAATCACCGCTGAATGGCTTCAAAGAGATGCTGGATACATTGGCGTTCTATAAAGCTCACGGGGTCGAAGAGTATTACACCTACGATCCTGCCCCGGAGCGCAACGATCTGATCGGCTTTCAACGGCAAGAGGAGCGGTTGCGCCCAATTGATGAGATGAACGGATGGGTCAGCCCGCGCCTGGGCATTCGCTTCGACACGAGCGGCGCGGAGTTGCGCATCTTCGCGCCTGATGGTACCCCCTTCCGCAGTCACGAGGAGATTGAACTGGAGCGTGCAGCCGAACAAAAAGCCCGCCGGCAGGCTGAACAGGAGCGTGAGCAGGAACGCTCAGCCCGCCGGCAGGCCGAGCAACAGCGGGGTGTAAAAACCTATATGAAAAAAGCGACATCAAGTTGAAATTTAGTTGAAATCCGTAGTAGTATGTCGCTTTTTGCACGTAGGTTTTTACACCCCCTCTCTGGGACTAAGCGAGCGATGAGTGCGCGTACAACACCTCCGCGTCACAGATATAGGTGATGCCCGCATAATCGTTGAAAAAATCCGCTGCAATCTTATCCGAAATTTCCAAAGCCATCTCCCGGCTTTCAATGAGCACCTCGAACTTAATATTCGAAGTGGTGTCAGAAACGCGAGGTTGCCCTGACGAACGCATATTACGACTACCTTTACCGCCAGTCTCCAACACTGTGTAACCAGTAGCCCCGGCTTCGTCAATGATCTTGCCGATCTTTCCGAGGAGCAACTTCTCTGTGATGATAACGAGCTTTTTGGCTGGCTTGGCCATGTGAGTTACCTCCTTACGTGTGTATTCATTGAAACGACACAGAAACGTACGCTGCGGTGTCGCCGGACCAGGGAAACACCGGCAGACGGAGCTCTGTTTGCGATTTAGCTGCCCAAAACCCGGGCAAGCCCGATGAAGAGTGGTATTCCCAAGGCCAGTGCAACTGGTGTGCCGATACCTGTAGATGCGCCAATGTAGGCAGAGGGATTAGCCGACGGGATACCGCCTCGTAACGTGGGTGGCCCTGAGATGTCTGAACTAGAGGCGGCAATGACAGCCAGAAGCACAACGCCGCCAAGGCTGAATCCTGTTGCGTAGTGGGCAATCATACCAAAACCGAAGCCTATGAACCCATGCAATAGTGGTGCTACAAGAGCATAGAGGATGTACCACTGACCCACCTTGCGCAGCTCGCCGAGCCTTGTCGTGGCTTCCATACCCATGACCAGCATCAGGATCGAAAGCAGGCCGCGAAAGAGGGGATCAAAGAAGCTCTCATAGACACTTTCCGGTTGGGTGAACAGACCGAGAGCAAGGCCAAGCAAGAGTGCTGATAGGGCAGAGCCTTGAAGGCTTTCCTTGATGATAGGCCAGATCTGGACAGGCTCGTCTGCGATGGCAGCGCGCGGCCTGGTGAGGCCTGTAGTACCGCCCTGCTCGCGGGAAAACAGGTGCTCCTCTGCGGCACGGAGCTTCTTCTGCTTGCTGTTATACAGGCTAGCCAAGACGATCGCCGTCACGAGCGCTGGAATATCCATAAAGGGATAGAGTGCAGCAGCCCAAGGCTCATATGCTATGTTTTCCGATTCGAGGAGTGTCAGGGCGGCAGCGAGGGTAGAGCCACTCACAGCACCGAACAAGCCGGAAGTCGCAATGGCGTCCACGGCTTTGACGTTCGGCAGCAGGGCCAGGGTGTAGCGCCCGATGAACACGATCAGGATCCCCGTTACCACGGCAAACAGCGCGGGCAACAGCATCTGCACCAGATCGGCATTGCGGATCGCAATGCCGCCGCTCAGGCCGACTTTAATAAGCAGCATGAAGACGATGAACTTATAGATCGCATCTGGAATTTGCAGTCGGCTATTGACGGCGGCAACGGCCATACCACCAATCAGAAAGCCGAGTGTCGGCGACTGTAACTTTTGCAGAAAGAGCGTCAAAAATTCCGATAAAAAATCCATGTTTTACTTCCTCCTTGAGAGTATGTCTCTCATTATGCGGCCATGGTACATTGCCTCTATGTATGGCATTGGAAAGTCATACTGCGAATACGCCCTTATCCTTGCATACCCGATTTATGCTTAGATAGGGGCAACCCCTTGTTAAATGCCTGTCCAGGAGGGATATTGCCATCGTATGGTACTATCGATCGGGATTTCAGATGAGCAAAAACGTCTACTATTTTATTCCGAATTCAGATTGTAAACAATGTATCATGTAAGAAATAATCTGAAAAGTATATATATCAGGGAATATCATTCGTTTTTTTAGAACGGTGACACTGCGATGATCGTATCGCTTTCTGATGCTTCATATGGGCGATCAAGATTCTGCGGGTGTTGTGCCGGCGCTGCCATGTACTGCGGACCGACACCACGCATCAGGGGATGATTGCCGCTGCGTTGCGCGCTGCGCTTATCCCGCCCGACTGGCGCGGGCTGGTGTGGGACGACTGAGGGGAGAGATGATGCGAGACCCAGGAGATATGCAGACGGTGTGGTATACGTTGATGCTCGGTGGCAGAGGCGAAGAGGTCAGTGTGTCACTGCCGATCCGGATTGATGCGGATGATGAGAAACCGGACGCGGGGGAGTTGCCGTTTTGCAGGGGATCTAGCACCCACGTCGGCACCCGGCTATACTGTGGGTAGCAAGCTGATGCCTGGGAGGAAGCATTGAGGCTGGCAGAAAGCCTGATCTGGTGGTATCACCTTCCGACATAGGATGTTCCTCACGGCGTCGCCTGTGTCACTATGACACGCCGCCACGGACAGAATGCCGGCGTTCCGTGTCGTAGCGACACACACCAGGTGGGAGCGGCCGGGTCGTGCGTGTCGCTATGACACACGTTGTGTACCACAGGTGTTCCGCAGCGCGGGTGCGCCGACCCAGAAGCAGGAGAACTCCGCCCAACTCCTGGGGTATCCTGCTATAATGCCCCCAGCGGTAGGGGCGCAGCAGGAGCCGGGTAGATGTCCGACAGGTGGTATTTGGTGGGCCCCTGCTGCGCCCCTACACCGACCCCGGCCCGACGCCGCCACCAGCTCCGCGCGCCGGTGGGCGATGTTGTGGGACGCGCGCCGGCACAGATGGCACGCCGGCAGATCGAACTGCACCGGCAGTGGGTAGGTGCAAGCAAGCAATGAGATGGCGAGGGGGAACAAGCGATGAGTAGTGTCACCGATATGCCGACAACGCAGCGGCAGACGATCCATTATCCAGAAAGCGATGGGCAACCAATGGCTGACACTACGCTTCAGTTTCAGTGGATCGTGCTGATCAAGGAGAACCTGGCCACCCTGTTCCGAGCGCGGGAGGATGTGTTTGTGGCGGGCGATCTGCTCTGGTACCCCGTGGAAGGCAGGCGCGACCTTTGCCGTGCCCCCGACACAATGGTCGTCTTTGGGCGGCCCAAAGGTCATCGTGGCTCGTACAAGCAGTGGGAAGAAGGTCAGATCGCGCCGCAGGTGGTGTTTGAAGTGCGTTCACCTGCGAACAGCTTCAAGGAGATGGCGGATAAACTGCTGTTTTATGACCGCTATGGCGTGGAAGAATACTATCTCTATGACCCGGAACCGGAGAAAAACGAAGTGACCGGCTTCCAGCGGCAGGAGGATCGGCTGCGCACGATAGATGAGATGAACGGCTGGGTCAGCCCACGCCTGGGCATTCGCTTCGACACGAGCGGCGCGGAGTTGCGTATCTTTGCGCCTGATGGGACACCCTTCCGCAGTCACGAGGAGATTGAACTGGAGCGTGCAGCCGAACAAAAAGCCCGCCAACAGGCTGAGCAGGAGCGTGAGCAGGAACGCTCAGCCCGCCGGCAGGTCGAGCAGGAGTGCGATCAGGAACGGCAACGCGCAGAGCGGCTGGCGGCACGTCTGCGCGAGATGGGCATCGATCCGGAGGGATTGGAAGGCGAAAGCTCGCCAGACACGGAACAGTGACCCTACTATGCATCTACTTGAAACGTATCTCCGTGACTTGCGCACGATCCACACGCAGGGCGTAGCCGAAACCTCTGGCTATGGCCCCCTGGCGACCCTGCTGAATGAGATTGGCGCGACCCTCAAGCCGCGTGTGCGCTGCATTATCGACATCATCCGGCAACCGCGCCGAAGCGCTGGTTGAGCCGGCAACGCGGGGGAGTATGGTGGACCCCTTTGTCAAGACACCAAATTGGTCACTTTTTCCTCCACTTTGTTCCGTACATATGCACGAAAGGCTTGACACAAGGTAGTCCTTGCTGGCGGGCATCTGCCCCCGATACATGCCTGCCGTGAGCTGTCCACAGCCCCACCGCACGGCTGATCGCTCGCGGCACCTACCGGAGTGGACCGCCAGTTTGCTGTGGGCAGGTCATGGCAGGCCGCCGGAGGCGTGCGCCATCCCTACGGGCACGGCTCACGCAGGAGATGCAGTCCCAGAACTGAAATCGATGGCCGCCGGCGTCGC
>DAOTVB010000188.1:0-9970 GCA_034436755.1 Chloroflexaceae bacterium | reverse complement strand
GATATCTGCCGGGAGGAGATTACCGCATTGCAGCGCGAATCGCTACGCAACGCGCATGTGAAACGCACGAATGCAGCATAAGAAAGGCAAAAACGATGGCAAGTCGAGAAGCGAGGGCACTAAAAAAGGCGGAATCGTGGGGAAAGCTCGGCGTTGCAATGGATGCGCTCCAACAGCGCATGACGGTTCCGGCCAGGCCGCAGGCGCATGGCAGGCACGATCCCGGCCTGCATTTTGCGAAAGTTATCGACTGGTTGAGTGAAGTTATCGTCCTGGCAGCCGGGCGCATCTATCAGCTCGAGGCCCGTATTCAGGAGCTTGAGCGTGAGCTTGGAGCGCAGCAGGAAGAGCCGGATGAACCAAAGTCGCGCGCGCGGAAAACGTGATCAGATCCGACCATGGGTGCCCCGGCCAGGATGCATGGCCCCCCCCCATGGGGGGTCTGCCCCCCTCGGCATGGGCGACCGGCCAACGCGCCATGCAGCCCGAGGCAATCCGCTTGTGCAATCGCGTCAAGTGACGCAGCGCAAACCACGGTTGTCTCAGGGAGACGCGGAGAGACGCGAAACGAAGCAGAGGCGGGTCAACGTACCCGCAGACAGGAGAGAACACACATGCAGCAGGAACAGGAACAAAAGATTTTCGTCACTATCCGGGAAGCGGCGAGCATGATGAGTGTGAGTAGAGACACAATCTACCGCCTCATTAACCGGGGGGAGCTTCCGAGCGTGAAAGTCGGCAGCATTCGCCGCATCCGGGTTGCCGATATTCACGCCTTTGGACAGCAGCAGGATGCGCGCGAGCTTGCATCGCCCCGCCTGGTCAAGCGGCGCGCTGGGTGACGGGAAGGTGACGGTACACTGACGGTACACGGGAGCAATTTCGGGCATCAGGACGCGACCCAGGGACATGCATGGATCGCGTTCTGATGCGGAATGAGGCCCACGGCAGCATAGGGCAACCGGGTATCGGACGTTTCCTAAACCGCGTGTCGTGCGTTCGAGTCGCGCCGGGGGCGCCACATTCTAAAGCGTGAACCCGCCGCTCTCGACACTCTGAGAGCGGCGGGTTGCTATGTGTGACAATACTTTATGATAACATATAGCCGCCTGACCATCCCGATTAACTATATCAGATACACTGTTCCCCGGCGCAACTCCCCATCCAGGGTATAGGTATAGACCTGCTGCGTCACCCCGATATCGGCATGACCCACCAGTGTTGATATGAGACAGCACATACCGGACGTTCTACCCGATCTGCACCCCGCACTCTGCCTTCTGCGCTCTACGTTCTGCGCTCGGCGCTCGGCGCTTTCTACGCTCGGCGCTATGATGAGTCAGATTTTGGTGGCGAGACAAACTGCCATCCTGCCAGCAGAATCTGGAGTATATTCCGAAACTGATCGGTTGTGTCACCTTGCAACGCTTGCGATAACTCCTGAAGCAGTTGCATATCCGCATCCGCATACGTCGTTGAACTTTCCCGCAGGCGTTGTATCTGTTCGGCAAATTGCTCGGGTGGTATCGTGGCCCAGATGCGTTCCATGCGCTCATGTTCCTGGGGCGTGAACTGGAATGCCGCTTCAGCAAGATGCCGGGCCTGCTCCTCATCCGGGTGCGACAGCAGGTACGACAGGTGATGCAGCGAGCCGCCTACAAAGCTAATCGCGCGCAGCATACTGGCTGCCCGGAGATCGGCAATGCGCCCCTGTTCCCAGTCACTCCAGGTGGTTTGTGGCATTCCGCAATGCTGCGCGACCACCCGCCCAGAGATGCGGCGCTTTTTCCGCAGATGGACAATATACACGCGCAGCGCACGGGCAAGCTCATCATTTGGCGCAGGATTGGACCTGGTGGTATCTGACATCAGCTTATCTTTCCCATTCCTCCTGCTACACGAACGGCTATCACCGTCCTTTGATACTCAATCATAGCACGTTCGGGTCGTTATGCTGCAGGAGTGGCGGCAGCAGATTTCGGAAAAAGATAAAACGCATACCATGCTGCCCCAGACGCAGCCGGCTTGCAGGTCTGCCAACCGGATGGAACAGACTCTACCGCATCAGTAGTACACCGCTGATGGGGACGCTTATTCCCGCCTGATCCAGTGGCGCAGAACGTCCGGATTTTCACATCTGTTCCGCAGCGTAACACGCATGCGGCGGCTGTTTGCTCCAGATAATCAGGGCGTCCGGCAGGGCAAACAGCCGCCGCATGATTACCCGACCCCCGCTGGTCTCTCCAACGCATAAATCCGCCCTCCTTTTGCGTTCGCCTCCCTTTAATCTGCTGCTCCTTCCGCATGGCTGTACCCCATCCGGGATATTCAACGTTATACCGTTGAAGAAGTCTCTGTAGACTTGACACTAAACGACATGTCGTTAAAATGGTATTGATCCTGCAAATTGCAATACCGGGATGGTGGGGCCACACCGTGCAGGTTTTTTTCGGTCAGGACGCACTTCTGCGCATCGGCAACCCGTCCTGCTATGGTGGAGCCATACCCACACTGGTGTCGGAGTAACGCATGGATTTCAGATGCGGCATCGACGTGTAGCATCTCTCCCACGGTACGATTACTTCAGGGGGCAACTATGTCTTCTTCGGCAGATGATCCGGTACCCAATATATTGCGTACGTATATCCGCCACCTGCGGCATAAACAGGGTGTGTCGATATCCGCGTTAGCGCAACATTGTAACATACCGCAGAAAACCTGGAGTGATTGGGAGAACGAACAGATCGAAGATCTACCGGCAACGAGCCTCTTTCAGGCTACGACATTTCTGGGGGGATCGCTGCAACACTTATTTCAACTACTGCAGAACCCGGATACGACACTGGCCATACGTCTGGCTGATGCGGCGGTCGGGCCGGTCCAGCCGGCGGAGGCAAACCCAACCGGACAACAGATGACCGATGCCGACATTCCAACGCCACACACGGAGGAGCCGGAGGCAGATTGTGACGCATGAATTATGCTGCCCTGATCAAGGAGTATCCGAATGAACCCATTTGAGGAAGAACTACTGCAGCGCCTGGAGAACTATGCCCTGATCCTGGTCCGGATGGTCGGCGAGTTGCCCAACCCGCCCCTGCCCGGCCACCAGATCGCCCATGTGCTGGGAAGTAACCTGCTCCAGGCCGGCACAGCGGTGGGCGCGAACTTTACGGCGGCGATCGAGATGTCCAACCTGCCCGATAAGGCGGCCCGGCACCAGATCTGTATTCAGCGGCTGGCGGTCACTGCCTACTGGCTGCGCATCCTTGGGCAAACGGGTATGGTAGCCTCCGAGCAGATTGACCCGCTGCTGGCGGAAACCGATGAACTGTTGGCGATCTTTACTGCCAATGTCAAGATGTTGCGCCGCATCGAAAACGGTTAGACGATGGTCAGCAGCGACGGATACCAGAGAAGGGGGACCGCGAGCACCACGAACGATGGCGCACGTCACGCAAGGCGGTTTCGTGGCTTTCTGCACTTCGCGTCCCGCGTGAGTCCTGATCGCCCCGCCTACCGCATGTTATGAACCGGCGGTAGGCGCTGCCCCAACCTCGGAAAACACTCACTCCTGCACTACCGAACGCAACCGGAACGTGCGGATCACGGGATTGTGGTCGGAGCCGCGCAAAATGCCGGATGCAGGTAATTCATGCGCTGATAGAAACAAACTCCCCCTGGTCAGGGTGTGACCAATCCCTCTTCCCAAACGCCATTGGTGATAACAAGATTGTCATAATTTCTACGCAGTATTGTAGTAGCTCTGTGGCCCGGCATGCACTATAATACGGATCAGCCAATTCGGATACAGTTAGCCCGATATACCAGGAAATATTGCAGTAGTAGTACCTGACAACCTTTTCCAGGAAAGAGTAAATATTTGAGAAATATGCTACGTTCACCCACGACTTAGCAGCAACGTTCGTTGTTGACGATGTAACAGATGATGGACCGATGCTGCAACTCGCTCTGTGCATGGTCGCTACCCGCTACGCCAGGTTATCGTCGCAACCGGTTAGTATTCAACAAATTCAACAGGAGCTAACACAAAACATTTATTACACACGCGCGTCAACACGTACCCTCTTATTGACCGGATATAATCCTTGTACCGAAAAATTTGAACCGCTGGCAACCCTGCGGGTCGTGATCGGCGCACGCGCAAGTGATCAATGCGCCCCCCTCAAAGCGATGGACTTGCTAACATCGGATGGTGGCTGGGATAATTTTACTTTTGCCGATTTTAATGCAGAAATGGCGATAGAACTCGGACGTTTTGCCATTATGCCGCATCTGGGACAGGCTCATCATCAACATGTCTGGCTGAATGCACTTATAACATTCAAACTGGTTGAGGCGGCCTATCATATCGGGGTGCATAGATACCAGAAGCATCAACTCTGGGCAATTATGCCCCGGTATGTTGTGCGCATAACTGAGGCCGCGGGCATCAAGACGCTTGCTGCGCCTGGTATAACCCTGAACAGTCAAAAACAGGCAGCATTATTCAAGAAGTTAGATTGGTATTGGATGCGTAGCAAGCCAGGATTTTACCGCCTCTTTCTACCTGAGTAGGAGTAACCTGATATGGAGACACCGGACAACTGTAGCGTTCAGATGCCTGAGGTTATCGTTTATGATCTGCAATCAGAGTTGGATAGACAAAGATTTGCTGAAGCTATCACCCAACTTCCGCAGTCAACCTGCATCAGACCGTGGCAAGCTACACATCTGTCCGGTATCATAGCCGAGGCAGCAGCAGCAGATATTTATGCAGATAAGACGGCGAAGTATGCGCAGGAAGCCCGACAACTTGGCCTGCTGCCAGAGACTGAAGCCCTGAAAACGGTGGTTGTTGAGTATCCCTGGCGAATATACAGGCGCTTTTTACTGGTGCCGGAAAGGGATATGCTCTATGCGATTAACTATTCGCGCAATGCATGTATCTTTAGCGAAGCTGAACAACACATGGCACAGCGTGTAAAGGTCGGAATTGCCGGGTTAAGTGTAGGCGGCGTAGCAGGTATCCTGCTGGTGAAGTCAGGTTTCCTGAATATTGTCGGTATAGATGGTGGCCTTGTCGATGGGAAGGATTTAAATCGCAGTGGGTTTGGAACAATCCCGGTAGTAGGTTTACCACAAGCCTATGCCTTTAAAACAGCCTGTTTAGAAATAAACCCTTTCGCCAACATTTGTGCGCGATATGCATATCTTGGTGACACCGGGTATCGGGTAGCAGACTTTGTCCGTGAGTCGGACATTGTGATTGATGAAGTAGATGCTCTGGATATTAAATGGGATATTCGCGTAGAGGCCAAGAGACAACGTAAAGTTGTAGTTATGGGAACGGATTTAGGTTCGGGTACTTTACTACAAGTCGAACATCCTGATACCCCGCCTTTCTTTGGGAAAATTCATGAAGATAGCATTCACGCTTACAAAGCAGACCCTGGCAATCATGCGTTAAAGACCCAAACAGTAGTTGCGATGATCGGTGGCGCAGCAAACATTCCATCCCACTATGTTCAAGCCCTTGCCGGGGCACAACAGCGGAAGTTAGGATACTGGCCCCAGGTCGGCGAGGCAGCCTACTTAACCGCATCGCTCGTGAGCAAAGCAATCAGGCGATCTTTAACCGGCGCTGTAGAATCGTGCGAAATTCTGATTGACCTGGAAGAGGTAATCAAGAACAATACTCCTTTTGATTCTATCGGTTAAACAGCATAACTTCCAGGATATTCCCCCGAAAACTTTGCACTGTACCTCCAGACAGACTGTCACGTTGAACACCTCACTCCGTTTGAGGGCACACTCAGTGAAGCGGCTCATTCCCGCCATTAGCAAGCCGCAAACACATCTCAATTTCGCCATCATCCTGAATGACTCCGGTTGGTACGAAGCCCAGGCTGCGGTAAAGCTGTTCGGCAACTGTGTTAGCCGCATTGATACTGAGCCAGATCGTGTCACAGTCGGGTTGGGCGCGCATCAGGTCGATGTATGCTTCAAAGGCTTTACGCCCGTAGCCTTTACCCTGCTGCTCCCGGTCAATCATAAAGCGAAAGATCCAGTATTTGTTATCCTCCGGATCAAGCGCATACATCAAGAAGCCGACGACCGTTTCGTCAGCATAGATTGCCAGTGGCGTATCTTCGGCAAACACATAGGCCTGCGCCAGCGAGTAGACATTTGGGGCCACAAAGCCCTGCTGATGCTCATGGATCTCCAACCTGATACAGTCGCGCCAGTTGTCCGGGGTTATCGGGCGCAGGGTGATCTGCATGCTCTACCTCCTGCTAAACTTTCTCACGATCAATTTCTCGGAGGGATGCGGTTTGCTGCTACTTTAGCTTACCATACCGCGCTGGTTGTATAATACCCCCGACCCAGCAGCGAAAGGAGATGCTATGAACCCATTTCCAACGATTACCACCCGCCGGTTGATATTGCGGCAGTTTACTTTGAAGATGCCATGCTCTATGGTATTCTGCGCCACGAGTTTGATGCAGGTTGATGTTGATACGGCAATCAGCCGCAAAGATGGACGCGGGGCGAAAGATGGTTCGGTTCGCCCCTATGATGGGATTATTCGATAGGGGCGAAAGATGGTTCGCCCCTACTTCACGGCCGGCACCGCCGGTTGTGCAACGGTATGTGCGGCGAGCCAGTCGGCCATGACTGTCAGTGCCAGCCCCATATTGCCAATCCGGCAATGGTTCTGCGCATGCTCATCTGCGGTGAAGATCCGCTCCGTGATTGAGCGAGCGTGGGTCAGCGACCGCACTTGCAGATGGTGCATTTTCAACGGAATAAAATGATCCGCTGCGCCGGTGAGAATAAGCACATCCTGCGTCACCCGGTCGGACTGTAAATTCTCGGCGTTGAACTGCAACAGCGCCCGGGCCGCATCTACCGTGCTGCTGGTCCGCGTGATAAACAGCAGATTGTCGATGCCCCACTTCTCCTGCGGCAGCATACGCATCTTCACGTCCGACAGGGTATTCATCAGGCGTGGATGCCGGAGCAGCCAGCGTGCAAAGCCGGCAACAAAGCGGGGCGGGATCTGCATATAGTCGTAGGCGATGCTCCAGGCAATCACCCGCTGAATACGCGGCTCGTTGGCCGCCGCCCGGAAGCAGAGCCACCCCCCCATTGAGATGCCCATCCAGGTGACATCCTGGAGGTAAAAGTAGTCGAGAATCGCCCGGGCCTGCCGCTCCCAGGTGTACTCGAGCGGCAGGCCATAGGTGCGCAACGCACCGCCCTGCCCTGGCCCATCAAACAGCACAACGTCATAGCCCCGCTCCGCAAAATAGCAGGCGATGAAATAGAACTCCTCGATAAACGAGTCGAATCCGCCATGGATTACCAGCGTGCCCCGCGCGGTATCACCCTGGTGCGGAACGCGCAGCGCCGACAGAAAGGCATCTCCATAGGGCACAGTGTGGCGTTCCAACTGCTCGCCCGCAAAGAGATCATTGTAGAAGAGGTCGATAAACCGCTCATACAGTGCCTGCTTGTCGGGGTCGGACAGGTGGGTGAAGAACTCCGCCGCGCGGTAGTAAAACGTGCCGTTCATGCGCCGCTCCTCGTCGAGTGCTTGCGTGGCCTGCCGCATCAGCTCGTCTTTCCAGTCGGCCAGGGTTTTGATGTGGGCCCCGGCGGCGCGCATATCTTCCAGGCGGGCATAACCCAGCGAGTGCCAGCGGTTCAGTTGGAAGTCGATAATTTTGGTCTTGTGCAGCGTATGGTAGCCCACCGGAAATGTAAACTGTGCCATCACCCACCCCCTTTCAGGTGGAACGATTAAGGGGTAATCCTGCCCCTACTCACCACCAACGACCGCCGCGCCATCAAAGGCAGCGGGGTAGCGCGTCACCACCGCATCAACGATGGCCTCGCCCGCCAACGCCAGCCGCGTTCTGCATCCGGCCAGACATCCAATCCCTGACTGCTCAATTCATCCAGAATCAGCCCGACATGCCGGATAAGCGTGTACCCGATTGCAGTTGCGTCGGGAGTACTGATCGGGTGTGATAATCCGTTCTTCATGGGTGCCTCCTGCGGGTCACCTGCCCGCGCTGAGGCGGCCATGCCGAAGCGACGCCACTGCCGCATGGTACAATGGCGTCGCATTGGCGCATCGACCGCCAGTGCGATGCCCCGTGGCTGGTGCAAGCAGCCACGGGACACAATCATTTAACCAGTTTACCAGTCAGAGCACTGACTAATAGGCAGCATTCTATATGAACTGCCATCAAAAGTCAAGGAGATCGGGCGTTTGATCGAACGGTTTGGGCAAAAAATGTTGCTACTCCGCAAGCAGCGGGGGATGAGTCTCCAACACCTTGCCAATGCGCTGGGATACACGGGTACCGCCTACTTGAGCCGGGTAGAAACTGGTCAGCGCCAGCCCTCGCTGGAACTGGCAATCAAGCTGGCCGATCTTTTTGGCGTAACGGTAGATCAACTCGTACGCGATGAGCTGGAATTGGACCCGGATAGCGGCAAAAATGCCTGATACCAGGTTGCCGGCAAACCAGCAATCAACTGGAATGGGTGCAACGGGCACAGGACTGTATGTGCCCATTCATCACCTCTGCGTCTGCTATGACCGCTGTGGCGATGACCACAAATCAGTATGAAGGATGAGGAGAGCGCATCCATGCCCGCCACGCGCCGCTACCGCTGGTTTGTTGTCGGGATTTTTTTCTGCTTTATGCTGCTGCACCAGACCGACCGGCTGCTGATTGGCCCGCTGACAACCCCGATTATGACGACCTTCGGCATCGACGAGGTGGCGATGGGGGCGGTGTTTACCGGGGCGCTCCTGGTTGGCGCGGTATTCTACCCGATCTGGGGCTATTTGTATGACCGCTTCTCCCGCGCGCGGCTGCTGGCGCTGGCTGCGTTTATCTGGGGCACCACCACCTGGCTGAGTGCGCGGGCACCTACCTTTCCGCTCTTTCTGGCCTCGCGCGCTTCGACCGGGGTTGACGACGCCAGCTACCCCGGCATTTTTAGCCTGGTTGCCGACTACTTTGGTCCAGGTGCGCGCGGCAAAGTGAATGGGTTGCTCAACCTGACCGCACCCCTGGGGTATATGCTCGGCCTGGTGCTGGCCCTGCTGGTTGGTCCGCAGATTGGCTGGCGCAATGTCTTTTTCATCACCGGGATCGTGGGTGTGGGGCTGGCGCTGGTCATCTTCAGCACGGTGCGCGAGGTGCCCCGTGGTCAGGCTGAACCCGAACTGGCCGATCTGGAAACTATTGCCACCTACCGTTTTGACTGGCGTACGGCCCGCTCCCTGCTGCGCAACCGCACGCTCCTGCCACTCTACACGCAGGGCTTTTTTGGCGTTTTTCCCTGGAATGTGATTGCCGCCTGGTTTTTCCGCTATCTCGAAATCGAGCGGGACTATACGACGGAGCAGGTGCTGCCTATGATGACAGTGGCGGTGCTGTGTATGGCGGCAGGCAACGTCCTGGGTGGCGCGCTGGGCGACTGGCTGTTTACCCGCACCCGGCGCGGGCGACTGCTGATCTGCCTGGTTGGGGTGCTGGCAGGAGTAGTTGCCCTCTCGCTGGCGATCCGCGTCCCACCGGAGCAACCGTGGCTCTTCGCGGCCATGCTGTGTGTGACGGGGCTGTTTATTCCCTTCTCCGGCCCAAATGTGATTGCCACCGTCCATGATATTACGCCGCCGGAGGTGCGCAGTAGGGCGCTGGCGATCCAGTCGTTTATCGAGTCGGCGGGCGCGGCCCTCGCACCGCTGCTGGTCGGCATTCTGGCGGTGCAAACCTCGCTTACGGCGGCGATCCAGGCCATCTGTGTGGCAACCTGGTTGCTGTGCGCCGGGTTCCTGACCCTGGCGATTATTGCCGTCCCCCGCGATATCGAGAGGCTACGGAGTGAGATGCGCCGGCGGGCGTATGAGTCTGTCGTGCGTAGTGTGTAGTCTGTAGTCTGT
>DAOTVB010000187.1:0-17898 GCA_034436755.1 Chloroflexaceae bacterium | reverse complement strand
TGACCTGGAAAGGAGTTTCGCCTCCGGCAGGGTGGAATGGGACATCCTTTTTGGAAAAATATGGCTCTTTGAGCCATATTTTTCCAAAAAGACTGGGATGGCTCCAGCTTTTGCACAAATTTTGCACAAAGTGCAAAATTTGTGCAAAAGAATAAGGAACGTACCATGCTGCCGCAGGCGAAGCTGCTTTTATCGGGGCAAACGGTCAGTTGGTGTAGTTACCGCGTACGTCGTGTCACTTGGTGTTATTCTGTTCCCCGTTTCACGGCATGGCCGCCGAACTGGTTGCGTAGCGCGGCCAGCACCTTCGCGGCATAGGATTCGTCCTGGCGCGAGTGGAAGCGCTCGTACAGTGCCAGCGTGATCACCGGGGCCGGGACATCAAAGTCGATGGCGGCCTGGATGGTCCAGCGGCCCTCGCCGGAGTCCTGCACATAGCCGCGTAGCGAACTCAGGTCGGGATCTTCGGCGAAGGCGGCCTCGGCCAGTTCCAGCAGCCAGGAGCGAATCACGCTGCCGTAGCGCCAGACCCCGGCAACCTGGTGCAGGTCCAGGTTAAACTGTTCCGCCGCGCGCAGGATCTCAAAACCCTCGGCGTAGGCCTGCATCATGCCATACTCGATGCCATTGTGAACCATTTTGACGAAGTGACCCGCGCCGACCGGCCCGACATGCCCATAGCCGCCCTCCGCCGGGGCCAGTGTGCGGAAGGCCGGTTCCAGCCGCGCGATGACCTCCGGGTCGCCGCCCACCATCAGCGAGAAGCCCAACTCCAGCCCCCACACCCCGCCCGAGGTGCCCTGGTCCACGTAGAAGATGCCATGCTCCTGGAGCATCTCCGCGCGCCGCAGGTCGTCGTGATAGTTGGTATTGCCGCTGTCGATAATCGCATCGCCCTGGGAGAGCAGCGGGATCAGTTCGTTGATGATCTGATCGGTGACGTTGCCCGCCGGCAGCGAGATCCAGATTGCGCGGGGCGGGGCCAGTTTGCTGACCAGTTCCGGCACGCTGTAGGCCGCGATTGCGCCATGCTGCTCCATCTCCTGGATGGGGCCATGGCTGCGGTTGGTGACAACCACCTCGTGGCCGCCGCGCAGCAGCCGCTGCACCATCCCTGCGCCCATCCGTCCCAGGCCAATCATTCCGACTTGCATGACCTATGCCTCTCTATTGCAAAAAAGATAAGGTTCCAGACTTTATATCAGGAAAGCACCTGGACCTGATAGGGCTTTATGAACTTTTAAAAATAATCCGGATATGCCATCCTGGAGTCCCGGCTTCAGCCGGTTGAATGTCTGCCGGGGCCGTGGTCTCTCGGCATTGCGGTATGTGCTGGTATGCTGCCTGCTCCGGCTGTAGTTCACAGCAAGCTCGGGTTTAGCCGAGGAAACGTCTGGTCCGGCTGAAGCCGGGATTCTAGATCTAATGATGTCCGGATTAAAATTCAAGGTTCATGAAGACCTGTCAAGTCTTTATTGGCTTCTCTACCACCAATTCTACCGCATCTACCCCATGGCCTACGCCGGCGTCTCTTCCAGGGGTTCCGGTTGTTCCGCCGGCAGTTGCCGGCGCTTGGTGGCGATGCCCGCCATCAGCGACTCGAATGACTGTGCGAAGGAGGCCACGCCCTCGTCAAGCAGCTTATCCGTGATGGCCGCCAGATCGATCCCGGCGTCGGCCAGGCGGTTGAGGTGCGCGCGGGCTTCGTCCGGGTGCTGCTCCAGCGTCGCCGCCACGCTGCCATGGTCGAGAAAGAGGTCCAGCGCGGCCGGGGGCATGGTGTTTACCGTGTCCGGCCCGATCAGATTATCCACGTAGAGCGTATCGGAGTAGTCCGGGTTTTTCACACCTGTGCTGGCCCAGAGTGGCCGCTGCACCCGCGCGCCCCGTGCCGCCAGCGCCTGCCGGCGGGGGCTATTGACGCTCTCCCGGAAGTGGGCATAGGCAACTTTCGCATTGGCAATCCCGGCCATGCCCGCCAGGTCCGTCCGCCCGCGCTGCGTCAGTGCCTGGTCCACGCTGCTATCGACCCGGCTCACAAAGAAGGAGGCCACCGACGCCACCCGGGCCGGGTCGCCGCCCTGCTCGATCAGCAGTTCCAGCCCGCGCATGTAGGCCTCCAGCACCGCCTGATACTGCTTGACCGCAAAGATCAGCGTAACATTGACATTGATGCCGGCGGCAATGGTCGCGGTGATCGCGGGTATACCGGCGGGGGTTGCCGGGATCTTGATCATCACATTGGGCCGCTCCAGCGCCGCAAACAGCCGCTGCGCCTCGGCAATGGTGCCCGCGGTGTTGTGCGCCAGCGCGGGGCTGACCTCCAGGCTGACATAGCCGTCCGCGCCGTTTGTGCGGGTGTAGACCGGACGCAGCAGGTCGGCCGTGTGGCGGATGTCGTCTAGCGCCAGCACCTCGTAGACCGCGCCGACGGGTTGCCCGGCGGGGATGCGGCGCAGATCGGCGTCATAGTCGCTGCTGCCCACGATGGCCTTCTCAAAGATGGTCGGGTTGGAGGTGACGCCGGTCACACCCTGCTCGATCAATGCCTGCAGATCGCCCTGTTCCAGCAGCGCCCGGCGGATGTTGTCATACCAGATGGATTGGCCCAGCCGGTTTACCTCGTGTAGCCTGGTCATGGTTTGCTTCTCCCTCGCAGCTAAGGGGGCGCATTCGGTTGGTGTAAAACCCCAGCGGAACCTACCCCCGGTTCATGCTTCCCTGGCCGTCAAGCGTTATTCCGTCACCGTTGTGCCCAACTGCTCCTTCACCGCCGTGATCAGCCGCTCTGGAGTGAACCCGAACTTGTGCTGTAGCTCCTTCAGCGGAGCCGATGCGCCGAAGGTCTGCATACCGATGCTCTGGCCGCTTTCGCCGACGTAGCGTGCCCAGCCCAGCGTGGCGGCCTGCTCCACCGAGACGCGCGCCTTGATCGTGGGTGGCAGCACCTGGTCGCGGTACTCCTGGCTCTGCTGCTCAAACAGCTCCATCGAGGGCATACTGACCACGCGGGTTTTAATGCCCTCGGACTTGAGTTGCTCGTGGGCTGCCACACAGAGCGCCACTTCGCTACCGCTGGCAAGCATAATCGCCTCCGGCTGACCATCGTCCGGGTCGGCCAGGATGTACGCGCCCTGCGCCAGTCCCGCCGCCGCTGCATAGCGCGAGCGGTCCAGCGTGGGGATGGCCTGCCGCGTCAGCACCAGCGCCACCGGCTTGTGGCGGAACTGTATAATCACCTTCCATGCTTCAACGACTTCGTTGGCATCGGCCGGGCGCAACGTTGTCAGGCCGGGGATCGCCCGCAACGACGCCAACTGCTCGACCGGCTGATGGGTCGGGCCATCCTCGCCCACGCCAATCGAGTCGTGGGTGAAAATGTAGATCGCCGGTAGCTCCATCAGCGCACTCAACCGGATAGCCGCGCGGGCATAGTCGCTAAAGATCAGGAAGGTTGAGCCGTAGGGCCGCATCTTGCTGAGCGACATGCCGTTGAGGATCGCGCCCATCGCATGCTCACGGACGCCAAAGTGCAGGTTGCGCCCGCCATGGTTAGTGGCCTTAAAATCGCCCGCGTCGGCGAAGGTCAGGCGGGTCTTGGTCGAGGGCGCCAGGTCGGCCGAGCCACCGATCAGCCAGGGGATATTCTGTGCCAGGATGTTCAGCACCTCCCCGGAAGCGTTGCGCCCGGCCATGCCTTTCGCGTCGGCGGGGAAGGTCGGCAAATTGTGGTCCCAGCCCGCGGGCAGTTGCCGATGCTGCATGCGGTAGAGCTGATCGGCCAGGTCGGGATAGCGTTGCGCGTACGCCGCAAACTGCGCCATCCACTCATTGCGGAGCCCATGTCCCCGCGCGACGATGCCCTCACGGAAGTGCGCCAGCACCTCGTCGGGGATCAGGAATGTGGCATCCTCCGGCCAGCCATAGTTGCGCTTGGTCAGGCGGATCTCGTCCTCGCCCAGCGGCTCGCCATGGGCGGCGTGGGTGTCCTGCTTGTTGGGCGAACCATAGGCGATATGGCTGTCCACAATGATTAGCGTGGGCCGGTCAATCGTGCTGTGGAAGGTGTTGAGCGCGCGGTTGAGCATGTCCAGGTCGTTGGCATCGCCCACGCGGGTGACATTCCAGCCATAGCCGATAAAGCGGGTGGCGACATCCTCGCTAAAGGCCCAGTCGGTATGCCCCTCAATCGAGATCTTGTTGTTGTCGTAGATCCAGCAGAGGTTCGCCGGCTTGAGATGTCCCGCCAGCGAAGCGGCCTCGCCCGATACGCCCTCCATCATGTCGCCGTCGCCGCACAGCGCATACACATTGTAGTTGAACATCTCGAAGTCGGGGCGGTTAAAGTAGGCCGCCATCCAGTGGCTCGCCAGCGCCATGCCGACGCTGTTGGCGACGCCCTGACCGAGCGGGCCGGTGGTCGTCTCCACGCCGGAGGTCCAGCGATACTCCGGGTGGCCGGGCGCTTTGCTGTCCAGTTGCCGGAAGCATTTGATATCCTCGAGCGTGACTGACAGTTTGCCCAGGACTTCATACTTGGGGTTGACCGCTTTGACCTGCGTCAGATGCAGCATGGCGTAGAGCAGCATCGAGGCATGCCCCACCGAGAGCACAAAGCGGTCGCGGTTGGGCCAGATCGGATCTTCCGGGTCAAACCGTAAAAAGTTTTGCCAGAGCGCATACACTACCGGAGCCAGGGCCATGGCGGTGCCGGGATGCC
The DNA here is from genome assembly GCA_034436755.1 of Chloroflexaceae bacterium. Lineage (GTDB taxonomy): Bacteria > Chloroflexota > Chloroflexia > Chloroflexales > Chloroflexaceae > CAKZQX01. The sequence continues at coordinate 13,178 of DAOTVB010000187.1, read as the reverse complement.
CGGAGTTAGCCGCCTGAACTGCGTCTATCGCAAGCGTGCGAATGGTATTGATACTAAGCTGATCAATGCGCTTGTGATATTCTTGCATTGTTTTTCCTTTCAAAAATTACGGATTACGGATTACGAATTACGAATTACGGATTACGGATTACGGATTACGATTACGGATTACGGGTTATATTCCTCACTCATTGCAATCATACCAGTGTGGGCCGCGCCCAGCAGGGCTACCTGCGAATTGAGAATGACATGCACCGGTACCTGCGCCAGCATGTCACGAAAGCGGCCCTTGTTACAGAATGCGTCCAGAAACGGTCCCTCCTCCAGCGCCTTGAGGATGCGCGGCGGAATGCCGCCCCCCAGGTAGACGCCGCCCGTCGCCAGCACCTTGAGCGCCAGATTGCCGGCCTCGGACCCCAGAATCTCCAGAAAGGTGTCCAGCGTGCGTCGGCAGAGCGGGCTGGGTGGTTCGGCATGCAGCGCCGCGTTGACGATAACCGGCGTCGGATCGCTCGCTTCGTCCAGTTGCGCCGCAATCTCGGGTAGCTCGGTGTTGTCGCCCCGATCCCGCCAGTAGGCATAGATATTGGGCAGGCCCATCCCGGAGCAGATGCGCTCATAACTGACATGCGCGAAACGCTCCAGCAGGTAGCGCAGCAGATCGATCTGGTCGGCGCTGGTCGGGCCAAACGAGGCATGCCCGCCCTCGGAAGGATAAGCCCGGTAGCGCGTGCCATCCCAGACCAGAAAGCCCTCACCCAACCCGGTGCCCGGCGCAATCACCGCTATCGTCCCATGCGGTGCCGGGTTCCCGGCATTCAGCGTATGCAGGTCAGACTGCTCCAGGATCGGGATAGCGCCGGCGATGGCCTCCAGGTCGTTGAGCAGATGTACATGGTCGATCTGCAACTGCTCACGCAGCAGCGCGCTATCAACCAGCCAGGGCAGGTTGGTCAGGCGGGCGCACCCTTTGACCACCGGGCCGGCCACGCCAAAGCAGGCTGCCGCGACGGTAAGATCCATCTTGTGCAGGAACGCCTGCACCAGTTGCTCCAGGCTGACATAGTCGGCGCTGGCGAAGGTGCCCTTGGCCACCGGCTGGTGCAGCCCGGCATCGGGCGCGAAGACGGCCAGCGTAGTTTTCGTCCCGCCAATATCACCGGCAAGAATCAAGTCTCTACTCATGCTCAGTTGCTCTTTATTCCAGGTACCGTATACTGTGCTGTTTGTCGAGTTTTACGGATTACGGATTACGGATTACGGATTACGGACTACGGACTACGGATCACTGCAAAACCACCGGCAGCAGCATACCCAGGCCCAGCAGGAACAGCCAGAGCGCCGGCGCGGGCGTCCCGATCGGGCGCAGCCGCCGCCGCTCGCGGGCGGCGATGCGTGGATCGAACTCGATCCAGGCGGTGTGTCGGCGCTCCAGCAACTGGAGCCCAATCGCCGTCGCCACGCCATAGATCAGATGCCCGATCAGCGAGGGCAGCGCGCCGGCGGCCGCCGTAGCCGACCAGGTTAGCGTGCCGTTGAGCAGCACCGGCAGCAGCGTCAGCGGCCCCACAAACCACCAGATCAGGCCATAGACCAGCCCCCAGGCAATACTCGACCGGACATCGGGCGATTCATAGCGGAAGAGGATGCCATAGCTCATGCCGATAATCACTCCAATCACCAGGTGAATAGCAAAGCCTACCCAGGGTGAATCACTCCCCACCAGGCCGGCGACCCGGGGCAGCACACCGGTTGCCAGCATCACCAGGCCAAACAGCAGCCCGCCCAGCAGACTCGCCGCCGCGCCCCAGCCCAGCGAGAAGAGTACCCGCGTCCCTGGCCCCTCCGGCTCGCGTTTGATCGGGTCCGACTCGATAAAGAAGCCAACCCAGAGCCGATCCAGCGCGGCATAGATTACGCCGACAATCAGTCCATAGATGATATGCCCGATCAGACCGCCAAAGAGCATGCCGGCCTGGGTGTAGGACCAGTCCAGCCCCTGCCCTAGCCAGAGCGGCATCAGCGTCAGCGGTCCCAGGAACCACCAGAAGATGCCGTAGGCCATGCCCCAGGCCATGCTCGACCCGTAGCCGCGCACATCCCGCTGAAAGAGCAGGCCAAAGCTCGCGCCGATAAAGACGGCAATCAGAAAGTGCAGCCAGACCCCCAGGTCGTGCGCGGTGGCATTGACCAGCCCGGCGATCAGCGGGAAGAAATCGACCTGCTCCATCCAGGAACCAAAGGCCCATCCACCCACAATCCCGGCCAGCCCGCCGACGATCAGCGCGCGCGGGATATTTACGCCGTTGTGCGCCTGACGTTCCGCCGCTGGTGTGGTCGCCAGGTTGATGCTCCCCAGAATAACGCCGAGGGGCATGCCCAGGCAGAGCAGGTAGGCCACCAGTTCCGGCAGATGCAGCCGGGCCGTTTCCACCATGCCCATGCCATGCGCCCCGCTGACCAGCGCAAAAAGACCCGCCGGCCCGGCCAGCCAGAGCAAGAAGGCATAACCCAGCCCCCAGAGCAACCCGGCACCAGGACTGCCCGCCCGCTCGCCAATCAGCAGCGCAAAGATCAATCCATAGAGCGCGCCAAATAATACCATACTCCAGAAAACAAGTCCGACGATCAGCGCGGCGACCGCGCCGCCAACCCCGCCGACGATGACCCCGGCAGTTATCGTAAGTAGCTTCTGCTTCTGCATGGTTGACCTACCTCTCCTGTATCTGGCCGGCACCGCTGACCGGCTGTTCCACCCGTCGCTCTGACCGTTCCGTCGGTTCCAGGCGGCCGGCCGGAGGAGCCCAGATCTGGCCGCGATCACCGTTGACATCAATCGTCTGGACAATATCGCGCGGGAAGAAGAGTTCGATAACCCAGTCGCTCAATACCCGCACCTTACGCTCCAGCCCCGGCAGCTTGCTCAGATAGATGCCCCGCCAGAGCAGCCAGGCAAATAGCCCGGAGAAGCGCATCGAGCGGCCTCCGGAGAAGGGAATGGTCAGCTCGGCGCAGGCGGTCTGGTGGCCGATCACTGCCAGCACCCCCAGCACCTGGAACGAGAACTGCTTGAGTGGCCGGCTGTGAATGCCGGCATGGATGTTGTGCGCCAGCGTGTACGCCTGCCGTAGCGCAAACTGCGCCGTGGGCGGCGAGGCTGTGCCGGTCAGGGCGTTCGGCACCTCGGCACAGTCGCCTAGCGCCCAGACGCCGGGATAGTTCGGGACGGCCATGGTGCCGGCAACCTTGACCGCGCCGCGCCCATTGCGCTCAACCGGCAGCGCCTGGATCACCGGGTTGGGCGTTGTGCCGGCGGTCCAGACCAGCGTCTCGGCGCGCAGTTCCTCACCCGACTTGAGGACCACCAGGCCGGGCGCGGCATCGGCGACGCGCTCATTCAGCTTGAAGGTGACACCACGCTCGGTCATGCGCTCCAGGGCGTAGGCTGCCAGCTCTTCGCTCAACTCGGGCAGGATGCGGTCGCGGGAATGCACCAGGATAATCTGCACCTCCTCGCGGGGGATGTTGGGGTAGTGGATCAGCATGCCGCGGGCAAAGTCGTTCAGGCCACCCGCAAGTTCGGCCCCGGCAAAGCCGCCGCCGGCCACCACAAAGGTCATCAGCGCCCGCCGGGTCGCCGGGTCCGGCTCCTGGTCGGCCCGCTCGAACATATCGATCACATGGTTGCGGATCTGCATCGCATCGCCCAGGCTCTTGAAGTCCAGCGCATGCGCCTGCACACTGGTCAGCCCCAGGAAGTTGGTTACGGCACCCAGCGCCAGCACCAGATGATCAAACTGCAACTCACGCGCGGGTGATTGCCCATCGGCGGCCAGGACCACCGAGCGCCGCTCCAGATCAACCTGTGCCACCTGCCCACGCACAATCCGGGTGCGGCGTAGCGCGGTACGCAGCGGGTGGCTGATATGCGTGGGCTCCAGGCTGCCGGCGGCGACTTCGGAGAGCATCGGTGTGAAGAGAATCGCATTGGTGTCACTGACCAGGGTAAACTCAACCGAGGGATCGGGGCCGAACTCCTGCTCCAGATGCTCGGCGGTGGTGACACCGGCAAACCCGCCGCCCAGCACGACCACGCGGGTCTTCTGCGCCGGGGCGGGTGGGGGCGCAGGTGGCGCTTCCGGCCCAACGTAGCGTGCTGCCAGATCGCTCAGGCCCTGCCAGATCAGCCCCAGAATTGCGCCATAGAGCACCCAGCTTACCAGCAGGGGAAAGAGCGCCAGCATGCCCTCAACGGTCCAGCGTGGCATCTGGCCCAGCAGCAGGGGCAGCAGCAGCACATGTAACACTGCCCAGAGCGGCACCCCGAAGGCGGCGGCAGTCATTGCGCTGTCGGCGTAGGCGCGGTGCGTCGGGCGAAACGCCAGCGCATAGCCCACTCCCACCAGGATGCCCAGGAGCAGCCCGCCGACACCCAGTGTTGCCAGCAGCGCGATACTGCTTATCAACCCGGCCAGCAGCCCAATGATGCCGCGCCGCAGATGGATATTCATTCGATGTGACCTCCTCTACCGATTGTCATCGCCATATGCATTCAGATTGTTGCATGGGCGTGATGCGTGTTTTCCATGAATCGCACAAGGTACGCGGTCGGTGCCACCCCAGGATTTCCAACAGAGACAGGATCGTGGAGTGGGTGTTGCTGCCGGCCGTTTCGTGTTGTTCGTTCATTTTGCGGCTTTCATGATCCCAACCCTTACCGTGTCACTCCCAGGAGTGACGCGGTCAGTTCCAAACCAGGCGTTTCACCCGGTGAACGGCAGAATCGCCTGCGGCAGCATGGTATACTTTTTATCTTCCGCCCTGCCGGAGGCGAAGCGGGCTGTTTGTCCAGGCAGACGCCTGTCAGGTCAACGACCGCGTAAGTCGTGTAACTCACATAATATAAATTCTACAATGGAACGTTCGCTCCATGAGCTTTTGCGGTTTAGTATTGCGTGAGTCTTGTTTATCACGATAAAGTTTACGCTACTGTGAGCCATGACACATCGAGGGAAAGTCTTAACCGAGACCAGGGGTCTTTCTTAGATGGGGTGAGTAGAAATACTTATGAGGGGTTGATGGTTAGGGGTTAGGGGTTAGGGGTTACGGGTTAACGGTTAGGGGTTACGGACGACGCTGGTACTGGCTCGCGCAAAGGTTATCGCAGAATGCTTATTCTTCGCAGCTTTGCGCCTTTGCGCGAGCTTAGAGGTTACGGACTACAGACTACGGACTACAGACTACAGACTACGGACTACGAACTACGCTCATCAGCCGGGTTGCTCGGCGCGTGCTTTGATGCCCTGGAGCATGCGCTGCTCCATGATGAAGTGCAGCGGCTCGACCAGCCCGCGCCACATCAGCAGATTGCCGACGCTGCGGGTGAAACTGCGGCGATTGCGTACGATCAAGCGCGTCCAGTTCGGGGCGATTTCATCCAGGTAGAACAGCCAGGTTTCATCAATCGGTGGCTCCTGCCCCTCCGGAGCCGCGGCCCGCAGCAGGAACGCGCGCTCGGGCTCAATCCCGGCAACCGTGTAGAAGGGATAGCCCTCCGGACCCAGGCGCACCCGGTCGCCCACTGCCACCTGCTGCAACTCCGGGATGATCCGGTTGGCGGTATGAATATCGCACCCCGCCAGATTCTCCATCCAGTCATAGCTGTAGAAGCCGCCGCGCCCCTGCCCCAGTTGCACCAGCCAGGGCCAGACCTGCGCCGCCGACGCGGTAATGGTGATCGCCCGCGTTGAGACCTGCTTTGGATTGGCGATCAACTCGTCGCCCGGCAGCGGACGCCGGACCTCTTCGGGAGTTGCGCCCCACTGCATATGCCAGGGCCGGATAGACGCAACATAGGCGATGCCGGTGGCAACTCCGGCGGCACTCAGACCAATTAACCGTGATAGGGCTTTGTTTGTTGTTGCCATTGTCTCCTCCTCTCGCGTTCTTATACGGATTTGTTGCCATAGCCACAGAGCACACCGAGGACGCAGAGATGATAAACGGGAAGTGCCACCACTGCGTCCGTTGCGCTCGTTCCAGTTGAGTGCTGGTTTGCTGGCAAACTGGTACTACTCTTCTAGCGGTTGCCCGAACCGTTCGCGGTGGGCGACCTCGTTCAGCGGCTTGCGCTGCTTCTTGCCCTGCGCCTGCGCCCGCTCCGGCGGCGGGTAGCCGAAGGGCACAATCGCAAAGACCTCCAGATTATCCGGGATGCCCAGCAGTGGCCGGGCCGCCTCCAGCCCGTGGAAGCCGACCCAGTTCGAGGCGATGCCCGCTTCCCAGGCGGTTAAGATCATTGACTGGATGGCGCGGCTGGCATCGGATACGGCAAAGCGGGACTGCTCCAGCACGACGACGACGGCCATGGGTGCCTGCGCCACATACGGCCCGGTACGCGCGATTGATCCCAGTTCTTGCAGTGTATCATGGTTCTCCACGACGATGAAGTGCCAGGGTTGCCCATTCATGCTGCTCCCCGTCAGTCGCCCCGCCGCAACGATCTGCCGGATCACCTCCGGCGGCACCGGTTTGTCCTGGTAGCTCCGGATTGCCCGCACTGTCCGTATCGCTTCAAAGACTTCCATACTTTTACCTCCTGTTTTCAGAACAAAGAACCAGAGAACCGAGAACTGAGAACTGAGAACCGAGAATTGAGAACCAGAGAACCTGAGAACCGAGAACTGAGAACCTGAGAACCGGGTGTTCTCTGCGGCCTCGGCGGTGAGATGAATTTAAAAAATAGTGCGGATATGGCGTGGGGCCGAATGGTGTTCGCTCCAACCCGGCCCCGGCGTGGGAGTCCCGGCTTCAGCCGGACCAGGTTTGCCCGGCAGTATGCCGCGGCCCCGGCAGGCATCCCACCGGCTAAAGCCGGGACTCCCGGATGGCATATCCGGGTTATTTGCTCAACGTTCATCAGGGCGTAGCAGCCGTAGGGTGCATTTGATGCACCGTTCTGCTGCCGTGCGTCACTCAATCCGTCGCTCCGGGCGATTATTCAGGCTACTTCTAACTCATCCAGCAATAACTGATCCGTGGTCACCTGAAAGAGTTTCGCTACCTTTACCACAAAATCAACCATGGGCACCTTTTTGCCGGTTTCGATCTCGTGAATGTAGCTCTGGGAAGCATACCCCAGCGCCTGTGCCAGTTCCCACTGCGTCATGTTGCGTTGCCGTCGTAAGCGGCGGACTTTTTCCCCAAATCGTTGCATCACTTTTGGAAGAACTAAGAACCAGAGAACAAAGAACCAAAACCTTTGTGCGCTCTGCGGCCTCGGCGTCTCGGCGGTGCATTATCGGATTTCTTCGCCAAAACCGTTGCGTCACTCGTCATCGACGATCAATTCGCGCCAGTCGGCGACCTGGAGCGCCTGCGCCAGTTTCTTCAGCACGGTCGGATCAGGTCGCATGATGTAGTTATGCCAGTAGCGAAAGACCGTGGAGTAGGCCACGCCGGTTGCAAGATGCAGACTCCGAATAGTGTACCCGCGTTGCTGGGCGATCTCTTTGATTTGTAGCCGCACGTTACTCAATCCGTCGCTCCAGGTGATTATTCAGGCTACTTCTAACTCATCCCGCATCAACTGATCGGTGGTTACCTCGAAGAAATCGGCGATCTTTAAGATGAGTTGAGCATTCGGAAGTTTCTTGCCCGTCTCAAGAAAGTGAATGTATCCTTGAGACGCAAATCCTAACTGCGCGGCTAACTCATGCTGCGTCATGCCACGCTGTTTGCGCAGCGTTCGTAATTTTTCCCCGAATCGTTGCATGATGGAACATGTGTCCTGGTTGACAAATGCCAGCAGACACGTTATTATTCAGAAAACTACCTATAGGTATTTTTTATGGTCGCCCCCGCGCTGTCGGCACCAGCCGGGGGCATGGCACCGGCGGGAAAGCGCCGATGCAGGGTTATTGTAGCACGCAATAGCCCTGCCACTGCATTCCCGCCTCAGCGCGGGCACCTGGCCCGCAGGAGGCTTGCTATGGTATTGGACGAACGGAATGAGCCACGCTGTCCCCCGGATGCGGCGGCGATCAGTTTTACGCTGCTGCGGCAACTCGGCCTGATGCTGGATGAACTGAGTGCGCAGGGGTTGCAGGTCTGGCAGGATGAGCGGCGGGCGTGGCATTGGGCATGGGCGGCAACGGAGCTACGGGCGCAACGGGGGTTCTGGGCGCTGGGCGAGGCGGTGGTGGACGCGGTGGCAACCCGCTTCCCGGCCACGTTTGATCCTGCGGCGGTCGGGTAGTTCCCCGGACTGACATTGTAATTAACCACGAAGATCACGAAGGCCACGAAGATTCGGAAGAAACAAGCGGCCTGTTGCACCCTTCGTGATCTTTGTGGTCTTCGTGGTAAAGAATCCGTAGGGTGCATTCGATGCATCGTTCTGCGGCGGAAGAAGTGCATACCATTCTAAGAGCCTGTCTGAAGCGGTGGTTCGTGTCGGTTACACGGCATACGGGTTGCCCGGATACACCAAACAGTGCCCCAGGAGTCCCGGCTTCAGCCGGTTCCGGCCGCACACCGGCTGAAGCCGGGACTCCAGTATGGTATATCCGGGTTATTTGCTCAATGTTCATAAGCCGGGATAGATAACCGAAACCTGTGTACCCTCTGCGATCTCGGCGTCTCGGCGGTGAATGGTGTTCCAGATCACTCCGTGTTCTCAACCCTTCGTGATCTTCGTGCGCTTCGTGGTTAATACCTACCGTGCCATCGTGGTTAATACCTACTCCCCCAACACCGCCCGCTCGCGCACCCAGCGTGCCACCAGCGGCACTTCGCAGCGGTAGCCGCTCCCCACCGTCTCAACGACATGGTAGCGCAGCAGTCGCCGTAGCGCCGCCCGGTCCTCGGCGGTAGCGTCGTTCGGCAGCGGGTGGCCGTGCGCGATGGCGTGGAGCAGCGCCTGACCGGCCCGGACCTCGGCGGGGCGGCTGCCGGTGTACTCGGTCCAGAGGTTGGTGAAGTAGGGTTCGCCGGTTTTGAGCGCGGCGGCGAAGGCTTGTTCCAGCAGCGCGTCCGTTACCACCTGCGTCTGGTGCCGGTTGGCCTGTGTGACCATTGCCTCGCCCAGCAGTTGCAGCAGGTAGGGCTGGCAGCGCGTCTCAAGCAGCACCTGCTCCACGATGCCGGCGGCATAGCCCAGGTTAAACGCCGGGTCGGGATTGGTCAGCAGGTCGTGGGCCTCCGCCGGCTCCAGGTAGGTCATCTCGATAGGGCGTACACTGATAAAATAGCTGCTCCAGTTGGGGCCCAGTTCATCCAGCGTCTGCACCCCACAGAAGAGAAACCCCAGTTCGTCGTGGTGCTGGATCAGGTGGCGCAGTTCGTCAAACAGGGTCAGCGGGATTTTGTCCTGTTGAATAGCGCTGCCCAGCTTTTCAAACTCGTCCAGACAGAGCAGCACCCGTCGCTCGCGCAACAGCGGCACCATCTGATCGAGCCAGTCTTCCAGGGCAGCATAGGGACTGGCACGAAACTCACTGCGTTGCGCCGGGGGTGCGGCGGTACCCTGGCTGCGCAGATCGCGCGTCATCGCCCGCACCAGTCCGTACCAGAAATCGCTCTCACTGGTAGTAGTGGCGGCGCTCTGCAGATCAACATAGACCGGGATGATCTCGCTGACCGGCAGGAGGCGCGGCAGATGCAGCAGAAACGAACTTTTGCCGCAGCGCCGGGGGCCATGCAGCACTAGCGTGGGGCGACTGCGCTCCAGCACCTGCGCCACCAGCGCGTCGGCAAACTGCCGCCGGCCCTTGAACAGGTCGTCGCGGTCGGCACGGAGCGGGTTGCCGCTCTGGAAGGGGTTGATCACCTGCGCCTGTGCTATATCCTGTTGCCGGGCAATTTCCTGCTCAATGACTGTCTGCCACCGGGTAAGTATCTGTTGTACCAGGGTGCGGTTGCGCTCCGGCAGCCCCAGGGCGGGCAGTTGGCCCTCCAGACGCGCCAGCCGCAACTGGCTGTTTTCCAGCCCGCGCCGGCGCAGGTAGACGCTGCCCGCGCCCAGGTTGGCTTCAATGCTACGGGCAGTGTCACGCAACTGGTAGAGCAGATCCAGGGTGGCGGCATTCATCTCGCCGGCATGCGTCGGCGGCGCGGGAGTTTCATCATCAGCCTGCTCGTCAGTGCTGCGGTAGAGCGCGGGCAGCAGGCGCGGCAGGATAGGGTGAGCGGGTACACTGGTTGCCACAATGTCGGTGACTGACTCCACCCGGGCGAACTGCTCCAGCACAATCAGCGGCAGTGCCTGCCGCACAGTACGGCGGAAGCCGGGATAGCGTGAATTGCGCATCTGGTCAAAGGTAGGCATGGCCGCAGCAGCATCTTCGCGGAAGGCATCAACCAGGATGCGACTATGCCCGGGCAGCGGCAGCCAGAGGATCTCATCCAGGTGGGGCGGCAGGCGGTGCAGTGCCTGCAGCGGTGGCGGTGGCGGCAGCCGTGGCAGGCGCAACGCACGGCCCAGGCTCATCAATGCCAGTGCCGGGTAGTTGGGGAGGAGCCGGTAGTAGCCTGCCAGGGTCATCGCCGCCACTGTTAGCGCCCACCAGCCCTGCCGCTCAACGGTCAGCATGACCATCATCACTACTGGTACTAATACCCACCACCAGCGCCGGCGCGCCGGGGCACAGGCGACCCCTACCAGCCAGCCGGTCGGCAGGAGCCAGGATAGCGGCAAGAGGGCGATACCCGCGACCACGACCGCGACCACGACCGCGACCACGACCGCGACCCCGCCCGCGACCACGCCCGCGACCCCGCCCGCGACCATGACCACGACCCCGCCCGCGACCATGACCACGCCCGCGAACACGCCCGCGACCCCGCCAGCGAAAACGCCAACGAAAACGAACGCGACCACGACCCCGCCCGCGACCACGCCCGCGACCACGACCGCGACCACGCCCGCGACCACGCCCGCCCGATCCGGATCGTTTTCGTCGCGTATGCCCGCGAATACGAACAGGGCGGTGAACCCACCCAGCAACAGCGGCAGCCACCAGTTCCGGCCGGCCACCCCCCCCCCCCCGGCGACACTGAGGGTTGCGCCAATGATGAATACCCACCGGCCCGGCACAACCTGACCGCGCTGCCAGAGCCTGTAGCCGGCCAGCGTGGTCAGTCCCAGTCCCAGGCTGCCAGCGCCCAGACCGGCGGCCAGTTGGGGCCAGGGTGACAACAGTGCCAAAAATTCCTGGCGTGCCACTCGCAGTACTGCCGGCTGTTGAGCATAGACCAGGGCAAACAGCAGCGGCAGATGCAACCCCAGAGGCAAAAACCAGACTGCTATCCCGTAAGCACTGAACAGGGCTACGGCGACAAAGAGCCAGTCAAGTGGCTGCCCGCCAGTCGCCACCGCAACAGCCAGGGGTAAGCAGAGTAGCAGCGCCAGCAGCATAAATTGGGTCAGAAAGCGAGCGTTAGCTCCAAAGAGCAAGATATTGTTGTAAGCAGTATCCGGCCTGTGCCCATCTTGCTCTTCCTGCGGTGCCCAGTCATTCATCCGCGCCTGCAGCTTCGCGGGGCAGAACATGGCCCAGTAGTAGAGTTCGCCGGTCTCCTGGAGAAACTGCCGCATCACTGTTCCCTCACAAAGTCGGCAAAGGCGCGGCTAAAGATCTGTCCATCGGCGCGCAGCAGGCCATCGTCGTGCAACCGCTCGTGGAGTGCCGCACTACCGGCGGGCACGCTAACCCCCGGCACCCCGGCGGCGTGGCGTAGGATGCGCTGCTCGTCGTCGCGCAGGTCGCGCCAGAGTTCGGCAAAGCGGGGCGTGGCCTGCCGGGTAAACTCGACCCGGACGCGGGCATGGTCGCCATGCTGCCAGAGTTGTGCTGCCGCCAGTTGCGTATAGTAGGGCAGCCCGCCCGCCAGGTCGTGAATAAACGGCAGATCACCCGCGCCCAGGTGGTTGCCGGCGGCGGCGAAGCCGTCCTGTACCAGCGTTTGCCATGCCGCCGGCTCCAGCGCACCCAGGGTGGTGCGGGTGAAGATATTGCCAAAGGGCGAGGTCAGCCCACAGTGGGTGTAGATCTCCTCCAGCGGGCGTAGCGTGGCAATCACCAGGGCCAGCAGGCCCGCCGAGGCTTTGGCGCGCCAGTCATCGCCCCAGTCCTGAAACTGATCCAGCCGCCGGCCAATCTGCTCAAACTCGTCAATCAGGACCAGCAGGTGCTGCCCCCTGTCGCGCAACTGCTCCAGCCCGTCCGTGATTGCCCAGGGATCACTGTTCTCGTCGCGCTGCCAGGGCGCGCTGCCGATGGCCTGCTCAATGCCGCGCCGCAGCCCCTCGGTGATGCCCTCCGGCGTATGAAAACGGCGATCTTGCAGATCAAGCGTGACAATGATCAGGTGATCGGGCGCGCAAAACTCGTGGATGCGCTGGCGGATGTAGCGTAACAGCGAGCTTTTGCCGCTGCGCCGCATCCCCACAATGGAGACGCACTCGGCCACGCTGCCACCGAGGCGGTTTTTGATATGCTCTCGCTGCGCCGCGCGCCCATAGAAGCGCTCTGGCGGCACGGCATTTCCGGCGATGAACGGGTTTGTGCCGCTGCGGGCGGGTGGGGTTGTGGTTGGCGGATTTCCAACATACACCGGACTATTGAAAATGCCCTGCGCGCCCTGGTTTGGGGCATCGTTACGGATGTTCTGCTGATCCGCCGGGCGCTCGGCCATAAGCTGTTGAAGCAACCGGTTCAATTCCTCCCGCAGCAGGCGCATCTCTTCGGCAATCTCCGCCGTTGATTGCGCCGTCTGGGTAGTTGCAACGGCGGTGGTGTCGAGGGCGCGGCTGTCAAACAGCGGTTGCAACTCGCTGCGGTTGCGCAGTTCTCTGTCGAGGGTGGCGAGGAAATCACCGGCAACACGGGTAGCTTCGGGCAACCGGCGTGTGCGTGTCTCCTCGGATAGCGCCAGGTGATCCGCCCAGGTCGCGGCCAACTCCGCGCCGGTCGGCGGGTCGCTGCGCAGCAGGCAGCGGGCCAGTAGCGGCGCAGCGGCGTGCGCCAGGAAATGCTGATCGAACAGCGCGCCGGTCCACTGCGGGTGCTGTTCGCTGAATGTGGCATAGGTGCGCGTCAGCGCCACCTGGAAGGCGAGGCGCTGCGGGTTGCGCTTGAGCAGGGTACGGGTTTTCTCCGCCAGCCCCGCCTGCTCCA
>DAOTVB010000186.1:0-5057 GCA_034436755.1 Chloroflexaceae bacterium | reverse complement strand
GTTGGTGCGAGGCGCAGGAGAGGTGGTGATCACGGTAGTCCTGTTCGTTTTGCCGGATAATTCCAGAAAATGCCATGGGTATGGCCGATCGGCGATGGCGTTCGACTGCCCGCGTTGTGGCGTCCATGGGAGTAGATTGCCAGATAAAGCATTTTATCTGGCAAATTCAGGGGGACCGGTGTGCCCGGTAGCCGCAGTGCAGTGGCAGAATGCAGGTAGGGCCGATCTCCAGATCCTTGTCGAACATTGTGAAAGAATGGATGATCGTCTGGTTGGCAAATGGGTTAGCCCGGCGTTTCAACCTTACTTTTCCTCATGGCCCTCTCCACCAACTGCCTTTTCCATTCCTGAAAAAGGCAGACATATCGGGGAGGCTATGCTATAATTCCAGCAATAACAAAACCCACTCTGCCCCGCCAGGCATTCGAGTGGGCTTTGTCCCGTCGTTTAACTTTTTGCTTGCGCACTGCTATTGTAGCACCCCTCGCTGTCCCCCGCAAGGCGTGTCACACCGCAGTGTGCGGCTGAGGATCTCTGCATGTGTCCAGACCTGCCGGCTTCACCCCATCGGCCCGACATCCTCCTCCGCGCTGCCGGAGTCTGCGTGAGCGGGCCGGGTTGTCTGCCAGGCCTGGGGCGACGCTCCGGGTGCATTCGGTTGCCGCAGGCATGCGCATCGTTCCTCCCGGATGTTCAGCAAGACAGGTTATGCCATGCCTTTTGAAGTCGGTCAACGGGTTGTTTTTCGCAGCTTACAGTGGGAGGTCGCCGATACTGCGAGCGACTCCGCGCTTGAACTCTTCGGACGTAGCCGCGAAAACCAGGGCATGGTCGTGCGCGCGGTTGTAGGTCTGGAGCCGATAGAACGTGCCGAAGTGCCCGACCTGGACTGGACGCTGAGCCAGCCTGGCTACGACCATATGGCCTGGAAAGCCCTGCACGATGCCTACCGGCTGACATTGTCGCATGGGCGCGGGCATCTCGGTTCCGTCGATTGGGGCCGCCTGGTGCTGGAGCCCTATCAACTGGTGCCGCTGCGCCGCATTGAGCGCCTGCCCTTCCCCCGCCTGATGCTGGCCGATGATACCGGCCTGGGCAAGACGGCCGAGGCGGGCATGATCCTCTTCCGTCTGCTCCAGCGACGGCGGGCCGAGCGGGTGCTGATCCTGACCCGTGCCAACCCCGAACCAGAGCGCTGGCAGGCCGAACTGCGCGAGAAGTTTGGCCTTACCTTTGAGGTTATCAATCAGGGGCAGGACTATGCCCGGCTGCGGCGGGAGGTGCCCGCCCATCTGAATGTCTTCGGGGCGGTGCCGCGCCTGATCATGTCGATGCATTTTGCCGCGCAGCCGCATATTGTGGATGACCTGAGCCGTGAGGTGCGTTGGGATGTCGTCATTGTGGATGAAGCGCATCACCTGGCCGAGCGCGGCGGGCGCAAGCTGCTGGCCGACCTGGGCCGCATTGTGGCTGACCGCTGTGAGGCGCTGCTGCTGCTCACCGCCACCCCCCACGATGGCAAGGGCGAATCCTTTGCTTCGTTGCTGCGACTGCTGGATGCCTACAGTGTGGTTGACCCGGATCGCCTCAGCGCGGAGATTGTACGCCCGCTGATTGTGCGGCGGCTGAAAACGCAGGTGGTCCGCGCCGATAGCAGCCGCTTCCTGCGCCGCCAGATCCATATGCTCGATGTGGAACCTTACCGCAGCCGCGCCGAGCGCAGCCTCGATAACGGCGTGCGTGACTACGCGAAGCTCCTACGGCAGCGCGCAAAGCAGCTTGAAGCCACGGGTGAGCGCAGCAAGGCAATGGGGGCAACGTTCCTGGAAACCTTCCTTCGGAAGCGACTGGCATCCAGTGCCCATGCCTGCCGCATCAGCCTGGAGAACCGGCTGGCGCGGGTACGGGGCGAGGCCCTGCCTACCGAAGACGCGGAGGCCCCCGATGACTGCTCACAGAAAGACCTGCTGGCGGATACGATAACGCTCCCGGATGGGCGTACTGAGGAAGAGGTGCTGCGCAACCTGGTCGAGCGTGCCCAGAAGATTCCACTGGGGCAGGAAGCGAAAGTGAAAGCCCTGCTGGAATTGCTCACCCATCAGTTGGACGGCCAGAAAGTCATTGTCTTCACCGAGTTCCTGGACACACTCACCATGCTGGTGGAGGTGCTGGAGCAGCATGGCTATACGGGACAGTTTGTTACCTACCACGGCAGCACCAGCGCGCAGGAGCGCGAAACCGCGCGGCGGCGTTTTCTGGAAGACTCCAACGTGCGCCTGTTCATTGGTACGGATGCGGCGTCGGAGGGGATTAACTTGCAGAAGACCTGTCATGCGCTGGTGCATCTAGAAATTCCCTGGAATCCCAACCGCTACGAACAGCGCAACGGGCGTATCGACCGCTATGGACAGACTGCGCCGCCGCAGGTGTACCTGCTGGTTGCCACCAGATCGTTGGAAGACCGGGTAGCGCAGGTGGTGCTGACCAAGCTGGAGCAAATCGCGCTTCAGGTTGGCTCGGTCTCGAATGTCTTCCCGATTGCCAACAAGGTCAGGATCGACACCTTTCTCGAAGAAACTGATGCTGAGGTTGCCGCTGCGCAGGCCGATGCGCAGATGGAGCAGGCCCGCCGCGAGACGACCACCGACCTGCACCAGCAGGTGCCTGACGAGTTAATCATGGGCAGCGCCTTCGATATGGCTGAGATGCAGGCGATTGAACACGACCTGGACGCGGCGCGCAGCTTTGTGCCGGAATACCAGGATGTGCAGGATTTCCTGAGCTACTTCGTGCTGATGGAAAAGGGCAAGCTCACCTCCACGGGCGAGGAGGGCATCTATCGCATCAGCGTACCGACGAGCCTGCAACCGGAGGTCGGGCGCGACATGTACCCGCGTGCCACCTTCCGGCGTGATCTGGCTATCGCGGAAGCAGATGCCGACGAATGGGAGCGGGTTGAGTTTCTCTCGCCCGGCCATCCGCTGGTGCAGGCTGCACTGCGCCGAATGCGCGGCAAGGTCTTCGCGCCCGGCTTCACCTCGCGGGTGAGTTATCGCAAAGTGTTTGCCGACCAGCCCGCCGGGGTACTCTTCACCTACGCGGCACGGTTTGTCGATGGGCGGGGTGAAACTATTGAAGAACGCTTTGAGGTGGTGTTTGTGGCGCTGGATGGGACGGTGTCGCACGACTCCGAGGCCGACCTGCGGCGGTTTGTGCAGCCGGCACCGTTCAGCGGCAATCCGAACCTGACGGAGCAGGAGGTTGCCGATGTGTTGCCGCGCTTCCAGGCCGCCTTTGCCGATGCGCGCGCCGCAGCCGGGCCGGAAGTGGAACAGCGCCAGCAGGCGCGGGTGCAGCAGTTGGTGCAGCAACAGGAGCGCATTGCTGAGGATGCGCTGATGCGCCTGGGGCTCTGGAAGCATGCCAGTGAGGAACGGCTGCGCCGACGTTTTGATGCGCAGCAGGTGCAGCAGTATGACCTGTTCGGCCAGGTGAGCCGCCGCTTGCAGCAGTTTCGCAAGGAGCAGGAGTTGCTGCTGAAGCAGGAAGAAACCCGCCGTACGGAGATCCGGGCGATGAAGCAGGTGCGTAGCGACAGTATTGATGCAATCGGGGCGCTGGTGATTATTCCGGAAAAGGAGGTGTAGCGATGAAACAGCTCACATTGAGCTACCCTGAGGGGCTTGAGCAGGCAGTGCAGGTGCCCCCGGAAGAACTGGAAGCGCAGATCAGACTGATGGCAGCGCTGAAAATGTTTGAACTGGGCACGCTCTCGTCAGGGAAAGCGGCTGAACTGGCGGGAGTATCGCGGGTGGCATTCCTGGAGTTGTGTGGGCGCTACCAGGTGTCGGTGTTTAACTATCCGCCGGACGAGATCGAAGCGGAACTGCGCTCTGACCTGGAAGGGGGGGCCTCATGGAACAAACCGTGACGCTGGATGAAGTGGTCAAACTGGCAAAGCAAAACAGTTGTTCCTTGTAGACAAAGTGCGGTTGATCCAACAGAGTACACCCGTGATTACGCATGTTGTATCGAAACCTGAGCTACGCTCTGGGAGCAGAGCAGAATGTGGAGGATATCATGCAGACTGTACACCTTACCTCACGCGTGGGGCGTGATGGCGTCCTGCATCTGGAGATACCCGTGGACATGCCTGATGCTGCGGTTGAGGTGCTGGTCGTGGTTCACCCGATTACCACGGTTCAACCGGAAGCGCATCAGGCGGAAGATGCGCCGGGTTGGCCGCCCGGGTTTCTTGATCAGGTGTGTGGTGGCTGGCAGGGCGAACCACTGGAACGTGCGCCACAGGGAGCGTATGAGGTACGCGAGTCATTGGGATGATCTATCTGCTGGATACCAATACCTGTATTGAAATTCTGAATGGGCGTCCTGCTGTGGTTCGCAACCGTTTTGCCGCAACGCCGCCAGGTGAGATTGGGTTATGCTCCATTGTGAAGGCCGAACTCTATCATGGAGCGTCGCGCAGTTCGCAACGCCAGAGCAACATGGCCCTGCTCCAGCAGTTCTTCAGTCAGTTTCGCAGTCTGGCATTTGATGACCTGGCGGCTGAAATATATGGAGATATTCGTGCTGATCTGCAAGCACAGGGTATGCTGATTGGTCCACTCGATATGCTGATTGCGGCTATCGCTCTTGCGAACCAGGTAAAACTGGTGACCCACAATGTGCGTGAATTTAGCCGCGTACGTGGACTGGATATTGAGGACTGGCACATCATACCATGACCACTTCCGACACCACCCGCAAAGGTATCATCAATCAGGGGGCGTTCTTTTCGCCCTACTACCTGTTTGACCTGCTGGGCCGCCGGCACGCCGACGAGCTTGACCCGGAGGGGCGCGACATCAACCGCCGCCTGCTGCGCCAGGTCTTTCGCAAGGCGTGGCGGCAGTATGGCGAGACCGGCTCCACGCCCGGCGAGGCGTGGCAGGCGTGGCTGCGCGAACTGTTTGAGGCGCTCGGCTTCCGCTTGCAGCACCTGCCCGCGCCAGTTGAGACGACCCATCACGGGGTGGTGCCCATCTCGCGTGCGGCCT
>DAOTVB010000185.1:0-21292 GCA_034436755.1 Chloroflexaceae bacterium | reverse complement strand
CCTGCCCACAGCAAGCCAGACGGTCCGCGGCGGTGGGTGCCGATTCGGAACAGCCGTGCCGTGGGGCTGTGGACAGCTCACGGCAGGCGTGAATCGGGGTGGCGGACGCCCGCCCACCTGCCCGCCATGTGTCAAGCGTTTCGTGCGCATGCAGACCCAAACTGGAGGAACAAGCGACCAATTTGGTGTCTTGACAAAGGGGTCCACTATACTCCGGCTGGTGCAGCAGCGCATTGACTGCAGCGTCGCCATACTGTGCGCGCAGTTTCGCCAATCCGCGCTCGTAGGCGGCTGCATCGATATCGTCCAGTTCCCGGGCTTCCTGCAGATTGCGCATGCGGCGGGCAAGCTGGTCAGTCATGAAGTTCCCTCGATGTATACAGAATGTCGCACACACCCGGCGCAGCGGATGGCGACCTATGCGCCGTTTGCCGCCGCCGCGTCTGCCAGTAACCGGCGCGCCTCGTCCAGGGTGGCGGCGGTAACCAGTGGCCCGATCAGCGCCTGGAGCCGCTCCGGGTTGGTGATCCGGCGAATGTCATGCATCACCGCTAACGGTGCGTCCGGGAAGCGTGCTATCAAGATACCTTCGATGGCGTGCTGCCCCGCCTGCACCGTCGTTTGTTGTGCCGCCTGAAGCTGGGCGTGCAGGGCCGCGTTTTCTTCCTGCAACTTCGCTTCTTTCTGCTCCCACTCCGCCACTTTGTCCTGGATTAAGTAGGATATCAAGTCACTTGCCATCAGTCGCTCCCTTGTTACGAGTCGAATAAAGCGTTCCGTCTCCAGCAGGGGTTCGGCAAAGATCCCCAATGCGGTCAGCATCTCGGCCTGGACCGGTTGGTCCACCGCGTCCAGAATGAGCCTGGTCGCCTGCTCCACCAGATCCGCCGTGGCCCCCTGCATCAGTGGACTGAGCGCGATCAAGCCCGGCTTGCCGCTGGCGATGGCGGCAGTGGCATCCTGCTGCCACAGGCGGATGCACGGGATAGTGATCTGCCAGCCGCTCTGCCCCACACCCGCCTGCACCAGTGTGTCACCCACATCATCTGCCGGCGTCAGGTAGATCAGCGTGACCAGGATCGGCCGTTCGGGACGGTTTTGCCCAATCCAGGCCAGATAGCTCAGGGTGCGCCAGAGGATCAGGGGATCGTGCCAGCCCTGCCACTCAACCAGGTGCAGATACGGGTGCCCATCCGCGCCACGCAGTCGCAGCACGGTGTCTAGACTGGTACGACTACTCGGTAGTTCCAGGGTTTCGACCCCCAACACCTCGGCATCGTGACTGCCCAAGAAGGCGAGCAGATCGGCGGCACAGAGGCGCGTCAATCGCTTTCATGGAATATCGGTTTTCATCGCAATGGTTCCTTGTTCGTTTTGCTCAATCATACCGCATCCACGCCACCGCTGCCAACTCCGGTGCATGGAGCAAGTGATGGGAGCATCATGGGAAGCTACCGCCGCACCCGTGTGACCAGAGCGATAGGAAGGGGATGATCGGGAAGTACACGGGGTGGGATGCACGGGCAATGCTGCGACACGCCGGGTTGTCTGAGGATTCCTGCCAAAGGTTTTGGGGGGTACGGCACAACCCTCACAAAATGCACCAAAACCTATGCTGGTAGAATGGCTCCCGAGGCCGCGAGAGGCTCAGTGAAAGGCAGCAGGAAGCCTTTTGTGAATCGTGTGCAAGTCGGTTAAAAAATATGATGAAACTGATCGCGTACGCGTGGTAAAACATTTTACACAATGTCACCTGAAGGGCGCTCATACCTCAATACAACAAGTGCGCCACTAATCATGCTGTAAGTGCGCCACTAAACGTGCTTTTGGGTAGTCTGGGTGTAGCTCTGGCGGCACGCCAACCGCATACGCCATGCCTCTGCCGCTTTGCGCGCGGTCGTTGCGTGTCCCGGCAGCACCTATTGCCTGCCCTATTGCTGCACCGCATATTGGCCTGCTCTATTTGACAGGCATTGTCACTTCCCCTATACTTGTATAAAGAACAAATACGCGAAGAACATAGAACAAACAGCTTTCGTCTTGCCAATGCAAGCAGTGAACTTTGTTCTGTGTTACTTTGTTGTTTGTTTTCTCTGAAACAGCCCCGCTTACACGCGTTTTTTACTGGTATTATTTTTTTAATAACGTAGCGTTACACTGAACAATTTCTAAACGGCTATGTATTGTTTTTCAAACAGTAAAAAGAATAAAGCGTAAAAAACAAAGAATAAACGCGCTATCCGCTGAAGGTGCATGAAACCGGTTTTCTTCTGTGTTTCTCTGTTCTTTGCGTGCGATATGTTACTTTGTTCCCTGTTCTTTAGTTCGCTGTTCTCGATTTATGTGGGGTGCAGGTGCGTTGCGTTATGAACTTTGAAAAATAGCCCGGATATGAAATGACCTGGAATCCCGGCTTTAGCCATTGGATGCCTGCCGGGACTGCGGCATATTGCCGGGAAAGCCTGGACCAGTTGAAGCCGGGACGCCCGAGCAGTGATGTCCGGATTAAAAAATCAAACTTCATAACGCCATGCCTGTAATTTCTCATCCTCTGATCGCTCCTACCCTGCTGTACAAAGACTGTTCGCCGGATGTCGTTCACATCGGAGTGAATGCCGCTGATCATTAGCTATACACTACCCGAACTTCATTTGTCAGTTGTGACAACCGTTGTTTGTTTTTTCGTGCCTTTTGAATCTACGAAGGAGATCTTGATGACGAAGCGTTCTAATCGTCGCATCCATCCGGGTATCGTTGAGGCCCAGGAGCAACTCCTCCAGGGGCGGATCAGCCGGCGGGAGTTTTTGCGGGTCGCTACCCTGCTGGGGGCCAGCTTCTCGGCGGCCTCGTTCCTCGCCGCGTGTGGTGCGCCTACCACTGAGGCGCCCCCGGAAGGTGAAACCGGCGATGCTACCGATCCCGAAGTCGATGTGCCCAAGGGTCCGGTGCAGCGCGGCGGGACTATTCGGCTGGGTGTGCAGGTGCAAGGGGTGGATCACCCGGCGCGCTTCTCCTGGACGGAGACCGCCAATGTCTTCCGGCATGTGTTTGAGTATCTCACCGAGACCGACGCCGAGAATATTACGCATCCGCTGCTGCTGGAGAGCTGGGAAGCCAATGATGAACTGACGGTCTGGACGCTCAATCTGCGCCAGGGCATCCAGTGGACCAATGGCGATGAGTTTGTGGCGGATCATGTTAAGTATAACTTTGAGGAGTGGCTCAACCCCGATACCAACTCCTCCATCCTGGGGCTCTGGGAGGGCTTTCTGGATGTTGACGGCGTCGAGGTTGTGGACGACTACACCGTTCGGCTGAACCTGAGCGCGCCCAAGCTGGATGTGCCGGAGAACCTCTACCACTACCCGGCGCTGATTATGCACCCCAGCTTCAACGGCGATATCACCACCGGCACCAATCCCGGTACCGGCCCCTACACGCTGGAGGAGTATGTTGCCGGTGAGCGTGCCCGCGTGGTCCGCCGTGAGGACTACTGGCAGATGGGTGAGGATGGCGAGCCGCTGCCCTACCTCGATGCGATTGAGTTTATCAGCCTGGGCGATGATAAGACGGCCTATGTTGCCGCGATGCAGACCGGCGAGATCGATACGATGTATGAGCCGAATATCGATAATGTGCTGGCGCTGCAGGACGACCCCAACATTATTATCTACTCGGCCAATACTGCTCAGGCGCGGGTGCTGCGGATGCGCGTCGATCAGGAGCCCTGGAGCGATAACAACGTCCGCACGGCGATCAAGATGTGCCAGGATCGGGAGCAGATCCAGAATGTGGCCTACAACGGTGAGGGCCTGCTGGGGCATGATTTCCATATCTCGCCGGTGCATCCCGAATATGCCCCGATGGATGTGCCCGAGTATGATCCCGAAGGTGCCCAGGCACTCCTGGCCGAGGCCGGCTACCCCGATGGCTTAGATGTCTCGCTGGCGGTAGGCACCGGCTGGGCCGATGTGGTCGCCTATGCTGAGACGCTCCAGCAGGATGCGGCGGCCGGTGGCTTTAACATCACCCTGGAGACGATGCCCAATACGGCCTACTGGGAGGTCTGGACGGAGACGGCGTTTGGGATTACGCCCTGGACGCATCGCCCGCTGGCGGTGATGGTACTGCCTCTGGCCTACACCGCTACCGCTGATGGCGAGCCGGTGGACTGGAATGAGACGCGCTGGGTGGATGAGGAGTTTACCCAACTGCTGCGCGAAGCGCAGGGCACGCTGGATGTCGAGGCGCGCCGCGAGATTATGAAGGAGATGCAGACGATCCAACAGGAGCGCGGTTCGATTGGGGTCGCGGTCTGGCAGCAGGTCTGGGAGGTGTTCAACCCGGCATTCCAGAATGTTGAAGCGCATCCGACGCTGCATAACCAGTGGCTGCGCACCTGGTACGATCCCCAGCTTGATCCGTTTGCCTAAAATCGGGTGAGAACTGAGAACTGTTGCGAACCGAGAACTGGAGCACTGAGAGCTATGCCTGGTTCTTAGTCCTCGGTTCTCGGTTCTATTCCAACGGGAGTTACAATGGCGAAGTTTCTTATCCGGCGGGTTATTTTTCTGGTATTCACGCTGTTTGCCGTCTCGATTGCGGTGTTTGCCATTTCCGAGCTAGCCCCCGGCGATATTGCGGTCAATGTGTTGGGCAATACGATCACCGAGGACCAGAAGCGCTCCTTCAATGCTCAGCATGGCCTGGATCAGCCGATTGTAACCCGCTATGTGCGCTGGATGTTCGGCAGCGATTGGCAGGCCGAGCAGCGGGTGGGCTATCAACTACGCCAGGTGTATGACTCGGACGAGGAGCGCACAGGCTGGTGGGCCGTCGGTGAGGATGGAACGTTGTTCCGCAATTTTACCCCCGATGGCGAAACGCTCTACCGGATCGAGCGGGAGATCCAGTCCGACGGCACCCTGAGCGCGCCCCGCGAGGTGCCGCTCGATGAGGATGTCTGGGTGACTAACGATGAGGGCGATGAGATCTTCTGGGGGGTTGACCCGGATGGTCGCGCGGCGATGTGGATTCGCGGCGCGCAGGCCGAGGAGCAGCGTCTGACGAAGGCCGGCTGGCTGAGTATTCCCGGCGCGCCCAGTGCCTACATTCCCCTGCAGAAGGGGTTGCTGCGCGGTGATGCCGGGGTTTCTTTCCAGACGCGCCAGCCGGTGTTTGCCACGCTAATACCGCGCCTGCTCAATACGCTCTTCCTGGCCGGGATCGCCTTCCTCTTCATTATGCCGCTGGCCCTGCTGTTTGGCGTGCTGGCGGGCCTGAATGAGGGCAAGTTCCTGGACCGCTCGATCTCGATTACCGGACTGGTGGCAACCGCGACGCCCGAGTTTGCCAGCGGCGTCTTCCTGATCGTGATCTTTGCGGTCTGGCTGGATCTGCTGCCGGGGGCGGTGGTTATTCCGCCCGGTTCATCGGTCTTCTCGCGCCCGCAGATGCTGATTCTGCCGGTGCTGACGCTGACCCTGATTGAGTTGGGCTACATCCTGCGGGTTACGCGGGCGAGTATGGTTGAGGTGATGCGCACCAACTATGTGCGCACGGCGGTGCTAAAGGGGCTGCCCTACCGCCGCGTGGTCATGAAGCATGCGCTACGCAACGCGCTGCTTGCGCCCATCACCGTGATTATGCTGCATGTGAACTGGCTGGTCGGCGGGATCGTGGTGGTCGAGACGCTGTTTGGCTTCCCCGGCCTGGGCAGTTATGTGTTGACCGCCGCCCTGAATAATGATGTCTTTGCACTGGAGGCGGCCACGATGATCCTGGTGATCATCGCCGTGACCACCCAGTTGCTGGCCGATATTATCTATGTGTATCTGAATCCGCGGATTCGCTACACCTGACGCTGGAGTTTCATGCATGGCAACGGCTGAACGTACATCTGGAGGAACTGTTCCGGCTCCGGCGGCCACGGAACCCTCGTCCTGGCAAAAATTCAAGGGGCGGCTGGAGATCTTCAGCCGCTCGCGGGTGGCGCTGGCGGGGGTGCTGCTCGTCGGGTTCTGGATTATTGTGGCGCTCTTTGCCGACAACTGTCTGATAACCCCGGCCTGTTACGCAGGCGTGCTGCGCGGCGATGATATCACCCAGTGGGCGACTTCTGAGCAGTACCAGTCCTGGCTCTCGCGTTACTCGCCGGTGGAGCAGTTTCGCGGGCGCAACCGCGAAGGCCCCTCGTGGGATCACTGGCTGGGTACGGACACGCGCGGGCGGGATATCTGGGCGCGACTGGCGCATGGTGCGCGCCCGATTTTAACGCTGGCCCCGATTGCGGTGCTGGTGGCGCTGGCGGTTGGCGGGACGCTGGGCCTGGTTGCGGGCTATTTTGGCGGCCTGATTGATGAGATTACTATGCGCATCCTGGATGCGATCATCTCCTTCCCGCAGATCCTGCTCTACCTGGTGATTATCGCGGCGCTGGGCGCTTCGGCAACCAATGTCGTGCTGGCGATTACGATTGCCGGTGCGCCCGGTATCGCCCGACTGGTGCGCGGCCTGACGCTGGATATCAAGACCCGCGACTTTATCGCCGCCGCGCAGACGCGTGGGGAGAATCCGCTCTACATCATGTTTGTGGAGATCCTGCCCAATGCGCGCGGCCCGATCATTATCGACTCGATGCTACGGATGGGCTACGCGGTCTTCTCCATCGGGACGCTGGGCTTCCTGGGACTGGGGCTGCCGCCACCCTCGCCCGATTGGGGGAGTATTGTGCAGGCGGGCCGGACTTCCATCCAGGCCGGGCGGCCCTGGGAGGCGCTCTGGGGCTCGGTGGCGATTGCGATGGTGGTGGTCGGGCTGAACCTGATGGCGGATGGTCTCTCGGAAGAGACGCAGCGTTATCGTTAACAAGGTGACAGGTGCAGGTGACAGGTGACAGAATGCGGGTATCCTGATGCGGTACACTGATCCGATAAAGCTGTTACAAACTTTGTCCAACACAGGAAGAGAAGCATGACACGAGAAGCAGAAAAGCGCACCCAGCCCGTCGTCAAGGTTGAGCATCTGGCGATTGCCTACGAAACGCGCGCGGGTGATGTCCGGGCGGTGCGCGATGTATCATTCGAGATCCATCGCGGCGAGGCGCTGGGCATCGTCGGCGAGTCGGGTTGCGGCAAGAGCACCGTGGCCTTCGGCATGGTCAACTATCTGGGGCGCAACGGCAAGATCGCCGCGGGCAATATCCTCTTCCAGGGGCAGTCGCTGGTTGGGCGCAGTGCGGAAGAGTTGCGGAAACTGCGTGGCGACCAGATCGCCATGGTCTATCAAGACCCGATGACCTCGCTCAACCCGGTGCTGCGCGTCGGTGAGCAG
Source organism: Chloroflexaceae bacterium (assembly GCA_034436755.1). Taxonomy (GTDB): domain Bacteria; phylum Chloroflexota; class Chloroflexia; order Chloroflexales; family Chloroflexaceae; genus CAKZQX01. The sequence goes on along the minus strand of DAOTVB010000185.1, from coordinate 13,960 downwards.
ATGGCCGAGGTGCTGACGGTGCATCGCAACATGTCCAGGGACGAAGCCTGGCAGCGCTGTATCGAGATGCTCGGCAAGGTCAATATGCCCGATCCGTCCCGCGTGATGGAGCGCTACCCGCACCAGATCTCGGGCGGACAGCAGCAGCGTGTGGTCATCGCTATGGCGATGCTCAACAACCCGGCCCTGCTGGTGATGGACGAGCCAACCACCGCCCTTGATGTGACGGTTGAGGCGGCGGTGCTGGATCTGGTGGCCGATCTGCGGAGTGAGTTCGACACCGCGATTATGTTTATCAGCCACAACCTGGGTGTGGTGGCGCGCGTGTGCGACCGGGTGGCGGTGATGTATGCGGGCGAGATTGTCGAACTGGCCTCGGTGCAGGATATCTTTTTGCGCCCGCAGCATCCCTACACGCAGGGGCTGATCCGCTGCGTGCCCAAGATTGGGCGCAGCAAATCCAGCAGCGTGCTCTACCCCATCCGTGGGCGCGTGCCTTCCCCGGCCGGCCTGCCGCCGGGCTGCATCTTTGAGCCGCGCTGCGACTACGCACGCGATGTTTGCCGCCAGGAACGCATCGCCTTCCGCGAGATTACGCCGGGGCATTTCAGCCGCTGCAAATTCTCGGAGGAGATTGACCCGGCGCAGTGGCACCCCACCGAAGATCTGATCCCCCTGGAGCCGGTAGACCTGACAACCGCCCGCGAACGGGAGCCGATCCTCGATGTGGATAGCCTGCGGACCTACTACCGCCACGGCAGTTCCTCGCCGCTGAGTCTGATCGGACTGGGGAAGAAAGAGTATGTCAAGGCGGTTGATAATGTCAACTTTACCGTACCCAAAGGTCTGACACTCGGCGTCGTAGGCGAGTCGGGCTGTGGCAAGAGTACCCTGATAAAGACCATCATCGGCCTGGAGGATATCACCGGCGGGAAGGTGGAGTTCCTGGGCACCGATCTGCGCGGCGGTGTCAAGAAGCGCGACATGGCGACAATCCGCGAGTTGCAGATGGTGTTCCAGAACCCGAATGCCACCATGAACCCTAGCTACTCGGTCGGCAAGCAACTGGAGCGGCCCCTGCGCCGGTTTAAGATTGTGCCCAAAGACCAGGTGCGTGAAGAGGTTATTCGCCTGCTACGCGCGGTCAAACTGGATGAGCACTACTACAACCGTTTGCCCAACCAGTTGAGTGGTGGCGAGAAGCAGCGCATCGGCATCGCCCGGGCCTTTGCCGGCCGACCGGACCTGGTTCTGTGTGATGAGCCGGTCTCGGCGCTGGATGTCTCGGTACAGGCGGCGGTGCTCAACCTCCTGTCGGAGATCCAGCAGGAGTATGGCACAACGATGATGTTTATCGCGCATGACCTGAGCGTGGTGCGCTTCTTCTCCGATTTTATCGCGGTGATGTACCTGGGCGAGATTGTCGAAATTGGCCCCGCCGAAGCGATCTACGCCCCGCCCTACCATCCCTACACCGAGTCGCTGCTGGCCGCCGTGCCCATCCCGGACCCGACCGTGCAGCAGGAGCATGTGCGCCTGTCCGGTTCAGTGCCCAGCCCGCTGAATCCGCCGAGTGGCTGCCGCTTCCATACGCGCTGCCCCCGACGCAGTCTGCTGCCCGACGGCGGGAAGATCTGTGAGACGGAAGACCCGCCCTGGCGCGAAGCCGGGAATGGTCATCGAATTCTCTGTCATATTCCCATTGAACAGTTGGGGACATTTGATCCGGTGTTTGATGCGCCGGATCAGCAGGAGAAGGAGCCTGCCAATGTTGGTCAAGGACTACATGCTCCAGCACCCGATTATGATCGAGCCCGACAAGCGCGTCACTGAAGCGCAACGGCTGATCGTCGAGAACAACATCTACTATCTGCCGGTGGTTGCGGACGGCAAACGGCTGCTGGGAATGATCACACCGCCCCGCCTGGCAATCCAACCGGAGCGGCTGGCGAGCCTGGATGTGTGGGAGATTACGCGCTACCTCACCAACCTGACCGTCGAGAAGGTGATGCTGAAGGGCGTGGATCTGCCGACCATCGACCCCGATGCCACCCTGGAGGATGCCGCGGAGCTGATGTTTCGCCGCAACTTTCACGGCCTGCCGGTCATCCAGAATGATGTCGTACTGGGCCTGATCACCGATAATGATCTGCTGATCGAGCTGCGCAACCTGCTGGGCGCAGTTGAGCCCGGCTGGCGGCTAACGGTGCGTGTACCCAGCCGGCGCGGTGAGTTTCTCAAGCTGACCGGGGTTATTGCCGAGAAGGGCTGGGGACTGATGGCGATGGGTAGTGTACGCTCACCCAAGAAGGCCGACCACTGGGACATCGTGATGAAGATCTGGGGCTGTACAAAGGCCGAGTTGGTGACGGCGGTTGAGGCAATCGCGGGCCACGAGATCCGCGATGTGCGCGAGACGCGGATGCACGTTAAATAAAGTGTCTCTTCAATTACATGACTTACGTGGTGGGTGTTTGGACCACGAACACCACGACATGAGCGAACACTGCGAAACGACCAATGCTGCCATGGATCAGGCGATTCCGTGTTTTGCAGGGATATCGCCTCCGATAGGGCGGAAGAAACCATTCTTTTCCCAAAAAAATTCACAACGTGAATTTTTTTGGGAAAAGAAAAAGAACGTACCATGCTGCCGCAGGCGAATCCGATTTTCATCTGGTCAAATGTCTGGTCTGAACGCGCAATGCGTAACTCCTGTTAATATGACACCTATGATCGAAATTGGCGCACCGGCCGGCCTGCCCCTGGGTCTGGTGACAGTTGAGCAAAATAATGGTATGACGCCCTGCCTGATGGGGGTGACGCTGCAACATCCGCCCGTTCATCTGTCCAATCAACTGGGGCGTGGGTTGCGGGTTACGGGGGCGCGCGCAAACCTGGCGCACCAGCAGGCGGAACGCTTTCTCCAGGCGCATGGGCTGGAGCCGCAGTCTGACCTGCGGATCGAGCTGGCAATTCCCATGGGCATGGGGCTGAGTTCGGAGCCGATGCTGGGCCTGAGTGTAGCCCGCGCGCTGGCCTGGCAGCATGACCTGCCCCACGCAGATATTTCCGCGCTGGCCCGGGCCACCGGCCTCAGTCCGGCCGCTGCGCCGGCAATCTGGGGGTTTGACCAGGGCGGCTTGCTCTTTGTGGAAGCGGCCGATCCTGCTGCTACGGCGCTGCCGCCCATCCTGCGCCGCTACGACATTGCGCACTCCGACAAACATGCCTGGGTGTTTGTCCTGGTGCTGCCCCGTCTGCCCGCCGGCACCCCCGCCACCCTGGAGGCCGAGCAGTTGACGGCACTGCGCAACGCGGTGCCCCACCTGGGCAACACTACCTGGCCGCTGGTGCGGGAGCGGCTCTGGCCCGCCCTGGAGCAGGATGATCTGCCCGCGTTTGCACAGGCACTTATGCAGGTAGCCGCGCAGAACCAGGCCGCCCTGGCCGCTGCCGGGACGCCACACATCCTGTCGGCGGCGGAACAGACCATCCTGGATCTGATGCGGACGCATGGTGCGGTGGCCTGGGGCCGCAGCCTGACCGGGCCGGCGCTCTATGGCCTGATCGAGGGCGCGCAGGCCAGCCGCGAGCTGCGCCGGCAGTTGCGCCGGCACCTGGGGCCGTCTGGCGGCACGGTGATGGCGACCATCACCGACAACGGCGGCGCACGCGAGGTGATCAAGGGGCAGGCAAGCCAGGGGTAATGTGCAATGACGGTTAAAGAGCGAGTAACCCGCGAGCTTGATCATCTCAACGATGATGAATTGCAACCCCTTTTACCTCGAAACTCAAAACTCAAAACTTAAAACTCAAAACTCAAAATTCCCCCACATCCCACTCCACTGGATCGCCCACGTTCACCGTACCCTCGACCAGCACCCGCGCATAGAGGCGGCTCCAGCCGGGATTTACCTTCTGCGACACCCGTTTGAACTGCCCCTCGGCGAAGGAGTCGCCGATGTTTTTGCAGGGTGTGGCATAGTCGGTGATCTCGATCCGTAGCCGGTCCCCGACCCGCAGGCAATCCCCGACCTGAATGGAGTCCCAATCCAGACCAGTGATCGTCAGGTTCTCGCCGGTTGAGCCGGGCGTGATCACATGCCCCTCGGCCTGCAACGCCTGAATACGCTCCAGCGCGAAGAGCGAGATGGCACGCGTTGGCCCGCCATGATGCTGCCGGTCGCGCTGCTTATCCCCGACAACCCCGTTAATCGTCACCTCGGCGCGCGGCACAGGATGTTTGGGCACGCCGCCTTCCGGGTTCACATTGATCTGCACAACCCGCGCTGATTGGGGCGGCACATTGGTCAAAACAGTAGGGCTGGTATCCATTTATTTCTATAACTCCACGAATTACGTGGTTGACATGCACCCCGGACGTTTCACTCGATGGAAGTCCGATTCGCCTGCGGCAGCATGGTACGTTTTATTCTTTTCCACCCTGCCGCAGGCGAATGTGTCTTCCGCGTGCGTAAAGTTCGTAACTGTACAAGTCGTGTGACTCAGTACCGGCTTTTGAGTCATCTTCTTGCGCTTGAAAGCAGCACCTGTTCGGCGTAAGGGTTGGGCAACCCGGTCAACATCTTACGCCACTCCCAACGTCAACAGGCCGGTCACACTGCATGTGACCGGCCTGTTGACGTATCACCTATCTTGTATTGTACAACACGCTTCTATGCTGTTGCAATCCCCTCATCAACCACTGCCGTCTCCTCCAGACCGGGGCGCAACAGCTTCTCGTCGAGCCGCAGCATTGTGTGGATGGCAAACAACTGCGCGATGATAAACGGTACCAGGATGATAAAATAGGCCGGTGAGAACTTGTCCAGCAGGTCGTTGCGCACCAGACCCATATGGACAAAAAACATTCCAAAGACAAAGATGGCCGTACCGGGACAGATCAGGGCGTAGCTGTCGGCGCTGCGCTCTGGCCCGGAGACAAAGGTCTCAAAGTAGTTGACCCGCTTCATTACAGCATAGCCCAGCACCGCAAACAGGATCATCACCGACAGAATAAGCGTTGTCCAGATGAGAATGCCTTCGTTAAAGAACTGAACCCGCAGTGCAACCGGATTGGCCGCATCGGCCGGGACGTGGAAGAGGAACCCCATACCGCGCATCACCCGAATACCGGTCACCCCCAGGACCGTCAGGATGGGCAGCGGGATCCAGAGGCTGACGGCACTCTCTTTGCTGATACCGTGGGCCAGCATACTGCGGAAGCCCAGGATCATCCAGATCAGGCCCATCACAACCGCCACCGTCGCAAAGAAGAGCCCACCGATAATGCTGAACGTCACGGTCGTGGGATTTACGCTCATCGCCGCCGGGGCGGAAAAACCGACACCAACCAGGCCAAAGGTAAGGATCGCCTTGAGCTGACCCAGGCTGTTGTTATGGCTACAATCGAACTCCGGGTTAGCCAGGATGCGGCTAAAGAAGTTGATAAAGATCCGCAGCGCCAGGATACCGATCGTCAGGAAGGCCAGCATCGCCGCCGGGAAGAGATACTCGATGATGTTCCAGATGCCCGGCGTGAAGGTGGCACCGGCGGCAAAGCTCATGTTGACCGTCATCGCCAGGGTCAGTGGCAGCCCGATCAGCTTCGACTCGCTGTTGCTCTGGCGGAGCCGGGTGAAGGCCGCTGTGTTGCGATAGCGGGCGTATTCACGCAGGTTCCAGACCAGTAACCAGAGGTGGCGAATACCAAAGAAGGCAATCCCGGCCATCGCAGTCAGGATCAGCGCACGCACCGACAGGGAGGCACCCGCCATCACCTGCGTCAGACCGTCAAAGGTTATAATTGGTGTCTCTGGATGCGGCACCATGAAGTTCAGATAGATGAAGAACGCGACCGCCATACCACCGTTGCCCAGGGCTGAGAGAAAGTAGACTGGTGTGTAGCTTTCTCCGAGATTTTTTCGGAGTGTAACAAGGCGAGCTATTCGGCGAACCATAATGCTGTTCATCCTGATTTGTCCTTATGGATGTAAGATAAGGTGAGATAGATAACGTTTGTCAATTTGGACGGACCTGATGTGAGCAATGACGCGTTTCTAACTCTAATTGCGACCCTCTGCCGGGCAGGTATTCATCCCTAACAGGCGGTAGGCCGGGCAGACCCCGGTAAGTCCCGTTACAAGCAGCACAATACCGACCAGCCCGCCGATCCACTGCCAGATACCCGGCAAGACCAGGATAGCGAGTACCAGCAGGGCTGCACCGACAAGCCCCCGGATCATGCGGTCAAAGTCCCCTTCATTTCTGGCAAACATTACGTTGCTCCCCCTTCGTTATTCGTTCCGTATTCCGTTTGTCTAACCTTTTGATGCACTAATTGTGTATCAGGTTACATGCGTTCGGGTTGAGTATGTTGTCGTTTTGCGTTGTTCTGTTCTTTGGATGCATGCTGCCGCCGGAAGGTTACATGGAACCGCGTGACCGGCCCGTTGCCGTTGGCAGTCATGCAAGCTTTTGACGGAGTTGCCCAACCCTTACGCCGAACAGGTGCTGCTTTCAAGTGTAAGAAGATGATGCAAAAGCTGGTACTGAGTCACACGACGTATGCGGTTACGAACCCGGGAACTGCGCCAGTATACGGAGTTTGCCGTCTCCTGATGAACAGGGTCGGCATGGCGCGCTTGCAATTTGTCACGATACGGTGTATCATCTTCAACCAGACCTGACCAATACACAACCAAATATCGCACAACCGATAAAGGTGCGCCTGTCGCCCGGATGCGCGGCGCATAATGGGGGAAGACCGGTGAGAGTCCGGCGCTGTCCCGCAACGGTAATGTCGATGTGTGCTCTCTGGTGTACGCCTGGCCCGGTGCCGGCGTAGTGCGATAACCTCAGAGCTTCAGTCGGCCTAGCCCGATGACCCGCCTTTGTCCTGGTTCGTGTTCACCCTCGTGGAATAAGGGGAGCCGGACGTTATGGCTGGCAGGGTCTGCCAACCAGTATCCTTCGGATGATAACGGCCTCCACGCGGAGCGCCGTTTTTTGTTGCACTCTTTTGCGGGGGCAGGTTGCAGGTGTACGGCCGGATGGAACATGGTTGCAGGAGTTAGATGGCCTGCATGCGGTATCACCGCCCGTCGCAGGCGTGTTATGGGTACACGGATGTGTGCTCGATGAGAGGATGCAGTATGAAACAGAGTCGCCCCCGTCTGGTGATTGGAATGTTCGCTCTGCTCGGCTTACTGGTTGCTTTTCAGGCGAGTGCGCCCACGTCACGGCCGGTTGTATCGGCGCAGAGTCCCACGCTGGATCTGGCCCAGGAACTTACCACAACCTACCCCTTCTATCAGAACGAGGCGATTGCACAGGCGGTGGCCTATCTGCAAACGCAGCAAGCGGAGAATGGTGGGATCAACTCCTTTACTTTCGGGGCGGATCCGGGTGGGACGATCCGCGCCATCCTGACCTTGAATGCGGTCGGCTATCCCGCCAACACGCTGGTTTCGAGCGCAGACAACACGTTGCTTGACTACCTGGAGGCGGAGGTCGTCAGCTACATGTATCAGGACGATACTCCGGCAACTGCAAATCTGTTCCCGGGGCGCGCCGGGCAACTGCTGGCAGCCGTGGCCGCCGCCGGTGCCGATCCGGCCAGTTTTGCTGGGGTTGATCTGATTAGCGAACTCAATGCGGTGTATGCCGCTGCCGGCGATGGCACCTACAGCACGCCGGCCGAAGAAGGATTTTCCAGCGGCGCAGCAAGTGACATCAATCAGACCCTGGCGATCCTGGGGTTGATCAGCGCCGGGCAGCCGATCCCGGAAGCGGCAACCACCTGGCTGATCAACAACCAGAATGAGGGCGGCAGTTGGAGCAATGATCTGTCAATTACCGGCTATGCCATTGTTGCGCTGATCGGCAGCGGCAATGTGCCCCCCACCGATCCGGCGATCCAGCAGGCGCTGGCCTTCTACCGAGAGAACCAGACCGCTGCCACGGCGCTGTGGGGCGATATCGGCACGGGCGAACCGGCCAACAGCACCGGCTGGGCGATGACGGCACTTGCGACGGCCGGGTTTATCCCGGCAACGCAGACATGGGCCACGGGCGGTACCACTCCCCGCGAGGCACTGGTTGGCCTGCAGACCGACGAGGGCATCATTGCCGGGCGTTTTTTCAATGCCTATGCCACGCTGGAGGCGCTCTACGGCTTGACCGACCAGCCGTTGTTTATGACAACGCCGCTGCGGGTTGAGCGGGCACTGGCGTATATGCAATCGCGGCAGAATGATGACGGCGGCTGGCCGGGCTTTGCTGCAGCCTCATCGCCGGGCGAAACGCTAGACAATCTGCTGGCATTTGTGGCTGCGGGCTACAATCCGAACACTATCACCAGCGCAACGGACCAGTCGCCGCTGGATTATCTGGCAACGGCGGCGGGAAATTATACCCGTGATGACAGCGACCGCATCTTTCCGGCGCAGACCGGCAAGCTGATCGTTGGCATTGTTGCGAGTGGTGGCGATCCAACCGACTTTGGCAGCACCACGCCGTTCAACCTGGTCACTGACCTGACGGGAACGCTGCAGGCGACCGGAGCCTACAGCACCACCGCGTCACGCGGCTTTGCCACCGGCGCGGCGGGTGCCACGTCGCAGTCGTTTGCCATCCTGGGACTGGTTGCTGCCGGCGAAACGATCCCCGCCGCCGCCACCGACTTCTTGATCAGCCTGCAGGATGAGGAGGGGAGTTGGGGGAGCGCGGACGCGACGGGGCTGGCGCTCCAGGCATTAATTGCGGCCGGCGTTCCGGCGAATAATGCAGCGGTACAGGCGGGCATTACCGCCCTGCGCGACAGCCAGAGCGCCACCGGCGGGTGGGAAGCGTTTGGTGCGTTTAGCACCAACTCAACCGCGTATGCCATTCAGGGGTTGCTGGCGGCGGGGGTGGATCTGACCGATGCCTCCTGGCGTAAAGATGGGCGCTGGCCGCTGGGCACCCTGGGCAGTTACCAGAAACCGGATGGTCCATTCGTGACGAACTGGAATTACGCGGGTATTACCGACAGCTTTAACCCGACCGCCGATAATCTGTTTGCGACGCAGCAGGCGGTACCGGTACTGCTGGGGGCATTCTATCCCTACACGGGGACGGCAGTCGCCGATCCGGCAACCACCTACACGCCCATCCCGCGCGGCCCCGATCCCGACCGACTGGTGGCAGGTGCGGCATTTGGGACATTTAGCCCCGACGGGGAGCGTGTCGCCGTAACGGTGCCCTATGGCAGCGACCTGAACGGCGATGGTACGTTGACGCTGGAGTGGAGCGTTGCGGAGGATGGACTGCAGGTTGCGGCATTTGAAGCCGTTGATACGATCCGCGAAACCGGTTACTTCTCGGCGACGATTGACCTGAGCGGACGCGATGATGTCACGCCGACGGATACGCTGCTGTTCCGCGCAACCTTTACCGATGGCAGCGATGGTGTGCAGAACGGCGGTACCCTCACGACCGATCCAACGGTTGTCGAGAGTAGGGAGGAACCGCTACGCGTCTACCTGCCGATTGTTAGCCGTTAATACGTTGGCACGTTAGCACGTTAGCACGTTGGCACGTTTATGAACTTTGAAGCCTTAATCCGGACATCACTGATTGGGAGTCCCGGCTTCCGCCGGTCCACCGGCTAAAGCCGGGATTCCAGGTCATTTCATATCCGGGCTATTTTCAAACTGCATAAATGTGCCGACCTCTGAATGGTCTCATACCAAATGTGCCGGCAAACCAGCAATCAACGGGAATGGGCGCAACGGGCGCAACGGCAGCATGTTCCCGGTCATCATCTCTGCGTCCTCGGTGTGCTCTGTGGCTATGATAACAAATCGGTCTCACTCTTATGACTCATCGATTGGGTTCTGCCCTGCTGCTGGCGGTAGCAGCACTATTGCTCCAGGGATTATATTCGCGGGCCGCGTCGCCGGGCCGGGCCGGGCTGGTCGTGCAGGTGAGTGACACGACGGTCATTACCCGCTGCGTCACCTTTGCGGAGGAGCAGATCAGCGGTGTAGATCTGCTTGCCCGTTCCGGCCTGGCATTCGAAGTTGCCACCGATCCCGCTTTTGGTGCGTTCGTCTGCAAAATTGACCGCGCGGGATGCGCCGCCGAGGAGTGTCTCTGCGAATATCCACCGGACTACTGGCGCTACTGGTTGCTGGTGGATGGCGCATGGCAGTCCTCGCCGGTAGGGGCCGGCAGCCGTGTGCTGCGCGATGGTGCGGTTGACGGCTGGTCCTGGACCGCAGATGCGCCGCCGGCGGTAGCTTTTGCCGATATTTGTCCATCGGAAGCGGAGAACCGGGTGTATCTGCCGCTGGTTACCAGTGCCGGCGCTGCAACGGTCCGGCGTTCCGGCGCACCGATGTTCCAACATACCAACGCATTGCAAGCGGAAGCCGCAGACCGGCAGCATGCCGGCGTGATGGTGGAGTTTGCCGATGGTTCAGTCGAAACGGCCTGCGTTGCCTGGGACGAGGGGCTGGCGTTGACCTCCGAGGAGTTGCTGCGGCAATCGGGGCTGGAGGTGCAGATTGGTCAGGGCGACTATGGTGAGACGGCGGTGTGTAAAATCGGGGCGAATGGCTGCGATGTTGCGCAGGGCGAGAACTGCTACTGCCAGTATGATGCCAATTCGGAGGCGAGCCGCCTCTGGCTGGCGTATCAACTCCGGGATGTTGGCTGGCACAAGCCCGTTGGACCGCCCGATGTGTATGTGAGCCGGCGCAATGTGTATGACGGTGATGTTGAAGCCTGGGTGTGGGGCTATCCCGGCGGGCTCGATGGGCAGAATGCCACCCGGCCGTCGCAGGTGATGACATTTGGCGAGATCTGTGCGCCGGCAACGCCAACACCCACCAGCAGCGCAACCGGTACAGTGACACCGACCGGCACGGCGACCGGCACGGTGACAGCAACCCCAACCGGCACCGACACACCGGCGCCCACCCGGACGCGTCGCCCCAGCGCGACTCCGCCGGATGATACCGCCACGCCAACGGTCACGCCAACGGTCACGCCCAGCAGTACGGCAACCGGCACACCCACTGCTACGGCGGAAGTGCCGGTGCGGCTGCGTTCGGCCCCGGCAGGTGCAATTTATCTGCCGCTGATTATGCAGGCGGCCAGGCCGATGGGGGCTTCGGCCGCACATTCGGATCGCTTCAGCGAGACTGATGTGGTGCCATTGCCGGCGACCACGACCAGAACCGAGTCGGTCGCCACGGCGACGCTCCTGCTGCCGACGGCCACTAGCGCACCGCCGCCGGTTGCCACCACCCGCATACCAGCAACCGGCACGCCGACGTTGCCACCACCAGCGCCGACGATCACGCCAACACTGCCGCCACCTTCACCAACGCCGTCGCCGGAAGCAACCATGGAGCCAACATCGCTGCCCTTTCTGCCGGACGATCCGCCGGAGCGGTCGCCGCTGCCCACGCGGGAGCGCACGCTGGTTCCAACACCTGATATGCGCGAGCAGCCCGAGGGGATGGCGACGCCAACGGCGGCGGTCCAGGTTGCTGCGGCGGTTGTCACACCGGGCACACCGGATGCGCCGGAGGTGCGGAACAGGGTTGCTCCGGCGCATGATCCGGACATGCATCAGGCGGAGCGTGATTCGCTGAATACGCTGCTGATCCTGGGCGGCTTGTTCATCCTGGTATTTACCAGTCTGATTCTGGTGCTCTATCTCCAGCAGCGCCATCCATCCATACTGGAAGCAGAGGAGTAACGCAATGACCGGCATACCTGGATCAACCCGGGAACTGATCAACTTTTCAACCCATCCGGGCGACACGCAACGCTTCAATGACGACTGGTCCGCCATCGCCGCATACGTTCGTGCGCAAGGCGTGGATGGGCTTGAGTTACTGCTGGGCTACGAAGACCCCCCGGATCTACCGCCGGGACTGATCGGGGCAGTGCATCTACCCTTCTGGCTGACCTGGCTGGATATCTGGTATGGCCGCGCGCAGATCCCCGCCGCATCCGCCGAGTTTATTTACTGGGTCTATGGTGGTCGTACCGCCGATGATCTGATTGCCACGCAGCGGCAGGTCTGGCAGTATGCGGCGCGGCTCAATCCGGCGTACATGGTGTTCCATGTCAGTCATATCGAGCCGGCCCATGCCTTCACCCGCCAGTATCCCTACACCGCTACCGAGGTGTGCCGGGCCACCGCCGATCTGCTCAATGCGGTGGCCGCCACCTTCCCACACGGCGAGCCGCCGGTGCAGATTGCCCTGGAGAATCTCTGGTGGCCGGGGTTGACCTTCACCGACAGCGCGGTGGCGGAACTGCTGGCTGCGCGCCTCGCGTTCACGAACTGGACTTTTTTACTGGATACGGGGCATTTGATGAATACAAACCCCGATCTGGATGATGAAACCGAGGCCATTGCATATGTACTGGCGATGATCGCGCAGTTGTCACCGGCAGTACGTGCGCGGATCGAGTGTGTGCATCTCAATCTGAGTCTATCCGGCGCATATCAGCGGGCGGCCCTGCGCCAGGGACTCCCGGACGACTTTGCCACGCTGGATGTGCCCGCACAGTACAGTTGCGCACGGCTGCACGCGGCCCAGATTGATCGCCACGATGCGTTTACCCACCCGGATTGTGGCGCTATTCTTGATGCTCTATGCCCCCGTTTTGTGACGCATGAATTTCTTAGCCGGGATCAGGCCGAGTTTGATCGCAAACTGACCACGCAGCGCGGCGCGTTACACACCTGGAACGAAGCGAGGAGACGGTATCTATGAAATATCCCCACCCATCACCGGCACTGCGACTCCTGGCAATGTTGCTCATTGCCGGCGTCATGAGCACCGCCTGTGGTGAAACCGTGACAGATCCCGCCGTGAGACCAACCCAATCGGATCAGGTGGATGCCGCGCCTACAGCGCCGGCAGAGAGAGCACCGACCGCATCTGCTCCCGCCGCCAACCTGACCAACGGGTGTGTTGAGACATACGATCCCGATGTAGACTACTTCCCGGAAAAGGCCGAACTGCAATACTCTGCGGGCTGGACCATTACCTATGAGAAGAACTACAAGGTGGTTAATGTACTCAATCCCTGGCGCGATGCCGAGGTGGACTTTCAATACCTGCTGGTCCAGTGTGGTACTCCCGCGCCGGATGGCTTTGCGGATGCCCAGGTGATCGAGGTGCCGATCAACACTATCGTGACCATGTCAACAACCCATCTGCCGCACCTGGAGGATCTGGATCTGCTGGCGGCACTGGTCGGGGTCAGCAATGGTCCCTTTGTTTCCAACCCGACTGTGCGTGATATGCTCGCCACCGGCACCGTGACCGAGGTCGGACGGGGTGCCGAGGTCAATCTTGAGCGTATCCTGGAGATCGATCCCGATGTTGTGATGGATTACGGTGTGGGTGATGCGCAGAATGACACCTATCCTGTTCTGCGTCAGGCCGGGCTGAATGTGGCGCTCAACTCCGAGTATATGGAAACGTCTCCCCTGGGACGCGCCGAGTGGATCAAGTTTACTGCCGCGCTGTTCAACCGCGAGGCTGCCGCCGAAACGGTCTTTGCCGACATGGCCGATGCGTATACCGCGTTAGCAATCAGGGCAGACACGGTTGCCGAACGTCCGACGGTTTTTACCGGCGCGCCGTTTGAGGGTACCTGGTATGTTCCGGGCGGCAATAGCTATGTTGCGCAATTGCTGGCCGATGCGGGCGCGGATTACCTGTGGGCGGATGACGACTCAACCGGCAGTCTGCAACTGAGTTTTGAGGTGGTCTATGATCGGGTGGTTGCTGGCGACGTCTGGGTCAACACCAGCACATGGACGAGTATTGCGGAAGCGCTGACCGCCGATGAACGCTTCGCCGACTTTGCCGCGCTCCAAAATGGGCAGATGTACAACAACAATGCCCGCGTGAACGAAAACGGTGGCAATGACTACTGG
>DAOTVB010000184.1:0-23202 GCA_034436755.1 Chloroflexaceae bacterium | reverse complement strand
CAGCCCACCGGCGGGGCGCCGCATGCGCCTGCGCGCGGGCCGCCCGGTATGGCCCACAGCCCCCGCTCCGGCGCGCGTCCCACCGCATACCCCCGGCGTGCTCATCACCAGCCACCCCATGCTGGTCGTGCCATCCGCCTGGCACGGTGCGCCACCCTGGTGGACGGCCCGCGCCAGCCACCCTGATCCCCCATTTGTGCAAAGCTCTCCTGCTGAAAATACCGCTGGACGGACTCGGGCGTGTCGGGATCGAGCGCGCCCGTGCCCAGCAGCGCGCGGGTGATGTCGGTTGCGGTGCGATAGGAACCAGGCGGCAGGCGGCCCTCGGCGGATTCAAACACCACAACGCGCCCACGCGCCAGCCGTCCCTCCCGATTGCACCGCCCGGCCGCCTGAATAACGCGGTCAAGCGGCCCCAGCGCACGCAGCACCAGCGGAAAATCGAGATCGACCCCGGCTTCGATCACCTGGGTGGAGACCAGCCGGCAGGGCTGTCCGTCCGCCAGCCGCTGCTTCACCTGGGCAATCACCGCGTGGCGATGCGCCCCACACAGTAGCGTGGAGAGATGCAGCGCATCGGGATCATTCAGGGCATCGAGCAGATCGAGGGCATCCTGTTTGGTGTTGAACACGGCCAGCACCTGCGGGGCGGTCTGCATGGTTGTGGCGACCTCCGGCCAGGTCAGCGCGCGCTCCACCTGCCAGTCATACGTCACCCGCTTGAGCGCCGTAAACCAGCGCGCAGCATCCGGCACAATGTCGTGTGCGGGCAGATCGGCAAAGCTGCGAATGCTCTCGAATGCCGGTTGGGTGGCGGTGGAGAGCACGACCGTCGCGCCATAGTTGGTGCAGAGTTGACGAATGGCATCAAGGATCGGGGTGAGCAGATGGGCCGGCAGGGCCTGCACTTCATCCAGGATGATCACGCTCTTTGCCAGGCGATGCAGCTTGCGGCAGCGGCTGGTCTGATTGGCGAACAGGCTCTCAAACAGTTGCACCGTCGTGGTGACAATAATCGGCGCATCCCAGTTTTCCGCTGCAAGCCGGGCCCAGACCTGAGCCGGCTGGTAGTCGGCGGCATCGGCACGCTGCGCAGCGGCTCCGCTATGGTGCTCCAGCACGGCGGGGGCGGCGTCCGCTGCGTGTTCAAAGATCTCCCGGTAGACGCCGGCGGTCTGCTCGGTGATGCTGATGTAGGGCACCGCCACAATGACCCGTTCCATTCCATGCTGCAGCGCGTGACGCAGCCCAAACGCCATCCCGGAGCGCGTCTTGCCGCCGCCGGTGGGGATTGCCAGCCGGAACAGACCGGGCGGCCGGTCAGCGGCCTGCAGGCACGCGGCGTAGAGCGTCTGCCGCGCCTGATTGACCGGCGTATCGGATGTTCCGCTGAGGTGCCCCTGATCCGCCGTAAACCGCTGCCAGAGGGTCTCCAGCGTGACGGGCGTCCCGCGTTGCGTGGCTTTGGCGCGGTTGCGATGCTGCTCGGTGTCGAGAAAGTCCGCATCAACCAGCGCGGAGAAGAGCATGCGCAAGAAGAACTCCGCTGCTACCTGGGAATGTACATAGTCGGGAATCGTCAGCCTGCCCGGTGGGTCAATCGCGGGCAGCATCTGGCGCATGGTGGCAATTGCCGCTTCAATTGCGGGGGTGCTGCCATCCGGGAGGCGGTCAGCTTGCCGTTCCTGCAGCCAGCGCTGCAGCTCCGTGGGGGTTTGCAGACCGCCGTGGTGCCCCTGCACCAGCAGCGCCAGCGGGTGCGCATTCTGGAGCGCCAGCGTCGCCCCGGCAGCCTTGTGGTCCGGGCCGCGTCCCTTGTGGTTCGGGTCGGCATGGCAGGTCTGGAGATAGGTTTGAAAGGCCGGGTTACTCTTGCCGATGTCGTGCCAGAGGCCAAGCTGGTAGGCCGGCTCACCCGCGCCAAATGCGGCCGCAAATCCGCAGGCCATATCGGCCACTGCGGTCAGATGATCAACCAGGTCATGCCAGGTGGTGCCACCGGGCGGCGGCGTGTGTGCGAACAAGTGTTTCATTGGATAAGAACTCCATTTCACCACGCACCCACCATAGCGGTCAGGTGCAATAGTTGGGTTTACCAGTTATGAGATACCACGACCCGACTACGAAATCATTACCAAGAAGAGCGGTATCCTGGGCACATTGTCGCATAGTCTTGTGACAGCTACCGTCACAAAATCAGGATCATGGCCGGGAGAATGAATAGAGGGAGAACGTAGAAAGCAGCCGGTATACGGCCCATGGCGGTGAAAGGTGTTCGCAGGGGCACGATCGGGGGAGCGAGAGGCGGTCGTGGGGGTATCGGCAATCGCGGGATAAAGTGGATGGGCACAGCAGTGCCTACCATTCCGGGAACGGACTATGATTCCCTCCCCGGTAGTGGACCAAATACGCCGGGCTATGCGCTGTGTCAACCATGCAACCCAATGTCATGGTGAGTGAAGCGAACCAGTTCACTGAGTCCGCTATGCCATCCGTTCCAAGGGATCAGCGCGCAGATGAATACCAATCAGTTCACTCGCTGTCACCTTCCGCTGGTCCTTCCTCCGGCGGCGCGTCCGGGTTATCCGGGTTGTTCAGCAGGGGTGGCCCCTGACCCCGCCGCAAATAATCCACACTCTGCTGGAACAGCGGCTCACCCGGGTCCATCTGGGCCGCACGTTCAATAGTGTCCAGGATCGCCGGATCATTATCGTCGAGGAGATGGATTGCCCAGCCGCGCAGGAAAAAGGCCGCTGCCAGATCGGGGCGGGCCTGAATTGCGGGTGTCGTTGCTTCCATGATCCGCTCGGTCAGGGATTGCTCCCAGCCATCGGCCACCGTGCCCGCCACCAGCGGCGTTGGCCGCCCAAAGATCCGCTCCACACTCAGGGAGCGCATAATCTCCATCGCGGCGGCATAATCACCATAGAAGATATTCTCCAGCAGCGGATAGGCCCCATCGCGGGCCTGCTCTGCCCGCGCCTCGGCATGCAGTCGGATCAGCCGGGCATTCCAGGCGACAATCTCATCATCGATGGGAGCGGGGATCTGGTTGATGGTCTCGCGGGCATCTTTCCACAACCCGGCCTGGGCCAGTTCGACGGCGCGGTTATTCAGGCGGCGCAGGTCATCGGGGGCCGATTCGGGCAGCAACCGCAGTGGCACCTCCTCCATCTGCCCATCCTCGTAGCGCTGCACCTCAAACTGCAAGAGCCGCACCCCACATGCATAGCAGAAGACATAGTTATCGGTCTGGTTCAGCACCACCGTCCGCGGCAGGCCATCGCCATCCAGATCCTGGATCGCGCCTGCAAAGGGGCTGGAGTTGCAGTTTTCCACTTCACTAAAGAGCGTTGTGCCGTCAAAGCGCAGCAGATCGAAACAGCCGCCATGCGCGCCAACCCCGCTCTGCACCTCCAGCCAGATCGACTCGCCCGCCCCAAACGGCGCAACCAGCACGCTTTCCGGACCAAGATAGTCGGCGGTTGCCAGCGTAAAGCGGCTCGCCTCCTGCCAGGCGTTGTCGGCACGCGTGTAGATTGCCACAAAATGATCGCGCCCCGCACCGAGCCCGCTTATGCCATAGGTAAAAGCAATCCAGGCCTTAGGGTCCGCTTCAGCGCCGGTCATGACGGGCAACACCTTCACCCCTTCGATACCGTCAAACGTGGGACCGACGGTCGGGTCGGGCGTGGCGGTGGGCGGCATCCCGGCGGCAACCGTGGCGGAGAGTCCGGCGCTCAGGGTGGCGACCGAGGCCGGCGGCGGTGCAGTAGTTGCCGTCGCCTCCAGCGAGGAGAGGCCCACCCGGGGCGCGGTAGGCCGCACGGTAGCAGTGGGGATTGGCAGGACGGTTGGCACTTCTGTGATCGCGGCGCGTGGACGACAGGCTGCCGGCAGCAGTAGCGCTGCGCTAACGCAGACCAGCAGCAGGGCCGCGCGGAGACGGCGACCCGACGTCATGCCGGAACGCTGTTGAAACATCGCAAAACTCCTCAAATGGGCTTTGTTCTCAGTTCTCAGTTCTCACACCAGTTTGCCGTCAAAACAGCAATCAGCCGGCATGTGTGGGCACGAAGCGCAGAGCAGCACATTTCCGTGTACCATCTCTGCGTCCTCTGTGTTCTCTGTGGCTATGACAACAATTGGTATCAGTTCTCGGTTCTCTATTTGCCTCACCAGCGGGTCGCAATCACCACCTCGCTGGGCATTCCCAGTTGCACCACCACTTCGCGCGTCACCTGGCAGAACCCGGCCTGGCAGACCATCCCGGCCAGTTGCAGCGGCCGACATCCGCCCAACGCTGCCGGGCGCAGGGTGTAAAACAGCTTCCAGAGCCCCATTAGCATCCGGCTCGAGCCGTCGATCCCCTCGGTCAGCGAAACCAGCGCCACCCGGCCACCCGGCTTCAGCACACGCCGAAAATCGGCCAGGAGATGCGGCAGGTCTGCGGCGGGCAACAGATCCAGCACGTAGGTTGAGAGCAGGCGGTCAAAACTGGCTGAGGCGAAGGGCAGGGACCGGGCATCGGCTTCACACAGCGGGCTGCCGGTGCGCCGCTGCGTAAGCTGCAACATCACCGGCGAGAGATCCAGGCCCACCACCGCGCCACCGGGCGCAACCGCCGCCTGAAGCATCGTCTGCTCCCGGCCTGTTCCCACGCCCACATTCAACACCTGCTGCCCCGGAGCCGGCGCCAGCAATTCCAATGCATGAACCTTGGCGCGACTCTCGTAGCGTGCTGACCAATCCTGGCGCGCGCCCAACCGGTCATAGAAATGCCGCGCTGCATTTGTAGAAATAGTATCTGGTATCATCGGCGACACCTGTTATAAAAATTGTCCGGATACCATTATAATACTTTTTACGGGAATGACGCAGTGCCGCGCGTGAGAGCTTCTGCGCCGCCGGCAGGCCCATAGGTCACGCTTCATGAACTTTGAAAAAATAGTCTGGATATGGCAAGCAGCAGTCTGGGTGCCACCACAGCCCAGCCCAGCCCAGCCCAGGATCGGGAGTCCCGGCTTCAGCCGGATAACTGCCATAACCGGCTGATGAATTTTGAACATTACACCCGGACATCGCCGGATCGAAGTCCCGGCTTCAGCCAGATCAGGCTTTCGCAGCAGTATGCTGCAGCCCTGGCAAACATTCACCGGCTAAAGCCGGGACTCCAGGAATGGTATATTCGGGTTATTGCTCAAAATTCATAAACCGGGACTGCTGAGACTCGCTATCTAGATTGGATTTTCAAACTTCGTCCAGCCTGCCCCCTGCTGTCACGCTTCCAGCGTGACCTACGACGACCTTTTCAGATAGGTTTTGATATATAAATCGTCTACTTTATTCAACATGAACATAGAAGTGGAACCCATCGTGCCGCCGGATAACCAGCCTACCCTGCGTATCACCCCGGTGCGCACCTCAGCGGAGCAGGAGCGCTTTATCTGCTTTCCCTGGCGGGTCTATGCGGATAACCGCTGCTGGGTGCCGCCCCTCCTGATCGAACGGCGGGCCTTTTTCGACCCGGCGCGCAACCCGTTTTTCCAGCATGCCGAGGTGCAGCTTTTTCTGGCGTGCCGGGGCAACCGGGAGGTGGGCACCATTGCCGTGTTTATCAACCATGCCCACAATGCATGCCACAACGAACAGGTCGGCTTCTTCGGCAGCTTTGAGGTGCTGCCCGACCCGGCAGCGGCCGCGGCACTGCTGGCGACGGCGGAAGGCTGGGCGCGCGACCGGGGCATGCATGCCTTGCGCGGCCCGATCAACTTCGCATCGGATAATGAGTGCGGGCTGCTCCTTGACGCCTATGATCAGCCGCCGGTGATTATGACCGCCTACAACCCGCCCTACTACCGCGATTATGTCGAGTTAGCCGGTTTCAGCAAAGCAATCGACTGGTATGCCTACAGCCTTGACCGGGAGACGCTGGGCGGGGGTGATCCGCGCGAGTTGCGGCCCCGTGTGTTACGCATGCTGGACACGGCCCGGAAACGGAGCGGCGTACAGTTTCGCAATGTGCAGTTGCACGCATTTGCAGCAGAGTTGCAGCGTGTGCGGCATGTCTACAACCAGGCCTGGGAGCAGAACTGGGGCTTTGTACCGATGAGCGCAGCCGAGATCGACTACCTGGCGGCCGGGTTAAAACCCTTTATCGATCCGGACCTGATCATCATTGCCGAGGCCGCCGGGCAGCCGGTGGGTGTCTCGATCACGCTGCCCGACCTGAACCAGCCCCTGCGCCACATGCAAGGTCGCCTCTTCCCGACCGGCTGGTGGTACCTGTTGCGCCGCCGGCACTGGATGGATACGGTGCGCTTTTTTGCCATGGGGGTCGTGCCGGAGTATCGCCGGCGCGGCATCGAGGCGATCTTCTACTACGAAACCTTCCGCAACGCGGTGAAGAAGGGCTACCGCCGCGCGGAACTCTCGCTGATTGTGGAGACAAATACGCAGATCCGCCGGAGTGTCGAGGCCTTCGGTGCGCAGATCTACAAGACCTATCGAGTGTACGAGAAGCGGTTAACCGGGCCGGAATAGCAGCCTACTGCTTGCGCAACCCCCGTGGTCCCAGGCTGCCCGGCGGTCCAATCAGCAACTGTCGCCGGTCAATGACCACGCCTCCGGCATTGCCGGCCTCAATCGTCAGGGTATAGATCGCGGGGCGCTGCCAGGTAAAGCTGATGCGATCTTCCAGTGTACCCTGGCGCATAACCTGCTCCCCGTCGGCTAACGTCCAGGTGTAGGTAAGCGGCCGGGCTGCCGTCTCCCGCTCAACCCGCGCGCTGAAGGTCAGTTCGGTGCCCACCTCCGCCGCCAGCGGGCCACGGGTAATCACCTGCGCCGGTGGCTCCGGCAACCGCACACCTGCGCCGGTCAACTCCCGATAGGCCCAGAACGACGGACGCAGCAGCGTTGGACGGCCGCCGGCGTCATAGCATGCGCCACCAGGACAGGGCGCATCTTCCGTGAAGGGAATAACAACCGTGCCCCACTTCTGCGCCTCCGGTCCCACCGCCGGGGGAAAATCCTCATACTTGAACCAGAAGATCTTCGCCACATCCGGCCGGGCCGCCAGTTCGGTGTAGATCAGCCGCAGAAAGGCCGCCTGGCTGGCCGCATCCTGCCGGCCATACCCCGCATTATGCCCGATCTCCGTCAACCAGAAGGGCTGCGCCGGATCGCCCACCTCGGTCAGCACCGCGCGTATCCTGTCAAGGCGCTGCTGGATCAACGTCAGGTCATGCTGGGGATCGGGCCGGTTGTCGGCCTGCGTCCCGGCAGCCGCACCCGTCGGTGTCGGCGTGGGCGGCAGACTGACCGCAACTTCAACTGGGTAGGGATGGTAGCCCAGACCATCGAGCGGAAACCGGCCATACTCTTTATGATACTGCGTAAATGCAGCCGAGGCATAGAGCTGCCGCAGGTAGTAGGTATCCTCGAGATAGCCGAACGCCTCACGCTGCCCCGACCCGGCCGGCTGAATGCCCCCCAGCACAATCGGCGTCGTATCGCGCCAGGACTGATCGCCCGGTGCGGCCCGGTCAACATGGTGAAAGAAGCGATAGAAGGTGGTATGCAACCGGGCAACCTGGGCGGCAGGCAGCGCCGCCTGCCAGTCGGGTGCCAGCCGGTTGAACTCGTTGAGCACCTGGTAGGCCGCAACCGCATCGCCATAACGCGCAACAATCAGGCGGGCCCGGTTGAGCCAGATACGCTTCGGGTTGTCAATCCCTGCACCATAGATCGGATCATGCTCCGCGGTCACCGCGCCGAGGATGCGCGGATCTTGCCCACGGATCAGGCCATAGCCCAGCAACCCCAGCACGTTGAGATCGTAGCGTGGCGCAACCTCGCGGATAAAGTAGTCATAGCGCGCGACCTGCTGCTCAACCAGCGGATCGCCACCCACGATATGAAACTCCAGCCGCACCCACTCTACCCCCATCTGCGCCAGCATCGCACCCATACGATCCTGCGCGACCCGGTTGGGCTGATCGGGGAGCGCCGGGTTGGTTCCAAAATCGTACCAGGGATCACGGATGACCATGCCGTACAACTCGCCGTCCAGGGTTGTGATTGGCGGGAAAGCCGGGGAACGCCGCGTCACCCCCAGGTAGACCAGGAGCAAAACCAGGGCCACCAGGAGCAGAACAAGCCAGCGGCAGGTTGAGCGGGAACGCAAACCGGTTCGCATCGTGGAGCCATTATACCGCAACCGCGCCGGTATGCCGCGCCCGTCAGATGCAAGCGTTGTGTTGTGTTGTTACAGCCACAGAGCACACAGAGGACGCAGAGATGATAAACGGGAATGTGGGAATGTGCCGCCGTTGCGGCCGTTCCATCTGCTTGCTATTTTGATGGCAAACTGGTATGAAGCAGCAATCTACACTTGCGTGATACACGACACTTCGGTTCAGCTCCACCTTAGTGAAACGCCGCACTCATGTCCGGCGCAGTAAAGGGCACCAGGAAAAAGCAGAGCATAATAACTACAAAGAGGAGGAATTGCACCCAGGGTGCGATGGGGATACTCTGGCTGTTGAGGACATGGGCAAGCTGTTTCACGCCGATAAAGACGAGCAGACCAATCACGAGGGCGGCAAAAATAATCGTTCCCATACCGTTACTCCATTCAGTTGAGTCAGAATGCGAATAAGATATTTCTGTTGGGGGATACGTACAGGCCGGAGCAGCGGTTATCCTGAAGGTAGGGAAGCGTCCCGTTTCGGTTGGAAAGCAACTCCTTCCCTACCAGGACAACAAGAGTGTGGATGCGGCGGCAGCGCAGCGGCAGCGAGACATGCATCTTCTATTGTGCATTGCTCCATCTCGCTGCCGCCGGGGTGCAGACCGATTGTGGTGTAAACCTACCCTGCGCTCCTGCGTACGTCGTGTGTTGGGCATTGGATCAGCGGACATATCCATGGTGATGCACTATTCCTTATGCAATGAAATTGATTACCACCACCATCACGAGCACGAAAAACAACAGACTGCCAATACCCGACCCGGAATTCCGCGTTTGTGGAACTTTCACCGGCATATAAACTGTCTCTTCCCGCGAATGACCATTGAGCAACCCGCCCAGAATGAAAAGGAAAGCCCCGGCAAACAGCATAAGCATCAACAGCGTGTTCATAATACCTCCTTAGTTATTGAGCTTCATATCAGACCGTGTTCAAGCAGTAGTACAATCTTGATGGTTTCAGTATAGTACGTAACACTACCCTCCTTCAAGTTCATCTCGTTGATATTCCCCGGAAACCTGCTCTATAAAAAGAAGACAGATCATCATATGCAAATGTATATTTTCAAGGATTTCAACAGATGATGACCACTCCTGCGAGGATAAAACCCGGATAGAGGGAGAACTTTTTATGGACATGCCGGGGACAGTCATAACATTCTGGGGAGTATTACGCCATGAGCGGGAAATTTCGCGGACATGCTGCTGTTCAACGGGGCAGAAGCTACCCGGACATTTTGGGGAAACCACGCGGAACGCACGCGCTGGCGTGAACAAAGAACCAGAGAACAGAGAAGTAACATCTGGTCCGACAATCAGTGGTACACTACGCGCAAATTATCTGGGAGGAGCTTATGGAATATCAATACTACGAGTTTCAGGCCATTGATCGGCCGTTGAACGCAGAAGAGCAGGCGTATGTCAACAAACTGTCCAGCCGGGTGGAACTCACGCCCCGGCAGGCGATCTTCACCTACTCCTACAGCGACTTTCGCGGCAACCCACTTGATCTCCTGGCATACTGCTTCGATGCGCTCTTCTATCAGGCCAACTGGGGCACGACGCAACTGGCCTTCCGCTTTCCCACGTCGGCAATCGATCTGCACCGGATCGAGCCCTACTGCATCGGCGAGAGCATCGACATCATTACCCAGGGTGATTACACCATCCTGAATATTGCCATCACGGATGAAGATATGATGGGCTGGATCGAGCCGGAAGGGGCGCTCACCCCGCTGCTGCCGCTGCGTGATGCGCTGCTGCAGGGCGACCTGCGCCTGCTCTACATTGCCTGGCTCAAAGCCGCACAGCATGACGAGTCGCTCGACCTGGACGATGCCGGCTATCCGCTGCTGGAGGAAGACGCCGCTGTGGATATGCACAATCCACCGGAGCCCCCCGTGCCGCCCAATCTCCAGACGCTCGCGGCCCCACTTCAGTATTTCATTGAGATATTCAATATCGACCCCGATCTGGTCGCCTGCGCCGCCGAAGCGAGTCCGACCCACGCTGCACCGTCCGATCAGTTTGATCGCTGGGTGCCGCTGCTCCCAGAGGCCGAGCGTCAGGCGTTTCTGGTGCGGCTGGCGCAGGGCGACCCGCATGTCCGAATGGATCTGGTGCGCCGGCTACGCGCGGTTGGCGGCACTGACACAGCACTGCCCGCCGGCAGTGCCGGTCAGCGTACGCTGAACGCGTTGATTGAAGGAGCACAAGACTATGCCCGCCGGCGCAAGGCGCGCGAACAACAGGCCGCAGCACAGGCCCGGCAGCGCGAACTGGATGCGCTGGCGCAGCGTGAGGAGGCCGCCTGGGAAGAGGTCATCGCCCTGATTGAGGAGAAGAAAGCCCAGCCCTACGACCAGGCCACCAAGCTGCTGGTTGATCTGCGCGACCTGGCGGCCCGCCGGCAGCAGCATGCGACCTTCCAGGCGCGGCTCGACAAGCTCGTCAGCACCTACGCCAACCGTTCCGCGCTGCTGCGCCGCCTGCGCGCGGCCGGGTTAGCATAGTGCGAAGCTGTGAAAGGATACCAGCATGCATATTCCCAAACTGAGTGATGCGGCCCTGCTCAGTCACACCACGCCGGAAATCGTTGCGCGGGGGCAGAGTTATGCCGAATCCGGTGCCGTGGAAGCGATCATCCAGCGCGGCAACCTGCTGATTGCCACCGTCGCGGGCAGCCAGTACGAGCCCTACCGCGTCGAGGTGGCAGTTGATAGCAGTGGAATCATTGGTGCCACCTGCACCTGTCCTTACGACTGGGGCGGCTGGTGCAAACATATCGTGGCAGTGCTGCTGACCTGCCGCGCCACGCCGGAGGTCATCGAGCAGCGCCCACCGCTGGCGGAACTGCTCAACCCCCTGAGCCGCGACCAGTTGCAAGAGTTGCTGCTCACGCTGGCCCGGCGCATGCCGGCCGTGCTGGAATCGCTGGAGCATGAACTGCTGCTGCTGCAGGCGACCAGCGCGGAAGCGCAGGCCGCACCAGCGGCTCCCGACCAGCGGCGCACGGCGGTTGACACGCGCAGCTATCGGCGGCAGGCCGAGGCGATTGTTGGCGCGGTTCGTGGCATGCGCTCCGGGATGGAGATCTACAACTATACCAGCACCGCCGTCGATCAGAGGTACGAACTGATTGCCCAGGCGCACACCTTCACCGAGAATGGCGACGGCGACAATGCCCTGCGCATCCTCGACGCCATCACCGAGCCGTATGTCAATCACTGGTTTGAACTGGACGGCTCGAGCGGCGCGACCGGCGATCTGTTCACCGAGGTAGGCATGGTCTGGGCCGAAGCGCTGCTGACCGCCGACCTGACCCGCGAAGAGCGTGAAGACTGGCAGGGCAAGCTGGAATACTGGCAGACCGAAGTTGCGGAGTATGGCATCGAGAGCGAGTTTGAACCGGCGATTGGCGCGGCCCGCCAGGGCTGGGATGATCCGGAGATCGTGGCGGTGCTGATGGGCGATCCGACCGACCGGGCGGATCAGGCTGACCCGCGGGACTACACCGCCCAGCAGATCACCACGGCCCGCCTGAATGTGCTGGAGCGGCAGGAGCGTGCCGATGAGTTTCTCAACCTGGCGCGAGCGGCGAATGAGTTGCCACGCTATGCCACGATGCTTGTGCGGGTGGGACGGGTGCCGGAGGCGGTTGAGACCGGATTGACCCACCTCACCCATGCGGCGCAGGCGTTGACCCTCGCAACCACGCTGCATGACTGTAGGTCGGGATGATATTTTAGAATAGTCGGGATGTTATTTTTCTGAGGTGGTTGAGCGTCGGTTCACGACGCTCTTTCTGTTTTTTTATCTGGCTGTCTAATGCCGTATCTCTCACTCTACCGGTAGCCACGTTTCTCGTTTAGCATCCCGATTGGGAGCCGGGATGCTCTGTTTCCGGCTCCGTTCGTGCGCAATCGGGATGCTATGTTTGGCTGAATGGGCAGAGCAGTCCTGCCAGATCTCAGGGCACCGGCGTCCAGGATGGCAACGGCCACTCCGGGTTCGTCATCGGCAATAATGGTACTCTTGTTTCTTTTGCACAAAAAAAATCACGTTGTGAATTTCTTATCCTTTTTGGGAAACATGTGGCTCTGAGAGCACATTGTTATTGTTTAAAAAAGACAAGAAGCGTCCCATGCGGCCGCAGGCGAAGCGGGCTTCTATCGGGGCAAACGTCCGGTTTGCATGTCCACCGCGTATGGCGTGTAAATAATATTGTGTTGAATGCTTGATTTTCCATACCGTTGCCGCGCTGGAAGCGGTGGTTCCCCTCCAGGCCAATCATACGGCTGTGGTGCGCTGGTCTGACGCACGGGCTTGATCCAACCAGGCGTTCCACCTCCCAATGGGGCATACAGGCCATACCGCATAGGAATGCAGAAGAAGACACAGTCAGCAGGTAATGGACCCTCTTCGCGCATACGTTCGCCACAGAACGTGCGGCAGCGCCTGGTTCACAGGCATGCTCTTGTTCGATTTAGACTTCACGACTGATCGGCACCATCGGCGCGGTGGCACGTGATATCATTACGTGGCCCTTTGATCAAGTATCAGCGTCCAGGTATGCAAGCACTACCGGTGGAGTCGGAACAACGTACATCACGCTGTCGTTCGTGGCGGTATACCTCCCACTCACTTCAGACATGCTTATTCGCACGGTAAGCATGCCATACGCTGTCTGCACGATGAACTGCTGCTCGGCCCCCAGAAAACTGCGACTGACGATCTGTCCACGCACACCAGGATGCCCGGCAGACGGCGGTGTTCCATGCACCAGTCGCAGCTGTTCCGGCTTGATTGCCAACACCACGCGCTGCCCCACGAGCGGCTCGCTGCCGGCCATCCAGTTGGCCCGTGGCAGGGTCAGCCGGTCGGGATCGGGTGCTATCGGGCCGGGATCGTTCGCGCTACGCAGTCGTATCTGGAGCATATTCCGGTCAACCGCTTCTATGCAGCCCGGCAGCAGATTGCTCTGGCCGATAAACTGAGCCACAAACGGCGAGGCCGGACGCTGATAGACCACTTCCGGGGCGGCATAGTGCTCCACCACACCGCTGCGCAGCACCATCACCTGGTCGGCGACGCTGAGCGCCTCTTCCTGGTCGTGCGTCACATATAACGTCGTGAGCCCGACGCGTTGTTGCAGGGCACGGAGCTCACTACGCATTTGCACACGGATCTGCGCGTCGAGGTTGGACAGCGGTTCATCCAGCAGCAAAATGCCCGGCGCAATCGCCAGCGAGCGCGCCAGCGCAACCCGCTGCTGCTGGCCGCCCGATAGCTGGCCGGGATAGCGCTGTTCCAGTCCGGACAGTCCGACCAGCGCCAGCATCTCGGTGATGCGCGCCGCGATGGGTGCTCTCTTCCAGCCGCGCACATGGAGTCCGAAGGTGATATGCTCGGCAACGGTCTTGTGGGGCCAGAGCGCATAGTTCTGGAACACCAGCGAGGTCGGACGGCGCTCGGGGGGCAGATGGTCAATCGGTTGCTCATCTACCAGAATGCGCCCGCTGTTTGGCGTGATGAAGCCCGCTAGCAGCCGGAGCAGCGTGCTTTTGCCGCAACCGCTCGGTCCTACAATGGCGACAAGCCGGCCCGCCGGGATGTCGAGCGAGAGCGGATGCAGCACCGTGTGCGCACCGTAGCGTTTCGAGATCCGGTCAAACGTAATACGCGCCGACATAGTTCCTCCCGCTAGCGACCGACCCGTGCCAGGTGCTCGGTGCCAAAGAGCCGCAGCAACAGCCCCAGGAACAGCAGCGACGGCACCAGTAAGATGACCGCGGCGGCGGCAGCCGGTTCGATATAGCCCTGGTTCAAAGCACTATACAGGCGCAGCGGTAGCGTGGTATACTGTACCCCGCTGATCAGAAAGGTGACAGTGAACTCGTCCATCGAGAACAGAAACGCCAGCGCGGCTCCGCCCATCACCCCACTGAGCGCGCCAGGCAGCACAATGCGAAAGAACCGCCGCAGCGGTCCGGCGCCGACATCGCGGGCGGCTTCTTCCTGAGCGCGGTCGGTTCGTTCAAAGGCTGCCGTGATGCTGCGCACCGCCAGCGGCAGCGCGCCGACGCTGTGCGCGAGCACAATCCCCACAAACGTATCAGTCAACTGCCAGCGATAGAACAGCGCCGCCGTCCCAACTGCAATGACGATAATCGGTGTGGCAGTCTTTGCCAGCAACACATGCTCAATTGTATCACGTCCCCAGAACTGATAGCGTGCCAGCGCGTAACTTGCTGGAACCGCTGCCACCATCGTCAGGGCGGTGGTTGCCAGCGCAATACGTGTGCTCTGGCCTAGCGCAGCCAGCCCGTTTTCGTAGCGGAACAGGTAGCCATACCAATTCAGCGTATACTGCGTGGGCAGCGGTGTGCCGCCGAGCCACTGCCCGCTGAACGAGGTCAGGATCAGGCACAGCACTGGTCCCAGCACAAACAGCAGCGTGCCCACAATCACCAGTTGCCGCCCGAATCGCCCGCCCCGGCTTGTGGCGGCCTGTTCCAGCGCCGCATGGGCCCCCAATCCGGCCAACCCACTGGCCGCCCAGCGCCGGGTGCGCGCGCGAATCCACCCGGCCGTGAGCGCCACAATCAGCAGCGTGACCAGCAGCAACACAATCCCCAACGCGGCGGCAATGCCGGGTCGCCGCGACGAAAAGGTTTCAAAGTAGACCCCGATTGGAATAGTGGTAATACCCTGGCCGCCGTAGATAATCAGCGTAATCGTAAACTGGCTGGCCGCCAGCACAAACACTAGCGTCGCTCCTGCCAGCCAGCCCGGCGCAATCAGAGGCAGCAAGATTTCGCGCACCCGTCGCCACCAGCCCGCGCCCAGATCACGGGCGGCCTCTTCGTAGCCCGCGGGCAGCCCTTGCAGCGCTGCGGTGAGTGTCAGCAGCAGCACCGGAAAAAACTTCCAGGTCAATGCAATGAGCAGTCCCGGCCACGCATTCACCAGCGCGATGCCATCCGCGCCACCTTGCGGCAGCCAGAAGAGGAACGGACTGGCCGGCGAGAGCGTGAGCCGTAGCGCGTAGGCCGCTACCACATGGGGGGTGACAAACGGCAGCAGCGCGATCAACCAGAGCGCGCCGCGCCCGCGAAACGGCTCGCGCAGCACCAGCGCCAGCGGCAGCGCAATCATCGTGCCGGCGACCACAGTGCCCAGACCGATACCGAGCGTAAAGAGAAAGTCGCGGCGATACCCACGCGACGCGAAGATATGTTGATAATGCGCCAGAGTCAGCCCGCCCTCTGTGGCGCGCAGGCTTGTGAGTAAACTCTCCACCAGCGGCCCGACAAAGAGCACGCTGATGAGAGCCGGCGTCGGGCTCAGCAAGAGCAAAATGACCAGTCCGGTACGAATACTGTGTGTGCGGTAGGGAATAGAACGTGTATACCGCAGGATCGATATGGTGCGATTCAGCATGATAGCGGCCTCTCCGACCGTTGTATTTCCCGATAATCTCCCCGATAATGCGGTCGTCGGAGGAACCACGCTGTTCCTCCGGGACACGACAGGTGATGAGAACGAACGCGGTTCTCAGGCTGATACCAATTTGCCCCCAAATGTGCAAGAAAACCATGAAATGAAGGTCACGCAGCGCGTGTCGCAGTACACCTGACCTATACACGCGCTCGCATCCACGATGCAGCCATTCGTGTTCCTGCGTGGTTCTTCGTGAGCTTCGTGGTTGGTCTGATTGTTGCCGTTTGGAAGTCAGAGTGGTATGAATGGGCCACGAGGACGCCCCTCGTAGGCGTGCGCTGTCCGTTACTTACAGGACTTACGCGGTGTGTGTTCAAACCGGGCGTTTCACCCGGTGAACGGCAGAATCGCCTGCGGCAGCATGGTACGTGATCGATCTTTTTCACGAAATTCTGGCTCTTCGAGCCAGAATTTCGTGAAAAAGATCTGGTTTGCTCCGCCCTGCCGGAGGCGAAATTTCCTTTCAGGTTTGTGACCGCGTAACTTGTGTTACTTACAGGACTTACGCGGTCGGTTCCAAACCAGGCATGTGCCTGGACCCATGGCCCGATTCGCCTCCGGCAGGGTGGAATGGGACCGTCTTTTTCAGGAGATGTGGCACAATGTGCCACATTTCCTGAAGAAGATACAACCGTATCATGCTGCCGCAGGCGAAAACGGCCTTTGTAGGCGTACATGCCTGATTTGTACGCCCACTGCGTAAGTCCTGTTACTTATCGAGCACTTCCACCGTAAACGTATCGACCATCACTTGCAGGTTAGTCAGGCCGGCCTGGCTGTTGAAAGCGGCGAAGGTGCGGTCCTGAATATAAGCGAAATCATAGCCAAATGTATCGTCGGGCAATCCCTCCCAGACCTCTGCGCTCGTCGAAGCCGGGATCTGCCGGGTAAGCAGCGCCAATTCACGCTGGATCTCGTCTGAGAGCGTATAATCCACAAAGAGTAGCGCAGCCGTGGGATGGGCCGCCGAACTCGGAATGGCGACCGGCGTGTTGCGCACAGGCATGCCCTCTTCTGGGAAATAGTTCTGCATGAAGTCGATATTCTGGTCGCGGGCCGCCGACAGCCCCCAGTCATTCCAGAATGCCATGAGCCAGATGTCGCCGCGCTTCATCAATTCTAACATCTGCGCGGCCTCGGTCGGCTGCGGGTAGACGTGCTCCTGCAAATCGGCGAGATAGGCAATCCCGGCATCATAGGTAGCCGGATCGTTCGGGTCGCCAAAGGTCTGCATGACGGTGAGCATAAACATCGTACCACTGCCGATGCCGCTGCCTGCGCGCGGGTCTTCATAGGTGAAGCGGCGCGGGTTTTCGGCGGCCCAGTCCAGCAGTTCGTCCATGGTCTGCGGCGGATCGGGCACCTCGTCAGCATTGTAGAAGAACGAAATGGTCGGCTGGTACACAGGGATTGCGTAGGTCTGCCCATCCAGCGTGAAGCTGTCCAGCCCCGGCGCATTCACTGCCTCCATGTGTGGCAGCATCGGCGCATACTCGGGCAAAATCGGTAGCAGCCGGCCTTCCTCCGCCGCGTTGATCAGATCGACGCTGGGCACGATGCGGGTTACGTCAATGTCGAAATCGTTTGTGTCAGGGTTAGCCTGTTCATAGGCTTGCAAGCGCTGGAAAAATTCCTGGTCGCCGCCACCGGTGGGCAGGATGTTGACGGTCATATCGACACCATAGGTGTCTGCGACAAACGCTTCGTAGCCCGGTACCAACTCGTCGGTGATCCACATTTTGATCGTGCCGCCCGCCGGCCAGTAGAGGTTCAGCGTTGACCCTTCTGCTTGCAGCCGGGACGCAATGGCCTCGGTGCTGAACGGGTCGCCGCTATCAGTGTTGTCCGCAGTGTCGGCCACATCGGCAGTATCGGTAGCTCCTAAGGCCGGAGCTTCCGGTTCTGTCTGGGGCGCGCTTGCTTCCTGCGTGCTGGTATCGGGTTCAGTAGCAGGGGCATCTGCTGCGGTGTCGGCTGTGCCACACGCGGCGATCAGGCCGGGCAGCAGGAACAGGATCGTCAGTGCGAAAACGAACCACCGGAGCGTGCGTTGCATAAATGCTGTCTCCTTTCAGGGTGTCTATGCGTTGTGCGCACAGGACTTGTTCATTTGTGGTAGACTATGATTACTTGTGGTAGGCGTACCTCTATGCTACCACAGAAATCACTATTTTTTGTTAATCGAGTGTTAAGTAATGTTATATTTTGTTATATTTTGGTAGACTTTCGCAGATCCGCCTTCCTGTAACCAAGAGGGAGCACCCAATGATCGGACCACAACGCCGGCAAACGATCCTTGAAACACTGCGCCAGAACGGAGCGGTATCAATCACCGATCTTGTGCAGGCGCTCGGCGTGTCGGCTATGACTGTGCGCCGCGACCTGGACGAACTGGAACGTCGCAATCTGCTGCGGCGCACCTATGGCGGGGCGATTGCCGCCGGCAGTGCCACCACCGATCCATCGTTTCAGCACCGCGCCCAGGTGCAGCAACCTGCCAAGCTCGCCATCGCTCGCTGCGCTGCCGAATTGATTATGCCGGGGGAGCGCCTGATCCTCGATAGTGGCAGTACGGTGGCGGCAATGTGCCCATTCCTGGGTGAGAAAGCAGACGTGACCGTGATCAGCAACTCACTGCCCGTTATGCACGGACTGGCCGATCATCCGGATATCAGCCTGATTTGCACAGGGGGGCTGTTCGATCCGTCGATCAATGCCTTCGGGGGGCCACTCGCCGAGCGGGTGCTAGAGGATGTACGGGTGGATCGCGCCTTCGTGGGCGCAACGAGCATCAGCCTGGAAGACGGGTTTAGCAACAGCAATCTGTACAGCCTGTCCTTGCAGCGGATCATGCTGCGCGTCGCCCGCGAAAGCTACTTGCTGGTCGATAGCAGCAAATTCAATCGGGCGCCCTTCTGGTTAGTAGCCCCGGTGAACACGCTCACCGGGATTATTACCGACACCGCGGCACCGGCGGCAACCAGTGAGCGATTGGGGCAGGCGGGGTTGCGCGTACTGCTCGTGGAGCAGGGGTAAGCAAGACAGCGCAATCACCAGAATGATGCGTGGCCAATTGTAACCCGTGTAGCGCAATCCAATTTCGCAACCCAGGCAGTATGCTTCACGCGACGTTCCATGGTATGCCACCCCCAATGCCAATCCAGGCGCTCACGCTACTATCTGCTGTCTGCTACCCCGCCGCCGGCGTTGCACCAACGCCGCCCTTCGCAATAAGCAGCGTGTGCGGCGGCTCCCGATAGGTCCGCCCGGCCCGGAGCACAAGCGTGTCTGCCGGCGCACTGCGGCATTCCCTGGCTGGGCTGGGTGGTCTATCCAACCCATCTGCGGCTCAAGCGGCGCTGTGGGATTGCCTTTGCCCGCCGCCTGCGCAGCGCTGCCGCCCAGGTCCGCGCGGGTGAACTGCCCGCCGACCGTCTGACGGCACAGGTCCAGGGCTGGGTGGCGCATGCCGCGTTTGGCGATACCTATGGCCTACGCCGCAAACTTTTAGGAGGCCCGCTATGAAACCGTTCCAGGAGTCGCCTGCCTTTACCCGCTGCTACGATCTGCTCCGCTGGCTGCTGCCGCAGACCGAGAGATTCCCGCGCAGTCAGCGCTTTGTGATGGCACGGGCACTCAACGACGCCGCGCTGCGCCTGCACGAGCGTCTGGCCGAAGCGGTCCACGGGGAGCAGATCAGCAGCAGCCTGGGACTGGCTGATGTCGAACTGACCAAACTCCGTACGTATCTGCGACTCAGCTACGACCTGGGCCTGATAAGCCCCGGCAGCTATGAACACGGCACCCGCATGGTGGCCGAGATTGGCAAATATGTCGGAAGCTGGCGGCGGCGACTGGACAACCACCGGACATCATCGGTAGAATAGGGTTGTCGCTCCAGTGGAAGCGATAGGGCCGGGCCGTCGGGCGCGGCGGCGCGTGGTCCAACCATCAGAGGAACGCCCGGTGCGCCTACCGGAACAACAATCATCCGTCGAACCACAACAACAATCTCGGTCTGCGGGTGTGTGCCGCCATCATCCTCGCCGCCCTGGCCGGCAGTGCCGTCGGTTGATCGCACGGGGTATGCTCCATGGGACGACCGGCGGCCGGTGCCAGCACGCGAGCGTGAGCGCGGCCCGGTTCTGGTTGGAGTAGTCCGACTCCCGCCACATACACAACCTGCCCGGCGCAGGCCAGTAGGGCGTCCGCGCCCGACCGTCCGCGCCGGGCACCATAGCCAACAAGGAACCACCACTATGTCAGATATCCAGCAGCAAATCGCCGCACTTGCCGCAACCCTGGCGCTCCTGCCGCCGGACTCGCCCAACCGGAGCACGCTGGAGGGCATGCTCCGGGATTTACAGGCCCAGGTACCGCCGGCTGCGCAGACCGGCGGCGTCAATCTGGGCGGCGCGACCATTGACCGGGTCACGGATATCATCGGCGGGGATGCGGTTGACGGCGACAAGGTGCTGGGTGACAAAATCGTCCAGCAGTTCTTTGATGGGCAGCCCGGCGAAGATGGCGCAACACTGCTGCGGGACTACCTGGTGGCACTGCTTGACGCCCAGCGCATGCTGCGCCTCAGCCGCATGACCGAACAGCGCCAGAGCGGGGCCGGGCACGATCTGCTGCCGCCGCTGCGCCTGGCGGATGTCTTTACCAACCTGGTCACGGATGGCCCGCCGCTTCTCGTGCAGGAAGCGCAGCGGTCGGTGCAGGCCGTCCGCCGCCTGGAGGAGTGGCTAGACCAGCGCCGCAGCCCCGACCAGGTCCGCCCGGAGCGGGTGCGCCACCTGCAGGTCGCTCCGGCGGACGAGCAATCCACCGCCCGCGCATCCGGCCGCCCCGATGCGTGGCACGATCTCCCGGACGATGCCCCGCTGACGGTGACGCTGACCCGGCCCGAGCCGGCGCTGGAGGCGGTCGCGCGAACCCCGCGCCTGGTGCTGCTGGGCGCGCCGGGCAGTGGGAAAAGTACGGCCTTGCGCTACCTGGCGCTGCTGCTGGCGCGGCACCTGCTCGATCCGGATCGCCGGCCACTGCCGCCCGGCTGGCCCCAGGCACCCATCCCGCTGCTCTGTCCGCTGGGACTGGTTGCCGGCGCGCTCACCCCGGCCGACCCCGCCAGTGATACCGAAGTTCTCTGGCGGGTGCTCATGGCCCAGCTTGAGGGCGAGGGCCAGGTCCGTGCCGGGCTGGGGCGGCATCTGCGCCCGGCATTGCGCAACGGAGCCGTGCTACTGCTGCTCGATGGCCTGGATGAGATTGCGGCGATCCCCGGCCCGGATGGGCGCAGCCTGCGCGCGCGGGTCAGCCGGGCGGTGCAGGCGCTGGCACGCGAATTGCCCCATGCGACCGGCATCGTGCTGACCTGCCGGGTGCTGCCCTATGACCAGCCCCCCGCCACGCTCCGCGATGACTGGCGGCTGCCACCGGATACGGGCTGGACCCGCCGCACGCTCCAGCCGTTTGCGCTGGGGCAGGTGCGCCAGTTTGTGCGCAGTTGGTACACCGCCGCCTGTCACACCCCGGCGGCCATCTATGCACCCGCCGAAGGCCGGCAACGGGCCACGTCGCTGCTGGCGCAGATCCAGGCCAGCGAGCGCCTGCGCAGCCTGACCACCGCCCCGCTGCTGCTGACCATGCTGGCGATCCTGCACTACAACAAGGCGACCGGCGAACTACCCCGCGACCGTGCCCGGCTGTATGATGAGTGTGTGACGCTGCTGCTGGAGCGCTGGGAGCCGGTGCGTACCCCGGAACTCACCCGCCCCGGCCTGCTGGAGCGCCTGGAGATTGACCGACTGGCGACGCGTGAGGATCTTGCGCGCGGTGATGCACACGGTGGCCTTTGCCGCGCACGACCGCCCGCCCGATCCGGGCGATGGGCGCGGCTTTGTGCAGGGGAGCGAACTGGAGGGCGAGATGAGCCGCCTGCTGCGCCGCCTGCGCTGCGACCGGATTGCGGAACGCTTGCAGGAGTTTGAGCAGGCGCTGCGCGATGAAACCGGGCTGCTCCAGGAAGCGGGCGATGATATCTACAGCTTCCCCCACCTGACCTTCCAGGAGTTCCTGGCCGCCTGCGCCCTGGCCGACCATCGGCAGGTGACGGAGCGGGCCTACCGCGTCTGGAGCAGCGCTGACGGCGACCGCTGGCACGAGGTGCTGCTGCTGCTGATGGGGCGGTTGCGCCAGCAGCGCAAGGTTGAGGTGATGGGAATAGCCTGGCTGCGGGCGCTGCTGAATGAAAAAACCCCGGACGGGCAGCCCAAGCGCGGCACGCAACGCAGGCGGGATGCGCTGCTGGCGGCCGACTGCTACGCCGAGTGGGAGGGGCGGGTAGCGCTGACCAGCTTTGAGGACGAGGATGCCCGCCACCTGGAACAGCGCCTGGCATGCGCGCTGGTGCCGCTCCTGACCAGCGTGCCGCCCGTCCTGTTGCATGACCGGCTGCGGGCAGGGCAGCATCTGGCCGCCCTGGGCGATCCGCGCCCCGGCGTGTGTACCCTGGAGCCGGACTGGTGCGAAGTGCCCGCCGGTTCGTTTCTGCTGGGGAGTAGTGACCAGGATGCGCAAGCCGGGAACAACGAAAAACTGCAACGCACGGTTGAGTTGCCGGGCTTGCGCATCGCGCGCTACCCGGTGACGAATGCGCAGTGGCAGATGTTTATGGACGCGGGTGGCTACCGGGAGCGCCGCTGGTGGAGTGAGGTCGGGTGGCAGACAAGAGAGCAGGAGGAGTGGATCCAACCGCGTTTCTGGAATGACCAGCGTTTCAATGGCGCGAACCAGCCGGTGGTAGGCATCACCTGGTACGAGGCCAACGCCTTTTGCCGCTGGCTGTCGGACCACCTGGGCTATGACGTGCGCCTGCCGAGTGAGGCCGAGTGGGAGCAGGCCGCGCGTGGGAGTGATGGACGGATCTACCCCTGGGGGAATGACTGGGATGCAAACCGGGCTAATACCGCCGAGAGCGGCATCGGAGCGACCACGCCGGTGGGCTGCTACCCGGATGGAGCCGGCCCCTGCGGGGCGCTGGATATGAGCGGGAATGTCTTTGAGTGGACCGCCACGCCCTGGATGGACAATTATGAAGCGAGCGATGGCACGGCCCGCGAAACCGAGGATGGTGGGGCGTTCGTCTGGCGCGGCGGCGCGTGGTCCTACCATCGGGGGTTCGCCCGGTGCGCCTGCCGGACCTTCAGTCTTCCGTCGTACCACTACTTCAATCTATAGTGGACCCCTTTGTCAAGACACCAAATTGGTCGCTTGTTCCTCCAGTTTGGGTCTGCATGCGCACGAAACGCTTGACACATGGCGGGCAGGTGGGCGGGCGTCCGCCACCCCGATTCACGCCTGCCGTGAGCTGTCCACAGCCCCACGGCACGGCTGTTCCGAATCGGCACCCACCGCCGCGGACCGTCTGGCTTGCTGTGGGCAGG
>DAOTVB010000183.1:0-4578 GCA_034436755.1 Chloroflexaceae bacterium | reverse complement strand
GTACACAATGAAGACAGTCAAAGGCACACTCAACTCCGTACAACTGATCGGTCGGCTGGGGCGTGACCCCGAAATGCGGTTTACCTCAACCGGCTCGGCGATCTGCCGGCTCAGCATTGCCACCAATCGTACCGTCGGCCGCAACAGCGATGGTTCGCGCGAGTACGCCACCGACTGGACCACTGTTGAGGCGTGGGATCGGCTGGCGGAGCGCTGCAACGAGTATCTGCAGAAGGGACGGCGGGTGCTGATCACCGGCACCCTGCGCAACGACTCCTGGGAAGATCGTGAGACCAAACAGCGCCGCTACCGGACATATGTCCGTGCGGAGGAGGTTATGTTCCTCGATGCACCGGGTGGGAATGGGAATGGGAACGGGAACGGTATGCCGCAGGACGATATCGACATCCCGGAACCGGAGAACCAGACGGACGAAGTACCCGAAGAAACGGATGAGGAGATTCCGTTCTAAGCCCGCCTGGGTACTGATTAATACGCTAGCCGGATAATCTTTTCCTCTCTGCCAGGGAGCCGGAAAGTGTGCGTGGCTTTCCGGCTTTACTGTCTGAACTTTCCTTGACGCCCCCATCCCCCCGTGGTATCGTAGATCGTACGGTGTCAGGCAAAGTCCAGAAACATTCCTCCAGGGATGCGGCAGGCACGCTTTGTTCTCTGTTCCTTTGTTCTCTGTTCTTGATAGGAACTGCGAATGCTCAATCGCTTCTTGCGCAACATCTTTGGTGACAGCGAAGAATCACCCGCCTCCGGAGAGCAGCGGCGCGCGGCGGCAGCGCTGGAGCCCTACCACCTGCGCGTCAGCATGATCATTCATAACCCGTTGCTGGAACCGGTCGGGGGGCAGACGCTCACGCAGCATATGCGCTGGAATGACCCGGACGGACTGGCCCGGAAGTATATCACCGACCTGCGCGCGTGTAGCGGTGGCCTGGCCTCCTATGAGATCGTGGAGCGGATCGTCGTGGATGACTACCCGGTCAAGCGGGATGGCTTCCGCTACGACGATGCGAGTTATCTGCGTGCCTGGCAACGGGGCAGCGGCTTTCACTCCCCCGATAATGTGGACTACTGGCGGCTCCTGACCGACTTTGACCTGATCGCAAAGATCGAGCGCCGCGTGATTGACGAGGTCTGGCTCTTTGCCTTCCCCTACGCCGGTTACTACGAGAGCACCATGGCCGGCGCGGGCGCGTTCTGGTGTAATTCGCCGCCGGTGCCGCACACCGATCATATCGGGCGGCGCTTTGTGATTATGGGCTTTAACTATGAGCGGGACATCGGCTGCATGCTGGAGAACTTCGGCCACCGTGTCGAGTCGATCATGTGCCATGTATACCGCAACCATCACGGCAAGCGGAATCTCTGGTCACGCTTCACCCGCTTTGACCGTGATGTCCCTGGCCAGGCCGAGTGTGGCAATGTTCACTTTGCGCCCAACAGCCAGTCGGATTATGACTGGGGCAATCGGCGCACCGTGCCCTGCCGCGCCGATACCTGGTACAACTTCCCCGACCTGAGCGGTCCCCCGCGCCCGATGAACTGCACCGAGTGGGGCAACGGCGATATGCGCGCGCACCATCTCTGGTGGCTGGAGCATCTGCCGCGCACCGAGGGCCAGACCGACGGCGTTTATAACAACTGGTGGCACTATCTGCTCAACCCGGAAGATGCCTAAGCGTCACGCCTCGCTGTTGGGTAGCGCTTCGCCATACTTGCCGACGAATATTCGCCAGAGCAAAAAGTAGAGCAACCCGGACGGCCCCGCCATCAGCGCGCCGAAGAGGGACGGGACACGCACCCATCCCGGTGCATCCAGTTGGCGGCACTGGCGGTAGATCCACGCGCCCACGAAGAGATCGAACGCCAGCATATGCGCCCAGGCTCCCAGCGCTCCCTCGCGGGTGCCCAGAATCCCCCGAACGCCGTCGAGCGAGGTCAGGCTGCCCGTGCCGGGATTCTGCTGCATGCGGCGCATCGCCAGCATAAAAGTTACGGCATAGTGGAACGCGGCAAGACCAAAGATCGTGCTGGAGCGGCTGGCCCGCTCAGTCAGCGGGTGACGCGGGGCGAACATCATTGCCAGCCAGAGCGGCATCGGATAGAAGTTGAGATACTGGTAGAACCATTTCATGAACAGACTCTCCTTGTGTCGTCCGGCCTACGGCCTACGGATTACGGGATACGGACTAAGGGATAAGGTCTACGCTACTCAATCATACCAGGATCTTGCACCGGGCTGCAACAGGTTACGGGTTATGGGTTATGGGTTATGGGTTATGGGTTACAGGTTACAGGTCACGGCCTACGGGATACGGCTTACGGGATACGGCTTACGGGATACGGCTTACGGACTACAGGATACGGGATACGGGCTACGGACTACGGCTTACAAACAACGCTTATTCCCCGCTTAAAGTCATGGGCATGGGCAGGACTAACGCGCTATAGGCGTCTCTATAGTAGATTAGCTATACTTGTTTAGGGTGCTGCGGCACAGTGCAATGTATCTGCTGCCGGTGCGCCAACTCCACAACGCCGTAGTTAACATAAAGACCTGGGGGTTTTTGCCAATGCGTTATCTTCTGGATCAGAAATCATATGAAGAGATGCTTGCGTGTAACACGCACTCGCGTGACTGCTATGTCCGTGACGATGAGTATCTCCATCATCTGTATGTCGATGGCGTCAAGTATACCGTAGCGCGGGCGCTCTATGCCTGCATTAAAGAAGCGACCGCAGCCGGTGATGCGGATGCCCTGCTCCACCTACAATTCCACAAAGAAGATCTCGAACGGCGTATCGCCGAGGCGCAGCGAGAGGGTATTGATATACGCAGTGCGCGTACCCTGGGTGATCCTCCGCCGTCCGAAGATGAGTCCCGCCCACGCCTGCAGAATAGTTTTATTCCGCCCAAACCCACAACTATCGAAGAGACCGGGCTGAACAAAACTTTTCTGACCGAGCAGTTTCTGCGCGTGCTGTACAACAAAGGTCGAGCGACCGGCGCAGAAATGGCCGAAGATCTCGCGCTGTTCTATCGCATCGTTGAGCCCCTCATTGTCGAGTTGCGTAATCTGGAGCAGATCGACATTGTTGGTCAGCGCGGGTATGGCGATATTAACTACGAATATGTTTTAACCACGCGTGGTGCGCAGGCGGCCAATGATGCTTTGATGAAGACCCAGTATGCCGGTCCCTGCCCGGTTCCGCTACGCACCTGGATCGAGTCGGTGAAGGCCCAGACAATCAAGAATGTGGTTGTCACCCGCCGCAACATCCGGGAGGCATTCGAGGATCTTATCATTGAAGAGTCGATTTTGAACTGGGTCGGCCCGGCGGTGAACTCCGGCGCATCGGTCATGTTGTACGGCTATCCGGGCAATGGGAAGACCAGTATTGCCGAGCGGATTACGCACCTGATGGGTGACGCCATCTTTATTCCTCAGACCATCGAGGCGGATGGGTCGATCATCAAGATGTATGATGCGATTGTCCACGAGCCGCCCAAGACCCCACTGCCTGAGGATCTGGAGTATGATCATCGCTGGGTGCGGATTAACCGCCCCGTGGTGGTGACCGGCGGTGAACTCACGCTGGAGGCGCTCGATCTGACCTACAACGAGACCTCGAAGATCTATGAAGCGCCGTTCCAGATGAAGGCCAACGGGGGCATTTTCCTGATTGATGACTTTGGTCGTCAGCGGGTGCGGGTGTTTGACCTGTTGAACCGCTGGATTGTGCCGCTGGAGAAGCGTTACGACTATCTCTCCACGGTGACGGGGAAGAAACTCCAGATCCCCTTCGACCAGCTTATTATGTTCTCGACCAACCTCCACCCGACCGACCTGGGTGACGATGCGCTGCTGCGGCGTATCAAGTTCAAGTTTGAAATTATCGACCCGTCAGAGGCACAGTGGCGCGATATCTGGAGAATTATGTGCAAGGTACGCAAAGTTCCCTATGATGATCGCGGCCTCGATTACCTGGTCGAGAAGTGGTATAAGCCCGATGAACGTCCATTCCGGATGTGCCAACCCCGCGATATTATCGATCAGATGATCTCAATCGCCAAATATAATATGGAGACGGTCACGCTCAACCCGGACCTGCTTGATGCGGCCTGCGCGACCTACTTCACCGCGAAGGAGAAGAAGAGCTTCGGTGCCAAGGTGCGCCTGGATCTCTAACAGTGTTGAGTGTTGAGTGTTCAGTACTCAATTTTGATTGGGGCGGCGCATCGCGGTGATGTGTCGCTCTCTGTTTTTTACCCGACTGAGGCGATAGCTCTTTATTTAACAGGAGTTATACCAATTTGACTTCCAAACGGCAACAATCAGACCAACCACGAAGCACACGAAGGAACACGAAGGAACACGAACGGCTGCATGGTAGGTACGATTGGGGTATATAGCAATCCTCCATGTGTCGTAGCCGTAGGGTGCGTTCGACGCACCAGCGATAGCTGGTAGGAACCCGGATATCATCACCACCGGAGACCGCCGTAGGGTGCGTTCGACGCACCAGCGATAGCCATCCTCCATGTGTCGTCGTGCCGCCTTC
>DAOTVB010000182.1:0-3899 GCA_034436755.1 Chloroflexaceae bacterium | reverse complement strand
CACCGACAGGAACCCAGGAACCAGCCGCAGCCCCCCCCGCCGAACAGACGTCTCCACCGCCACCACCCACAGGCACACCGCTCCCGCCATCGAGTACGCCCATTCTGGCGTATACGCCGGTTTTGTCACCTACCGCCACACCTACACCATTGCCGGCGACGCCAACCTTGACGCCCATGCCGCCCTCGCCAACGGTAATCCCAACATTAACCCGGGTACCAGTGATCGGTAGCCCGATCCGGGTGGTCAAACTGGCCTCAGTCGCAACAGTCGATCCGGGGGAGGAGTTCCGGTATAGCATCTCGCTCTTCACGTCCGACACCGTTCCGGTTGCGGTGACGTTAGAGGATGTGCTTGACAGCAACCTGGAGGTTGTGCGCGTCAGTGCAACTAATGGCTCCTGTTCTACTGGGCAGACGGTCACATGCTCCCTGGCAGTCCAGGATGCCGCACCGGCAATCGTGACCATTCAGGTGCGCGTACGTGCCGCTACCCCTTTCGGCACACTGACGAATCAGGCGCGGGCCAGTGCGGGCGGCCGCTCGGCGGAGTCAGCGGTTATTTCGGTGCAGGTGAATGGCAGCAAGCCGACACCAACCGGCACACCGCTACCGGCAACGGCAACGGCGACAGCGGTGGTACCAACCGCTACGCCGGTAGTTCCATAGGTGCATAATCTATAGCGCATCCTGCAACCCGCCGCGCACCGGCATTGTGCCGGCGTGCGGCGGGTTGTTTACAGGACGTACGCGGTCACTGACCCGAAAGGGAACTTCGCCTACTCCACACACTTTTCAGGCAGGATCTAATATCAGTTTTTCGGCAAAACACCCATTCAATACCTCTGCATCCTCGGTGTCCTCTGTGGCTATGACAACCGATCGGTATAAGAA
Organism: Chloroflexaceae bacterium; assembly: GCA_034436755.1. Classification (GTDB taxonomy): domain Bacteria; phylum Chloroflexota; class Chloroflexia; order Chloroflexales; family Chloroflexaceae; genus CAKZQX01. The sequence continues at coordinate 3,006 of DAOTVB010000182.1, read as the reverse complement.
CGCCAGGGCGTCAGCGAGCGATATATTTGGCGTCGGTGCGCCCTGGCGTACGCTGTTCCTGACCAGGCTAGCGGTACTTTAGGTGACATAATGTTCATCTTCGTATAGAATTTTTGCAAGATTGGCAATTTATCATTGCGCATGCGCTGTTTTCTGCTTATAATCTTATGTATACTGGTTACTGGATTTATTCTTTAAGTTATTCAAAGGTTTTTAATAAAAAAATGCGCCTCTGGTATAGTATTAACTTGTATAGTAAAATATGTTTCAGAAAATTTATCATATTCGGCACCTATGACATTCCGTAGTGGTACATGGATTGCAATACCTTCTGATCGTTAGCCTGATATGAGCGTTAGCCGGAGAGTAGCAAGATGCGAAAGGAGGTTTCAATATAGCAGTCCTAACTGAGTTGTAAACTCTGACCTTTGCTCAAACGCTTCCTAATGCCAGACAAGACATTGAGAAGTTTACAACCAATTTAGGATTGATATAGCGTAAAGCCGGCTGTTTACCTTATTCTGGCTGTTTGCTTATCAGAATTGTACGACTACTACATACCAGTATAACGAGAGGAGTTTTCTGATGAAGCTATCCGGTCGCTATCACCAGTCCATGCTCGTCGCCATCGCGCTACTTCTGTCTGCTCTGATCGGTAGTATGGTGGTGTTGCCCGGCCATCCGAACGCATCGTCTAGTGCGGCTGAAGCCGCCTATATTGTTCAGGCTCCCGACGCCGCGGCTGCGGCCGCCGCCGTCGAACAGGCGGGTGGGGAAGTTACGCGGCATCTGTCGATCATTAATGGGGTTTCGGCTATGCTGGATGCAACTGCCCTGGCGCAGCTTCAGTCCAACCCGAATGTTGTTATCAATATTGATGCAGCAGTGGAGATTGCTAAGAAGAAGAAGGACAAGGACAAGAACGACACGCAGGATCAAAACGAAACTGACACCGGGGATAACTATCTCTACCCGTCCGCAGCGACCGGTGCGGATCAACTGCACCAGATGCAGGTTACGACCCGCCAGACTGCCTGTGTTGATGGGAGTGTGACGGTCACGGATGCGACCGAGAGCCACCCGTTGCGGGGGCGCGGTGTCACCGTGGCGGTGATCGACTCGGGCTTTATGAAGTTTCAGCGTGCCAGCGCCTGGAAAGACGGCGACAGGGACACGCTCTTTGCCGAGAACGATGGGCGCTGCTTTATCTACCGCGATTTTACGCCGCGCACCAAAGCGAATGGCAACAATAATAAGAATAACAGTGCCGACACCAATGGTCACGGCACGCATGTCCTCTCGACGATTGCCGACAACCGCGAGGCGACGCTGGTAACGGGCGCAACCGATGTCGCGCCTATCGGGGTGGCCCCGGAGGTCAACCTGATGATCGCCCGCGCCCTCGATCATGAGGGGGCCGGTACCTATGGCGACGTGATCGAGGCGATTGAGTGGATCGTCGAGAATAAGGATCGCTACAACGTGCGGGTGCTCAACCTGTCGCTGTATGCGCCAGTTACGGGGCCCTACTGGGCCGACCCGCTAAACCAGGCGGTGATGCAGGCGTGGCAGGCCGGGATTGTGGTGGTGGCGGCGGCGGGCAACCAGGGGCCGGAAGCCGCGACGATTACCGTGCCCGGCAATGTGCCCTACGTGATCACGGTGGGCGCAATCCGCAGCGGGCGCTACACTGAGAGCGGCGAAGATGAACTGGCGAACTACTCCAGCCGTGGCCCGACCGAGTCGGCCTTTATCAAGCCGGATGTGCTGGTCCCGGCAACCCGGACCATCGCGCCGATCCCGGACGGCTCAACCCTGGCGGACCTGATCGATACCTGGATCGACAGTGGTGATGCTCCCGCCGAGGCGCGCTATGAAGAGGCCGCTGTTGACTATGGCATTGACCGGCCCGACAAAAAACATACCTACTACCAGCTTAGCGGCACCTCGATGGCCGCCGCCGAGGTCAGCGGGATTGTGGCGCTGATGCTCCAGGCCAACCCCGACCTGACCAATGACGAGGTGAAGTACCAGTTGATGGCAACCGCGCGCCCCGCCATCGACCCGGCGACCGGCGACCCCGCCTACAGCCCCTGGGAGCAGGGCGCGGGCCTGGTTGATGCCGATGCGGCCGTGTTTAGTGCCGAGACCGGCGCGGCCAATGCCGGCATGGATATTGCCCTGGACCTGCAGGTGTTTGACGACGGTCGTGATGAGGTTCACTACTGGGGCTACACCGAGTGGGACGAGGAGACCGGCGAGTTCCGCCTGATCGACCCGGAGACTGGCGAGACGCTGGCGGTGTGGTCTGGCGGTGGCCGTGCGTGGTCTGGCGGTGGCCGTGCGTGGTCTGGCGGTGGCCGCGCGTGGTCTGGCGGTGGCCGCGCGTGGTCCGGCGGTGGACGCGCGTGGTCCGGCGGTGGACGCGCGTGGTCCGGCAATGACCGGGTCTGGATTAATGCTGAACCGGCCACGTTGTCCAACAGCGCAACGGATATCGATCTGCTGATTACGGATGTAGATCCACTGCCGGCACCAACCGAGACGCCGACACCGGAGCCAACGGCCACGCCGGAACCGGAGCCGGCCCAGTCGGTACGTCCGGTGCTGGAGTGTGTCGAGAAACATCGCGGCAACAGCTATACCGCTCACTTTGGCTATCTGAACGCGAATGAGGCGAACGTAACCATCCCGGTTGGTTCGGCCAACCGGTTCCATCCGGATGGAGATGACCGGGGGCAGCCGGAGATGTTTGCGCCGGGCCGCCAGGTGGCTGCCTTTACGGTAGACTTTAATGGCGGGAATCTGGTCTGGCTGCTCGATGGGCGCACCGCGACGGCATCAAGGCATTCGCAGCGCTGCCGATAGTGTAGATAAGCTTTCTAAGCAGGCACGGGGCGGGATACCAGGATGGTATCCCGCCCCGTGCCTGATTCAGCATCCAGCAGCTAAGAAGGGTAGGACCGCAGCAGGATGGGATGAGGACGAGCAGACGCGCGTCCCTAC
>DAOTVB010000181.1:0-6989 GCA_034436755.1 Chloroflexaceae bacterium | reverse complement strand
GCCGTGTCGAGGATAGAAAACACCGTCAGATTATTGCTGCTCACAAACGGCAGCGGGCGGTTGTTCTCCTCCAGCGGGTCAAGCTCCGCCATCGGGTTGAACTCGGTCGGGAAGATCGGCGCGCGGCCATGCAGATCACCTGTGCTCGGATAGTCGGCCGCATCCCAGCGGGAGTCGGGCGCGTCCAGTTCATCCCAGAAGCTGGCGGCCCAGGCGGCGCGCTCGGCGATAGTGCCCGCGTCATCGCTGTAGTATGCGCCGAAGGTATTGCCCACGTTCGACGTTTCCAGGTAGTGCATCCCATCAACCACCGACCGATTCCAGAGATGCGAATGCCCATTGAGCACCAGATCGACGCCATGCTCAAGCAGCAGCGGCTCGATATCGTTCTTCCAGACATCGTCGGCAATCGGGTAGTCGTAGCGTATTGCGGTGATCCGGTCGAGCAGCGGTTCAACGTCACGCTCCCAGCGATCCTGATCCACCGGCCAGACCAGCGTCGTGCTGGCCTCCTCGCCATTGTCATCATAGGTAATCGTCACAGTGCGATTCGCCAGCGCGGGGATCACATTGTCGCCCAGGCCAAAGGTGCTCTGGTGCGCCATCACCACCTGGTAGCGCGCATTCTGGAACGCCTCGCTCTCCAGAACATCAACCAGCCATGCGTACTGTTCCGAACCGGCATCAAACGTCTCGAACCACATATCCCCGAAGCCCCACTCGTCCGGGTTGTTGAGCATCTCCACATTCTCAGTAAACTTGCTGCGTGACTCCGGGCTGACATCCCAGGTGCGCCAGACCCGCGAGACATTCATCGAGATCAGGAAGACATCGCCAATCTGGTAGGCATAATATTCTTCGCCGCGTGGCCCATCTTCGGGGTGGTTCCAGATCTCGCGGTAGGCCGTAAACTCGTAGGAGTTATCGCGGATCCACTGCTCGCGCACCGCCGGGTCGCCCTCGGGGTTAATCTCCTCTTGTTGTTCCTCATAGCGCTTTGCGGCATACCAGCGCGGCTGCGGATCGTTGTCCATCTGGTTGATCGTATGCTCCTCCGGTCGCCAGCGCCCCGGTGACTCATGGTTGCCGATAGCGCCGAAGAGCGGCGCGTGTTGCAAAACTGCCCCACCCGTGTAGGGAAACTCCGGGAAGAGATCCTGGTAAGTTCCCTGGAATGCCGGGAAGAACGCCGGGCGGGTGGCCGGGTACGCCGGTTGCCCCGCTTCGCCGGGTTCCTCCAGCCACGCCGCGTCGAAGCGGTCAAACCACTCCGAAGCCCGGTGGGGATAGTCCACCATATCCCCGGCAAAAAAGACCGCATCAACCATGCCCACCGTCTCGATGACCTTCTGGAAGTTGGCCGCCGACATCTGCCGATTCTGCTGGTCGGAGGTCAGCAGGATCTGCATCTCTGTGCCGGGGGTGGGCAGCGGTTGCAGGCTGTATTCGGCGCTGGCCAGGGTATCGCCGGCGTCGGTGGTGCTGGCAACCGTGTAGGGCACCCGCTGATCCGGTTGCAAGTCCGTGGCAACTGCCTCGTGCCGCCAGACATCCCGCTCAGTCAGTTCGCTGTAGGTCTGGTCGGCCAGGGTGGAGTCGCCATCTTCGTACATGCGGCTCATCTTCGCTGTTGTTGCCGTCACCGTAACCGGCTCGCCGTTCGGGGTGTAGGTCAGTGTATGTTCACTGCCCGCAAAATCGGTAAACCAGACGACGCGCACTGTGTCAGCGGTCGGGAGTTGCAGAAACGGTTCGGATAATACGCTGCCCGTGTCGCTCTCAGAGGTAGCAGCCTCCGTCGTCGCTTCAGGCGTCGTTGCTTCAGGCGTTGTCGCGGGCATACTGGTAGGCGACGGCTCCTCAGCGGGCGCACCCGTGCAGGCCGCAAGTGCGGTGGTCAGAACCAGTAGCAGGACAACCTGCGGCCAGATACGTTTCCATGGCAAAACGGAGCCAGGTTGCTTGTAGTTCACACATCACCTCGTTGACTGTTCCTTTTTCCGTGCCAGGCAATGCAGCGGAACGGTTTCAAGGTGAGGAGCACAGACTGGATGTGTTGGAGAAACTGTCCATGCGTTGCCGGCACACGCCAGTGTAGAGGGAGTCTGTTAAGCCTGTGTTAAGCAGTGGCGTCAGTTACTGCGCCACCGCAACGTCCGTCGCCGCCGGCAACTGGATGCGAAATATTGTGCCTTTGCCGGGCGTGCTGCTGACGCTGACCTGCCCGTTCTGTGCCTCCACCAGGCGCTGCACAATCGCCAGTCCCAGGCCGCTGCCGCCGGTCTCGCGGGCGCGGGCCCGGTCAGTGCGGTAGAAGCGGTCGAAGATGTGCGGCAGATCTTCCGCCGCGATGCCCGGCCCGGTATCGGCGACCTCGATCACGACATGTTCACCGGGAGCGGTGCCATTCTGTCCCGCCGGGAATGCGCGCAGGGTGACGCTGCCGTTGCGGGGGGTGTAACGCAGCGCGTTCTCCAGCAGATTGCCCAGGATCTGCAGCAGGCGCTGTGGATCGGCCAGCAAGTGCGGATGCGCTTCGGGACAGGCGACATGCAGGGTAATGCCCTGCTGCCGCGCACGGGGCGCCGCCACGGCAACGGTGCGCTCCAGCATGGCACAGGCATCCAGGGACTCGCCGGCAAAGGTCAGCATCCCGGCATCGGCCAGTGAGAGCAGCCGCAGATCCTCGACCAGGCGTGTTAACAGGTCAACTTCTTCGCGGAGGGAGGCAAACAGCGCCGGGGTGGGCTCCTCGACGCCATCCTCCAGCCCCTCGGCCTGCAGCCGCAGCACACTCAGCGGCGTGCGCAGTTCATGCGCGACATCGGCGACAAACTGGCGGCGCAGATCTTCCTGGCGGGCCAGATCGGCGGCCATGCTGTTAAAGGCCCGCGAAAGCTCGGCCAGTTCCACCTCTGTCGGGATCGGCAGCGGCTCATGCCGCGCCCCGGTTGCCAGCCGTTGCGCCGCGCGGATGAGTCGGCGCAGCGGACGCGTAACCCGGCGCGCGATCAGCAGGGCCACAATGAAGGCAACGCCGCCGGCAATTCCACTCCCCAGCAGCACCATCCGCATAATGCTCCGGGTAAAGGCATCGCTTTCGCCCCCGAGATCGGGCAGCACGGCCAGGTAGCCTACCGGCAGCGGTGGACGGGCTCCGTCGGGGGGACGCGGGAGCGCCTGCAGTGGCATCCCCAGATTCCGCAGGCGCAACGGCAACTGGCGGCCTGCGAGGATACCGGCGCTGTCAAAGAGTACCTGCCCCCGGCGATCAGCCAGCACAACCCGGCGCGCTTCCAGCAACGTACGCTCGGCGAGACCTTCGGCCAGCACCTGATCGACATCGGCCCAGCCGCGATTCTGGCGGTAGTAATCGATCAGTTCCATACTGAGGCGGTTCTGAATATTGCGGTTCTGCTGGCGGATTAGCTCACGGTAGGCGCGCAGGATCAGGCCGCTGGCCAGCAGTGCCACCAGCAGCACCGCCAGCAGCGCCACCAGCGTATGGGTCAGCACCAGCCGTCGGCGCAGGGTCTTCATCGGTCATCCCGAAATTTATACCCCACGCCAAACACCGTCAGGATCGAGCCGGGGTTGGCCGGGTCCGCTTCGATCTTGCGGCGCAGGTTTTTGATGTGCGCGTCAATCGTCCGCTCATACCCCTCGAAGGCGTCTCCCTGGGCCGCGTCGAGCAACTGGGCGCGGGTGAGTGGACGGCCGGCGTTACGCATCAGCGCCGTCAGCAGCGCGAACTCGGTCGGCGTCAACTCGACCGGGTGATCATTGACCGTCACCTGCCGCCGGTCCAGGTCTACCAGCACCGGGCCGCTCCGCAGGCTGGTTGGCGCGGCGAGAGTGCCGCTGGTCCGCCGCAACACAGCGCGGGCGCGAGCAACTACTTCGCGGGGGCTAAAGGGTTTGGTGATATAGTCATCCGCGCCCAGCTCCAACCCGATCAGCGTATCGGTTTCTTCGACCCGGGCCGTTAACATAATAATCGGAACCGCCGAGTCGCGCCGGATCTGCCGGCAGACATCCAGGCCGTCGATCTCCGGCAGCATCAGATCGAGTAGGATCAGGTCCGGCTGTTCCCGGCGGGCCAGGTCCAGCGCGCTACGTCCGTCGTAGGCCGCCAGGGTTTCAAACCCGGCCTGCTGGAAGTAGGCCACCAGACCCTGCACGATTTTGCGTTCATCATCGACAATGAGTATGCGCTGTGCCATGGGCATTGTCCTTACAATGAGCTTCCGGGAAGCTCGAAGCTTCCCGGAAGCTCATTGTAGCAGGTTAGCGCGTCTCGTCCACCAGGCGGGTGACGATATCACGGTATTCGTCAACGGCGGCCTGCACAATCGCGTCACCACTCTGGCCTTCCGCCTCAGCAATCGCGGTCAGGCTCTCGCCGTTGCGTACCCGCTCCGCAACCGTGCTGACCGGCAGCCCGGTAATGTCGGCGGTGGTGCGAATGAGGTTGCGGCGGGTGTCGCGCTCCAGGTGCTCTGTCTGGCGCTGCTCGATCTGTTCACCCAGCGTGGCATCATTCACCAGATCGGTTGCCGTCGCCGTCATCTGATCAAGCAGTTGATCGGCGCGTTCCTGGCTGAACCGGCCGGCCGCAACCGCGCGGTCCAACCGCGGCTGTACCTTGTCAACGGCGGCCTGTACCACCGCATCGCCGCTCTGTCCCTGCGCCGTGGCAATGTCCGCCAGGCTCTGACCGGCGCGCAGACCATCGAGCACTTCACCCGCTTCCAGTCCAGTTACCTCGGCCGTCGCCCCGATCAGCCCGCGAACCAGTCGCTTCGATTGGCGTTCCGCCGGACCCGCCGGATCAGATGGGTCTCCTTCGCCCGGAGCCTGCATCTGCACTGGTTCGGGTGGTTCGATGGCCGCCTGGGTTATGTCTGGCAAGCTCCAGAATAGTCCGCCGACAAAGGCGATCCCGACCAGCAGGACCATGCCGTAGCGTAGAAGTGTGCGTTTCATGTGAGTTTTCTCCTTGTGTGATTTATGGGTGAACGGCTATCTCGTTCGCTTTACACTATAGCGGCGCGGTGTGAAGAAGCTGTGAAGCCGGGGTGAAGTTACCGTGGAACGGGATTTGCAACATTGGGCATGGTGCCAACGTCCCATTGGCGAAACAGAACAATACATAACTTGACAATATGCATAGGAAAGGAGCCGAATCATGCAGGATCGCTTACTGCGTTCACGGAACGATAGGATGATTGCCGGGGTTTGTGGCGGTCTGGCGCACTACTTTAACATCGATAGCACCATCGTCCGCCTGGTTTTTGTGCTGGCAGTACTGAGCGGTGTCAGTCCGCTGATCTATGTAATCCTCTGGATTGTGATGCCTGAGGCCAGAACAACCTTCTCCAACCCGCAGCCGCCGCAGCAACTGCCCAACCAGCAGCAAGATCCGACTGGCGAGTGGCAGTATGATCCCTACACGGGTGAGCAGATTCAGCGGTAGGACAATTGACGGTAGCGTTTAAAGTCGAATGAGGCGCGGGATGCTCCCGGGCCTCGTTCGTTATCACGGTATAATATCTGATGAACGTTGAGAAACTAGTCCGGATATGGAGTGTGGTCGGATGGCATGCACACGGCCCGAACGTTTGCGGTCCCGGCTTCAGCCGGTGGGATGCCTGCCTCGGTAGTCACATCCTACCAGACAAGCCTGATCCGGCTGAAGCCGGGACTCCAGAACAGTGAATATTCGGATTAAAATCTCAAAGTTTATAAGCCGGGACGCCGGGAGCAATGTCCGGATTAATATTTCAAACTTCATCAGGTACCCGACACAGAAACAGAACATGGAGCATACGCAATGGAGGCATTTCAGGCGTTGCGGTCGGTGCTGCCGCTGGCCCTCTCCTCAGGGATTAATCTCTATCTCACAATCCTCGTCGTTGGCCTGAGCATGCGGTTCGGCTGGGTGCCGGATGCGCCGCCGGGCCTGGATGTTTTTGCCTCGCTTCCAATGCTGATTGTTGCGGGGATTTTCTATATTCTGGAATTCTTCGCCGACAAAATTCAGTTTGTCGATAACCTGTGGGATATCATTCATACCTTTATTCGTCCGGTTGGCGCGGTGCTCATTGCAACCGCCAGCCTGACCGGAATCGAGGCCGAGGTGCTGGATGCCACGGCGGGGATGGTGGGCGTCGATCCGGGAACCGGCATCGTGGCGGCGGTTATTGCCGGCGGGGTGGCGCTGATCTCGCACGGCGGCAAGACCGGCACGCGCACGGCGGTCAACATCACCAGTCCGGCGGAGAATCTCTCCAATATTGTGATCAGCCTGCTGGAGGATCTGCTGGTCGCGGTAGTGGTGGTTCTGGCGCTACTGTTCCCGCTGGCGGCCAATGTTATCTCGGTCACGCTGCTGGTGGTTATCGTCATCTTTGTGCCGCTGCTGCTGCGCTGGTCCTGGTTTACGGCCGGGGCAATTCTGGCGCGGCTCAAAGCCGTTGCCCACAAGGTGCAGCAACCTGACCGGTTGCCCCCGGAGCATGCCGCGCTGTTAGGGGAACAAACGCCCCGGCTTGTCGCGCGCTGCCGGGCACAGAACATCCGGCAGATGAGCGGGCGACGTGGCTACCTGGTGCTGGCCGCCGATACGCTGGCGTTTACCTACTCCCGCTGGTTCAAGCTGCGTGCCTGGAACCTGGAACGGGAGCGCATCACCTCGGTGGCGCTGCACCGGCGGACGCTGCTGCTGGTCCTGGAAGTGCATTACCGGAATGCGCGCCAGCAACCCCACACCGTGCGTTTTGTCTTCACCCGCGACCGCGAGCCGCTGGTGGCCCGCTTTGCCGAGCAGTTGGCGGTGAGCGAGCAGGTGATGGCTGACCGCTGATAGATGGGGAAACACACAGTAATGTGAGGAGTTGCACTTCGCGGAGAGAAACTTGACAGGTCTCCACAGACCTGTCAAGTTTGAAACCTCAGGAGGAAGCGACATGCAGATCAACCCGGCTCAT
>DAOTVB010000180.1:0-13870 GCA_034436755.1 Chloroflexaceae bacterium | reverse complement strand
CAAACCGGACGTTTGACCCGATGGAAGCCAGCTTCGCCTGCGGCAGCATTGCTACTCCATCACTTTTGCAACGGTTGTTGCTGCTCCCCGGTGGCTGCTGCGTGCTGACCATTGTCCAGTGCTCGATGTCGCAGGTGCGCAACCTGCTGCTGTGCGGCTGCGCTATCCAGCCCGTGGCGCACCAGATAGGAGCCGATGACCGTCCCGGTACGACCAGTTCCGCCCCAGCAGTGAACATACAGCACATGCCCGGCCGCCAGCGCGCCATCAATTGTGTCCAGGATGCGCGTCATCCGCGTAGGCGTGGTGACATCCATATCCCGCAGCGGCATGCGTAAATATTGCACCTGGCGGTTGTGGCGCATGGCTTCAAACTGCACAAACGGATAGTAGGGTTTGAGGTGCGCCTCGCCAACCTCGGTCAGGTCGAGAAAAAAGCTCACCCCGGCTTCCAGCAGTCGTTGAACACGATGCCGGGTCTGCGCGTCGTCACGGGTGCCGGGATACTCGCCGGCCAGCAGTTGTCCTGGTCGCACCCAGTATGATGCGGGAATTGGTCGCGGTGGAAGGGATATCATCGTACAATCTCCATCGTTGTAAAACCAGATGCCGGAAGGTTGATTTCGAGCAGATGCGGTGAAGATATGGCATCAGCGCTATGGGATAATCCTGTTCACTGTTACCCCAAGTATACCATCTTCAGAAACATTGACCCATCTCCCCACGACAGCAGCCGTTACGGCTCCCCGGCAACTGGAACCAACGGCTGCGGTACCGCGGCCTGCTCCAGAATTGCATCGATATCGGCATCGATCAACTCGTTACACAGAAGAAGCGCTTCGGCCAGCAGCATCACCGCCCGACCATTGTCGGCAATCAACCGGCGCACCTGCCGATACTGTTCCTGCAAGATCGCCTCGACCCGCTCTCGCAAGTCGTGATCGTGCAGCAGCAGATCCCCCCCAATCGCTCCATCGGGCAGGTATGCGCCCCGCCGCTGATCCATTCCCCACGCCCCGACCAGGCTTGCCGTCATCAGGGTGGCCTGCCGCAGATCCGCCTGCGCCACGCCTGTCGCTGTGCCCAGCAACTCCTCTTCCGTCGCCCGTCCCGCCAGTCGGATCTGGACTGCGGTCAGCAGTTCCTCTCGCGTCACGGTCTGGTCGGCGTGTCCTGGCTCGGGTGCCGCTGTATTCAACTGGAGATGTACCCGTGTCAACCGACGCTCACATTCCGCCGGCATCAGCTTGCGTTGCGCATAGGCCCGTCCCGCCACGTAATACGCCAACCGTCGCCGTTCCGCGTAGGACAATCTGTCCGCCGGCTCTTCCTGTCCCCCGGCACCGGTTACGCCAGCAAGCGAAAAGTCCGCATAGGTCAGCGCCGACCGCCCGGCAGCACGCGCATGCAGCGCTGCCGCCGCAACCATCTGCCGGAGAGCCAGCGGAGTATAGTTGCTCGTCTGGGCCAGCATGCGCTCAAGCGGCAGCGGCGCATGCGCGTGCTGATCCAGATAGCCGGTCAGGATCTCCCGGCGACCAGCGGTATCCGGCAGACCGATGGCAATTGTCTGGGTGAAGCGTCCCGGATGGTGTAAGGCTGGGGGAAGGGGTGTAGCGGGCGTAACGGCAGCAAGGGTGACAACGGGCGGCGGGTTGCGCAGGGGGCGAACAAATCCCGTCCGATAGAGCAGTTTATCCCAAAAACTACCGGTGTGATTGGTCAGATCCAGTTGGAACAGCAGTTCACTCAGGATGTCGGTCTCACCGACCAGCAGATCAAGTCCATCGAGAAAAACGATACAGGCACCATGCTCGCGGGCCAGTTTGCGCGCCCGCCGATAGAACAGCATGATCTTGAACCGCCCCAATCGCGCCTTACTCAATGGTGCCAGGCTGAGATAGCCCAGCGGGAGTCTGGCTTCGGTTGCAACCGCCCTGGCGAGGTAGCGCCGCCCACTACCAGGGACTCCGCGCAACAGGACGCCGCCAGGGAGCACGCCCGGTGGTGCAGTCCGCGCGGTTTTGAGCAGCGTAACCAGATGACGTGCGGCGGCCAGGACTGTGGGATTACCGCGATAGTCGGCAAAACTGACCTGCGTCGCGCCTGGCCGCATCCAGGTGACGCGGGTGCGGGTGGTAAAGCGGTAGAAGAGATAGGCCGCGCCGCTCAGAAATACGACCAGGATTACTTCGATAAAGAGGAAGAGGAGGATAAACAGGCCTGGTGTCCCGGGCGTCACCAGAAAATTCACCAGATTCGGGAGCGTTACCCAGAATACCCAGGCCAGGAACAGGATAACCAGGAACCAGCGTGCAAAGCGGGCCAGTTTCGCGGGCCAGCGGTGCAAAAGGCGGTTTCGTTTTGATCGTCGCTGAACATTACGCGGTTGGGACGCGCTATCGGGGCCGAGTTGGTCAGTTGCCACGGCATTCCTCCGGGAAATAAAACCGGTTTACTTGCATCATCTACACGACTTACGCGGTCGGTTCCCAATCAGATGTTCATCTGGATAAACGCCCCGAATCGCCTCCGGCAGGGCGGAAGACTCTATCTTTTTCCCAAAAAAATCCACGTTGTGAATTTTTTGTGAAAAAGGCAAAAACATACCATGCTGCCGCAGGCGCATCGGGCTTCCATCGGGTGAAACGTCCCGTTTGGACCCGCACCGCGTAACTCCTGTCATCTGTTGCTGGCGTCACATAGTACGCGATGCCGGGACGAAAGGCAAGGTTTGTGGTATGCTGGTGCTGCACAGGAAAGGTATCCTAGAGAAAGGGACAGGCGATGAATGCCGAAGAGCTTCGGGCAATGCAGGCACCGCTGAAAGCGCAGTATCGCGCAGAGCCGGCCGCTGCGCTGGTGACACTACGCACACAGGGACATCTGGGTGAAGGGGTGACGTGTAGCGTTACAACGGGCAAGGCGCTGGTTGAAGCTGGACTACACCCGGCAACCGGCGGGGATGGGCTGGCCGCCTGTTCCGGCGATATGCTCCTTGAAGCCCTCGTTGCATGCGCCGGAGTTACGTTGCGCGCCGTGGCAACCGCCCTGGGTATTGATGTTCGGGGGGGGACCGTTACCGCCGAAGGCGATCTGGATTTTCGGGGCACGCTGGGCGTTTCTAGCGATGCATCCGTGGGCCTGAAAGCGATCCGGCTCCATTTTGACCTGGATACCAGCGCCGACACTGAGCAACTCCAGACGCTGCTCCGGCTGACCGAGCGCTACTGTGTCGTCTATCAAACGCTGCGCCAGCCGCCTACATGTACCATCTCACACAGTGCTGGTGAAGCTGCGGCGCTGGATCGGTGATGGTTAGCCAGAGGAAATACCCGGTTCTCCATGCGGCGGGGTATTGCGCTCCGCCCGGCTGGCAGATGCTCGATCTTTTTCACAAAAACATTCACAATGTGAATGTTTTTGTGAAAAAGAAAAAACAAGTACCATGCTGCCGCAGGCGAGTTGGGTTTCATCGGGTCAAACGCCCGGTTTGCACATTCACCGCGTAACTGCTGTAAATCACACGAGTTACGCGGTCGGTTCCAAACCAGGCATTAGCCTGGACAACCAGCCCGATTCGCCTCCGGCAGGGCGGAAGATTCTATTCTTTTTCATAAAAATTTTGCACAGAGTGCAAAATTTTTATGAAGAAGATAAAAAGCGTACCATGCTGCCACAGGCGGTCTGTGTTTCATCTGGTGAAACGCCCAGTTTAATCGAGCACTGCGTAACTGCTGTAAATCAGAACATACCAGGAGGAGGAAGAACCGAATGCAGGCGTGGAAGACCCTGTCACGCGCAGTCGTGCTGAGTCGGACAAAATATCTAACCGTTGAGGAACATACGGTCGAACTGCCGAACGGAGAGGTCATTTCCGGTTGGGAGTGGGTGATCACACCGGATTTTGTGAATGTCGCCGTGATCACCGAGGAGGGGACATTTCTCTGTTTTCGCCAGACCAAATATGCCATCGCCGGAACTTCGCTGGCACCCGTGGGCGGCTATCTGGAGCCGGGCGAGGAACCGCTGGCAACGGCGCAGCGGGAAGTGCTGGAGGAGACCGGCTACACCGCAGACCGATGGACCAACCTGGGGTCTTACCCGGTAGATGGCAATCGTGGATCGGGGACGGCGCATCTCTTCCTGGCACAGGGAGCGCGGCGCATACGCCAACCGGCCGCCGATGATCTGGAGGAGCAAGAGATCCTCTGCCTCAGCCGGGCCGAGGTTGCGGAAGCCCTGGCACAGGGGGAATTCAAAGTGCTGCCCTGGGCCACGGTGATGATGCTGGCGCTCTTGCAGACCCAGGCATAAGCGGGGCTTATACGCTGTTCCCGGCCGTTCGGCTTGCCAGCATGCTCTCCTCACCATTGGAACTGCCGGCCGGAACTGCAACCTCGGCGGGCAGTGTAACGGTAAACGTTGAGCCGCTCCCTGGCTGACTCGCAACTTCTATCGTGCCACCCAGCATCTGGCAGAAGTGGCGGCTCAACGCCAGCCCCAACCCGGTACCGCCGTACGCCCGGGAAATCGTCGCATCCCCCTGGGTAAATACCTGAAACAGGTTGCGCATCTGTTCCGGCTCAATGCCGATCCCGGTATCGCTAATCCGCAAACTGATCAAATCCTGGCCCTGCATGACCGTTCGCTGCGCCGCCAGTTCGATCTGCCCCTGGTTGGTGAACTTGGCCGCATTATGCAGCAGGTTGATCAAGATCTGCCGCAGTTTCGCCCGGTCGGTGTAGAGTACGCCCAGATCCTCAGTCGCGGTAATCCGGAGCTTATTCTCGTTCTGAAGGGCCAGCGGCTCAACGGTTGTAGCAACCTCATCGAGGAGTTCTGCCAAGTCAAAGGTTTCCGGGATAATCTCAACCTTGCCCGCCTCGATCCGGGAGAGATCCAGCAGGCCATTGATCAACCCCAGCAAATTGGCACTGGCAACGCGAATGCGCTCGGCATCGGAGAGAATATTCGCCAGTTCCAACTGCTCGGCCTGAAAGCGAATCAAATCGTTGTAGCCAATGATCGCCGTCAGCGGCGTGCGTAGTTCGTGACTCATGTTGCGAATGAACGCACTCTTGGCGCGGTTGGCCGCCTCGGCCGCCTCCTTCGCCTGGTAGAGTTCGCGCGTCGCCTCGGTCAGTCGGGTAATATTGCGCAGCACAATCAGCCGACCAGTGTAGCGCCCCGCCCGGTCATGCAGCGGTGAGATACGCAGGTCGAAGGACTGCTGCTGACCACTGTTGTAGATCACGATTTCGTCCCGGATTGCGGTGACATCGTGGTAGCGCTCAATCAGTTCGGGGTAGCACGACAGCGCCTGGCGGACGAGTTGGCCCACAACTTCACGCGCCGTATACCCGATAAAAGCGCAGGCGGCGGGGTTAATATCCACAACCCGGTTCTGCGCATCCAGCACCATAACACCATCATCCATGCTCTCAATAATCGTATCGCGCGCCACGGGAACGATATCCAGCAAGCGGTAGCGAAAGAGGCACCAGGAGATCACCCCCCCGGTTAGCAAAAAGGCAAACGGTGTCAGATCGAGATCGGGCAGGGGAATGATATCGAAGATCGAGAGCACATTCCCAAACCAGGGAACCAGTGCGCCAATCAGCATCATGCTGGCCTGGCCCCGGTAGAGATGGCGTAACCGCAAGGCTTCCCGTACCAGAAAAAACGTCCCTAACAGCAGCAGCACATACGAGTAAGCCGTATGCAGCCAGAAGGCCGGCTCTTTGGTCGCGGTTAATATACCCAGATCGTTGATCACTACATTGTCCCGAAACAGTTCGTGGAATGCGTTGGTCCAGATAACCAGCAGAGTCAGTAGGGGAACCAGCGCCAGCATGAGCAGTCTGCGCCGCGTAAGCCAGCCGTCATACCCACTATACTGTAACGCCAGCAGCAACCAGCTTGTTGGTATCGTAACAATCCCCAGGTAGGTCCAGTTTAACCAGAAGACCTTGACCGGGAGCGGCTCACTAATGAGGCTGAGGGCATAGCAGCCACTCCACACCGCCAGCGCCAGCATGAGCATAGCGAATGGCTTTGCGCCCCGGGCGACACGATAGCGCCAGGCCCTACCGGCAAGCAACAGGGCGATGAAGAAAACAACCAGTAGTAGCAGGGTATAGGGCATATTCTGCCAGTTCATAACACTCACAATCTCAGAGGGAGCAGCGCAGAGGCTGGCCTGGTCGCATGCCGTGCATGGATCGCGTTGGTGGCACCACCGGCACCACGATAATTCCTGGCAGCATGGCCAGTCGGCGCATTTCCCGATGCGTATGATGTAGCGAGATCCGCTGTGCTGAGTATACTCCTATTTTACACCATTTATCAACTTTCCTGGCATTCAATGGCCCGGCCGGAGGTTAAGATTTGATGTCACTGCCTGTCCAGAAAATGACGGGAAAGTCATTAAAAACAGGGTGTCGTAGGTTCGCAGGTAGTACGTATGCATTCAGATGTAGCATTACGCGGAGCACTCTTATGGTATAGTAGCGACCATGCCAGAAATGTTCACGCTATGTCGTATGGATAACAGGGCTTCGTGTATGACGCATGCTTTCACCTACTGCGCGCTGATCTGCCTGATTCTGTCTGGTCTGCTGGTGCCGGCATTGGCCCGGGCCGATACGCAACCTCCGCAGATCCATATCCCGGCGGCACAGGTGCTGATAACCTATGCCGAAGGCTACCAGGAGACAATCACCAGCTTGCGCTTTGACGACCTGCCGGCACAGACGCTGGTCGTCTTTCCCGTACCCAGCCAGCCGGAAGTTGACCAACTGCCTGCCGGTACCGAACTGTTTACCTACCTGGAAGAGGCGACTTGGCCGGTGGAGCAGGTTGTTGAGCGCCTCGTCTGGGAACGCACGCCTGGATCAACTGCACCCGCGCCGGCAACCACGGAAGCTCCGCGCGCACCGGAACTGCTCGATGACTATGAGATTACCCGGCTGCCGGGCACAGGCAGTCGCACCCTGGAGACCTGGCTGGAAACGCATGACTATACCTTTCCCGCCGATGTGCAGCCCCTCCTTGATGCCTACAGCGAGCAGGGATGGCAGTTTGTCCTGGTTCGACTGACCGATAACGCCGTCACCGATGGCGTGCTGGCCCCGCTGCGCATGCGGTTTGCCACCGACGAAATCGTCTACCCACTGCCTCTGAGCAGCCTGACCTCCCAGCCACTAGAAGTACAGGTCTACCTCCTGACCTACGGGCGGATGCAGATGGAGCCGCTGGAAACGGTCTACGCCGGGCCGGTGGCCCAACTGGACCCACCACCATCGGCAAGCCTGGCTCCGCAGTTAACCCAGGCACCCTACCTGACGACCTTTCACGCCGCCGCACTTGACCCACAGGGGACACGCCCCCCTCTGGTTGCGCATGCGGCACCGACGGACGCGGCCTACCGCAAAGTCGTCACAACTTACACAGAAATTCCACTACGGCACCAGTCGGGGATCTTGTTGGCGCTCTTCTGCCTGGTTGTTATGAATCTGGTGACGGTGACGGTTGCCCTGAGCTTCAAGCGACGCTTCGAGGCGATCAGCCCGGAGCGTGGATAGGCCCGGATATGCTGCTCCGAAATGAAGTTTGCGAACCGGATTGCGTTCGGGCAGTGCTGCCTGATGAACTTGAAGATTTTCATCGGACATCACCGGATCGGAGTCCCGGCTTCAGCCGGACCAGCCTTTCCCCGCGGTATGCCGCTGCCGAGGCGGGTATCCAACCGGCTCAAGCCGGGATTCCCGTGAGTCACATAACCGGGCTATCTTCAATCTTCATCAGGCAGCTTCTGCTACACTGACCGCCGGATGAAGGTTGCGAACATACTGCGGGTATGACGTGCGGCAGGAGAACGGTGCATAGAATGCACCCTACTGCTGACTGACTGCCGGATGAAGGTTGCGAACATACTGCGGGTATGACGTGCGGCAGGAGAACGGTGCAGAGGATACACACTTCTGCTGACTGACTGCCGGATGAAGGTTGCGAACATACTGCGAGTATGGCGTGCGGCAGGAGAACGGTGCATAGAATGCACCCTACTGCTGACTGACTGCCGGATGAAGGTTGCGAACATACTGCGAGTATGGCGTGCGGCAGAAGAACGGTGCAGAGGATACACACTTCTGCTGACTGACTGCCGGATGAAGGTTGCGAACATACTGCGAGTATGACGGGCGGCAGAAGAACGGTGCAGAGGATACACACTTCTGCTGCTGCATTAAAATTAACTGAAAGCAATACTTTTTCATCGATTAAAAACCAACAGAAATCACACCTATAATTCGGCTGTCTCCCATCGTTGTGCCGGAAATATCCCGGCGCAGTCCCGCAACCTTCCCCCAACTCTTTGCCAAATCATCGGCCCGCTGCGTAGCTGTAGGCACACTTTTTGCTGTTTGTCACAACATACTATGTCCTGATGGTTTTTAGCGCAGTTGGCTGTCGGGTGCGGACGAATATGCTTCGCGCCGACATAAAACCCACTGCCCGATACCTGATTACACGCTCCCGCACCCCATACCGGCACATTTCCTAGAACAAAATAGTACCAGGACATATGTTGGAACAGGAACAATGACCCGTTGATTCATGCACAGGTCGAACGGCATACTTTAGATAACAATTTGTATCTTGAGTACCGATGGCACACAGCATCAATCGGCACACTCGCTTCATTAACTTATACACGAGGGAGAGAAAAGCCATGACCCACATGTTACTTCTGGTTATCTCAACAATATGGGCCGCCACCTTGATTATTCACACCCGTCGGCTATTTCGGCTGGCAAAGGTCGAACAACTCCAGCGTGATCTCCGCTTCCGCGTTGGATTAAACCGGATCTGGTGGTGGCTGGGGCAGGATCAGTTCTGGCAGGATGTACATATGGATGGAGTGCGCGCTATACAGCTTACCCTGAGTATCTTCCTGGTTGCCTGGGGTCTCAATCTCTAACTTCCTGCAAAGAGTTCCCCATGGCTCACATATCGGCACATGAACCGTTCCCGGAGGTCACGCTGGCAGCGTGACCTTCGCGCTTTTCAGACATGTTTTAACGTAACCCGACTTGCGCGGTGGGCGTACATATCCGATTTGTACGTCCACAACGGCCGTCTTCGCCTGCGGCAGTCTGGTACTTTCTGGATCTTTTTCACAAAGATGTTGCACATAGTGCTACAGGTTGAAACAGCGAACCGGCGATGGTATCATAGCGAGCGGTTTGTATCAGGAGGAAAGGGGAACTGTGCTATGGAAGTCCGCTGGTCGGCGGTGTTGCTGGGGTTGCTGGTCGATTTTCTGCTTACCATCCTCATTCAGGGTAGCACAACCTGGCTGGAGTTGACAACATTTCTAAGTTCCCCCGATCTATCACCGGATCTGAACCGGCCGCCGGATCTTATTCTGTTTGTGCTGTTCTTACTCGCAACCGGTGTCGGTGGCTATGTTGCGGGGCGTCTGGCCCAGCGTTCGCACACTCTCAACGGCTTTATGGTAGGCGTTGTGGGGATTATTGTGGGTACATTTCTCAGCTTTGGCGCACCACCTCCCGCACCACTCGTTATAGTGGGGCAAATTGTGGGATGCTGTCTGGCTGCCCTCGGTGGCTTCCTCAGTACCTTCTCCGTCGCTCGTAGGGCATAACCAGGCATGGTTGGGAGCGCGGCTTGCTGCGCTCCTACTGACCGATAATTGTTGTGAACAGGTCCGGCAGCGGGGCATGGATCTCCAGCGGTTGCCCGGTTATTGGGTGCCGCAGCGCTAACCGGGCAGCATGCAAGAGATGCCCCGGCAGCATACGATTGCGAAACTCCAGTGGGCCACCATAGCGGGTATCACCCAGCAGCGGATAGCCCCACCGCGCCAGATGCAACCGGATCTGATGGGTGCGACCAGTGTGCGGAAATGCGCGGATCACGGCGCAGTCACCCAGGCGCTGCTCTACCTGGAATGCGGTATGCGCCAGACGGACGCGCCCGCCTCCCGGCAACTCCATGCCTGCCTGCTCCAGCGGGTAGAGCCGCCAGCATCCCCCCCGGGCCCGCCCATGGCCGGTACGCAGTTCGCAGGTCTCCTCGGCTGGTTCGCCCCGGCAGATACCGATGTAGGTTTTATCCACCGCGTGGCCGGCAAAGGCCCGCTGCAGTGGCGCGTTTGCGCGGGGATCAAGCGTGCAGAGCAGCACTCCCGAGGTATCGCGGTCGAGTTGATGGGCCAGGTGCAGTCTGGGTTCCACGCCATCGCGGGCGGTCAGCATACGGTTCAGCGCTACCCGGATGTTGCCCTCGGTGTCCCAGGGTACCGGTCCGGTATACCATCCCAGCCGTTTGTTCAGGGCCAACAGCCAGGCATCCTCGTAACAGATATCGGCTGGGGTAAGCGTCAGTGTGCTATAACATCCGTCCGGCGGACGACGCAGGCGTACCTGTGCCCCTGCCGATGCGGGCATATCCGGGTCGAGGAGACGCCGGCGCTCCAGCCAGACACCGCCGTGCGCGAACAACTCCCCGGCAATCTCTGCGCCGACGGCAGCCTGCACCAGATGCAGCAGCGGTTGCCCGGCAAACTCCGTTGGGACAGTCAGGGTTATGGCGTGGATATGCGCAAGATCTCCGGTCATAAATAATGAACCTCGAAAAAAAGTCCGAGTATGCCGGAACAGATAAGCCCCTCTGGGATAACTGCTCTGCCAGGTATTGTACCCGTAGTTATGCTTCCCGGCATGCGCGCACAAGCGTGATGCCATCGTGCATAGTATGGTACGCATGTGGTAAGAACCGTGTGCTATGCTCCAGACGAACGTTGTTCCTGCTCCATGGACAGGACGATCAGGACCACGATACAACAGATGATCCAGGCTGGTTCGCATCCTGAGGGTTCACTCAGCGTCGGTACATTGTTGTCTCATTCAACTCAACCAAGAGGACTGTATGAACAGGGAAGAAGCCACCGCATTTGTCATTCGTGAACTGGGCAAACATCGTGGTCCGGAGGATATTACGCGGGAGTTGAGTATGTACGCCGGATGTTCCTGGCCGGAAGCCGAAGAATTTGTCAATCGGGTCCGGTTTCAGAAACGCACCACGATTGCTGCCCGCCAGGCCCCACTCCTGCTCTTTCTGGGAATTGTAACGCTGATCATCGGCATTGGGATAAGTGGATATTCGGGCTATGCTATCGCATACCTGATCGGCAGTTGTGCTAGTTCTAGTTCGGAAAAGCCAGCGCCTTGATCTGTAACCAATTCGGGTTGCCAAGAAACCGATTGAGATAGAGACACAAGGTATGTGCCGTCAACTTGGTATACAACCGCGCACACAGTCCCCAAAAACTGTGGGCACCTGTCTCATCGATGGAAAACTGCTCGGTCAGTTGACTGTTGACGGTTTCTACAATTTGTCGGAACCGTTCAATCAGATCGGTCAACGCACGCGGCAAGGGCGTGCGTTGATTTGTGCGCCGCAATGCGATCAATTGCACCCCAGACTGGGTATCCAACTGCTCGGCCAATGGCGCACTAACATACCCTTTATCGCCCAGAATGGTGCGGTCGGGAAACGCGGGCAGCAGCGCCGCTGCCACCTCCCGCTCATCGCCCGTAGCCGGGGTCAGGACAAAATCCAGAATCACCCCGCCTAGCGTCATCACCAGGTGCAGACGATAGCCAAAAAAGTACTGCTTTTTCGATGCACAATAGCCAACATCAGCATCATGCGCATCCCACTCCCGACTTCGCCGCGACGCCAAATGCAGCGAGACGACCGGGATGGGCAGGCTATCAATCACGCCATGGGCATCCTGGGCGACATCCAGCATGGTCAGCACGATCTGACGGATCTGATTGATCGCGCCCATCAGGTTGCGGCGGCGGCGATTGAACCGACTGCGCTCCGGCAGGCGCGGAATGAGCGACTGATAGCGCTGCCATTCCTGCACCAACTGAGTTTCAGTCGTCCAGGAGCGGCAATCGCTCACCACGGCGACTGTGATCAACTCACTATCACTGCATGTCGTCGGGGCCGGTCCCGGCCGTCGATACAGTGGTGCGATCTGCTGCCAGATATCATCAATGATCACAAACATCCAGGTCACAAAATCTTCAAAATCGTGTATCATCGGGATGCCTCCGTTCTGTGGTTGGTAGGTTCTGAACACAACTAGCCATACCACACCGGAGGCACCATTGTCAACTCGCTTGAACTAGCACAACTGCCTATTAACCATGTTGAAGATGGAGCATCGTTTATCAATATGGTTGAGGACAGCGGAATGAACCTGGTCTTCTGTGTCACTTCGGCGCTTGGACAGGATGCTGATGGTGGACAACTTCAGGAAAGCGCTCTACGTTTTCGGGTATTTGATCCCTTCTTCTGGGCGCTGACACTTGATATGTCTGCCATATCCCGTACACTTTGCCTGGTAGTAGATGGGCTGCAGCAAGATCCTTACAACACTGGCAGACTGATCTGGGACGAACTATCCAATCATGGTGAAGTTGCAACCTATTATCTCGGACAGAGTCGACCAGCAGGTAGTGTCGGGCAGCAGTTACCTGATGAACCACCCCGACGCACACGTCAACCCTTGATTGGACCGATCTTGGAGCAACTCCCATCTGATACGATTGTTCTGGTTGTCACAGGAAGTACTATCATTGACCTGAATGATTTCCAGTATACTGTCTGGCGCGAACGCTTGTTATTAGTTGCAACAGACGAGTCGATGCTACAGGGTTGGTCGCATGCCTTTACTTACAGTGAGACCATGGATGCAAAAATGATGGTCGACAATCTGCTGCAGATGGAAAAGGAGTTACGTTCATGACAAACTCTTTTAAGTTCAAGTTGGACCGTGCAAAATTCCCGATGGTGTACGTGGATGTTATTGATGCATATATTCATTGGTTACCTCTATCCAAAATACAATTTGAATACTTTCTTTGCGCAGTTCCTGACAGCCAGTTTGGTGAAAATTGGTATGGAGAAATACTACAACTTAACCCTCGAATAAGCCCAGGAATTGTACGTACAGATAACTATTGGAAGGCGCTACTTAGTGGACTCCTTCCCGAAGAAGTTCAACGGTTTGCTCGCTGGTGTGGTGATGAGTATATTATTCCATCTCTTGATGACTGGTTCACAGCATATAAATGGCTGAAGTCGCAGCCACCAGAACCACCCGACATAGTTGATCAGATGGGATTATTGCAAGACCGCGTACGAACACTACTAAGACGAATCGATTCTGAGTCAGCAAAGGCCTTTAAAGAAGCTGGCTATGAGCGCACACTGGCTGACCAGATGCTGATGCGTCTTGGAATGCTGGAATGGGTTGAATGTACTGGACAGACGGCACGGTGGGGTGGCATGGGGCAGCTTAATCCTCGCTTTCACGGCTTTTTATTCAGGCCTGACAATGGTCAGCCTAGCCACCCGGTAAATCCCGAAACGGATCGGCTCCATTATTATGGTGCGCGTCTGCTGCGGAGGGTAGGATGACAATAATACCAGTGCAGCATTGTATTTACGCCCGGGTTGAACCTGACTACTCACCACGACGACGTGGTGGATTTCAGACTGTTTTTAAAAGTCCTGGTCTTAGTACAGACGAAATTAGTTTGGTCGAGCGAAGAGTTCAATGCTTTCAACCACCCGATGCGGCACAGATCCGTCTACAATTTTTTACCGTCGGCGACAAGATCGTGCTATCCAGAACATGTTTGGTGTCTCCACATCCGGAAATAATTGATCGTATGGAACGTCCAGGAGCTTTCATTGCGCATGCACTCGTTTTAGATCGTCAAGATTTTGCCCGGATCGAGAATAATCCTTTCGTGATATTCGA
>DAOTVB010000179.1:0-26790 GCA_034436755.1 Chloroflexaceae bacterium | reverse complement strand
CGGGGTGAGAAACATCCCGATGAGATACTGCACATACGGCGGCACATCCGGCAGATCGCGCGTGCCGGATCGGATGGTTGGTGGTACAATAGGATGCATCCCGTGACTCCTTTTTGATAGTTGGTGTCAGCACCCAGATTATCGCACAGGTGCCACGGGATGTCATCTTCCCCGATCATTTCTGCAAAGCTCTCCGGGTGAGGATTGAAACTTTTTCAGCAGAAGTTTGCACAGGAACTGGGTGTGTTGCACCCGGCCATCGCGCCGGGTGAGGATTGAAACCTGCGTTTCCACCGGCACCAATCGCCGGTGCTGATGTTGCACCCGGCCATCGCGCCGGGTGAGGATTGAAACAGCAAACGCAATTTATTTGCCAACGTACTCCGATCGTTGCACCCGGCCATCGCGCCGGGTGAGGATTGAAACGTTCAGGTGTCTGAGCACTTTTCCGAAACTTCTCAGTTGCACCCGGCCATCGCGCCGGGTGAGGATTGAAACGCGCAACGCTTCACGATCTTTTTCTCGAAGGCGAGTTGCACCCGGCCATCGCGCCGGGTGAGGATTGAAACATGGTGTGGTAAACTCCTTATGCTGATGCGGTAGTTGCACCCGGCCATCGCGCCGGGTGAGGATTGAAACAGAATGAAAGTGATAGCGCAACTACATATATTATGTTGCACCCGGCCATCGCGCCGGGTGAGGATTGAAACAATATCTTGAGGATTTAAACAGAGAACAAGAAATAGTTGCACCCGGCCATCGCGCCGGGTGAGGATTGAAACTTCCTGGGATTGCTGCTCGATCTGGCGGGGCAACGTTGCACCCGGCCATCGCGCCGGGTGAGGATTGAAACGGGATTCCCGCCTGTTGTGCCTTTCTCAGGTAGAGTGTTGCACCCGGCCATCGCGCCGGGTGAGGATTGAAACAAAGACATTGGAGCCAGCCGGGGATTGGCTGTTTGTTGCACCCGGCCATCGCGCCGGGTGAGGATTGAAACTTGGCAGAGAAGGGTAAACCGGCAGGATAGGAGTACCTGCACCCGGCCATCGCGCCGGGTGAGGATTGAAACTTTTCCTGGATGCGGATAGCGCTTTCTGCTAATGGTTGCACCCGGCCATCGCGCCGGGTGCAACCATTAGCAGCCGTGGCACCACAATCCCGGAATGGATGCCGGGGTGGTAAGATTGTGGGGAGACCAGAAGGTTGTGTGGGCGTGGCAGGCCACAGCTACGCCCCTATCAGGAACCAGCGATGAGCACCGACCAGAACAATAATCAGACGTGGATAGGCGGCTTGCCTATGTCCCCGCAAAGTGGCAATTACTCAGTGAAAAGCGGGGTCAGGGGCCACCCCTGCTGAACAACCCGGATAACCCGGACGCGCCACCGGAGGAAGGACCAGCGGAAGGTGACAGCGAGTGAACTGATTGGTATTCATCTGAGCGATCTGCATCTGACCGCTGATCCGCACGCCGATCAGTTTACCTCATACTGATCTGTTATCAAACTCATAACCAGACTGGTGTTATTTCACCTGAAGTCAGGATGATCAATTCAGCCCATAAATGCATCTTTATCACACCCTGGTCAGTTGACCAGGATCACCCTCCCCACTCGACCAGTCTTTCTCCCCGCCAGGTGACGAATCCCCGGCGAACGCAGTATACTACTAGTATTATAGAGAACACAGAACAAAGAAACCCAGAACAAAACGTCGCTGGTACGCTGTTATTGAACAACCAGTTTGTTCTTTGTCCTGTGTTTGTCTGTTCTTCCTGTATATTACACGAGTTACGCGGTCCCTGACCTGACAGAACATTTTGCCTCCGGCAGGGCGGAAAAAGAAAAAAGAGTACCACGCTGCCGCAGGCGAATTCGGCTTTTGGGGCGGTCAACAGACCAGAATAGGATGCACCGCGTAATTCCAGTTACTAATGGTAAGAGTAGCGTATGTTCGTCTGGTGAAACGGTTTTTCAACGCCGGGTCCGGTGGGTAATTCTGATGATTACCTGATAGATTGCTGTTACGCGCAACCTGACAGTCAGCCGGCAACCAGCAGTCTTCGATGATGAAGCGGCACCAGCGGGGGTGTGGAGTGATATGGCTGAACCAACACTGGAACTCAAACCGGGAGCGCTGGTTATTGCCGGCGACGGATCGTGTGGCTATCTGAAACATCTCTTTGTGCATGCTGCAAAGCGGCGTGTGGTCGCCCTGGTTGTCCAGCGTGACCAGCTCTTCTCCCGCCCGGTAATTGTGCCCCTGACGCAGGTAGCGGAAGCAACCCATGACGAGATCCGGCTGCACATCAGCCACTCGCAGATGGCGGTGCTGCCCCGCTTCTATCCGCGCTGTTATGGCGTTGTTAGGAAGGGCCGCGACTATGGCCTGGGGAAGGTGTTAAACGGCACTCCGCGCAGCAGCCGCAATGGTCGCCCCGCCTCCCGCATGCTCTCGGCGCATCTCAACACGCCGCTGCAAGCCTGTGCCCACGAGAATTCCCTGACGGCGTATGTCCTGGTGCGCCTGGGGCAGCGTATGCTCTACCGTGATGGTGGGTCGGCACATATGCTTTCCCTGCTGGTTAATCCCTGTGGTCGCGTACAGCATTTCGTGGTGCAGCATGGGCGGTTCGTCAAACAGACCTTTATTGTTCCTACTGATCGGGTTGATCGGTTTGGACCGCATGGGATTCAACTGCGCCTCAGGCGGGCCATGCGGTCAGAGCTGCTGGTCTACCGCTCGGATCAGGATATTTCTGCCGATATCGAGCAAGCGCTCTGGCAGTGCGATACGCTGCACGAGATTGATCACCGCGCGATTGAGATTATCGTCCGCAACGGAGTGGTGGATCTGCGGGGGTATGTGCTGCGCCCCTGCAGCCGCGATCTGATTGGACAGGTTGCGCAGGCAACCCGTGGCGTGCGGATGGTCGAGAATCATCTGATTGCTGATGGCGAGGTGGTGTATGCCGTGTCGCAGGCGCTGGCAAATGACCCGCGCACACGTGGCCGTCCGGTGTTGGTGCATGTCCAGCGCGGCTTTGTCTTTCTCAGCGGCGAGGTGCCGGACGGGGCGACGCGTGCCGCCGTCGCGGATGATGCGGGCAGCGTGCCGCTGGTGCGTGGAGTGATCAACCAGGTGCGCGCGCCGGGGATTGCGATCGATGCAGATGAACAGTACGTGTGGCAACCACCCATCGGCCGGGAAGTCTACGGCCTGGATATGCAACTGGGGCATGTGGAGCGGGTGGTGATCAACCCCGCTAATCGCCTGGTGACGGCCCTGGTGGTGCATGGCAGTTTTCCCGACCTGGCCGGGACCGACCGACAGTTGTATGCCAATGGCGAGATGCGCCATGAACGGCGGGTCGTTATTCCGATTGCGGCGGTGCGTGATGTTACCGACGGAGCGGTGCTACTGGATATCGATGGCAAGACCGCCGCGCGCTATACCGATGTCACCACGGCAGACTATGTTATGCCCGACGCAGCCTGGCAACCGCCGCATCCCTACCGGCGGGACGCAATCCTGTTTTCCCCGGAGCATGCCCAACCCGCCACAGACGAGACCGAGGTTATGGCATCCCCGCCGCTGGATGCGCTGGAGTATGGCGTCGGGGCGCGCCCGCCGGCCGATGCGGTGATGCCGGGTACGTGAGGTGGTGGGTGTTCCCTATCCGAACGGGATACGGACGCGCTTCTGCGCGTCCCTACGGGAGCCTCCTCACCGTGAGCGACGGCATTCAATCGGCTGATGAAGGTTGAAAAATAGCCCAAATATAAAATATTCTGGAGTCCCGGCTTTAGCCGGTGGCATGCCTGCCGGGACAGCAGCATACTACGGGGAAAGCCCGGACCGGCTGAAGCCGGGACTCCGCTCCACCGGATGTCCGGATTACAAATTCAACATTCATCAGCCGGGCCTCCCGTATGTTATCCGGTACCGTTGCCTCACGCCTGATCAGGCTACATACTACTCCACCGGCACCGGGACCATATACCAGGGGAAGCCCGCAATGCTCTCGCCGCCCAGCACCCGACGGCGCGGAATCTCATACATGTGGGTAATGCTGTCCCCCGGCATGACGATCACGGCATTGGTGTATCCCGCTGAACGCACTACACCCGCCAGCGCGCTGTTGTAGCTGCCGGCCGGATAGCTAAAACTCACCACCGGCACCTCTAGCCGCTCCTCCAGCAGTTGCCGCGAGGTGACAATCTCATCCTGGGCGGCCTCCAACACCAGCCCGGTCAGGTCAAAATGGTTGACCGTGTGCGAACCGATCTCCATGCCGCTGTCGCGCAGCCGTTCGATCTGCTCCCAGGTCATGTAGCCCGGCTTGCCGACGAAGTTGACCACCACATAGAATGTTGCCACAAACCCATACTCTTCCAGGATGGGCAGCGCCTCGGTTGCCGCGTCCGCGTAGCCATCATCGAAGGTGAGGGCCACGGGATTCTCCGGGCAGCGGGTCAGCCCTCGCAAACAGGCGGACAGCGCATCCATCCGCATCGGGGTGTAGTCGTTATCGCGTAGCCACTCCATCTGCTCGGCGAAGCGCTCCGGGGTGATCGAGAGCCGGTAGCCCATCGGGTCTGCCTGCTCATCGACGGTGCGAATGTAGTGGTACATCAGCACCGGCACATACTCGGCGTCGGCGTCGGCCAAGCGGCTGGGTGTCGCCGTAACGGTGGGCGTGGCGCTGGGCCGGGGTGTCCGGGTGGCGGTTGGCGTCCGGGTGGCGGTGGACGACGGCGTGGGTGTGACGGTGGCGGGTGGCCGGGTGGCGGTGGGAGTAGGTGCGAAGGCGGCTATCGGAACCGACCGGAACTCCGGCACAAACGCCGGCAGTGTCAATAACACCAGAATAGCGATTGCCGGCAGCGCGAGGCGTTTTCCCCGTTGTGACAGTCGTGATAGTCGTGACATTAAATAGTTCTCTTCCTCACCTGGGTTTCAGGGCGGGCCGGGGCAGCGGGTCCGACGGTACAAACTCCGGCGCGGGTGGCGGTTCATCATTCCAGAAGAAGAGCAGCGCATTGGCGACATGGCGCTCCCCGGTATCGTCCGAGGGGTAGTTGACAATCTCGTCTTCCAGCACCATCGTGGTGGAGCCGCCGCCGTCAAGTTCCATCGCGGTATACGCGCCAAACTCACGTAGCAGGTCGGCAAACTCGCGCTGGGTGGCACCCCGGCTAAAGCCCAGTTGATAGCCATCCACCACGGCGACGATCAGCGTCTGCTTGTTCTTGTCGTAGCCGATACCGGTGCGTGGCATCTGAACCCACTGGTAATGCTGGAACTTCCAGTCGTAGGTGAAATCTTCGCAGAGCAGATCTTCTTCTTCTGCCAGCGTGCAGTCGCGCAGGGTGCAGAAGCAGTCCTGCACAAAGCGCCCCTTCTCCAGGATAATCGGGCCGCCGCTGATGCCCTGCTCATAGTCGGAGAGCGGCGGGTCGGTCGTGATATCGAGCGTAACCCGGTCGTCAATTTCAAGATTCTCCAGCAGCCATTCGGCCCCCACGCCGGTTCCCTGGAGCACCTGTATCCCCGCATCGATGAAGAGTTGCTCGCCCTCGACAATTTGGGCAACGCGACCGGCCGGTGTCAGTAGCACCTTGACATCACCCCAGCGGGCCGGGGCAATCCGGGCGAAGTCGTTGTAGAGGCAGATCAACTCCTCCTGGCACCACCAGTTGACCTGGGTCAGCGGCGCGCGGCTGCCATCCGGCGCAACCACGGCAGCGTCCCAGGTCCAGTTTTTGGTGAAGTAGCCGATAAAGGGCTGCCGGTCTTTGCTCCAGGCGAAGGTTGCGCGGTATTTGGGCGCGACCGCCACCCGCGAGTCGATCATGGTGAAGCCCTCAGGAACGCCCGCCGCTGAGAAGAGATCGCCATTCACCCCGGCCAGGGCATCATTCTGCCAGACCATGTAGGATGTGCGAGCCCGCCCTGACAGCCAGCCTTCGCCCAGCGCGGTACGGATATCAAACTCCGGCGCGGTGATGTCAAAGAGTAGTACGTTGATGCGTAGCGGATCGTTCGTCACCCGCTTGATATGGTAGACCCCGGGCCGAACGCGTGTCACAATATCGTCCTCCTGGGCCTCGAAGCGCCGGCGCAGTGGGCGCACCTCCGGTGTGGGTGTCGCCGTCGGCACAGGGGTTGCCGTTGGCACCAGTGTGCGACTCGGCGTCGATGTGATGCTGGGCCGGGTGGTATTGGATGGCATCGGCGTAGGCGTTTCGGTTCCGGATTGATCGGCAAAGGCGACCTGGGCATCGGTCACGGGGGTGCTTCCCCGGCGACCACCTTCGTGGGGCGCATTGACCGAGGTCGTCAAATAATGGGCGCTGAGTGCCAGCCCCAGGAGCAGCAGGGCTCCAACAAGGATACGCAGACCTGTCTGCATGGCGTTTCCTTAGGAATGTATATTGGTGGTAGAGTAGACGTAACATGATCGCCGCAATGGTAACATAACGTTCCGCGCATGTAAAACCTGTGGCTGATCTTATTGACACGCGTTACGCGGTGGGCGTCTGGACCACGAACACCACGACATGAGCGAAACCCGCGAAACGACCAATGCCGGCATATAGCAGGCGATCTCGGGTTTTGACGGGGGATATCGCCTCCGGCAGGGTGGAAGATACCACTCTTTTTCATAAAAAGTTGGCACAGAGTGCCAACTTTTTATGAAAAAGAATAAAAAAGTACCACGCTGCCGCAGGCGAATCGGGCCTCCATCTGGGCAAATGTCCAGTTTGTGTACCCACCGCGTACGTCCTGTCACTGACAGGACTTCTCCATGGTGTAGCTATCAATCACCTCGTCAGTGCGGGTTACAAACTGAAGCGTCATTGTTCCGCCCGTGGCCTCCACCAGCATTGCCCCATGGTCCTGGTTGTAGTGCGCTACGCTGCCCGGCACCAGGGCTTCCGCAAAGGCATAGCGCGGGCCGCCGCCCAGCCCGTTAACAAAGTAGACGAAGTTGTCGCGCATGATCCGCTCATAGACATGGTTATGCCCGGAGAAAGCCGCATCTGCGCCCCACTCCTGGAAGGGCCAGCGCATCCAGGTGCTCTC
Organism: Chloroflexaceae bacterium; assembly: GCA_034436755.1. Classification (GTDB taxonomy): domain Bacteria; phylum Chloroflexota; class Chloroflexia; order Chloroflexales; family Chloroflexaceae; genus CAKZQX01. The sequence continues at coordinate 19,701 of DAOTVB010000179.1, read as the reverse complement.
CCCACGATGCCCCGACGAGTAGGCCGGATGGTGGAAGAAGACCAACTGCCAGCAGGCATCAGCGGCGGCCAGTTCCTGCTGCAACCACTCCGCCTGTGCCGAGTTGGCTTCGATGCCGTCAGGTTCACCCGGCATGCTGTTGAGCATAAAAAAGTCAATCGGCTCCCAGGTAAAGCTGTAGTAGCGCTCGTTCCCCGGCAGTTCAAAATAGTCGAGGTAAGCCTGCCCGCCGGCGATATCCAGGTCATGATTGCCCAGGATCGGGAAGAAGCGGTTAGTCGCGGCTCCGGGGCCGTATGCGCCGGTGTAGGGGTGGATAAACTCGGCGTAGTACTGACCAATATTGGCGTCAATGGTTTCGGCTGCGCCGGTGGGGTAGTTATTATCTCCCGTGGTGACGATAAAGTCAGGGTTCCAGCTCTTTACCAGGTCGGCAACTTCCTGCTCGGGTGGCCCGGCCATGCCATAGTCGCCGATAATCGCAAAGCGCGCCGTCTGCGGCTCGGGTGTGGCGGTGGGAGCAGGCGTGGCCGTCGGTTCAGGTGCGGCGGTCGCCGTCGGCTCCGGCGGAGTGGGCGTAGCCACACTGCCGGCAGCGGCCGTTGCGGCCGTTGTTGCGGCCGTCCCTGGCGTGGGTGCCGGCGGCGTTGCGGCACTCGAGTTGCATCCCACGCCGATCACGAGTATTCCTAGCAGCAGCAGTAAGCGGCGGCCGGCCACCGCCGGCCGCATATGTTTCAGGTTATTCATCAAGCCTCCAGGTCGTGACATATCTATTGGCGCGGAGATTGTAGCACAGGTTGGGCGTGCTGCGCAGGGTGGCGGATTTGTGAGGCAGCACCTGCTAACACACAGGTTATTAAGCTATGGTAGGATGAAATGGTCTCTACGGCTATCGTGACATCACGGAGGTACAGCAATGGACTTCGCACTCTGGGAGCAATTCATCACCCTGGGCCTGATGGTACGGATCGGGCCGCTTCTGTTGATTGGCGTCGGGTTTGCGATCGGGTTTGGCCTGGAGCGCTATTTTTACGACCGGTCGTAGGTGCGCCATCCCGAGTAGCGACCGGCCCGGGGATGTAACAAAAAGCTGCCAGGTAGGTATTACCTGGCAGCTTTTTGTTGTTCGGTGGAAGGGGCCACATCACCGCGAGCCGATATCCCCCTTCGCCCGGCAGCGGTCGTCCCAGAACTGGGTTCCCAGCCGCCCGATGCTGACCACCCCGGCGCTGCTATCCCACTCGAGGCGGCCCTTCTCAAAGTATTGCACCACGGTGGGCACGCCGTCAATCTCCTCGACCACTTCCTCCGAGATCGGGAAGCCCAGCCGCCAGGGACCATTAATCCCGTCGTAGAAGCCCAGGAATGCGCCGCCCACGGTGTAGCCCGTTTCCGGGAAGCGGCGGCCATTGGGTGCTACATTCACCCCCTGCGGGAAGTTGCGTCCGGCGGTGACATCGCGCCCCAGTTCGACCGGACGTACCATCAGCATTGCCTGCTCGGCCCGGGTCATCAGGTTGAACTCGGGATGCTGCTCTGCGTAGGGTACAATCTCAAACACCCCGGCCTCGAAGTATTGCACCACCCGGTTATCCTCCGGGCGGATAAAGGCTTCACTCAGCGGGAAGCCGAAGCTGACCACACCGCCCAGTTCCTGCCAGGCCACGCGATACCAGTCCTTGATGTAGTGTCCCGTCTCCGGGATCATCAGCGGGGCCTTCTCGCCCCTGGGTGGGCGCGGGTTGGTCGTGGTCAGCGGCAGATTGGTTTTGATATTGCTGGGGAGCAGCGGCACGCCATAGCCCTGGAAGAGCAGCGCGGCCGGCTTGAGGCTGTCGTCCGGCCGGTAGAGGCCGTAGTGCTCCTCGCGCGTGTCCCAGCGCCCGGTGGGACCGGCATCATAGTCGCGCAACGTCCAGGCGACGATCCCGACAACCCGTCCCTGCGCCGCCTCCAGAATGGTCCGGTAGACCTGCTCCTGGTAGACCTCGTTGTAGTCCTGGGTTGAGCACTTGGGACCGGAGGGCCAGCCAAACTCTTCCAGCAGGATCGGTTTGTTGGTATACCGGCGCACTTCGTCAAGCTGGCGGATCGCGTCGGGCGCGTTGTAGATATGCACACTGATTATGTCGCTGTAGTCAATCACCCGCCGGCCGTCGGGGCCGGGCTGCCAGAAGTGGTTGTACTGGCCCATGCCCACCGTCACCAGATGATGCGGCGCGAGGCGATGCACCTCGTCGGCCATCCGGCCCAGCCAGTCCAGCACCTGCGCGGCGTTGCCCTCCTGCCACATGGGGTAGTGGTCGGGCTCGTTATGCAGATCCCAGGCGAAAATCCGGTCATCGCCCGCAAAATTCCCGATCAGCGTGCGCAGGTAGGTCAGGTTATCCTCTGCCTCGGGCGTACCGGCGGCCGGGAAGCCGTTGTAGAAATCGAACAGCGTGACAATCAGGCGCAGATCCAGGTCGCCCGCAATCTGCACAAACTCCTTAAGCCGGTTGAGCATCAGGCCATCCATTTTGTGGTCACGCGAGCTGCGGAAGCTCTGCTTAAAGGGGTAGAGAATGCGCACGGTGTTGATGCCCAGTTGGTCGCGGGCCAGCCGTAATTCCCGCTCCATCTGGTATGCATCCCAGTCCTGCCACATGGCAACCCAGGGGCGACCCTGCGGGTAGTAGTTGATGCCCTTCAACTGCACCGGCTGACCGAGGCGCGTCAACTGGCTTCCCGAAACTTCGATAAATCCGCCGGGAGGCAGCGGTGCCGACTGTTCCAGCGGGGTGTACGCGATTGTCTCCGGCGCGACCGTCTCGCGGCCCAGTGCTCCCACTCGCACTCCCTCCGGGCCATGATCTTCCAGGCGGGCGCGCTCAAACCACTGCACGGTGATGACCTGACCATTGGGCTGCCGCTGGGTCTGGGGTGGCCCCAGCGGTGCCCCGAACCGGGCCAGGCTCTCGCCTGAACTGATGTCGGGATCGCCCAGTTCCAGTCCTGATTGGAGCCAGGTTCGCAGGAACGGCGGGCAGAGATTTTGCCCGGTCTCCGGGAAGAAGCGACAGCCCACACGCGGCGCTTCCGGTTGGGCCGGTGAGCGGCCCTGGCGCGTGAGGGTATCAACGCCCAGTCGCCCCAGCAACAGATCATATGGTGCCGGGTTGTGGGGATGATGCTCCAGGCGGGCATACTCAAACCACTGCACCGTAATCGGGCCGGCGGCGGTCTGCTCCTGGTAGGCCGGTGTCAGCGGGTAGCCAAAAACCGGCAGCCCGCCCTGCTGTTCCCAGAAGGACTTGATGCGCCCGTCGATACAGTCGGTGATTGCGGGATTCTCGGTATCGAAACAGCGCGGAGCGGCATAAGTGGCCGTAGATGATACCGGCAGAAGGGTTAGCAAGAGCAGCAGAATGAGCAGGGGCAGGGTCAAGATCTTGTGAGTCATACAGCGATAACCGACCGGAGTCGTCGTCAGCGAGGATGAAACCGGGTCTGTTCCGACGATGGCGGTCGGCTGCTCCTTTCTAGATAACGTTGAGATGGCTGGCCGCTGTACAGCAGCATTGTGTTTTCCTGCTATGTTTTTAACGTTGGATCAAGGGCAAATAGGTAACCTGTTCATCAATCAGCCGGTACACGCTACCGGTGTTCAGGTCGGTTGCGTAGAGGTTGCCCGCCTCGTCTTCACCAAAGCTGGTCAGCCGGGTTAGCGCGGTGTCGGCAAGCAGTTGGTTTTCCCAGGTTTCGCCATTCTGCCGCAGCCCCCAGATAGACCCGGTGCAGTAGTCGCCATAAAAGTAGATCCCCTGCATCCGTGGGGCACCGGGGCCGCGATAGACAAAGCCGCCGGTGACCGAGCAGTTGCCCTGTTGATGTGCATACTCAACCACGGGGAGGGTTAGTCCGGACTGGTCGCACCCTTCCGATGGCTCGTAGCAGTGCAGCCCCTCCATGATATCCCAGCCATAATTTTCCCCGCCGCTGCTGCCGGCCGGCTGGACATGCACCTCTTCGTAGCGGTTCTGCCCGACATCGGCAGTATACAGATTTCCCGTGGTGCGGTCAAAGGAAAAGCGCCAGGGATTGCGCAACCCGAACGCCCAGATCTCATCTTTGCCATCCGGATCTTGTGCATACGGATTGTCGGCGGGGATGGCATAGGGTGTCGCGCCGGATTCTACATCAATGCGCAGGAGCTTGCCGAGCAGGTCGTCGAGGTCTTGCGCGCGCTCTTCCGGGTCGCCGGAGGAACCACCGTCGCCCATCCCGATGTAGAGATAGCCATCCGGCCCAAAGGCAAGCTGCCCGCCGTTGTGGTTTTCGTAGGGCTGGGCAATCGTCAGAAGAATTTCCTCGCTGTCCGGATTAGCAACATTGGCATTCTCCGTGATCCGGTAGCGGGCAATAATAGTTGCACCATCGGTTTCGCGAGTGTAGTTAACGTAGAAATGACCCTTGTTGGTGTAATCTGGAGGGAATGCTACACTCAGGAGTCCTGCTCGTTGCCGCTGCTCTTCACGCGGCGGGTAATATCCAGAAATGGTTCTTGCAGCGGAGTGCTGTTCTGCGCAATTTTGATGCGGCCTGGTTTTTCCACCAGAAACAGCCGGCCGCTGCCGTCACCTGCATGCGTGACATGGACCGGCTGATCCAGGCCGGTGATAACCTCCCTGAGCGCCAGATGCGGCCAGTCGCTGGTTGCCGGGGTTGCTATGTTGCGGGAGACTGCTCCGGCTGCAGACCGGACGACGATGCCAATCACCAGACCCAGACAGAGTATCAAGAGAGCGAGCCAGATACGCTGTGGGCGATTGCGCTGGTGCATTTCACACCCTCACCTTTCTATTTGCAGCTACCGCATACATCGTACCACAACGCAGGCCGGGTTGCCGGACGATTTTCCCGGCCCTGGACCATGTCAGAGAAATGTAAGGTAGCAATCAGATATCTCTTTGCGTTGCGTGCAACCAGTCTTCTCGTGGTACCATACGAAAAATGCTACCAGAACAGGAGGTACCTATGAGCGATGAGCCGCAGCCGGAGGAACAGTTGCGGGCACAGCAGCGGTATGCTGAATTGGGTGAAAAACTGGCCGAATTGTATCAGATCTATACCGCCGAGGATGACCCGGCGGAGCGCTTCCGGCTGGAACAGCGTATCGCGCAGATCGAAGCAGTCCGGGCCACGATTGCGCAGCCCACGGCGGCCGGCGACACAACTGCCGTGCCTGAGCAGTCTGCGACGGTGGCTTCAAAGGGTCGGCAGCGGGGATTGCTGCAGACGATCCGGGCGCACCATCAACGAATCATGGTGGTTGGGATGATCCTGGGGTTTGTCAGCATCTGTTCCGCGCTGCTGTTTGCCCCCTTTGGATTGATCCTGGTGTCGAGTCTCTGCTTTGGTGTAGCCGGGATCATGTATTTGCTCCACGAGATTGAGGAACTCCGGGGCACACCCGGCTGGCACCTGTCGGCCTATAGTTTCGCGGCGCTGCTCATCGCTATCGGTTTTTGTGGCCCGCTCTACCTCTTCTTCTTACTGGCCCGGATTGCGAATGCGCCCTAACCGCGCTGCTCCGGGGTAACACGGGTGTGTGGGGAAGATATTGCAGGACTGTTCCGGCCGCGTGCCAGACCTGGAAGCCTGATCCATGGCAGCATTGGTTGTTTCGCGGGTTTCGCGCATGTCGTGTTGTTCATGGTCCAGACTCCCTCTGCGTAACGCATGTCAATAATAAAACCTCCCACAGCATGTCGCGTATGGGAGGTCGGGTCTACTACCGGCAAAGTGGCCTGCCGCGCTACCGGCCGATTGCTGCCTGTGGCGAGACCTCGGCGGCCACATCGTTCAGGGTGCGCTCCAGATGTACCAGTTCGCATTCGGTATTACCATCGCCGTTGCAGAGGAGCAGCACATACTCGACTGCCGGATCGTAACGGGCGGCCAGGTGGCGTGCCTGGCTATGGTGACACTCCGCGCGGGAGAGATATTCAATCGTCAGGGTAAAATCCGCATTCTCCTGCGGCTGTACCTGCACGGCAAAGACGCCGCGCCCCTGCAACTGGTATGACTTCCAGGCCACGGCACCCCACAGGGTGGCAAACTGCTGGAGAAGGCTGGTGCGTGTGTTCTGGTCCATAAACCGACGGCTCCTTCAATCATTGTATCGGTACTATTACCTGACTCCAGTGTAGTCAGTTCAGTTACGACAAACAACATGTAGAACACCGTGCAATAGTTGCGCGCGCTACCTTCCAGGGTGGAACTTTTCTAGTAGGGACGTGCTGATGAACTCTTGAACATGGCTTCAGGACAAGGAGGCTGCATCTCCGGCAGGGCGAAAGAAACCATCTTTTTCACAGAGTTTTGCACAGTATGCAACATTTTTGTGAAAAAGATATGGAATCTTCCGCCCTGCCGGAGGCGATATCCCTCGCCAAATGTGGGATTGCCTGATCCATGGCAGCATTGGCCGTTTCGCGGGTTTCGCTCATTTCGTGACGTTCGTGGTCCAAACGCCCACCGCGTAAGTCGTGTAATAATGATACTACTCTGGATGCAGGCGGAACAGGTCGGCGTAGACCGCGTGCGGTGCGGGTATGCGCGCTGCGCTCGGTGAGTCATAGACGACCAGCAGCGCTTCGGGCTGGTCCAGGGCGGGCATCAGCGCCAGCCCCTCGGCGTGGTCGCTGCCATGCGTAAACGGCAGATCAAACATCACCTCCAGTTCGCCCTCCTCCTGGCCGGTAACGCTGTCATCGTCCAGATCCAGCGCATCCTTGAAGCGAAATACCTGCATCGACCCTTCCAGATCCATCGTTGGCCCTGCCAGAATGATCAGGTCATCACCGTGGCGGCAGAGTTCACGCACCCCCAGGCCGTTCAGATCCACAAAATGCTTCTTGTAGAGGCGTCCGTTTTCGCCAATCGGTTTGAGCGTAAGCCGATCGGGTGCCTGCTCTTCCACGCGCAGTTCCAGGATCACGGCCCACCCGCGCAGCACCGGCCCGCGCAGCCCCAGAAAGATCTTATCCTGATAAACGGCCAGACCTTCGATATCAAAGCCATTGCCTTTGCTGGGCAGGGGCGAATCCAGAAAGGGGCCAAGATGGGCATCTGCTTGCAGGGCATCCATCAGGATGTTTTTGTCGCCGGACTTCTGGAGCCATGCAGCATGCAATGTTTCATCAGGATTATCGGGGTTGGAGCAGGATTTCAGCGGTTCGCCGGAGACCACCGGAATGCGGGCCAGCAGGTAGCGGTTGGGCTCGGTCTTGATCGTCGCCAGCGCTTGCAGATCTTTCTCACGCTTTTTGCCCTTGGCCTTGCCGCGCTTGGTGCTGTGGGAGCCGGTAAACCAGAGATAGTGCCCGGTATAGTCCATGCCCTCAATATCAATCTCGTCCTCCTGGTTAAAGAGTTCCACAAAGTCACCGATGGGGAAGGGCTGATGATCACCATACATGTAGGGCGCGACGGGTGTGAGCCGTTCGAGCGTGAGAAACTCATCCGAGCCCAGCCAGAGACTGCCGTCGGGGGTCAGCGCCGCCGCCGAGAGTTCGCCCTGCAGATCTTCATCGGCCCGCTCAAAGCGCAGCACCACCCGACTGAGTAAAAAACCTGACCGCATACCATCATCTCCTCTGCCGGCATAATCCCTGCATGCCGACGTTACGCGAGCACTCTATGCAATACTATCCACGAATAGCACACATTCACACGAAAAACAAGAGCGATGAGAAAAAATACTTGCTATTCCTGGTTTAAATCGTGTCCCGGCACACCAGGTACCACTGTAGCCGCTTCACCTGCTAAAGAAACGTTTGAAGAAGGTGACAATATAGCAATCCTGAATTGGTTGTAAACTGGTTTTTAGAATTCGCTGCCAACTGCCTGATGAATGTCAAAAAACAGTCCGGATATACTTCACTGGAGTCCCGGCTTTAGCCGGTGAATGTTTGCCGGGACCGCGATATACTGCCGGAAAAGCCTGATCCGGCTGAAGCCGGGACTCCGATCCGGCAGATGTCCGGATTAACATTTCAAAAAAGTTCATAAGGCGGCCCTACGACAAATGTAGGGTCGCTATATGCGGAGCCGCGATGATGCCGGTAATGATGCCAACAACAGCAGGATCGGCAATGCGGGGCGTGCGAGGGTAGTGCGCCTGGGACAGCAGGGTATATACCGTGCTGCCCCAGGCCAGAATCATTTGTTTTTGTTGGGGAGATAAAATGTCCTGACGGTATAAGTTCTGGTATAGATAACCGCTCCGGATCGCAATGATCCGAGGCGGTTGTAAGGCAGTAGACGGCTTGCATTTACCCGAGTTACGCGGTCACTGACCTGGAAGGAAATCTCGCCTGCGGCAGGGCGGAAGACTCCATTCTTTTGCACAAAACATTTGCACCCTGTGCAAATGTTTTGTGCAAAAGATAGATCAAGTACCACGCTGCCGCAGGCGAATCGGGCCATTCATCCAGGCAAATGCCTGATTTAAACGCCCACCGCGTACGTCGTGTCACTTACGGAATAGTAATCCGTCCCTCACCACCCGGTTGGTAACGCGGATCACCGCTGGGAATGGTCGGGCCAGTGAACCCGTTAACGGTATCCGTTGGGAACGTCAAGAGATATTCCCGCAGCGGCTGTTCGTACAGAATGCGGAACCCGCTGTTGTCTTCCAGGAAAGACTGGTTGGGCGCGCCGGCAAATTCGCGGTCGGCCACAAAGCTGTTTGTGACAACGGTGACATCAGGTGCCCCTGAAACCACTGTGCCATTTTCGACCAGCAACTCTTCACTACTGTCCGTGTTAACCAGGGTAATATCGTCAATGAGATAGCGGGTCTCTCCATTGCCAGTAGTGGTGGTGTAGGTCAGTTTCAGGTTCGCCACATGGTAGATGCCGCTGGTGCTGATATTATCGAGTGTTTCAAGCAGCAGGGTTGGCGAAACTTCCTGAACCACCGAGATAAAGTTGTTGAAGGGCAGCACGTCGATGGTGTCAAGCTGGGTGATCGGGCCGGGAACTGTGCCACTACGAGGCAGAACGTCACCGGCATTCTGGCGGATACCACCGCCATTTTGGATAGCAACAACCGGGTTAGTTGGGCTCCGTTCCGGCAGACTGGTATTAGCCCGGTAGCGGTCATAGGAGTCGATAAAGGCATCAGCAACCAGATTACCCATGTTGTTTTCGCCGCCCCGCACACCGTCGCGCGAAACATCAAACAGGATCTCCGTGTAGGCAATCGTGGTGTTTCTGAATGTATCCAGGCAGTCCTCTACCGGACCATTGACCGAACTAACCAGCGCCGCATCGGGTGTAACTGCATCGGTAATGCCCAGACTATCTGTTGTCGCGCTTTGTATGACGACTCGGCGCGGATAGCTCTCGCTGGTATCGATGCCGGTCACATTGCCCAGTGTATCAAACTGTACATCCAGACGACCCAGGAAGCGATACTTGTCGATCGAGGTGACAATATAGACGGTATTACCAAGCGCATCGGTTTCCGTCAGCGGGTAGGTACCCTCAATGTCAGCGGCCTCCTGGCCGGGCAAGAGTTGCAAATCCTGATTTACATCGTCGCTGACGAGGAAATCATCACCACCACCGGCAACAGCAACATCTAGCCCCTGCAACTGCTGGATCAACTGGCGGTCATTCTGGACATCCTGCAGATGGCTGACGAAGATAATCTTATTCACTCCCAGCGCCTGTAGCCGGTAGATCTCGGCCTGAACTGCGCGCACGGTATCTGCTACCACTTGCACATTACGTGGCGAAGAGACAGATGCAAGCGCAGGCGTGGTAGCACCAACAATGCCAAAGGTTGCGCCGGTGCTGGGATCGGTGTAGATCATCGACTTACCGATTACCTGATTATTTTCAGGTGTGCTTTCAATCAGCCCATCGGGATCGACCAGTTCATTCAGGATCGGTTCGCGACTGAAGTCGAGGTTCGCGCTCAAGAAGGGTTGAGTAATACCACTTCCAGTGTCAAAGCCCCGGATGAAACGACTGAGAAAGTCAGGGGCATAGTCAAACTCGTGGTTGCCAAGGATATGGGCCGTGTAGGGCAACTGGCGCTGCCCGGTGGCGTCAAAGATCTCCTCGTCTGAGTCGATTGGGAAGCTGCACTGGAGCGTGGCGCTTGCCAGGAAGGCATCCCCGGCATATACCATTACCACCGAGTTACCCGCGTTGGTCGCCTCACCAATCTCGCGGTCCGTAACTGTTTTGAAGGCGGCGATACCGCCCACTTCAACTTCAACGTCCGACCCATTTTGATCAACATTTTCAGTGGTCGGCAGCAGCCCGGTTTCGCCGTCGTTGTTGTGTAGCAATGTTAGTGTTGTCGCTCCGGGAGAAGTTGTAATACTAAAGACCGTTGTCGTTCCGCTCAACTCGTGGGTCACCACCAGCAGCGGCTGCCCGGTGGGGCTCTCCCCAGCCGGGATGAAGATCAACCCTTCGGGGCTGACATCACCGGCCGAGCCATCAACGATACTGCCGGTAAAGTTTGCCGTGTTGATATACTGCACAAACGCGGGCGCATTCGGGTCGGTGACATCGTAGACCATAACCCCGCCGATGCGCTCCAGGCCAATAAAGGCGTAGGTGCGACCATCGACCACACCGGTGGTGACACCCTCCGGCTCGGGGCCTTTGTCGTCGCTGCGTGCATCGAATTCAAAGACATTGTCGTCGTCATCATAGTTGGCGTTGAAGTAGTCCGGATAGGCCGCCGCTGTAATCTGTTCAAACTCGTTGGCGCTGTCGTAGACCAGTTGCCCCGAAGCATTCCAGATCGAGAAGGAGCGCGCGCCATAAGCATAGAGTTCCTCAAACGCATCATCGTCGTCGGTATCACCCAGGGTGTTGGTGACCCGCAGACGGCCCAGGTTCTCCTCAGCCTGCAGTGTGGCGGCATCTGTAAAGACAGACGTGTCAAGCGTCAGATCTTCGATGCGAACCTCTTCGCTAAAGCCATCATAGTCGCGGGCATCGCCCTCGTTGGCGGTGACCAGGTAGGTCATGCCACCGACGGCGTAGGTGGCAATCGCGTCGGGCTGATACATGCCCTTGACCGGCCAGGTCGTGATGTTGATAGCTTCATCGCGGTCGCTGGCATCCAGGGCATTTGCCGCCAGGCTGTAGTCCTTGGTTCCCAGCGGGATAATGTTGGTGACGGTGGCATTGGCGATATCAACCACAGCCACAGCATTATTTTCCTGAAGCGTTACATAGGCGGTCTGCCCATCCGGGGCGACGGCGATATACTCCGGCTCAAGATCCTGCGCAAGCGTGGCTCCGGGGCCAAAGATACGTACACCCGCCGCTCGCAATGTATCCGCCTGATCATTGAAAGATGTGAAGGTCGCAGTCTGGACAAGCTGCCCAACCCGTGTACTGCCGTCCGGCGTATCGCGCTCTGTCTGCGTTGTCACGGCAGCGGGGGCACTATTGGCTACAATCGGTAGAAAGACATTCCACTGGCCCAGTTCTTCCGGTGTGTTTACATTAATGATGCTGATTGAGCCTTCCGGATCAATTGTATAGTCATCACTGGGTTCACCTTCGTTGGCAACCAGCACTTTCGTACCATCGGGTGTAAATGTAACCATATCGGGGAGCGGACCCACCCGGACATACCGCACGACATTCCCATCACGATCAAAGAAAACCACCTGACCGGGTGCCTGGGTATTGGCATTTTCGACAGACACGGCCAGCAGACCTTGCCCTGCCTCAGAGCCATAGCTGTAAAAGTCGGCACTGGTGGGAGCTGCGCCGAATCTGGTCAGGTCAAGCGCGCCGGTTTTGGTTGGTGTGCTCGGATTACTGATATCGACAATGTCTACCTCATCGGTTGCACCATTGATCACATAGAGCACCTGTCCAACCGAGTCATAGGTGACAATCTCGGCGGCACCGGCCTGACCCGTAGTATAGGTGCCAATCGGTGCGAGGGTAATCGTCGCGGTCGGTTCAATCTGAGCGGGGGTTGTACGCGGAACAGCGGGATCATTCGCAAATGAAACGGTTGGGACTGACTGGACTGAGGCTGCCGCCAGCGTGCCGACGAGCAGAGTCAGCAGGACGATGAGCGATACGGGGCGCATGGACATGAAGGCCTCCTTACTTCCGTGAAGTATCACACAAGGTAATCTAGGTGTGCCATTCCATATGCGTTCTACACACACGTTGAAACGTATGCCGGGCATGCTGCGGCTGTGCCGATGTGCTTCCCGATCCTTCATGCGCGCAACTCGTTTGAGCGACGCGTCAGTAAAGCACAACACCAGCCGGAGTGGATGGGGTCAGGCAGCAAGCGGCACGCACAGCGCGCAGATAGGGCTGCAACAGGGCAGCATAAATATATCCTGGTTGTAAACCGGAGCAGTATAGTAGTATCACAGAAGATTTAAGAAGAGGTTAAATCCTGATTGAGTCTGTGTAAACAGAGGATTAAGGCGAGCTTATCCGTCTCGTGCAAAGGCCATGCTGATGGGCAATTCGTAACAGCGTACCGCCGCATAGCGCCTGCCGCCGGCACAGCGGCGTTTGTCACCTTGTCAACGGCGAAACGGCAGCGATAGCGCTTGGAATATAGCAATCCTAAATTGGTTGTAAACTCCCCAATGTCTTGCCTGGCATTAGGAAGCGTTTGAGAAAAGGTCAGGGTTTACAACTCAGTTAGGGCTGCTATAGCGCCTGCCGCCGGCACAATGGGGTTGGTCACCGCGAAGCGCATGCAGCGCGCACAGGTTAACCGGGCACATATGCGCGCCTGTGTTGGTTTCATGCGCTACGTGGTTGAGCCAGAACCGGTGCTATGGGCGCTCTTGCAGGAAGGCACGCAGCATCCAGGCCATCTCCTCGTGGGTTTCCATCAATTCGGTCAGGAAGTCACTTGTGCCCATGTCGTCATACTCTTCATCACAGGCGCGCAGATCCTGCCGCAGATTGCGGATAACCGTCTCGTGATCCGTTACCAGATTGGCAACCATGGTGACGGCATCCGGGTAGACCTCGGTGGCTTCGGCGAGGGTAGTATGCTGCCGGAACTCTTGCAGGGTGCCAATCGCCGGCGGGCCCAGGGCGCGGATACGCTCGGCAATATCATCGATCCGGTCGGCCAGAATGGTATACTGCTCTTCAAACAGGTTATGCAGTGAGTGGAACAGTTCGCCCACAACATTCCAGTGGTATTTGCGCGTTTTCACATACAATATATGTTCATCGGCAAGCAGACGCATCAGCAGGCCGGTCACGCCTTCGCGCTGCTCATCGGTTAATCCAGTGTTGACCATGTTGATCTGCACGGCTGTCATAGCTTTCCTCCTCTATTTGATGTCTGAGAGTCGGGTTCTCTGCCTGGTAGTGCTGCCCGCTCTACTCCGCTGCGGTAATTGCTTCCACCAGTTATTTTACAATCATGCACAAACCGTGCCAGGTCCGGGGGAAATGCTGTTGTGTGATGCCGAACGGGGCAACAGGCTGCTGCCTGGTGATGGGACTGATGAAGGTGTGGGTGTATACGGGTGTGTGGGAGGGGTAGGGTCGATAAATTTCGAACCTTTTTGCAGAACATGGAATCTTCACCCAGAGTCCGTGCTGGTGGAGGGTTCGATGCTGAACGTCCAGACTTATTAGATCAATGGAGTTCTCCGGTATATTCAATAATATGGGCAACCGACTTCGATGCAGAGAATTTAACTTTACGTTATTATTTTTATGGTGATGCTAATGGTGTACCTCGTTTGGAAACTAAAGCCGATTGGACAGATGCGCAAAAGGATGCATTGAGGGAGGTCTATCAGGTTGCAATGACACCTCTCTTATCTTATCCTGTTCCACAAATATATCATTGGCCGTATGCTCAGGAATGGTATAATGTTCGAAGATACGCGCAAGAGGAGCTGAACGAAGAGATACGAATCTTTGGTATAATGACCAGTTGCCTTACGCTACCTGCTAGTATATGCAATGCTGGAACAGATACTCGCCACTGGCAAGAGCGTAGTCCTGGTGACTTTCTAACACCGGACCAAGCATGGGAAGCTATGTATCAAATCCATAACGCCCCAAGATCACCAGGTAATGAGGATGTTACTCTTCGTCCACTTTCCGCCCCTGAGAGAATAATCGATATGATATATCAGCCGGAATTCTTACCTTAAAATAACGGAGTGATAGCTATGTGTCGTCGAACCATACAATTTTTTGGTTGCATTTTAACCTTCTGGCTAGTGTGTTTTGTGTTAACAGCATGTGGAAAAGTTGTCTCCCTTGAGCAAGCACATCCTATTACTCCCCAACCAACATCAACCTTCGACGGGCATGAATTGGTCTGGTCAGGGATGGACCCAACTAGACGTGCCGCGGTGGAACAGCTTCATCAAACTACGACGGCTGAACTGGCATTGCCGCGAACGCCCAACCCGGACGCCGTTGCACCGACAGCACCACCCTTGCCGACCGCAACCCTGGCAACTGGGATCTATACTGACTGTTTCGAGGGCGGAGAGCGGGTGGTGCTGACCCAGAATTGCTGGTCTGCGATTGTTGATGACACGTATCTCTTTGTGCGCGCAGGAGCCCTGGCGGCGGATATGCAACAGGGGGTGATCGTGGTCGCCCGCAACCCGCTGCCCCTTGACCGGGATAGTTCCGGTGATTGGTCCATCTATGCTACTCCCGCCTCCCGGGGCGCGGTGCGAGTGCTGGAGGTGTCCGATCAGCGGTTGACCCTCAGCGCTGAAGATGGGACGCAGTTTGTGTTTGATCTCGCAACCCGCACCTGGGCCGGTGATCAACTTCCGGCTACCCCTATTTTGCTAACGCCTACACCGCACCCCATTGTGGCACCTACTGTTGCGACGTCTATCACAGCACGTCAGGCGCACGCGTCTGCTGCCGGGCGGATTGCGTTCACATCGCGGCGTGCCGGCCGCGATGCCATCTATGTGATGCAGGCTGATGGATCGGAGCAAACCTTACTGACTAATCCAGATCTGTTTGCGGATCATCCAACCTGGTCACCGGATGGTCATCAGATTGCCTATCTGTTTGCCCTGGATGGCGCTGAAATCTACCGCATGGATGCGGATGGGTCCAATCAGGTACAACTGACAGATAACGAATGGTGGAAAGAAAACCTGGCCTGGTCGCCTGATGGGACGCGGATTGCCTTTAATGCCGGGTATGATATCTACATTATTGACGATGCTACTTCCGGGGTTATCAATCTGACGCAGAATGGCCCGGACGGATCGTACAAAGATAGCCTTCCCGCCTGGTCGCCCACTGGTAATGCGATCACGTTTACCTCCAATCGGGACGGGCAGCGTGATATTTATGTGATGCAGGCCGATGGCACCAACCAGACCCGGCTTACCACAGATGTATCTGACGAATGGGAGCCGGCCTGGTCGCCGGACGGAACCCGCATCGTCTTTACCTCCAACCGAGATGGCAACCCGGAAATCTATGTGATGCAGGCCGATGGCACCAACCAGACCCGGCTCACGACGCAAGCAGCCGATGATACAAATCCCGCCTGGTCATCCGATAGCAGTCAGATTGCTTTTACCTCCAACCGGGATGACAATCCAGAAATCTATGTGATGCAGGCCGATGGCACCAACCAGACCCGGCTCACCTACAATAGTGCAAACGACACCCGTCCTGCCTGGTCGCCCTGATCCTCACCTCAGCGGCAGCCATGCTGCCGCACTCCACACTCCACCCCTGCCCCGGATTGCCGATGCCCGCATCCCGCAATGCTGTTGTATAATCTCCCCTGGAAGATCACACAGTATCCCGGTGTACCCTGATGCCTGACCTCGCCATTATCATTGTCTCCTGGAATGTGCGCGACCTGTTGCGGCGCTGTTTGCAGTCGGTGGCCGCTTCGCTGGCGGGCAGCGGTATCAGCTATGAGCTTCTGGTGGTGGATAATGCCGGCGGTGATGACACGCCTGCGATGCTGCGCGCCGAGTTTCCCCAGGTACGCCTGCTGGAGCCGGGGCGCAATCTGGGCTTTGCCGGGGCGAATAATCTGGCGCTCCGCGAGCTAGGTTATAGGGGACAGGGGACAGGGGACAGGGTTCCTGATTCGGCGCAACAGTCGTCGGACGGCAGTGCTCAGTCTTTGGTTCGGTACGTGCTCTTGTTGAACCCGGATACCGAAGTGGTTGGGGCAGCGCTGCCCCGGCTGGTTGCCTACCTCGCGGCGCACCCGGAGGTGATCGCGGTGGGGCCGCAACTACGCTATGCCGACGGCAGCATCCAGTCCTCGCGGCGGCGTTTCCCCACCCGGTTGACTTTCTTCTGGGAGAGTACGCTGCTGGAGCGGCTCTGTCCGGGTAATCCCTGGGCCCGGCGGTATCACTGCGCCGACCGTAGCGCTGAGTTAGAGCAGCGGGTGGACTGGCTGGTCGGCGCGGCGCTGCTGGTACGCGGCACAGCAATTGCGCACGCCGGTCTGCTCGACGAGCAGTTCTTCATGTATAGCGAAGAGTTGGAGTGGCAGTGGCGGTTGCAGGGGGCCGGCGATACGGGCTACGGACGACGGACGACGGGCGACGGACGACGGACGACGGACGACGGCTCCCGCATCGTCTATCTGCCGGATGCGGTGGTACTGCACTACGAGGGGCGCAGCAGTGAGCAGGTGCCGGCGGGGCGCCATCTGCATTTTCAGCGGAGTAAGCTGCGCCTGGCCCGGCGGATGTATGGCATGCTGTTTGCCGAGACCCTGCGGATCTTTCTGCTGCTGGGCTACCTCTGGGAGTTGCTGCTGGAGGCGGGCAAATATCTGCTGGGGCATCGCCGCACGCTCCGCCGCCGGCGGATCGGGGTCTACCTGGCGGTGCTGCGGACGGGATTGCGCTAGACACAGTATGGAGTGCGGCAGCATGGCTGCCGCCAAAGGTATGGAGTGCGGCAGCCATGCTGCCGCCAGGATATAGAAGAGACGAACAAGGACGAAGGGCGTTGGATGTGACCGATACGAAACAGACTGACATAGACCTGGAGCAGGCGGTGTGGACCAGCGGGCGCTGGTCGTGGTTCCTGGCCGATAACTGGTCATTGCGCCCGGTGGATGAGTTCGCCCAGGGCTTTTACCCGCGCGATGCGGCCGACTGGCAACCGACGCAGATGCCGGGCCACTGGCAGCAGCACCCCGGCCTGGAACGACATACCGGCCGCGTCGTCTATCGCTGCGACTTCAACCTGGATGCGCTCCAGGCACAGCCGACTGCCCCGGATAGCCCCTGGGACGGAGCGGGGCGGCGCTACTGGCTGCGCTTCAATGGTGCGTTCTACTGGTCGCAGCCCTATCTCAACGGGGTGGACCTGGGGCGGCATGAGGGCTACTTTATTCCGTATGAGCGGGAAGTGACCGACTGGCTGGAGCCGGATAACACGCTGCTGGTGGAGGTTGAGTGTCCCGAGGAGCGCAATAAGTTTGGTAAGCGCATGATCACGGGGGTGTTTTCGCACTGGGATTGCCTGGACCCGCATGCCAATCCGGGAGGCATCTGGCTGCCGGTGGAGCTGCAGCAGAGCGGCCCGGTGCGCTTGCAGGCGGTGCGCTGCCATACCGAGTCGTTTAATGAGCAGTTCGCCCAGTTACGCTACACGGCTGAGGTTGATGCGGCAACCGTCGGCCCGGTGCTCCTGCGCTGGACCATAACGCCGCGCAACTTTGCCGGGCCGGCCCAGCGGGTGGAGCAGCGGCGCATGCTGCGTGCTGGGTTTCAGGAGATCCATGGCCTGTTCAAGCTGCGCGACCCACGGCTCTGGTGGACGCACGACCTGGGTGATCCCAACCTCTACACGATCACGCTGGAGGTGCTACGGGCCGAGATGGTCAGCGACACCTACAGCTTCAGCTTTGGCGTGCGGCACTTTGAGATGCGCCACTGGGTGCCCTACCTCAATGGCGTGCGCTTTCTGATCAAGGGCAGCAACTACGCTCCCGGCGATATGCGTATCGCTACCATGAATGCCGAGCGTAGCGCGTACGATATGCACCTGGCGCGCGAATGCCATATGAACCTCCTGCGGGTGCATGCCCACGTTGATCACCCGGCGCTCTACGAGGCCGCAAATGCCGCCGGGGTGCTGCTCTGGCAGGATTTCCCGCTGCAGTGGCTCTACCGCTCCACCATTCTGCCGGAGGCGCAACGGCAGGTGCGCGCCATGGTGCATCTGCTCTACAACCATCCGAGTATTGTTATCTGGTGCATGCATAACGAGCCGGTGTTTGTAGGCGATACCAAAGATGAGTCGCTGCGCACTCGCCTGCGGACCTATCAGACCGCCTTTGGCTTTAGCTGGAATCGGGATGTGATGGATACCCGGCTCAAGCAGGTGGTCAACCGGGCCGACCCGCAGCGCATCGCCGTCCGTTCATCGGGTGAACTGCATGTGCCCCGCCTGCGCGCCGGCACCGATGCCCATGTCTATTTTGGCTGGTACAGCGCCTACGGGACGCTGCACGATGGCGAGGTGTTGCGCCAGCGCTTCGTTGCCAATATTCAGTTTGTCACCGAGTTTGGTGCACAGAGTTTTCCGAATGTGGAAAGCTGTGTCAAATTTATGCCCGCCGATATTACGGAAATCGACTTTAATCATCTGCTGTTGCACCACAGCTTTCAGCCGAATATTATGGCGCACTGGATCGACTGGCGTGCGGCCCGCTCCCTGGAAGAACTGGTGAAGATGACCCAGGACTACCAGATCTTCGTCAACCGCTTCTACATTGACCGCCTGCGCTATCACAAATATCGTCCGACCGGCGGAATTGTACCGTTTATGTTTTGCGACTCCTACCCGGCAGTTCTCTGGAGTATCATCGACTACTGGCGCGTGCCCAAGCGCTCCTACACGGCGATGCAGATGGCCTTCAGCCCGCAGTATGCCTTTGCGCTAATCCCCCCCCGGGTGTTCCGGGTGGCCCAGCCAATCGATATCCCGCTCTATGTGGTGAATGATGCCCAGGAGCCGGTGCGTGGCCTGCATCTGTATGCGCAGTTGCGCGCGCCCGATGGTGCGGAACTGGCGGTGGTGCAGCATACCCTGACGCTTGACGCCGATTGCCTGGCACGCGAGGTTGATCGCCTGCGGCTGACGCCAACGCAGCAGGGTGACTACACGCTGGAGGTGCAGTTGACCGGCGGTGTGCGCGAGATTGCGCATGTCTATCATATCGAGGTTGCCTGAACCGTGTGATACAATAGAAGTGCTATGTCTATTTCATACAGTGAACATGTCCCGCTGACCTGCGCCAACTGTGGTGGTGAGTTCAGTGCCGAGATCTGGCTGCTGCTTGATGGCCCGGAGCAGCCGGAGCAGACCGAGGCGCTGCGTCAGGGACGCCTCAACTGCGTCACCTGTCTCCACTGCAACCATACCGGCCCGGCGGGTGCGCCGCTGCTCTTCCACGACGGCACCGCGCGCTGTGTGCTGTTTGCCCCGGCACCGGGAGCGGAAGAGCATGTCTGGCGGGAACAGGCGCGGGAACTGCATGCGCTGCTGGTTGAGCGGGTGCCGGTGGAGGAGCGCCGGCCCTACCTGAGCGATGTGCAGATTGCGCAGGATATTCACGGGATTGCGCATATTCTGGAGAAGCGTTTGCGCAAACGTCCGGCCGTGCAACCGCATGATCAGCCGGCCGCG
>DAOTVB010000178.1:0-3614 GCA_034436755.1 Chloroflexaceae bacterium | reverse complement strand
CGCTCAACCGATTGTTTCGGAAAGCACCGGAAGGTGGTGTAGCCTTTCATCGTCCATCAGGCGTTTTCCTGAGTGAGGGGCGTTTTGGTTGGTATATCACGCTTATGTTTATTGTCAGTTTCGGTACAACCGCATATCTGACATTTGCTGGAAGAGGGTGGCGACTGTTGGTTGTTCCCTCAATGTCCCTTGGTCTGTGTATCTTTGCGCTCATAATCAGTGGTTCGCGGGGTTCCTTTATGATGGCACTTATAAGCTTTGTTGTCTTGATTGCAGGAACGACCTGGGGTATTGCCTGGTCCAGGGGCATGTTGCATCGTCTTTTTCAAAAGACCGTGCTGCTTGCCGGTGTTGCTATGATTGTTATTGTTGTAGTATCGATCCTCTATCCGGCAGAGGTGAGTGCCCGCTGGCAGTTTTATACAAAAACGCTTATACCAGGTGCGACACATTCCACCCTCTGGTATCGTGTCTGGGAACATCCTATGACCCAGCTTTTTGCAAGCGTATCTGCTCCAATGGCCTCCCTCGGCTATGGTATTGGTACGGCATCGCAGGCACTTCTCTATGTACCCGGAATCTTTGGAGTACCACTTCCAAATACACCACGCGGAACAGGCGAAAACGGTTTTGGCATCATTGCGTTGGAACTTGGGTATCTGGGCTTGCTCCTCTGGATAATCTGGACAGTTGTATTGCTGTATACCGGCTGGCGCGTGGTATGTCGCTTGCGCAAGACACCAATGTTGCCAATCGGCTTGGCGCTCTGGTGGGTCGCCGTAGAGATGCTCGTTCTCTTTACCTTTGGTAGTATTATGGGCTATCAGAACTTTGTAAACAATGCCTATCTCTGGGTTCTGGTCGGTGTCCTCTTTAAATTACCCGAACTGCAACCCTCGGCTGTCAATATTGAGAACTCCGCGAAGAAGTTGATTAGAATTCGATGATTACCAGACCTCGTATTGCGGTTGTCTCACCATTCCTGGATAAGCGTCATGGTACCGAGCGCTGTGTCTGTGAGCAGATTGAGCATCTGGCTCAGATGTACGGCTATGAGATCCATATTTACAGCCGCGCTGTCGCCGACATTGCCGGGGTAGAGATTTATCAGAACAATGACCGGAGTCATCATGAACTAGACCAGCAAGACCGCAAGCAGGGGCGTATCTGGTGGCACCGCGTGCCGGATATACCCGGACCGGGGTTGTTCCGGTATATCTGGTGGTTTGTGATCAATCATCTCTGGCGCTGGTGGGACAAAAAGGTGCGGGGTTTAAGCTACGATCTGGTCTTCTCACCGGGAATCAACTGTCTGGATGCAGACTTTATTGCCGTGCATATCGTTTTCGCCGAGTTTTTTCGCCTGGTAAAGCAGGGGTTACGACTAAACACGAATCCAATTCGATCATGGCCCTGGTTGATCCATCGGCAGATATATTATCATCTCATTATGCTGCTGGAGCAGTTGGTCTATCCGCGCAATAAACTGGTATTAACCGCCATTTCCAAAAAAACCGCCGCTGATCTTGGCCGTTTTTATAAAATATCTAGTCCTGTACCAGTTATCTACTATGGATTGGATCTGCAGCGCTTCAACCCCCAACGACGTATGCAGTTGCGTCCGGTTGCTCGCACAGAACTTGCCCTGCCGGATGCAGCCCATGTTGTCTTGCTGGTTGGGAACGACTGGAAAAAGAAGGGCTTACCCAGTCTGCTCAAGGCAATTGGTCGTCTCCAGCAGTCAGATATATGGCTGCTGGTGGTAGGGCGCGATCAGACAGCACCCTACCAAGCTCTGATTGAGCAGTATAACTTGCAGGGTAGAGTGTTGTTTTTACCGCTGCGTGCAGATGTCGAGTGGTACTATGCTGCGGCTGATGTCTATGCCGGTCCTTCGCTGGAGGATGCTTTTGCGTTACCACCGGCCGAGGCCATGGCTTGTGGCGTTCCTGCAATTGTCAGTAGCCAGGCGGGTGTCAGTGAGTTAGTGACCGACGGCAAAGATGCGCTGACTCTCAAAGACCCGCAGGATGTTGCGGAATTGTCAGAGTTACTCTTCAAAGTGTACACCGATCCGCTACTCTGCCGGCAAATGGGACAGGCGGCTGTAGAAACGTTTCAGCATTATAGCTGGCGGCGCAATACCGCGATGATCCATATGCTCCTCAATGAGACAATGCGGCGCAAGATGTTGACTCGACAATGACAGTTCAGACATCATCGAAGCCCAGAGTGGCAATTGTAGTCCCGGCTTTTGCTCAGAGTGGCGGTGTTGCGGTGGTTGCCCAGTTTCTCTACCGAGTAATTCTGGATTCGGGGCGCTACATACCCGATATTATCTCGTTAGCACTGGCTTCTCGCGACGAGAATAGTCTGTGTCTGAGCAGGCCGACAAGTTGGCTGCAGGGTGTACAGGTGACTTCCGGAACGCATCGAAACTTACCATACCGGCACATAGGAGCAGTTCTGGCAGAGTTTGAATTTCAACGCTACCAGCCACGTCGTGCCTTGAACAACCTGTTACAAGACTATGCTTTGATTCAACTGGTAACCGGGACGCCGGCCTGGGCTCTGGTCACTAAAGATTGTTGCCAACCAGTCTTGCTCCAGGTAGCCACCCTGACAATGACAGAGCGTGGAAGCCGATTACAGCATGAACGCGGTATGAAACGTCTCTGGCGTTTACTTATGGCGCGCATTACTGCGACTCTGGACATGCGTGCGCTACAATATGTTAATACTGTGTTTGTCGAGAACTACTGGCTTCATCAGCAGCTTCAACAACAAGTTGGTGCGCAGAACATCATATTTGCTCCCCCAGGAGTCGATACAGACACATTTTACCCAACGATATATCAACCTGATGGTCCCATCCTCTCAGTTGGACGGTTTGCTGATCACCGCAAAAATGTTCGGTTGCTTTTTTCAGCATATCATCAGTTGCGCCAGACAATGTCGGCGGTTCCTCGGCTCATGCTGATCGGACAGAGGCCACGCAAAGAGGACTGGGATTTTGCACTATCCCTGGGTATTGCTAATCATGTGGAAGTTCACGAAGATATTTCGGTACAACGTCTAGCTCAACTTTACCGTAATGCCAGTCTATTTGTGCTCTCTTCAGATGAGGAAGGACTGGGTCTGGTAATCCTGGAAGCGATGGCCAGCGGACTCCCGGTAGTCAGTACGCGCTGTGGTGGGCCGGAGACGGCCGTTATTGAAGGCGAGACTGGTTATCTCACTCCGGTGGGTGATGCCGCTGCGCTGGCCCAGGCGATGCAGCGGTTGCTGGAAGATCCTGCGCTTCGTCGCCGGATGGGGCAGGCCGGACGAACTGTAGCAGAGGAACGCTTCTCGATTGCTGCTGCCGGTAAGGTCTTTCTTAACCGCTATGATGCATTACTACTAGGACTTTCGCTTGAGCGTCTCAAATAGCACAAATACGCGGATTGCGCAGTTCGGCCCGCACGTAATCGCGAAACAAATCTGCGCGAACCTGATACAACGTTTTGCCCAATTCCAGTGCTTTCACTTTTAAGGAGAGCCACGCATGGTAACAACAGGCCAGATGATTGCGTTGCGACCGTCCCGTGCGGCACTGGCACTTCGCGCTGCCC
>DAOTVB010000177.1:0-10283 GCA_034436755.1 Chloroflexaceae bacterium | reverse complement strand
AGCTCAACCGGGTCAAGCCGTTGCTGAACCAGCAGATCGGCGGCAATGGGCGTGGTCTTGAGCACCTGCCCGACCGCCAGCGCCACCGCCGTCTGGCTGCCCGCGTCCAGGTGGGTATACTCCTGCTCAAAGATGCGGTGCAGGCTTTCGGCAATGCGCTCGCCGATCTCCTCAAACTGACGGGCACCACGCCGTTGCGCCAGCAGATCCTCGGTCTTGCCTCCGAGCAGGCTGGTCAGGTCCGCGCCGGCATCGGCCAGCAGGCTGGGATCGCCCGTCCAGAAGCCCAGGACAATCCGGGCAATCGAACCGCTGACCTCGTGTAACAGTGTGTTGCGTAGTGACATGCTCTAATTCCCCTGGTCGGTGCATCGCATGCACCCTACGGCTTTGCGCAAATAGCTCGGATATGCCAGCCGGGACTCCCGGCTGATGACGTGTGAAAACAGAATCCGGATATGAATAACCGGGTGTCCCGGCTTTAGCCGGTGGGAGGCCGGCCGGGGCCGGGGCATCCTGCCGGGAACGCCTGATCCGGCTGAAGCCGGGACTCCGATCCAGCGGTGTCCGGATTTATTTCAAAGTTCATCAAGCCGCCGCTACGGTCTACAATTGGGCATGGATCGACTGCGAATATGGTAGCATGATCCCGGCAATACATCTACCCTCGTGATACCAGGTTGCCATCAACCCGGCCATCAACGGGAATGGGCGCAACGGGCGCAGTGGCGGCACGCGCCCATGGTATCATCTCGGTGTTCTCGGTGTTCTCGGTGGCTATGACAACAAATCGGTATGAGCCGGTGCGAAGGGAGATGTGTGGTGAGCATTGCGTGGCAGGTGCTGGGGGCCGCCGGGCACGATAACGCGCTCCTGGTGCAGATCAACGCGGGGCAGGCGATCTACCGGTTGCTCTGCGATTGCGGCGAGGTGGGGCTGGCGCAGCGCCTGGTGGCGGAGCTGCAGGCGCTCGATCATCTGCTGCTGTCCCATCTGCATATGGACCATATTAGCGGTTTCGATGCGCTCTTCCGCCGCAGCTTCAACCGGGCCGAGCCGCCTATGCGGGTCTGGGGGCCGCCCGCTACGGCGCAGATTATCCAGCATCGGCTGCGCGGGTTTATGTGGAACCTGCAGGCGGAACTGCGCGGTACCTGGCTGGTCCACGATATCGGCGGGGAGGCGGTGACGGCCTGGCGCTTCGCCGCCGAGGAAGCCTTCGCCCGGGCGCATCCGGCCGGCAGTTGGGCGCATGTCGGTCCCATCATCGCCAACACTGACTTCAACGTCACAGCGATCACGCTGGACCATCTGACGCCCTCGATTGGTTATATCATCCGCGAGACGCCCCGGCGCAATATCGATCCGGCGCGGCTGGTGGCGCTCAACCTGCCACCGGGAGCCTGGCTGCAGCAGGTGAAAAGCGTTACCCCGGACGAAGCGCCCACCCTGACGCTGGCGGGGCAGACCTACGCTCTGGCGGAGTTGCGCGCGCAGTTGCTGGTCGAGACGCCCGGCGAAATGCTGGCCTACCTGACCGATTTTCGTCTGGATGCGCCGACGCTTGCGCGGTTGGTTCCCGCGCTGCAGGGCTGCGGCACGCTGGTCTGCGAGAGCCAGTTTCGCCACGCGGATCTGCCGCTGGCGCGGCGGGCCTACCATCTCACCAACCGGCAGGCGGCCGGGTTGGCCCGCGCGGCGGGGGTGGCCGAACTGGTCCTGATCCATATCTCGGAGCGCTATCGCCCGGCGGATTACCCGGAGATTCTGGCCGAGGCGCGGGCGATCTTCCCCAACACGCGCTTCCCGGCAGGGTGGGTGTGATCCTGATTTGTTATTATAGCCACAGAGAACACAGAGGACGCAGAGATAATGAACGGGGAATGTGCCGCCGCTACACTCATTCACAGGGCGGAATGTGCCGGTAGGGACGCGCTTTTGCGCATCCGCATGTCCACGCCTACGCCCGGAGCGCATTGAGCGCCGTCACAATGCCTAGCAGCAGCGGCTGGTGCAGCATGTAGATCAGCAGGGAGTGGCGGCCCAGCAGGCGCATGCCCCGGATCGGTAGGAGCATAGAGAGGTCGGGCAGGGCGAAGCGGCGCGTTCCAGCGTTGTAGCCCAGTTTACCCACGCCCACGCCCAGCAGCGCGATCCCGGTCCAGGGTAGTAGTGGGTAGTAGTCCACCATGGGCACGCCGATTGGCTGGAGCCCTAGCCAGAGCAGCCAGGGAAAGGTGACCAGTTGCCCGTTAAGGTAGATGCCCCCGGTGAACATGAGCAACCCCACAACCATGCTGATCCAGGGACGCACATAGACAAAGGGAGTTGCCAGGATCAGCGTCAGCCCCAGTAGATGCAGAATTCCAAAGCGCACATAGGCTTCCCCGATTACCAGTCGGGTTGCCAGCGTGATGACCATGCCCAGGCCAAAGATGATGCCGCCCCGGATGAGCGAGCCCTGCCAGAACGCACGTCCGGGGGGCTGTCCCGGCGCGGGAGTCTGCCGGGCCGCCCGCAATGCCACCGACACACCCAGCACAAAGATAAAGAGCGTGCCAATTGAGCGGGCAAAGAGCTGCCAGCTACCCGCGTAGACATTCACCGGCACCAGCCCGACGTACTGCAGATCCCAGACCAGATGATAGAAGATCATCAGGATCACGGCGAAGCCGCGCAGGGCGTCAACCTCCCAGAGGCGCGGCGGGGCCGGTGGGGCCGCCGGGGTAGCAATCGATTGTGGGTGATGGGTTGACTCAGCCATAGCACCGCCTGATGGTTTATGATACGAATGCGTGGCCCAATGCTACCACCAGGAGCCCGGCTTGTCGAATAGGTGGCGGCCAGCCGCCGCTTTTGCGGCCTTGTACGCGCTTATTGCAACGTATTGCGCCTACCGCACCACCTCGGCAACTGGACGCCGGGCACTCGGAAAGGTCTGATTCAACGGATAGCCCATGCGGAAGATAAAGGTCAGTTGCCGGGCCGGGTCATCCAGCAGCGTGGCCTGCACGCGTGCCATGTTGGAAGTGCGCCCCAGTTGGCGGTCGCGGTCAACCAGTTCGGGCATCTGGTTGATCGGTTGCATCGCCAGACCGGTTGCTGCCGCCCACAAATGCAGGCGCTGCCAGACCCGTCCAGCCTGGATCGTCTGCGCACGGTCATAGAGATCCCGGACGGTGATGATGCCCATGGCGGCGCCGGCATCCATCGCGGCAATGGTGCCGTCCAGCCAGCCCTGATTAAAGCGCTGCTCCGGCAACGGCGGTAGCAACTTGACCAGCGCCCGGATCGCGGGTGGGCTTCCCGACGTGTCAATTGCAATGCCGTCCTTCAGGCGTTGTATCTCGTTCCAGTCGGAGCGGTGCCACACAAAACTAGCCTGGGACATTTCGGTATCAGCGATAAACATCTCCGTAGCCTGAACGGTTTCAGCGGCGATGGTCTGGAAGCGTGGGGTTCCCGCTGCATAGAGTTGCACCTGTACGTCCGGCTCCTGCGCCGACAGCGCACTCAGTTCGGGGAAGGCATCTGCGGGTATCGTGCGATCGGCATATGGGCTGCGGTCAGTGTGCCGCTCAGGGATCGTGGCGTAGAGATTCGACTCGACGGGACGAGCCGGGGTCAGCCGGATCGATGCTACCCGTACGGGTTGCGGAGCAGCGGTGGGAGCCGTCAATGTGCCCGGTTCCAGCGCCACGTCTGCCTGGTACCCTGTTGCCGCCGCCGTCAGCAGCATGTTCTCCAGAGCACACCCGATTCCGATATGCATTTCACGCAGGAACGGGTCGGCCGCACCGAGATGGCGGGCAGTGTCGGCATAGAGGTCAATCCGGTCAGCCGCCACTTCAAACAGCCAGGGCTGTGTATTATGGGGGTTGGAGGCGAGGATAGCTGATTGCACCAGGCGCAATGGGCCTTCCGCCGGTTGCGTGTGCCAGTTATCCCACGGTTCGAAGGCCGGTCCCTGCGCCGTGGTAAACACGCCCTGGTCAACCGTCCGGTAGACACCGCCGCCAATAACCAAAATACTGGCGACGCCCATCCCACGTAGAAACTGTCGTCGTGTCAGATGCATGATATTCCTCCTTCTGTTTCTGTTCTATCGGTTATCAAACGGCTCCGGGTCCAGGCCGATCAAGCGGAGATAGCCGCAGACCTGTGCCCGGTAAAATGCATCGGTATCGCCAACCAGTGGTTGTGCGTGGTGATAGATCTCCAGCACAACACAGCCATGCAGCAGGCTCCAGGCGCTGGTTAAGAGGTGCAAGGCCGGCAGCAGCGTATCATCGTCGGTGTCGAGATAGGTCCGGTAATGCGCTGCAACGGTTGGTGGAATAGGGTCGTGCGTCGGCGGAAGCTGCAGTTTGCCGGCACGCATGAGCGCAACCAGCGTTTCCAGGAAGACGGCTCCCACTGCCCGCGCGGCCGGTACTGTACTATCGGCCGGGGCCGTGTAGCCGGGAATCGGATTGCCGTAGACTAACTGAAAATCAATGGAGTGCGCCAGCGCCCAGTCGCGATAGGCCAGCATTGCGATAAAAAGCTGCAGCTCCAGCGGGTGTCCGGCGGCGGCGGCGGTGTCGCGGGCAGTACGCACGGCCTGCGCCTGGCCGGTGAAAGCATCGACAATTAATGCGGTAATCAGATCGTTGAGCGATGGAAAGTAGTGGTAAAGCGCTGAGGCACTCATCCCCAGCGTACGGGCGATGGCTCGTAGCGACAGCCCGGCCGTGCCATAGTCACGCATCAACTGCCGTGCGGTCTCCTTGATGGTGACGGTGGTGGCGGCATTCAGATCGTCGCGTCGTGGTCGGGGCATTGGCGCATGGTCCTTTCCGCTGAAAAGGTGAACCATGTAAACCGAACCGCGTTCGGTAAACGCCGTTCGGTTTACATGGTTCAGTTTACGCCGTTCATTTAATTTTGTCAAGGGGGAATATACACGCAACAGGGGCGCAGCATTGGTTGAGTCCATGGATAGCCGGCAGCGTCTCCGGACCAGTGCTACGCCCCTCTAATCTAAGTAGATGATGCTTATGTGATATTTGGAATAACTTCCTCGGCGAAGCGGTGCAGGGGTTCATGATCGTAGGCGATGCGGGGGAAGTAGACAATGACATAGTTGACGCCCGCATCAACAATGCTCTGGACGCGCTCGCCAATTTCGGCGGGGGGGCCAATCAGGGCCATCCGGGAGAGGTCGTCAAAGCTCATGCCCAGTGCCGCGCGTGTCTTCTCCGTGGCCGCCACCGGATCGTCGCCCGGCTTCAGCAGGATTACATTCAGGTTGCTGGAGCGAATAATCTCGTCGTAGGGGCGTCCCAGGGCTTCGCAATGCTCCCGCAGCACCCCAAACTTATGCCGCAGCGTCTCCGGATCGCCAAAGATATTGCAGGCATTGGCCCACTGCGCCACTAGCTTGAGCGTTACTTTCTCGCCCCCGCCGCCGATCCAGAATGAGGGGTGCGGTTGCTGGATGCCCTTCGGTTCGTTGATCGGTTCGTGGATCTGGTAATACTCGCCCGCAACCGTGGGATTGTCTTCCGTCCACATGCGTACGATAATCTCGCAAGCTTCGCGGAAGGCGCGCATGCGGTCGCGCGTTTCGGGGAAGCCATAGCCATAGGCGCGCCACTCATGCTCGTACCAGCCCGCGCCCAGCCCGCAGTAGAGCCGTCCCTGGCTCATCACATCGACGGTGGAGGCCATCTTCGCCAGGAGCGCCGGGTTGCGGTAGCCGTTGCAGGTGACCATTTGCCCGATCTTGACGCGCTGCGTATCGCGCGCCAGGCCGGCCGTTATCATCCAGCACTCGAACACGGTCTCGTGAGTGGGCTGGGGCACGGTGTGAAAGTGATCATAGACCCAGATCGAGTCGTAGGCCGGGATGGCGTCGGCGGCCTGCGCCACTCGCGTCATTGCGGCATACTGCTCCAGCGGATCGGCAATCTCGACCAGATCCATGCGCCAGCCCTGCGGCACAAAGGTGCCAAACTGTACAGTCATCGTCGTCCCTTCCATGCAAAAACCGGATTTCTCCCCGCTTGCATTATAGCGCAGGGATCACTTCTGCCGAAAGATCGTCAGGGTTTCGTGCAGGATGGGGATAAAGCTGCCGCCGTAGCGCACATCGTTGGAGGTGACATTGTGCTGCAGCTTAACCACGATACTCTCCAGGTGGCTGCGGTCCAGGTCGGCGACCTCGGCGGTGAGCGGTAGGTAGCGCCCGCGCCGGCGCAGGTCGCCAATCAAAATTGCCAGCCGCCCGCCGGGGGCCAGCCGCGCGAAGAACTGCCCGTAGCCCTGCTGCAGACGTTCCCGGAAGCTGCGCATGGTGTTGGTATGGCTCATATCGCGCGGGTCATCGGTGTAGATCTTCATGTTGGCGTAGGGCGGATGCCAGAAGATCAGGTCGTAGCCCGCCCCGATATCGGCGGTCAGGCTGTCGGTGCCGCTGCGCAGATCGAAGCCGGTGTAGGCGATGCCCATATCCGCGCAGACTTCGCGGCTGGTACGGCTGCCCTCCATCGGATCGAGCACATGCCGTGGCGTGTAGGTGGCGCAGAGATCGATCAGCAGGTAGCCGGAGCAGTTACCGGGATAGCGGCGGTCGCCCCAGGGCCCCCGGTCAGGATAGCTGACCACGCTGGTCAGGGGCTGCCACTGCTGCAGATAGGTCTGAAGGGCATGCTGGTCGCGCATATAGCAATCCTACATTTGTCGTAGTGCCGCCTTCAGGCGGTTGGGAGCGAATCCTTCAGAACCTGGTTCACAACCAATTTAGGATTGCTATAGCTGGCCGGTCAACCATCACACAGGTATCGGCCTCCGATGATACCACAGAACTGGTGTGGACGGATCAGGCTGGTTTTCCTTGTATGCTCCACCTTTCTCGGCTATACTGATGACTGAAAAGTGGAGAACATATTAACTGACAGGAGTTACGCGGTCGGTTCCAAATCAGATGTTCATCTGGATGAACGCCCCGATTCGCCTCCGGCAGGGCGGAAGATTCCATTCTTGTTCACAAACATGTTGCACAACGTGCAACATGTTTGTGAACAAGATAAAAATAGTACCATGCTGCCGCAGGCGATTCTGCCGTTCACCGGGTGAAATGCCCGGTTTGATGAACCACCGCGTAAGTTCTGTAACTGAAGCGAAGTGGAGCGACATCTGTGAGCACCGTGAAAACCATTGAGATTGCTCAAGACATTCTGGACTCAGCGCGGCTGACCGTTCCTGAGTTAAAGATCGAAATAGCGATAGCACTGTATGCCCAGGGCCGCCTGGCGTTTGGCAAGGCGCGGGAACTGGCTGCTATGTCTCACTGGGAATTTCGTCAACTGCTTGCCGCGCGCCGCATCCCACCCCACTATGATCTGGCAGAATTGGAAGAAGATGTGCAGGCTCTGCGTGCCGCAGGACGATTATGATCGTCGTCAGTAATACTTCCCCGCTCACGAATCTTGCTGCAATTGGGAAGTTCGATCTTTTGCAGTGTCTCTATACGCACATTCATATTGCGGATGGAGTTTGGGAAGAGTTGCAGGCTGGCGGAAAGCCCTGGCCTGGCTATGATCAGGTTAATACAGCCGATTGGATTGAACGTCACACTGTTGAAAACCAGTCTCTTGTCAAGGCACTTCAAAGTGACCTGGATAGGGGTGAAGCCGAGAGTATCGCATTAGCTCTGGAACTTAAAGCTGATTGGGTACTGATGGACGAACGTGCGGGCCGCCACGCGGCCCAACGACTTGGGCTTCAAGTAGTTGGAGTCATTGGCATCTTGTTAGAGGCAAAAGCACAACATCAGATTGAACAGGTCGTTCCGCTACTTGACGGGCTTCGCCAGGTTGCAGGTTTCTATGTCAGCCACGCACTCTATCAGAGAGTACGAGAATTGGCTGGTGAAGACACTCCGTAACTTCTGTCTTCCCGTTCTAACGCTAATGTGAGAAAACCGGCCCTCATTCTAAATCTTCTAACCCTCCTTCTGCATCTTCCGCCCACAGCTCCACCATCGGCGGCGGGACGGCCTCCTGCTCCAGTTTGTGCCCGCTCCGGAGCAGATGCGCGATTAGCCCGGAGCAGTCATTCAGAATTGGGTGTGCCTGCAGGCTCTTCAGGGTAGCCCGGTCGCGCTGCGTGAGCGGTTGTGCATGCCGGCGGTACTGCTCGAAGGTTGCCACATCCATTGCCAGCGGTTGCACCTGCCCCAGGTGCGTACGCAGATGCGCCAGAATGCGCAGTCCTCCCGGATCGATATCGCCCCAGTGGTAGAAAACCACGTTCGGACAGGCTGCCGTAACCGCGCGCAGCAACTGCAGCGTCGCCGGCCCGGCAAACCCGCCGATGTAGAGCGCCAGCATGGTTGGCGGACGCACGGCCAGCAACTCGTGAAAGCTGGTGGCATTCTCAACCGTGACGACGACCCGCGCCGTACACGCCCCAACCGTGCAGGTTTGCAGGGTACCGGTCGGTAGGGCCAGCCCTTGCGTGAAGTCGTGCAGATCCAGCGTTCCGGGTTGCCCAGCCGGGGTGGCAAACTGCAGGAGCAGCGGTCCCGCCAGCGGCACATACTCCGGGATGCGCTCCAGCATATGCGCCTGGAGCAGCGCCCGTTCATCATCGCCAAACTGGTCCGCTCCGGGCGCGTGACGGCGCAGTACAGTCACCAGCGCGCCACGCAGATCCGCCAGGCGCTTGCTATCCGCGAACAGCCGCACACTGAGCGCACGTTCGATGGTTGGCTGGCGCAGGCGGGCAACGGCATCCAGCAGGGCCAGCAGGTCGGCGTTCCAGCGCGGGTCATCCAGGTTCAGCGGGGCAACAGTACGATGCTGTAGCAGTTGCTCCATGGTGTGATCGAGGAAGGCGGTATGCCAGTCGGCCTGCGGGGTCTGCGCCGCCAGCAGCGCCCGCAGATCGGACTCCCGGCGGGGCAGCGGCGTGCGCCCCAGGCGGCGGTAGAGCACTTCGGCCTGCTCCGGCAGCAGATCAACCGCAGTGAGCCAGTTGCCCTGCTCCCACTTCTGCCAGTGCAACCGGAGGCTGCCCTGATCGGCCAGGTGCTGCAGGGCATGGTTGGTCGCCTGGCGCGGCAAAGCGCTGGCGGACGAAAAGTATGCCGGGTGGGTTTTCGCACTCAGCCGTACGCGCACCACGGTTTGCCGCGCCGGTTGTTCATAGCGGTCAAGCAGGGTATGCAGCAGGGCGCGGGCCAGGTCGGGCAGATCGTTGGTCATGCGAACAGTATATAGCAATCCTACATTGGTTGTGAACTGGTTCTTCGGAATCCGCCCCAACCGCCTGAAGTCGGAATCCGCCCCAACCGCCTGAAGGCGGCACTACGACCAATGTAGGGTTGCTATAGCATTGACAGCAGTTACGCGGTGGGAGTCTGAACCACGAACAACACGAAAAGAGCGAACACTGCGAAACGGCCAATGCTGACAGAGCGAGAACACAGAACGGTAGTCCTGCACAGCATAGTGATAGCCTTTGTCTCCTATGCCAGCGAGGCGTTATAATGATGGACAAAATACCAGATCGCGTCACTATGATTTTCGACCTTCTTCGAGAACGACAACGTCTTGCGCACCAGGCGACTGGTGCGCTGGCGCAAGGTGTTATTCAGCCGTTCACTATGGCTCGTCTGCCCGCACATTCGACCGTCAACCGACCTTTTGCTTTGGATCACATCTGCACCTGGCGCGGTTGGTCAGCGGATTTGTTATTGACATACGTCTGCAACAAGCGTTCCGATACGCCAACGGCACGCGCTATCCCAGCCAGGGAAATGCGCTTCAGCAAGAGCCGGTCAATCAGGGCTTTGGTTGCATCGGGAATACGGCAATCCTGTGGGTCTTCCCCAAACTGGCGACAACACGCCTTACACATATATTTGAATTTGCTATTATGAACCGAGCCATTTTTGATTAGGACTTTCGCTTGAGCGTCTCAAATAGCACAAATACGCGGATTGCGCAGTTCGGCCCGCACGTAATCGCGAAACACATCTGCGCGAACCTGATACAACGTTTTGCCCAATTCCAGTGCTTTCACTTTTACGGAGAGCCACGCATGGTAACAACAGGCCAGATGATTGCGTTGCGACCGTCCCGTGCGGCACTGGCACTTCGCGCTGCCCGTCAGTTGCTTCAACCCGCGATGCAGTTCCTCGACATCCCAGCGCACGTCGTTCGCGTCGTGAGCGACCTGCGCCGTCACTGCCGAGTCCCGGTCATTCGTGATGACCCAGTCACTGTCGCCGTTTG
>DAOTVB010000176.1:0-9458 GCA_034436755.1 Chloroflexaceae bacterium | reverse complement strand
TTTCCATTGACAAAAGCTGTGCAATGCGTTTATAATAGGTATAGATATGAGATCAACTGCTCATAAGTTCTAATACCAGATAGTAGCGCGAGGAATGTCTGCATGATCAACTATGTGACTGAGCCGGTGGTTGAGGTCCAACAGCTTACGAAGGTCTTTCAGGCCGGTGGTCGGGAGCATGTCGCGCTGGACGATGTTTCTCTGGCGATTCATCGGGGCGAGATGGTCGCGTTTATGGGGCCGACCGGCAGCGGCAAGAGCACGCTGCTCAATATCCTGGGGCTGCTGGAGGTACCATCGGAAGGTCACTACTGGTTTGATGGGCAGGATATGTCCGCGCTGACCCGGGTGGAGCAGGCGCAGATTCGCCATGCACACGTTGGGGTCTACTCCCGGCAGTTTCGGTTGCTGCCGCGCCTCTCGCTGATCCAGAATGTCGCGCTGCCGCTAGCCTTCGGGCGCATGGCCGAGCAGGAGCGCACCGAGCGGGCGTACGCGGCCCTGGAGCGGGTCGGCCTGGAGGATTTTGCCCATGCCCGTCCCGCAATCCTCACGCCGCTGCAGCAGCAGCGGGCTGCCCTGGCCCGCGCTCTGGTCAACAACCCGACGATGCTGCTGGTTGATGAGCCGGCGGCCCTGGATGATCCGGAAATGCGCGCCGAGATGCTGAATCTGTTGCGGGTGCTGAACCATGAGCAGGGATTGACGATTGTTATGGTTACGAATAATCCCACCGTTGCGCAGCAGATGGATCGGGTGATTGGCCTGCGTGATGGCCGGCTCGATCCCGATGTCCTCGCGGCTGCGGTGCTGGGGCAGGTGCTGCAACTCCCGGCCAGCCGCGCCCGGATCTGGTGCAACTGATACGCCACATGCGGTAGGCGTTCAAACTAGATATCTTGCGCGCTTTGTAAGGCTGTGCCAGGGGCACAGCCTTTTGCTTTGGGTCGGGTATGGTGGGGGGGCGCAGGGCTATGTATGTTCCAGGGTCGGGCCGGTGGTCATGTGCCGGGTGCGTGGTTCCCTCGGTGCAGCAGCCACCCATATTATAGAAGTTACGCGGTCGGTTCCAAACCAGGCGTCTGTCTGGACAAACGGCCCGATTTGCCTGCGGCAGCATGGTACTGTTTTATCTCTTTCACGAAAATTTGGCTTGGAGAGCCAGATTTTCGTGAAAGATATCTGGAATCTTCCGCCCTGACGGAGGCGAAATTGCCTTTTAGGTGAGCAACCGCGTAACGCGTGTCATATTAGTGGTATGGTAGTATGGAAAGAGAACTTTCCGAAAAATGGAGAACTTGAGAACGGAGAACTGACCCGCGAGCCGGTGGCGCTGCGCCGGGCGGGCGTTATGCTCTGTTCACCGGATGCTGCCAGGCGGTTCGCAGCGCTGGCAGGGAGGAGTGAGGAAGTTATGCGCAGTTCAGGCATTGTGTGGCTGCTGGTGCTGGTGCTGGTGGGGACGAGTTGCGGTGCTACCCCCGCTGACGACAGCGATGCAGGTACCGGCGATGACGCGCCGGTTACGATTACGCTGGCCTACAACCGCTTTCTGGAGACATCGTTTAGCGATGACCCGCCCCCGCTGGAAGTGATTCAGACCGAGGTGGCCGACCGTTACCCCAACATCAGTGTGGAGCTAAATATCGTGCCCGACGATATCGGGGCGCACCGCGATGCCCTCACCGTCTGGATGACTTCGCAGGACGCCACGGTTGATATCTACGGGATGGATACGCCCTGGGTGCCCGAGTTTGGCGCGGCGGGCTGGGCCGAGCCGCTGAACGACCGGCTCCCCGATCTCGAAGAGCAGTTTATCACCGCCGGGCTGGATATCTTTAGCTACGAGGGGCAGCGCCTGGGAGTGCCCTTCTGGGGCAGCATCGGCGGGATGTTCTATCGCAGCGACCTGCTGGAGGAGTATGGTTTTGCGCCGCCGGAAACCTATGACGAACTGCTGGAGATTTCCCGCGCCATCACCGCTGAACAGCCCGAACTGACCGGCTTTGTCTGGCCGGGAGCCCGTGCCGAAGCGCTGATCCAGACCTGGGCCGAGATCTTTCTGGGCTTTGGCGGGCAATACTATGACGAGGCGGGCAACTGCGCGATTAATTCACCTGCCGGCATGGAAGCGGTAGAGTTTATGCGCACCACCCTGGACGAAGATATCTCCCCGGCGGCAACCGTCACCTGGAATGCCGAAGAAGCTCGCACCCGCTTTGTGGCCGGCGAGGCGCTCTTCCTGCGCCATAACCACGATATTGTCACCTGGCTGGACGATCCCGAACAGTCGCAGATCGTGGGGCAGTGGGGCTTTATGTCCAACCCGGCCCAGCCTGAGGGTGAGCGCTCCGGGGCCACGGGGGGCTTTGCCTTTGCGATCAACCCCTTTACCGACAACATGGAGGCATCCGTACAGGTGCTGGACGTAATCGCCTCGGAAGCGGTGCAGCGCGGTTTTGCGCTGGCCTGGGGGCCGGTGCAGTATTACGCCGGGCTGTATGAAGACCCGGAGGTGCAGGCGGCCAACCCCAATATCGAACTGATCACCGATGTGTTCGACTCGGCGGCACCGCGCCCGCCCAGCACCAACTATGCACAGCTTTCCGATATCCTGCAGGAGGAGTTGCACGCCACCCTGACCGACAGCAAGCCGGTGGCGGCCGCCCTCGATGATGCATGCAGCCGCATCGACGCATTACGCTGAGCCGATGCGCCGCCTGTCTCGAACATTGCGCCTGAACGAGCCGCAACTGGCGGTGCTCTTTTTGCTGCCGGCCTTTTTCGGGCTGGCCGTCTTTCTCTACTATCCCATCGGGCGCACGCTGCTGTTCAGTCTGTATGATCTGGAGCGGACTACCGAACTCACTTCGGAGCGGTTTGTCGGTCTGCAGAACTATGTGCAGGTGATGCGTACGGCGCAGTTCTGGCGCTCGTTTGGCTACACGCTCTACTTTACGCTGGTGTCGGTGACGCTTGAGTTTGGCCTGGGGTTGGGCATGGCGCTGGCAACCTTCCAGGTTATTCCCGCCCTGCGCGGGCTGCTGCGGGCGATTATTATCATTCCCTGGGCCATTCCGGCGATTATCCAGGCCGCCATCTGGAAGTGGCTCTTTAACAGCGATGTGGGCCTGTTTGCCGATCTGCTGCTGCGCACCGGCCTGCTGGAGGAGCCGCCGCTCTTTCTGGGTACGCCGCTGCCGGCAATGCACAGCGTCATCCTGGCTTATGTCTGGCGCGGCGCGGCGATTACCAGCATCTTCCTGATGGGCGGGCTGGCGCTGGTGCCGCGCCACCTGCACGAGGCGGCCATGGTGGATGGCGCGCGCCCCTGGCTGCGCTTCCGGCGCATAACGCTGCCGCTGATGCTCCCCACGATTATGGTCACGCTGATGTTTCGCACGATTGACGCGCTGCGGGCCTTCGAGATCATCTATGGACTGACGGGCGGCGGCCCCGGCACCACCACCGAGGTCTTGAGTTCGTTTGCCTACCGCTTCTACTTCTCCTACGCGCAGTTTGGGCAGGGCTCGGCCTATGCCATCGTGACATTTGCGCTGGTCATGGGCCTGAGTTGGCTCTACATCCGGCGGCTGGTGCCGCATTTGCAGTTGCGAGGACAGGCGGGATGAGCCACGCATATCAATCGCGGCATGCCCGGCATGCCCGGAACCGCTCGCAGCGCGGCAGCCATACGCGCCATCTGCTCGTTTCGCTGCTGGTGACGGCGCTGATTGCGCTCTTCAGCCTGACCCCGCTCTACTGGATTCTGCTGACTTCGCTGAAGCAACCCGGCAGCGAGTTTCAAAAGCCGGTGCGCTACTGGCCGGCTGAGATCTCCTGGGAAAGCTACCAGACCGTGCTCGGTCCCGATTTTCGCATGCAGGATGCGATCATCAACAGCCTGATCGTCTCCAGTTGCGTGACGGTGGGCGCGCTCTTTCTGGCGGCGCTGTCGGCCTATGCGATTGCGCGGCTACGCTTTACCTACAAATTCCAGTCGCTGCTGCTGATCCAGGCAGCGGGCATGGTGCCGCCGATTGTGGTCATCGCCCCGACCTTTGTGCTGGTGCGCTCGCTGGGGCTGCTCTCCAGTCTGCCCGGTCTGATCCTGCCCAACATCATCTACAACATTCCGCTGAGCACCTGGCTGATCACGGCCTACTTTGCCGGGCTGCCCTTCGAACTGGAGGACGCAGCCAAAGTGGACGGCTATGCGCCCTTCAGCATCTTCCGGCGGATTATGCTGCCGCTGGCGGCGCCGGGCCTCTTCTCGGCGGGCGTGTTGGCTTTCCTGGGGTCGTGGGGCGAGTTTATGCTGGCCTTCACGGTGAGCCTGGGGCTGCCGGAGGCGCAGACGGTGCCGGTGGCGATCCTGAGCTTCAGTCAGGCGTTCGAGTTGCAGTG
Source organism: Chloroflexaceae bacterium (assembly GCA_034436755.1). Classification (GTDB taxonomy): domain Bacteria; phylum Chloroflexota; class Chloroflexia; order Chloroflexales; family Chloroflexaceae; genus CAKZQX01. Next base: position 5,051 of record DAOTVB010000176.1, on the reverse strand, counting down.
GGCCTGGGTTGCGGCGGGAATTGTGCTCTCGCTGCTGCCGGTGATCGTGATTGTGCTGATCTTTCAGCGCCACGTTGTTCAGGGGCTGACCGCCGGGTCGGTCAAGTATTGAGGAGCTATGAGCCAGGTAGAGCTTGTCGGCCTGACGAAGGTGTTTAAGGGCACCGTGGCCGTGGATAATATCAACCTGACCTTTGCGACGGGCCGCCTGACCGTGCTGGTGGGACCGTCGGGTTGCGGCAAGTCCACGCTGCTGCGGATGATCGCCGGGCTGGAACTGCCCAGCGCCGGCCGGATTATGATCGGTGATGAGCTGGTTAACGATATTCCGGTCTGGGAGCGTAACACGGCGATGGTCTTTCAAAGCTATGCGCTCTACCCGCATATGACCGTGTTTGATAATATCGCCTTCCCACTGCAGGCCCGCAAACTGCCCCGCGCCGAAATCCGCGCGCAGGTAGAGCAGGCCGCCCGCTCGCTTGGCATCGCCGATCTGCTGGAGCGCAAGCCGCGTCAGCTCTCGGGCGGACAGATGCAGCGGGTGGCGTTGGGGCGGGCCATCGTACGCCGCCCGTATGTCTTCCTGCTGGATGAACCGCTCTCCAACCTGGATGCAATGCTGCGGGTGGAGACGCGCGCCGAACTCAAACGGTTGCAGCGCGACCTGGGCATCACCACGATCTATGTGACCCATGACCAGGAAGAGGCGATGACGCTGGCCGATACGCTGGTGGTGATGCGCGATGGGCGCATGGAGCAGGTCGGCCCCCCGGAAGCGGTCTATCGCCACCCCGCTACTGCATTTGTGGCGCGCTTTATCGGCAGCCCGGCGATGAATATGCTGCCCTGTCGCTATGCCCCGGCCCAGGGCGACCTGGTGACGGCAACATTCGCCTACCCCGCGCCGGCCCATCTGCGGCCCGCGCTGGAGCGGCACACGGGAGCCGAACTGCTGCTGGGCCTGCGTCCCGAGGCGATCACGCTCCTGCGCGAAGAACAGCCTGGCAGCGTGGCAGCGCAGGTCTACGTCCGCGAGCCGCTGGGCAAAGAGACGCTGTTTACGCTGGCGCTGGGCGATACGCTGGTCAAGGTGCTGGCCGCGCCAGACATGCAGCCTGACCTGAATGAAACGGTCTGGCTGGCGTTTGACGAGCCGGCGCTGCAGCTCTTCTGGGCCGCGAGCGGCGCAGCTCTGGCCTGACGCGGGAGAGCGACGCACCCATGCACCGGCGCATTACGCTCCTGACCAGTGGCACGCGGGGCGATCTGCAGCCGTTCCTGGCGCTGGGGCAGGGGTTGCAGCGCGCGGGCTATCCGGTTGCTATCGCCACGCACCCACCCTCTGCGCCACTGGTCACGGCAAGCGGGCTGACCTTTGTGCCGGTGGCAGGCAACCCCAGCGATCTGCTGCAAGCCCCCGGCGGGCAGGCAGCGCTGACCTGGCAGGGCCGCCCGCTACGCAGCCTGCTCGCCACCTGGCGCTACCTGCAGGATGCCCAGGCGGTCTATGCCCAACTGCTGACGAGCGCCTGGCATGCCTGTCAGGGCAGCCGTGTGCTGATCGTTTCGCTGCCCACGCTCTGGGGCACGCAGATTGCCGCGCGGCTGGAAATTCCCTGCGCGGCGGGTCTGCTGCAGCCCGTCAGCCGCACCGCCGCGTTTCCCACGCCCTTCCAGCTCTGGCAAATGTCGCTGGGTGGCTGGTACAACCGCCTGAGCCATCACCTGATCGAGCAGGCCATGTGGCAGCCCTGGCGTGGGGTCATCAACCGCTGGCGGCGGCAGGTGCTCGGCATGCCCGCACTCCCGCCGTTGGGACCGTACGCCGATCTCTACGCGCGGCAGGTGCCGTTTCTCTATGGCTTCAGCACCCATGTCGTGCCGCGTCCCGCCGACTGGCCCGCCTGGCACCAGATCTGCGGCTACTGGTTCGGGCCAGCCCCCGCTGCCGGACCACCCACGCTGCAACAGTTCCTGGCGGCCGGGCCGCCGCCGGTTTATGTCGGCTTTGGCAGCATGGGCAACCGCGCGGCGGGCGATACACTGGCGCTGGTGCGGTTGGCGCTGCTGCAGGCCGGACAGCGCGGCATCCTGCAGACCGACGCGGCTCCAACCGGGCCGGACCCGGCTTTTCCCGGGCTGTTCCGGCTGGCAAGCGTGGCGCACGACTGGCTTTTTCCGCAGGTGGCGGCCGTGGTTCACCATGGCGGCGCGGGCACCACGGCGGCGGGATTGCGGGCGGGTGTACCCACCGCGACGGTGCCGGTGGGTATCGATCAGTTTTTCTGGGGGCGTCGGCTGGCAGCGTTGGGCGTCGGGTTGCCGCCGCTGTCCCGACATTCGCTCACGGTGGAACAACTGGCGGCCGCCATCCGGCAGCTTGTGGGTGATGCTGCGCTACGTCGGCGCGCCGCCGGGGTGGGCCAACGGGTGCGCGCCGAGCAGGGCGTCCAGCAGGCGATAGCGCTGCTCGAACGTTACGCCGGACCTTTGCCATAGGCGCGGCGCACCGGCTGCCGGAGGACCGACCGGCCCACGAACAGGGCGGCCGCTGCCAGGAGGCTGCCGGCCCAGTAGGGCGCGCCGGTACCGAGCAGATCAAACAGCAGCCCGGCCATCGTTGGCGCCACCAGCATCGCCAGACTGAGCAGCGCATTGGTGCCGCCCAGCACCTGCCCCTGCCCGTGGGCGGGAGCCACCTGCGAGATCAGGCTGGTGATGGCCGGGATTGCCAGCCCGGTGCCCAGCGCCAGCAGCCCCACGACCGGGTAGAGCATCCAGGCCGCCGGCGCCAGCGCCAGCAGCGCCAGCAGCAGTGCCGTCAGCGCCAGCCCGCCCGCCACCAGGCGCTTTTCGCCCAGCCAGGGCTGCAACCGGCCTAGCAGCACGCCCTGCGTCAGCACGGCGCACACGCCCACAAAGGCAAAAAAGAACCCGTTGTCAAAAGCATCCCAGCCAAAGCGTGCCTGACTGAAGAGCGGGAAGTTGGTGTACAGCCCGGCAAAGGCCAGGTTGAGCAGAAAGGTCGCCAGCAGCAGCGGACGCAGCCCGGGCAGCCGTAGCGCCTGCCCCAGCGGGACCAGTGGGTTGAACCAGTTCGCGGGCCAGGCAAAATGGCGGCGTTCGGGTGGCAGCGATTCGGGCAATCGCACCCAGCCCACCGCCGCATTGCTCAAAGCCAGCAGCGCCGCCGCAAACGCCGGCACATGCAGCCCATAGCCGCTGAGCAGACCACCGAGCGCCGGTCCCAGCAGTAGCCCCAGCCCGAAGGCCGCGCCCAGCCCGCCCATCCCACGGGCGCGCTCCGCCGGGGGAGTGTTGTCGGCCACATACGCCTGCGCCACCGCCTGACTACCGCCGGTCGCGCTGTCCAGCAGCATTGCCACCACCAGCAGCCCGATTGTCTGCGCCAGCCCCAGCAGCAGATAGGCCAGCCCGGTACCCAGCAGGCAGACCAGCAGCAGTGGCCGCCGCCCGTAGCGGTCGGAGAGGCTGCCCAGCAGCGGCACACTGAAAAACTGCATCAGTGCATAGAGCGAGGCCAGCAGCCCCACCACCAGCGCACCGGGCAGTTGCGCCTGCACAAAGAAAGGCAGCAGCGGAATCACCATGCCATAGCCGAGCATATCCACAAACACGGTGATAAACAGAAAGGTCCAGGAAGCCCGGTGTCGCCGGCTCATCGGGGCTGCTCCTGATGCGGCACCTGGGCAATCAGCCGGCGTATCGCCGCTGGTACCGTCCGACTGGGAAGATCTGCCGGCGCGTCGGGCCGGTTGCCCGCAGCGATGGGTGGGCCAAAACTGACCCGCACGGTGACATCGGTGGGGCGGATAAACTGCAGCGTGGCTCCCAGCCAGCGCCGGTCAACTTCCGCGCGGCGAATGCGGGTCAGCGGGTGGCGCAGCGCGGCGGGTGATAGCACCCCACTCACCAGGGCCGGCACAATCGTCAGATCGGGTACGAGGCGCGCAAACAGATCGACACTCTCCGACCAGGCATCAAGCGTGGCGGCGGCATCGGGGAGCAGTGCCGGGTCCGGCTCGATCTTGCCCCCCGGAAAGAGCAGCAGCGTCCCCTGCCGCCGCAGATGTTGGGCTACCTGGCGTACCAGTTTAAGTTGGCTGCTCGTCTGTTGCACATAGAATAGGTAGCGCGCCGTGTGGGGCAGCGCCTGCAAAAAGGGGCGCTCGGCGGCCACGATGCGCAGGTCATCGCGCGGAAGGGAGGCAAACAGCGCCAGTGCATCATAGAGGCCGGGATGGTTGGCGACCACCAGCAGCGCGCCCTGATGCGGAATATGCGCCTGTCCCTGCACCTCCAGCCGGCGAATGCAGTGATGCAGCGCCCATGTTCCGCCGGCCTGCAATCCCGCCGCGCCCACGAGATTGTCATAGGCCAGGATGCGCCGGGCAAAGTGCTGCGCGGGTCGGCGGCAGACCCACTCGATCAGCCGGCGGCCCGGATGCGTGGGGGGCAGGCCGGTCAATCCCAGCGCCGCCAAAAACTCATCAATGTTAATCTGCGTCAGCGTCGCCAGTTGGGCGGCGGCCTCAGTTGCTCCCGGCGTCTGCGCAGACCAGGTCACCGCCGGACAGTGCGATCGGGGTGTGGGCATGGTAGGTTGCTCCTCTAGCTCTGTGTTTAACTCTGACCAGTAGAGATGATTGCTCTCCTACCATTGTCGCTGAAATCCGGATGCCTGAAGGCTGTATTCCGCTATTTTCTCAAGAATTTCTCATTTCGGGGAGCGGGCGGAGCGGAAAGCGCAGAGCGCGGATTGGGTGAGGCGGGGGCGGGGCGGAGGGGGAATCTTTACCTGATGGGGATTACAGATTAGGGTAGTCATGCAAACCATAGTGATAGCCTCTGTTTCTTATGCCAGTGAGGCATTATAGTGATGGACAAAATACCAGATCGCGCCGATATGGTTCTCCTGCTTCTTCGAGAACGACAGCGTCTTGCGCACCAGGCGGCTGATCCGCTGCCGCAGCGTGTTGTTGAGCCGCTCGATACGACTGGTCTGGCCGCTTTCCTTGCCGACGGGCCGA
>DAOTVB010000175.1:0-4623 GCA_034436755.1 Chloroflexaceae bacterium | reverse complement strand
CCTGGCGGAAGGACCGCACTGTCTCAATGTCCTGGGGTGGGGACCACCTAACGGATAGAACGAATAGAACGGATAGAACGAATAGGAGGAACATTCAATGGCACGCATTGTGGTCCGACGTTGTTTGCTGGTGCCGTTACTGCTCACGCTGCTGCTGGTTGGCTCGCTGCCGGTGATGGCCCGGCCATCCCGACCCGCGCAGACGGACCTCAAAGCCTGCAGCTAAAAGCACCGGACGTGGAGCTTAACCCGGCGGGGCCGCAGCGATGGGCACCAGGCGGATCGCGCAGCCGCCATTCTGTCGCAGATAGATTGTCAGGGTGTCGCTGGAGGTCACGGTGCGGGTTTGCACGACAATATCGGTGTCCGTAGCGCCGTCGCGGTAGATCGTCGCCTGGTATGTGGTTGTGGCATCCAGGAAGTCGAGCGGGATCTGAATGTCGCCCGCAGTGAAGCCATTTGCGCCGATGTACCATTCCACCCCCTTGCGCCGCGCCAGCACCGCCAGGCGATTTGGGTAGCCGTCGATAAACCGGGTGTCGTCCCAGGTCGTGGGTACCGCCTGCAGAAATGGCTTTGCCGGGCTGTTGCGGTAGTGCTCCGGTGTATCGGGGAAGTGCTGCCAACCCGACTCGAACAAGACCGCCTGGGCAACCTGGTTGGCAAAGGTGGTGGTCCACTTGCCCTTGGGCCGCGAGAGCACTACCGGGGTGTAGTCCATCGGCCCGATGATATTGCGGGTGAAGACCAGCGCGATATTCTCGTAGCTCTCCAGATCGCGGTGTTCTGCGCCGCGCACCGCTTCGCGGGTCAGGTAGTGCGGCCAGGTGCGGTGCGCCCCCGCCGGCTTGGTGGCCCCGTGGAAGTTGAGCATCAGCTTGTAGCGTGCGGTCAGTTCGTAGAAAGGATCGTAAAACTCCTGCAGGGCGGCCTGCCGGTCACTGTCAATAAAATCGAGCTTGGCGCCCTTCACGCCCCACTCCGCCCACTGCCGGGCGCGCGTCTCGTTAAAGTCGCGCGCAAACGACCAGAGGATGATATTGACGCCGCGCTGGTCCGCATACTCCACCAGTTCGGGCACCCAGTCGGCATCCCAGCCTTCATCAACCAGCACATACTCCCAGCCCATCTCCTGCGCAAAATCGACATACTCCTGCTGGATGGCGAGGTCGCCGGGGCTGCGCGTATTGGCCCACCAGGACCAGGCCACGCTTCCCGGTTTGATCCAGGCGGTGTCATCAAGCCGGTTCGGCGGGTTGAGGTTGGTTATCATATCGGACTCAACTAGTGTGCCGAGGGTGGGCCCGGCAATCACCACGCGCCAGGGTGTCGCCAGCGGCAAACTGCCAGTGATCGGTTCGGTCTGGTCGGGGGGAAAGTTCAGGCGCAGCAGACGGTCGCCCCCACTGCCGCGAAAATGCAGGACGGCATAGTCGCCATCAACGGCGGCTTCGGCCAGCAGCGCCCAGCCGTTGCCGGGCAGCTCCAGCAAGATGGGATGCCCCCACTGGCGCTCCGCGTCGTCAAGCAGATCGAGGGTGCGCCGGTAGTATTCCTCTTCGTAGTTGTTGATCCACTCCTGCGCCCAGGCGATCGTCCCGGCGGGCAGGCGAAACCCCGATAGCTCCTCCGTCACGGCGTAGCTGCCGCTGCCGGGAAAGCGGTAGCGGTAGGCCGCGCCATCGTCGTAGGCGCGCACAACCAGTTCAAGGTCGCGGCCGGCACTATTGCGGAAACGCAGCAGCAGCTCGTTGGCGCGATGCACCACGCGGGAGCGTTTGCCCGTTACCAGGCTGTAGGTCTCGTCGATGGTGCGGCGTTCGCTGCCGACGAAGGTCAGTCCATCGACAAAATCGCCGCCGCTACCCGCCATGGTCAGGCCCAGCGGCGAATACTCGAGCACGGGGACACCCTCCCGCACAACGTTGTAGTAGAGCCGCTGTGCAGCGGGATAGGGGGCCGGCATGGATCGCTGCGCAACCGTGACGCTGATGGTGCCGTCGGGTGAGGCTACCTGCCACGCGGACGGCGAGAGAATCAGGGGCAGATATTGGGTGGTGCCGGGCACGTTGGCAGTGGTACTACCAACGTGAATAATAGTTGAAATTGCCAGCAGCAGCAGGATCGCCCCCAGCAACTGCCCGCGATACACCGTTATCAGATGCCGGATCGTTATCATAATGCGCCTCTTCATACTGATTTATTATCGTAGCCACAGAGAACACCGAGGACGCAGAGATAATGCATGGGAATGTGCCACCCTTGCACCCTCTGCCCCCGTTCCCGTTGATTGCCGGGTTGATGGCAACCTGGGATCACACACAAAACCTCCGTTCTGTTGATCAAACGGCGGTTGCCCGGAGTTTTGGACTGATACCCGGGTGATATGCAGGTGTTTATGTAAGGCTTTTTGATAAACGGTACGTCGGGTAAATACTACGGGGAATAAATCATACAGGCATTATGGAAAACGTAATCTGAATGTTATGCTGCTGTCATGAAAGGCGGTAGTGGGTAGGGGATAGTGGACAGAAGGCAGTGGGCAGAAGGCAGTGGGCAGAAGGCAGAACAGATCTGGTTCTACCTCCCACCCTCCCTCAGTACTGAGTGCTGAGTGCTGAGTGCTGATAACTGACAACTGAAAGCTGAGTGCGCTACTCGGATGTTTTCGGATTAGTCCAGGGAATGTCGCTGACACCCTGGCGGGTATTTGCCAGCCGCGCCAGCGTAAACAGCCAGTCAGACAGTCGGTTGAGGTAGTGCAGCGCTGCCTGGTTGATCATTTCCTGGCTGTTCAGCGTGACCACGCTCCGCTCCGCCCGGCGGCAGATAGTGCGGGCCAGATGCAGGTAGGCTCCCGCCGGCGTACCGCCCGGCAGGATAAAATTCTTCAGCGGCTCCAGTTCGGTCTCAAACTGGTCGATCTCCTGCTCCAGCCGGCCTACGGGTTCCTCGCTCATGCGGGGAATATACTTTGCCTCACCCGGCGTTGCCAGGTCCGAGCCCAGCACAAACAGTTCGTTTTGCACCTGGATCAGTGCTGCGTCCAGTTGCGGGTCCAGGCCATGGGTGCGCACAACACCAAGCATAGCGTTGAGTTCATCCACCTCACCATAGGCCCGGACGCGCAGGGCATCCTTGCTGACCCGTTCCCCGCCAAAGAGCCCGGTTTCGCCTTTATCACCGGTCTTGGTATAAATCTTCATAGCTTACTCGCTCCATCTGGTGGCGTATACCGAAAAATGAGAATAAACTGATGCACCTGGTTTGCCACAAACGCAAAGGGGTAGCCAAAGGGATAGAGGTTCTGGCTCTGGTCATGCCAGATGCGGTAGCCCCGGAAGGCCAACCCCGGCACCTGCCAGAGTTCCTGCACAATGTCGGCGTGCAGCATGTTGTGATGCTCGGCGGTGGGCTGGATGTCCTTGGTAAAGAGCACCAGATGCCCGCCCGGCTTGAGAAAACGCAGCGCCTGCTCCAGCACATCGCGCAACGCCGGCAGGAAATTGCGATAGTCCAGGTTGCCCAGGTCGGCAGCGTTGTCAGTGAAGGGTGTGGCTGCACCGCGCCCGCGTTTTTTGTGCTCGCCGGTCTTGGTCTTCGCCTGCATCTGCGCGTAGGGCGGATCGGTCAGGATCAGGTCGAATGGCCGCGCCTGCACTTCGGCAAAATCGGCCAGGTGGCGCGCATCGCCCACCCGCAGCGGTTGCCGCGCCAGTCCCAGGGTGGCGCAGACCTCGGCATAGCAGTCGGCATATACCTGGGCCAGCTCGATCCCGACGGCGGTGCGGTCCTCCAGGGAGCAGGCCAGCAGGGTGCCGCCCACCCCGGCGAAGGGATCGAACACATGCCCGCCGCGCTGCGTGAAGAAGCGGATCAACTCGGCCATCAACTGCGGCGGCTTGGGCGAGGGATGGATGCGCCGTAGCGCATGCGCATAGGCTTCCGGGCCGCTGGTGGGGTAGCGCGTCGTGATCACCGAGCGCAGGGCATAGATCCACTCCCGCCCGGTCAGGTCGTTGAGTTTGTTGCGCGGATCAGGCGCAGATGTTGTATTGGCTGGTTTATCTTCCATCTAAAGCGTTGTATCGGGCGCACCCATAAACAGATCCCCTACTCGGAACGCAATTGTCGGCAGGCAGGCGAATGTGATCAGTTCGGTTGCGGCGAAGCTGCGTGCTACGCCATACTGTCCCGGCTCCGTCAGTTGGAAAGTGTGCAGTATGCGCTGCTCCAGATCGACGATGGCATATTCGGGAACACCAGCCTGGGCATAGGCGTTCCGTTTGACCTGCGTGTCGTTAGCGGCATTGGTGGGTGAGAGCACTTCGATAAGCAAATCCGGGACGCCAAAGACCCGTCGGTCATGAATAATCGCGGCCCGCTCGGCCAGGACTACCACATAATCCGGCTGGACCGGATCACAGCGGGGCATCAGCACCCCGACCGGAGCAGGGACAGTAAATGCCGGCCCCCGATCTTCTGCCGGAATGCCCAGGTAGCGCTCCAACCGCTTGATGATCCACTGGTGGAAAAAACTCGGCGCAGTGGTCTTGTAGAGCATCCCATCAATGACCTCGTAGCGGTTGCCATCGTCCGGTAACTGCTGCCAGCGCGCATAGT
>DAOTVB010000174.1:0-74537 GCA_034436755.1 Chloroflexaceae bacterium | reverse complement strand
GGTTCAGTTGCGCAATGATGACGGCGCGGTCTGACTGGCGCGTCTCGGTGTCGCCAAACTGCCGGGCAAAGGCGATATTCTCCAGCAGGCGCTGCTGGTAGGTTAGCGCTTCACCGTAGCGCGGGTGTGCCTGCTCCATCCGGCGCAGCAGTTCGCTCACACCAGCTTCATACCGGGCATAGATATCCTGTGGCCCGGTCGGGTTGACGGTGGCCGAGGGAGCCTGGGTCGCCGATGGTGTCGCCGTCTGTGCGACAAAAGTGCGTAGCTCCGGGTTGCCGGGGTTCTCGGCATGATCTCCGCTGATCAACTGTTCAATCTGCCCGTTTGCGTGCGCCCATTTGACCAGGTTAAACACGACGGCGGCAAGGGTATCGCCACCGGCAATCGCTGCCAGGTTCTGATCAAGCTGGTAGGCAACCATGCGCGCAAGCGCATCACGACTGGGGAAGGCACTGAGCAGGGCTATTTCCAGTTGCCTGCGCTGTTTGCCGGTAAGATGCATCGTTTTCCTCGGGCTGGACTGCCGCATTCCACGGTTATGCTATGCGCTATCTTACCATGGCTCATCCGCTCCTACCATAGAAAAAACGTTACGAAAAGGCGCTGTGCCCCAGGGGCAGGTGCGGCTTCGTGAACGTTGAAATGTTAATCCCGATATCGCCGTTCAGGAGTCCCGGCTTCAGCCGGATCAGGTGTTCCCGGTAGGCCGCAGTCCCGGCAGGCATCCCACCGGCTAATGAAGTTTGAATGTTTAATCCGGATAGGTGTCAGACCAGACAGGTCTTCGGAGACCTGTCTGGTCTCTATTTATATATCCGGCCTATGTTCGCAACGTTCATCAGCCGGGACTCCAGGGTATTCATATCCGGGCTACTTTTCACAATTCATGAGCCGCACGCGCCATCCGGTTGCCGGGGCCGGGTGTGGTATCATGGCGGCAACCTGCATGCCCATAGAGGAAAACCCGGACCAGGGAGGAGCCGATGACCCAAAAACCGCTTGCATATACCGGCGTGTCCATTGACGACATGCCGCTGCCCGAGATCCCGGTGCCGCCAACCGATCTGCCCTACGACGATGGAGAACCTTCGCAGTGCCGCACTACTGCTTGCCGGCTATGGCGCGGCCCGCGGTGGTCGCCGCGATGACTATTTTATGGGCGCGAATATGTTTGTCTACTACAGTGAGGATCAGATCCTGAGCAAGGACTTCAAAGGCCCGGATGTCTTTGTCGTCCTGGATGTAGACGGCACCCGCGAGCGCCTCTCCTGGATCACCTGGGCGGAGTATGGACGCTACCCCGATGTCATCTCTGAACTGCTCTCCCCCAGCACGGAGAAGTATGATCTGGGCGACAAAAAGCAGCTCTATGCGCAGACCTTTCGCACGGGTGAATACTTCTGTATCGCGCCGGAACTCGAGCGGCTCCTGGGCTGGCGACTGCGGGGCCGGGAGTATCTGCCGATTGAGCCGGACGAGCGGGGTTGGCTCTGGAGTGAGCAGTTGGGCCTCTGGCTGGGGCCGTGGCGTGGGGAGTTCCTCCAGGAGGAGCATACCTATGCGCGCTTCTACGATAGCGACGGCAACCTGATCCTGCTCCCGGAAGAGGCCGCCCTGCGCGACCTGGAGCAGGAACGGCGGCGCGCCGAGGCCGAGGCAGCCGCGCGGGCCGAGGCCGAGGCGGAACTGGCCCGCCTGCGTGCCGAGTTGGAGCGATTGCAGGGAGGGAAGGGATGAATAGTTCAGTGCGAAGCCACACGGAGAAGCAGCGCCGCCCAATGAAATTTTCGTCCGCCGTCTTTCGTCCTGCGTCGTCCGTCCCACAGCCACGCGTCAAAGGGGAGAGACACATCACACTGCATCTCTCCCCTGACCGGGTCAGTTAACCATCAGTTCCGCACGGGCTTGCCGGTCTCCAGCATGCCCTGGATGCGCGCATGCGTTTTCGGCTCGCGGCAGAGTTCCAAAAATACCTGGCGCTCCAGGTCGAGGATGTACTGCTCGTCAACCCATTGGGGTACACTCAACTCGCCGCCGCACAGCACATAGGCCAGCCGTCCGGCGATGCAGGCGTCATACTCGCTGGCCTGCCCCGCCTCCTGCATGCTCTGGATAGCCACCTGCAACGCGGCCAGTCCATCCTGCCCCAGCGCGTAGCAGTGTTTACCCGATGCCGGCGGCAGATAGTCTTTTGCCAGTTCCTGCACCATCTCGCGGGCCACGCCCAGCAGATGCTCACCATTCATCACAATCCGGTCGGTGGGGCGCAGCAGCCCCCGCTCACGCGCCTCGACCGCGCTACCGCTGACCTGCGCCTGCGCAATCATCTCGAACACCTGCCGGAGCGCCGCCTGCGGATTGCCCCCCGGCAGTGCCGCCGCACCCGCCACCAACCGGCGGTTCAGCTCCTTGCAGCCCCCCGCCGCCGGGATCAGGCCCACGCTGACCTCAACCAGCCCCATCGCGGTTTCGACGGCGGCAACGGTGCGCGTGCTATGCATGGCAACCTCGGCCCCGCCCCCCAGCACGCGGCCAAACGGCGCGGTGACAACCGGCTTGGGTGCATAGCGCATGCCCTGCGTCCAGCGCTGATACTTCTGGAGCATCGCCTCAATCAGTTCAAGCCGGCCGCTCTGCATGGCCTCGGCCATCTGCTTGAGATTGGCTCCGGCGGAGAACATCTTGCCCTGGTTGCCGACGACCAGGCCGACCCAGCGCCGGTTCTCCAGTTCGGCCAGCGCTTCCAGCCCAAACTCGATAATCTCCAGGTCAATCGCATTGGCCTTGCTGTGGAACTCCAGGCAGAGCACACCCTCGCCCAGATCGATCAGGCTGGCGCTGCGGCTGGAGTTGAGGATGCGGGACGGCGTCTTGAATGTTGCCAGGTCGAGCGCGCGCTCATCGCGGGCCAGGGGTTGATACTCCCGCGCCGCGACATTGTAGGCCCGCTGCGGCCCATCCATCTGCTGGTAGAAGTGCGGACGGCCTTCGGCAATCAGCTCCTCCACCCAGGGTGCCACGGTCAGGCCCCGGGCGCGCATGACCTCGGCGGTCTCGGCCACCCCCAGCGCCTCCCAGATCTCGAATGGTCCCATGGCATGGTTGTAGCCCCAGCGCATAGCGTTATCCACATCGGCAACGCTGTCGGCAACTTCGGGCAACCGGCGGGCAGCGTAGGCCAGCAGCGGCAGCAGGCTGGCGGCGATCAGCCCGGCCCCACGATCAGCGGGATCGGTAACGGCGCGCTCCAGGGCAAAGCTCAACCGCTCCGGCAGGGCGCGGATGGCCTGCGCCTCGGCGATAAACCCGGCGACGGTGGCCGGCTCCACGGCGGGACGATACTCCAGCGTCTGCAGATCGAGCGGGTAAAATGTGCGTTTGCCGTTCTCGCGCACGCTGGTGTAGAAGCCCTTCCCGGCCTTGTTGCCCAGGCGACCTTCGGCAACCAGCCGATCCAGCAGGTCCGTATTGCCAAAGACCGCGCGATCCTCATCCTCGGGCAACTCTTCGTAGAGATGGCGGGCAATAAAGGCCATCAGATCGATGCCGATCAGGTCCAGCAGGCGGAAGGTAGCCGTACCGGGTCGCCCAATCAGCGGGCCGGTCAGCGCATCCACTTCTTCGACGGTGTAGCCGTTGGCCTGGATGTAGTTCAGGTCGCTCATCAGGCTGAAGATGCCCAGGCGGTTGGCGATAAAGTCGGGGCGATCCTTGCAGACCACCACACCCTTGCCCAGTTCCCGCTCAATAAATGTGCGCAGCACAGCAAAGGCGGCCATGTCGGTATCCGGGCCGGGGATCATCTCCACCAGCTTGAGGTAGCGCGGCGGGTTGAAGAAGTGAGTACCGAAGAAGTGCGCGCGGAAGTCAGCGTCCCGTCCTTCAGCCATTGCGGCGATGGAAATGCCGCTGGTGTTGGTCGTCACCAGCGCGCCGGGCTTGCACACGCTCTCGATCCGGGCCAGCAGATCGCGCTTGGGCGCGAGTTGTTCGACAATCGCCTCGATAATCCAGTCGGCTTCAGCCAGTTTGTCGAAGTCGTCGTCGGTATTGCCAGTGGTGATCTGGTCCGCCACCTTTGCGCTAAAGAGGTTGGCCGGACGCGCGTTGCACATGCGCTCAAAGCCCTGCTGTACAATCCGATTGCGGACGGTGGAATGTTCTAGCGTCAACCCCTGCGCCTCTTCATCAGGGGTCAATCTGTCGGGAGGAATATCCAGCAGCAAAACCGGTATGCCGGCACCTGCCACCAGACCGGCGATGGCGGCGCCCATGGTTCCTGCGCCAATAACGGCAGCGCGGCGAATCGGGGATGTCATAAGGGCCTCCTTGACCGATGGATTAGATTAATGGTTATGAGGTTAACGGTTAACGGTTACGGGTTAGGGGTTAACGGTTAACGGTTACGGGTTAACGGTTACGGGTTAACGGTTACGGGTTAACGGTTACGGGTTAACGGTTAATTGTTAAAACTTTGTCTGTTTAACCCCTAACCCCTAACCCCTAACCCCTAACCCCTAACCCCTAACCCCTAACCCCTAACCCCTAACCCCTAACAAACTCCGTTACTTTTTTCACAACCAGTGTACCGCAAAACAGACATATGCGCATCTAACATTTAGCGTAGTCCCGGTTACGTATTCCGTCGTATGCCGCGATCAATTCCCTCATACCGGTTTGTTATCATAGCCACAGAGAACACCGAGGACGCAGAGATGATATACAGGAACGTGCCACTGTTGCGCCCGTTGCGCTCGTTCTCGTTGTTGCTGGTTTGCTGGCACATTGGTATCAGGTAGAGGGACGCGTAGCAGCGCGTCCGCTGCCCGGTCTGAGGTAGGGACGCGCTGCTGCGTGTCCGCCGCCCGTCCCGTGGCCGCGCTATCCCCGGCGTAACAGCAGCATGGCAATGAATGTCGTTAGCGTCAGCCAGATGACAATGATCACGACCGCCGCAATCCGGCTCGTGGGGCGTTCGGCCTGCATGCGTTCCTGCGCTGTGTGCCGACACTCGGCCAGCACCTCCGGCGGAATCAACCGCAGCGCCAGCATAATCCCGGCAGGCAGTAGCAGCAGGTCATCCAGGTAGCCCAGGATGGGAATGAAATCCGGGATGAGATCGATTGGGCTGAAGGCATAGGCGACCACGCAGGCGACCACCAGTTTAGCATACCATGGCACCTGCGGGTGGCGGTAGGCCAGGTAAAGCGCAAAGATATTGGCCTTGAGCCGGCGGACATGGGTGCGCCAACGGGTGAGGACATTGCTGGATCGGGTTGGTGGAGGTTCGCCGGGTACATTATCCATAAAAATATCTTCACTGTCGATCCTGATTTACGTATACTACACCGCTTGAAAAGCCTGAACTGCCATGCTATGCTGGAAAGGCCGGAGAACTGTGAAACGAAAAGTAGCTACGTCAATCCCGGAGATGCCAATACTTCTCCGATAAATATCTCTATGTCAGGACTACCTACATGAAAAACCGGATTATCTTAGGCATCCTCGCCCTGTCACTTATCGGTAATATCTATTTCTTCTACACAACCTTTGAGCGAACATCTACGCTTACACAGTATACTTATTCCAATACAAGTACGGCCCTGTTTGGGTTGACCGCCGCACACACCCAACTGCAAAGCGCTGCGGAGTCAGGTTGGTCAAGTTCGTATGCGTTGTTGTTTGCGGGAGCCTTTTTGCAGGTTGCCGCAATATCGGTGCGCGAAGCGGGCCGACTTGAGGACTATGCCCACCTGCGAAGTATGCCGCGTGCCGAGATCCGGCAACTGGCCGGGTTTGAAGCAGAAATACGTGCCGCCTGGATGCTCACAGTCACCCAGGCGGCGGCAATTGAGCGGGGCGAAGCGCCCGATGTGGTAGCGCTCCAGGCGACTCTGGATGCGCTGAATACGGCTGATTTTCCCCGATCCCCGGGCACACAAGATTTTAACGACCCGGCCTTCTGGCAGGCACTCGCGGCGGCGAATGCCCGCTTTGCTGCCGAGGTAGAGTCGAACCTTCCGTAGTATGTGGGGCTTACTGCGCCTGCTCCACCGATTGCGGGACGAGCGGCGGTTGCTGCCGGCGGCGGGCTTTCAGCAATGGGCGGGCCGCGCGAACAACCCCCCGCAGCCGGCTGGAAGGCAACTGCCGGAGCGCCGCACCGATGGGGAACCAGCGTACCGTTTCGTCACCTGTTTCAGCAGTCGGCAGTGCCTGCCCAGGGCGGGCCTGGATCAGATAGTAGCTCACCACCCGGCGGCGTTTGCGCCGCGAACGTTGACTCATCTGAACAATCTGTTGCACCAGCGGACCCACCTTCCCCTCAATCCCGACCGTCTCCTGCATTGCCGCGTTGATGGCAGTGGCCCGATCTTCACCCGGCGCAATCATGCCCCGGGGCAGGGTCCAGAGGTCGGGCTGCTGCTCAACCAGCAGCAGTTCCAGCGCGCCGGTTTCGTCCCGCCGATAGATCAGCCCGCCGATAGCGGCAACCGGGTCGGTCAACTGAGCGGCGCGCCGGGCCCAAGCCAGGTTGAGCAGCACCGACAGGATGATCAGCCCGATGCCGCCCAGTTCCAGCGCCCAGTTCGCCTTGAATCCGGCCAGATCCAGGGCCAGTGCTTTATCGACATAGTGAAATGAGGCGGCGCGGATCAGAATAAAGGTCAGGAGTGCGACAAAGCCGAGCAACGTTAGCCAGTAGAGACGCAACACCTGGCGCAGCACCCAGGTTAGCCCAATCAGTGCAACAAACCCCACGCCGGCGACCCCGGCCACAAACCAGATCTGGTAGAGGCGGCGCACATTGTACCAACCCTGCACATAGGCCAGTTCCCGCCCAAACCGCGTGATTGCCGTCTGGATGTCAAACTGCTTATTCAGGCCGAGCAGCAACAGCAGCAGCGCAAAGCCCCACCAGATAACACGATGGCGCTGGAAGCGGTAGTAAAAGAAGAGCCGATCTATGCGCAGTGCCAGCAGACCGCACAACCCGGCCGCCCCGAAGTAGGCCCCAACCGTGAGCCAGCCGATCACCGTGGCGTCGTTCACCAGTAATTCCCAGAGAGCGTTCATTGCACTAATCCATTAATTGCAGTGTTTATGAACATTGAGCAAAGAACCTGGATATGCCATCCAGGAGTCCCGGCTTTAGCCGGTGGGAGGCCTGCCGGGGCAGCGGCATCCTGCCAGGCCAGCCTGGTCCGGCTTATGAACATTGAGCAAAGAACCTGGATATGCCATCCAGGAGTCCCGGCTTTAGCCGGTGGGAGGCCTGCCGGGGCAGCGGCATCCTGCCGGGAACGCCCGATCCGGCTGAAGCCGGGACTCCGATCAGTGTTTTCGTGTTTCAAATCCCCACCGCGTAATGTCCATCAATTCCAATCCTATGAACTATTGCGCGCGGTGCGCACCCAGCCCTTCTGCTGCCGGTTGACCAGCACCCGCAGATACAACCAGATCTTCCAGGCGATAAACGCGGGCGCATAGAGCAGTGCCTGGTAGACCTTGCGTGGCGCGCGGGCCAGCACCAGCCCGGCCAGGATATACGCACCCTGCCCGGCGATCAGCGCGGCGGCCGCGATTACTCCCGGCAGGTTCTGCAAAATAATCATGGCGATGAATGTGCCCACGCTACTGATCGCCACCACCGAGAGCGGCGGGATGAGCTGCTCAACCGCGGCATCAAACAGCAGAAAGCTGCGCCGTTTCCCGGCCGCAGCCAGCAACCGTGGCACATAACGTCGGACCATCTCCAGACGGCCCTGCTCCCAACGGGCGTTTTGCGACTGAGCGGCGCGCAGCGTGCCCGGCATCTCGGCCCAGACCAGCGCATCGGGTGCCAGTGTCACCCGTTCGCCGCCCATGATCAGCGCCATGTGATACTCGATATCTTCGGTCAGGGAGGCGGGCCAGCGGTAGTTGCGTACAATGTCGGCGGCGAAGACCATCCCGTTGCCCTTGAGCCCGACGGAGCCACCCAGCACCATCCGCGCCTGAGGTCGCAGGTAATGCACCGCCATCAGTGCCACCGCCCGCAGGCTGGCGCTCCAGGACTGCTCCGGGTCGCGTACGGCGTAGTAGGCCTGAATAACGCGCTCACCCTGCGCCAGGCGGGCATCCATTACCGTCAGGAAGTTGGGCGAGACGATGGTATCCGCGTCGAGGATGACAATCGCGTCGTGCGGCTCGTTGCTCTCCCAGATGCGTTTGAGCAGCCACTCCAGGGCATAGCCCTTGCCGATCAGTTCGGTGTTGAAGCGTTCGTGGGCAATTGCGCCACCCTGCCGCGCCAGTTCGGCGGTGCGGTCGTTACAGTTGTCGGCGACCACATGCACCGCGTAGAGTTCGCTGGGATAGTCAATCTGACGTAGATTCGCCAGCAGCGAGGGCAGCAGCCGCTCCTCATTGTGCGCCGGGATCAGGAAGAGAAAGCGGTGGGAGGGGGCCGTCGCGCGGGGCGCGGTGCGGCGGGGCGCAAACCAGGCGGCAACGGTCAGCAGCAGCAGGTAGGCCACTACAAAGCCGACGCCGCCGATAATTAACCAGGTTGCCAGTTGTGCAACTGATGCAAGCATATTCTCGGATTTCCTTTCGACAGATCGAATTGCTGATCCAGTTTCACGTTTGTTTACCGCTGTGCGTATGGTTTGGCTTTGGCGGCATCGCCGGGTCGGGCGGCCTGAACGATCTGAGTTAGCCGGGTGGTGTAGTGATCCAGGCTCATGCTCTCCTCAATGCGCTGCCGACCGGCCTGTCCCATCCGCGCGGCCTCCTCCGGATTATTGATCAGATATTCGATGGCCTGGCGCAGCGCGGGGGCATCCCCCGGCGGCACATACAGCCCCGTCTCGCCCTCCACCACGACATCGGTCTGGCCGGGGGTGCGCGTGCAGATCACCGCCCGCCCCATGGCCATGGCTTCCAGGATAGCCGTCACGCCGGCCTGATAGTTGACATCGTAGAGCGGCATTACCACAAAGCTGCTGTCGGCGTAGAGTTGCCGCAGTTCAAACTGGCTAAAGCGCTGCACCGTGACATTCTCCGGAATAGCGGCATTCCGGGTTGAGTCGGACTGCCGGGCCCAGGGACTGGCGGCGGCGATCATCACCTGAATATCCAGCCCGCTGACCGCCTGCAGCAGCGTCGGGTAGTCGCGCGACTCCAGCCCGGCCGAGCAGATCATGGGCCGGGGCTGTGGATTGGGGGTTGCCTGATCCGGGGCGAAGAAGCGCGCATCGACCATAAATGGCGTAAAGACCACCCGCTCCGCCGGTACCTGCCAGCGGGTTTCGATAAAGCGCTTTTGCCAGGTGGAGTAGACCAGGAACACGTCGATATGGCTCTGGATGCGCAGCAGGTCAAAGAAGAGCCGCTTTTTCCCTACCGACAGAATATGCACAATCATGAGATGGCGCGGTCGCCGCTGTGTTCCAACCCCGGCCAGCTTGAGCAACCCGGCCAGCGGCATGCCCACCTGTTCGCCATCGGTAAAGATGACCTGGTAGCGTCCGCGCCGCTGGAAGCAGACCCAGGCCAGCCGCAGCGCCGGGCCGCCAATCCGCTCCAGCAGCGCCCCGAACCAGCCACTACTCTGCCGGGCCGCGGCATAGTCGATCAGATCGGCATCAAAGGCGCGGGCCATCTCGATATAGTCGGCGCGGGGACGCTTGCCCTGCGCGGCCTGTTCCGCCGTGTCAGGCGCGACCACGCCGGACACGGTCAACAGCACCTGTGCCATGGCTTACCTTACTTTCTATGCGCGCGCTATCGGCCTCACGCTTCAATAGATCAAGCAGACGCGTGGTGTTGCGCTGCGCATCAAACGCGTGTGTCACCCGTTCGACGGCACGTTCACCCTGGGCCAGGCGGAGCCCGGCATCCAGCACCAGCCGTCGCAGTGCCTCGGTCAGTGCGTGCGAATCACCCGTGGGAACCAGGAAACCGGTCTCACCCTCGCGGACGATTTCGGGAATGCCGGCCACCTGTGTCGCAACTGTGGGCATCCCGGCGGCCCCGGCCTCGGAGAGCACCATCGGCAGACAGTCGCCATAGGTCGGCAGGCAAAAAATGTCGCAGTCGTGATAGAGTTGCTTGAGCGCGTCACTATTCGGCTGCATGTTATTGTAGACGAAGATGCCCGGCTCGGGTGTAACACTGTCCCGCGTTGCCAGATGCAGTTCAACGCCATGGTCACGCAGGACACGGAAGGCCTCCAGCAGCAGCAGACCGCCTTTGCGCTCCAGGTTGCCACCGACAAAGAGGATCTTGACTGGCCCGGCGTGGGGTATACGCGGCGTGGCCCGCAGCCACTCGCGGCTGTTCACCCCCGGCGGAATAACGGTAATCTTCTCTGCGGGCACCTCGTACTCATCGATCAGCCCCTGCTTCGCCCACCCACTCCAGGTGACCAGATGGCGCGCGGCTCGGTAGCAGTCGCGGTTCATGCGCCACTTGAGGTCTTCCAGCCAGGCCGGGCCTTCATCATGCGCATAAAATGCGCCCAGCGAGTCATACTGGCGCGGCGTCGCATCCAGGGAGACAATACTGGGAAAGCGTTTGATCCAGTTGGTTGCCAGCACCGCCGGTACCTGCGAGTGGAAGAAGAGCGCATCCAGTTGGTGCTGCCGGGTCATCCGGGCAACCATACTGCGGGCACGCAGTCCGGCCCGCACGGTCCAGTTACTTTTGTAGACGGGAATGCGGCTACCGATGCCGGGTGTTTCCCAGGGAACCAGCGCCCAGTGCGCCTGGACATCCGGGTCGTGGGGAATATTTACTCGCAGATTCTGGGCGTGCGTGATATGGCCGAGGGCCTGTTCCAGGATAAAACCGAGCTGATATTTGTTCATATTGATTATGCCTCAATAGTACGAGTTACGTAATCCTCTGCGAACAGGGGCCTTCCGCAGGCAATAGCTACGTTTCATCCGGTGCAACGTTCGTCTGATTGCCCATAGCGTCCGGCATGTCAATAACAACCAGCGTAATCGAATAGGCCGGTAGTGTCAGCGTTGTAGCGTCAGCAAGCGTCAGTGGCTCACTGGTAATCGCGTTCGGTTCGGCTTCGCTGTAGCGGTAGAGCATGCCGGTGCCGGTCAGGGCTCCGTTGGGCAGCGCCAGGGTGGTTTGCAGGTCGCGTTCCGGATCTTTGTTGATCAGCATCAGCTTCAGTTGCCCGGTGGCGCTATCCCGGCTGCCATAGGCCGTCACCTGATCCGGCAGGCTACTCGTGGTGTGCAGCGACATATCGCCGAAGCGCTGCCCCTGACCGTCATAGTTGGTAAACATTCTGAAGGCAAACGCCCCCGGACTACCGATCTCGGGCTGGGTCCAGTAAGCCGCCAGGTAGACATCTTCGCGGCCCATGATGCCCAGCACATCGGCCAGTGCTAACGCGCCATTCATCGTCTGGTCCGCGCCCCAGTTCCACTCGCTAATCGCCAGCTTGAGACCGGGGTAGTGCTCCGCGATTAGTTCTTTCATGCGTGGGATCAGGTAGATCGGCTCCTGGATCCAGGTCTCCTCGACATAGCTTCTGTCCCAGAGCGACCGGGTGCTGCGCAGTCGGAGTGCTGCGGTTTCCGGGTCGATCTCCTCGTTGTAGACATCCTCGGGGTAGAAGCGGATGTCGAGCACATCAATGGTCTGGACGCCATGCTGCTCGTCGTGCGCACGTACCTGATCGAGGAACCAGGGCAGAAAATCCTGGTTGCCATGCTTTGCCTTGTCTTCCCATCCTGCCGCCGAATTCCAGTAGAAGTACCAGCAGCAGGTCACGGGGCCCAGCAGTTCGACCTCGGGGGCAACTTCCCGTACCGCCGTTGCATAGTCCAGATACTTCGTCAGGATCTCCTCGTAGGTGGTGCAGGTCGGATGCACATCATAGTGGGTGATGCCCCAGAGTTCCGGCTCATTGTCCATCGCCAGAAACCGGACATCAAACTCCTGCTCTACCAGCATATGCTCAACCCATGCAACGATATCTTGAACATCTGAGGGTACACTGGTATGATTGGGATCGGCGATTGGGCCGGGATTCTCGCAGGTGGCCCCGGCAGCATCACCACACTCGCCGTTGGCGTCCGGAAACGAGCAGGTCGCGTTATCACTGTCTTTGGCGACCCAGCCCAGCGTGGGGAGGGCAATGCGCACGGCGGCCCCGGCATTCACTGAGTTCATGACAAACTCGTCACTCGTCGCGGCAACGTTGCCCTGTTCATCGCCATAGTTCATATAGAGCCAGTCGCTGCCGGTGTTCCAGGCATTGCCATGCCGCCAGTTGTAGCGGGTGTTGGGATTGCCGCCCCAACTGTTCAGGCCAGGGCGCATATCGTTCAGTTCATCGGTGGAGGCGACCGAGAGGCCGTAGATAAACGGACTGATCGCGTGGGTCGCCTGCTCCGGGTCGATGCGAATGACAACATCGGCATCCGGTAGGGGGGTGTTCTCCCCCACGCTGCTTGTCGGACTCTCCGTCGTGGGATTGCTACAGCTCCCGATAATACCAAGTATAACGATCGCGAGTAGTAGCCGGGCGTAGTTCGAAGCTAACCATGTACGCATAACGCAGCACCTGTAGAGTAGTAAAAGTAATACGTGATCGGGTCAAATCCTGCTGAAATAGCGGAATCGTCTGTTACCAGGAAACCAGTTTGTGCTGGATTTCAAGTGAAAACAGATGTGTGAGCAGATGACAATTTTGCTACTTCAGTCTTTAACAAAAATTCGACCATTGTACTCTTTTTTTCTGGTATGCTCTAGAGAGAACCGGACACAGTGTAACAGAGCATAAAGCGTGCCGGGAGTAGCGCCTGCGCGGCAGGTGTACGGTATCGACTCTCAGGAGTCCCGGCTTCAGCCGGATCAGGCGTTCCCGGCAGTCTGCCCTGTCCCAGCAGGCATTTCACCGGCTAAAGCCGGGACTCCCAGTTATTAATACCCGGACTATTTTTTCAACGTTCATCAGGCGGTTGGGAGCGCATCCCAAAGAACCAGTTCACGACCACGTTAGGATTGCTCTATATGTTTCTTCGTTCTTGTGTGGTATTGGATGCAGGTTGCAAACTATGAAATCACGGCGTATGCTATCGCTTCTGGTTGGGTTGCTTTTCATCGCCCTGGCTGTCTCGGCGCTGTTCAATATCGTCTTGCTACGGCAGAGCCGGCAGTATCAACGCTTCTTCAACGGTACCCGGCTAAGTCCGCTCAGCCTTGATGCCTATCCGACCGCTGCCACCCCGTCCGCCGAAGCAGATGCGGCGGGGCCGCAGCGGGTGGTCTTTTTTGGTGACTCGCGCGCGGCGCAGTGGGTGCTGCCCGCCGACAACGCGCAGTGGCAGTTTATCAATCGCGGGGTGAATGGTCAGACTTCGGTTCAGGCGCTGCTGCGCTTTGACTACCATATTCCCCCGGTCGCCCCGGATATCCTGGTTGTGCAGGTGGGGGTGAATGATCTGAGTACGCTGTCAATCTTTCCGCATGACCGGGCTACGATTATTGCCGCGTGTAAGGACAACATTTCGCAGATTGTCACCCGGGCGCGCGAAGCGGGCGCAACGGTTATTTTGACGACGATCTTTCCGCTGGGCCCGGCACCGCTCGAGCAGCGGCTCTTCTCAGCGGTTGATCTACCGGCTGCCGTGGATGAGGTCAATCAGCATATTGCCACGCTGCGTGATGAGCAGGTGTTCATTTTTGATACGGCGGCAGTGCTGGCGGATGCTACGGGTCGAGTACGCCCGGAGTATCAGGATGATTTTCTGCATATCAATGGCAACGGCTATACCGCGCTGAATGTTGAACTGCTGCAGATACTCGCCGAAATTGGTGGAGAATCGTAAAATGTAGACGGCGGGATCAATGCCGCCTGGCTCTGACCTGAACTGTTCCTGTTGGGACGTAAACATACCCAGGAAATGGAGGCATGTCGATGAGTGCCAATCGGATTACCCGGTTGACGGAGGCGATGAACCGGGAAGGGCTTGCGGCCGTGGCGATTGTCCCCGGCGCAAACCTGCGCTACCTGACCGGCGTGGATTTCCACGTCACCTCGCGCCTGTCGCTGGTGCTGTTTCCCGCTGATGGCGGGCTGCCCTGCTTTGTTGTGCCCACGCTGGAGATGGCCCGGGTGCAGTCCAGCATTACTATTCCGGTGCAATTTTACCCCTGGAACGATGCCACTGGTCCGGCGGAAGCCCTGCGCAGCGCCGTAGACAAGATCGTCCCGGACACGGCGGCGCGCGTCGGCATCGAGTACATGGTGATGCGGGTGCGTGAACTGCGCGCCCTGGAGGAAGCCGCTCCCGGATTGCAAACGGTTGATGCCACGCCGCTGCTGGCCGGGTTACGCATGGTCAAGGAACAGGACGAACTGGCAGCCATGGCCGAGGCGGTCCGGATAATTGAGGTGGCATTTCAACAGACGATTGCGCAGATCCGGCCGGGTGTCACCGAGCGCGAACTGGCGACCACCCTGGCGAATGCGATTATTGCCGCCGGGGGCGATGGCGAGAGTTTCCCCAGCATCGTTGCCGGCGGCCCCAATGGAGCCTACCCTCACCACGAGAATAGCGACCGTCCGCTGGAGGTGGGCGACCTGATCATTATTGACGGCGGCGCGCGTTACGGTGCGTATCTCTCCGACATGACGCGCACGGTTGCCCTGGGTGAACCGGGCCCGGAGGCACGGCGCATCCATGATCTGGTGTTGCGGGCAAATGCGGCCGGGCGAGCGGCGCTGCGACCGGGAGTCAGCGGGGAAGCGATCGATCAGGCTGCCCGCGCAGTGATTACCGCAGGTGGCTATGGGGAGTATTTTATCCATCGCACCGGGCATGGGTTGGGGCTGGACGAGCATGAGCCGCCCTACATCGTGGCGGGCAGTACCGACCCGCTGCCGGTCGGCGCAACCTTCACCATTGAGCCGGGCATCTATATCGAGGGGATCGGTGGGGTGCGGATCGAGGATGATGTGGTCATCACGGCTGAGGGGGGGCGCAGCCTGACCAGCTTCGCGCGGGAGTTGATCGTGCTGCCGGTCTAATACCAGTCTGGCAGCAAACCAGCAAGCAACGGCACACTGGGCAACAGCGGCAGAGGTTGCCCACTCCAGATCATGATCTCGGCGTCCTCGGCGTCTCTGCGGTGATGAAAACCAATCGGTCTCAGCCGATGGGCCGGGAGGCGGCAGCGTGGCTGCCGCCCTCCATGTTCGATCACCCACGCTCGTCATCAATGCCATTGCGGGCATGCCCGTCGAAGTTCACATAGATGCGCGCGTTGGCGAGGCGGGCCAGGTCGCCCAGCGCCTCCAGTTCGATCAGGCGCAGCAGGGCGGGATGCTCGGCGTAGGCCCGCGCCGACTGCTCGCGCTCGCGCAGAGCCTGTACATCGGCCTCGGTCTTGATGCGCTGCACATCGGCCTCGGCTGCGGCGGTGCGGCGCAGCGCCGCAGTCTGTGCCTCGGCCTCGGCGCGCTTGATGTCGTTTTTGGCCTGCGCATCGATCCGCTGCATCTCGGCCTTGGTGCGCGCCTCCACCAGTTGCGCCTGGCTCATACGCTCGGCGATCAGCACCCGGTTCATGATCTCCTGCAGGTTGCCGGGGAAAATCAGATCTTTCACATCGGCCCGCAGGATCTCTACACCATACCCTGCGGCCGTCTCCTTGACATCACGCAGGATATCCTCACTCAGGCGGTTGCGATCCGTCAGAATATCTTCCAGCGAAGTGGCCGCCAGCGAGCGCCGCGCCGCCAGTTGCACATCGGCGTAGATCCGCTCTTCGTAGTTTGCTACGGCTTCCAGGGCGGCACGCGGGTCGGTGACGCGGAAGCGCACGATAATGCTCACCCGCAGCGCTACCTTGTCCGCCGTCAGGATCTCCTGGCCCTTGATGGTCAGATCCCGCTCACGCATATCGACCAGGACAATCTCGACATTGGGACGGCGGTAGAAGCCCAGGTCCAGCGGCATGGCAATCAGGTAGCGTCCCGCGTCCAGCACGCTGGTGAGGACACCGTCTTCATAGCGCAGCCCCCGGTGCGTATTCTTGATAATGATTTCGTGGCGTTTCATGGTTGCACCTCCTGCCGGCAACAGACCGGATAGCGCTGCATTCACACAGCGGGTGTCTGGTGGGGGCCAATCGGGTCACGCGCACCATACACCCGCGCTGGTTATCTGGTAAGGCCCCGTAGCATCGTGCCGATGCGGAGAACGAACTTTCAGATGGGCTCCACTCATCCGCGCAGTGACGAGGAATCGAACCTCGCGCAGCAGTTTCACCTGATGGCCGTTCGCTCCTGACAGGCCGGGGCCCCGGCGTACATGGAAGGATTGTCGTGGTAGAGACGCGTTTCTGCGTATCTTCCACTCCTTCTCGGTAAAATCATTGACCGGAGTTACGCGGTGGGCGTTCAAATCAGGCATTTGCCTGGATGAACGGCCCGATTCGCCTGCGGCAACATGATACATTTTGAATGGTTTTTTCCGCCCTGCCGGAGGCGGAGTCTCCTGCCGGAGCAACGACCGCGTACGTCGTGTCATAGGATCATCGGCTGGCTGTGGCGTGCAAGTTGCTCCGGCGGTTGAAACACATTCCATTGCGTTTGCCATTTTCGCCACTCCCGCATTGCTGGCGCGGGAGGCAGGAATCGAACCTGCAGTGTCCTTGTGGACGATGGATTAACAAGTGTGTACGCCTGTGCGGTAGGAGCACGCCACAGCGTGTATGGCACGAATTAAGGTGCAAAAAGCACAGATCAGGAGTCCCGACTTCAGCCGGATCAGGCTTTCCTGGCAGTATATGACTGTCCCAGCCGGTATTCACCGGCTAAAGCCGGGACTCCAGGTCTTTCATATCCGGGCTATTTTCTGAAAATTCAGCAGGTGGTTGGGAGCGCATCCCGAAAAACCAGTTCATAACCACTTTAGGACTGCTATATGCGATGGCGCTGTACCCGGCACAGGCTGTGTTGTACTGCTCTGCCCGGTCTGCCCGGTCTGCCCGGTCTGCCCGGTCTGACAGCCCTGCGCTGCAACTGACACGAGTATAGCATGGTTCTATGCGGTTGTCAAGAGGTCATTTTGCTGTTTTTACGTTCCTGGTGGGTTTCTAGAGCGCTGCTGTCGCCGATAAAGTGAACATAGAATTAAGTGCCTGCTCCCATACCGTACATCGCCTGTTCATCAACCTGTGGTTTCTTATAATGACCAGCCGGCCACATTCTGCGTGATCTAACCCACGCCGGGCTGATACTGCTATCGATAGTATGGACTGGTTCATAGTCGCTGGATTGTGGTCTGCGCTATACTACCGGAAAGGAGGGTACATCTATAGCAACCCTCAATTTGTCGTAGTGCCGCCTTCAGGCGGTTGGGAGCAAATCCCGAAGCATCAGTTCACAACCAGTTTAGGATTGCTATATGGCGCAATCAACGCAGATGACCGTTCGATTTAATGCACAGAGCACAAACCCGGAATCCGGCTGACCATGCCAGCCGGATTTTCTACCCCGCTCAATCTACATCTATCCAGCAATGTACCACTTTTGGGCAGAACTAATAGAATAGAACCAGGAACTGGAGAAGAAAGAATAAACAGGATACAATCTTGCTCTGTTATCGCTTCGTTTGCAAGAATTTTGTGCAATCAACCCACAAATCAACGTTTTTTCCTACGAGTAGGTGTCGGTGGAGCTACCGGATGGATGGAGACCTGACGGGGTCTTCGAGAACCTGTCCAGTCTGGTACCTTGCACAAACTTGAAACGAGCGGTTTCCTAAAAGAGAGGGGGAATGTGATGGAGTCGTTAGTCGATCTTGTACCCAGACACCAGGTAAAACTGCGTTTCTTTGATGTCGATGCGGTTATTCGCTCCGACTCACGCACCTGTATTCAACTGTTTACCCAGATATACCAGCGCCTCCGGGTTGAAGCACCTTCCGCGCCCCTACAGGCACCCATCGAGTTTACCGTGTTGACCCGGCCCGAAGAACCCTGGGGCCGGCCGGTGATGATCCTGGACCGCGAGGTAGTGCCGCTGCATAGCCTTAGCTTACTCCAGGGCCATGTCTATGAACGTATTCTGCATGCGATCATGGCGCGCGTGCGGAGCCACTTCTTGATTCATGCCGGTGTGGTGGCCCATCGGGGGCAGGGGATTATCCTGGCGGGCGACTCGCTCTACGGCAAGACGACACTGGCGCTGGAACTGGTGCGACGCGGCTTTACGCTGCTCTCCGATGAACTGGCTCCCCTGGGTCGTCTGGACCGCCAGGTGCATCCCTTCCCCCGCAGCCTGCGCATCCGCCCCGGCACGCTGGAGTTGACCGGATTTGCCGCGGCTGCCGACAACGCAACTTCCTGGTTAGGGAAGCTGATCCTGGATATCGAGAAGATCAAGCCGGGCAGCCTGGGCCAGATCAGCCCGATCAACCATGTGATCATTCTGCGCGATCCGGTTGAAGTGACAAAATCTCCCGGCAATACGGATCAGGAATTCGGTGTCCGGGTGGATCGCGCCGATAAAGCGTTACTGTCGGCCATTCGCAATCTCAATGGTGTGCGTAGGGTGCAGGTTAATCGCGAGTACAACTACCCGGTAATTCAGGTATCCGCCACCCACAAAACCCGGGTACTCTCCCAGATCGAAGTACTCTGCCAGGAGCGCCGAGTTGAAGTGTTGCAGATCATTAAGTGCCCGCTACACCGCCCCGACTTCACCCGACCGGCGCGCCTGGAGCCGCTGACGCCCAGCCAGGGGGTGATGGAACTGCTGCAACGTTTTCCAGGGGGGCACCGTGGGGCACTACTCCAGGATGATTTTCGGGGCAGTTCGGCACGGCTCTTCCTGGAGTTGGCAGCGACCGTCAGACAGGCGCGGTGTCATTCGCTCACGGTCGGGCCGCTCCACCAGATGGCGGACCTGGTCGAGCGTCTGGTGGACGGAACATAGTATAATAACGAGCAGTGTTCAGCAGGCAAAGGAAATCTACTTCAATATGCGGTTAACGGGTCTACTGGTCGGTCTGGTCATCGTGGTGCTGCTGGCAGGCAGCACTACGGTAACTTCAGGCAGCACCGCCGCCTCCCACAGCACGCTGCGGGTGATCTCCTCGGACAACCAGTCCGTCGTGCTTGAGTTAACGGTAGCCGGCTTCCAACGCGAAACGGTGACATATGCCGGGCAGCAGTATGACCAGTTGACCGCCCAGGATATGACGCAAACGGTTACACCGGGCAGGCCACAGGTGCCCACGCGCGGCACACTGGTGGGTCTGGCCGTTGCCGAGGGCGTCAGGCTCGAGCTGCTGGATAGCCGGAGCGAGATCCTGCGTGGCTACCGGCTTGCGCCCGCGCCTGCACTTACCGCCGGGTCGGATGCACCGCAGCGCGTCCCTACCGCGACAACCGACGCCTTCTACCCCGAGATCCCGGTCGAACTGGGGGAAGTTGGATACATGCGCGATCAAGCGGTAGCGCAGGTGCAGTTCTACCCGGTGCAGTACAACCCGGTGACGGGGCAGGTGCGGCAGTATCGGCACATCCGGGTGCGGCTCACCTGGGACGCCGCGCCGGCACTGGCTGCCGCACCGACAACCGGCAATCCGCCCGCCTACGAAGATCTGCTGCGGAACACGCTGCTGAATTATGCCGACCTGGAGCGGCCCTCCGCCACTCCGCCCGCGTCCGGAACGACTGCTTCCCAAAGCCTCCCGACGACGCGGAGCAGTGCCTCCCCGGCGTTCAAGATCAGCGTGAGGGCGGCGGGGATCTACCAGGTGACGCCGGCGGATCTGACCCGCGCCGGACTTGATCCGACCGGGATCGATCCGCGCACATTTAAGCTGCGTCATGGCGACCAGGATATTCCGATCTATGTTCAGGGTGAAGCCGACGGCCGCTTTGATGCGGGTGATTACCTGCTCTTCTACGGAACCGGGCTGGACACACGCTACACCGATACGAATGTCTATTGGCTGACGGTGGGTGGCAGTGCCGGTCTGCGTATGCCAGTGCGGGATGGTACACCGGATGGGCGTGCTGTGACGCCGACCCACTTCCCGGCAACGCTCCACGCCGAACAGAATAGCTACTACTGGCCCGGCATGCCCGCCGGCGCGGGCACGGATTACTGGTTCTGGGATCGTAAACTCAACGCCTCCAGCAAAACCGTTGCGCGGGATCACACGTTGACCCTGCGTAACATCGCGCAGGCAGCAGAGGAGGTACGCGTGCGCGTCCGCTTGCAGGGATTTACTGCGGTCTCCGCCAATCCTGACCATCGCACGCGGATCTTCCTGAATGGGCGCCAGATTGATGAGCAGTCCTGGGATGGGCAGGTTCCATTCACGCACGACATCACCGTGCCGCACACCTATTTGCGTGAGGGCGATAACACGCTGCGAGTTGAGAGTGTTCAGCTCAGCGGCGTGCCGGTTAACCAGATCTTCGTTGACTGGATCAAGGTAGACTATCAGGACAGCTACACCGCCGAGAATGACCAGTTGCAATTCAGTGCGCCGGAGCAGGGCACATTCGCATTTGCCGTAACCAATTTCAGTCAGCAGAGCATAACCTTGTTCGATATCACCGACCCGCCGCAAGTGACCCGGATCAGCCATCCCGCAATCGTCGCCGCCAATGGACGCTACACCCTGCGCTTTCAGGACAGTGCGACGGCAGCAACTCGCTACCTGGCGCAGACGACCGCGCAGTACAAAACGCCTGCCGGCATCGAACTGGATACCCCGTCGTCCTGGAAAGATCCTCAGAATGGCGCGGACTACATTCTCATCACCCACGGGGACTTTTACGCCGGCGCGCAACGCCTGGCCGAGCATCGGCGGACCGCCGGGATGCGGGTTGCCACCGTCAGGGTGGAAGATCTCTACGACGAGTTTAACGGAGGTGTTTTCGGGCCGGATGCCATCCGCAATTTCTTGCAGTATGCCTACCAGAACTGGCAACGCCCGGCACCAAGCTATGTGCTGCTCCTGGGGGATGCGCATGTTGACTACCGCAACTACCAGGATATGCCGGGTGCGGTCAACTATGTGCCCACACAGATGGTTCCCGCCGCGATTGATCTGCGTGATGTGCCCTCAGATAACTGGTTTGTCACCGTGAATGGTGCGGACATTCTGCCCGATATGTTCATCGGGCGACTGGCGGTGCAAAGCGTGGCCCAGGCGGACGCGGTGATTGACAAGCTGATCGCCTACGACCAGTCCCCTGCCGACCAGCCCTGGCAACGGCGGGTGCTGCTGGCAGCCGACGACGGTGCGCCCGAGTATGTCGCCAACTCCGAAGAACTGGCCGGGCGCCTCCCCGGCGACTACACGGTCAGGCGGGTCTATGCCGAGGAGTATCCGCCGGGCAACCCCACCAGCGATATCATCGACGCGTTTGATGCCGGGAGTCTGCTGGTCAACTACACCGGCCACGGCAGCGTAGGCGGATGGGGCATCTGGCGCAGCGGCAACCGCATCTTTGAGCATACCAACGTGGCGCAGTTGCGCAATACCGATAAACTGCCGGTAGTGACGGTCGCCAACTGCCTGAATGGTTATTTTGTAGGCGAACCCGACCCCGTATCCCTGGCCGAGGAGTTGCAGCGACTGCCGGAAGGCGGGGCGGTAGCAGTCTGGGCAGCTTCCGGGCTGGACTTCCCCTCCGGGCATCGCCGGCTGTTCGGCAACTTCTACGATGCGCTGTTCCAGGAGCAGATCTATGGGCTGGGCGCGGCCACCACGAGCGCCAAGATTAAGACCTACAGCGGGAGTGCGTTCTGGAAAGATCTGATCAACACGTTTACGCTCTTTGGCGACCCGGCAACGGCGTTGAAAGCGCCGCAATCTGCCCCGGAACCAACGCCCGATCCGACCAGCGATCCCGATTTGAAGCCAACGCCTGATCCCGATCCTGCTCCGCAACCAACGGTGGAACCGCTTCCGGGCAAAGAGGAAGCACTGCTCTATCTGCCGTTGATTGCGAGATGAGAAGGCCAATGCCAGAGCACACACAATCGCTGATCCGCCCGCCGGGGTGCTGGACGCATTGCGCCCCGACCCACTACGGCGCTGGCTGCATGAACGCTACATGCCCGCGCGCAAGGTCTGCTCGTTAGAACCGATGTGGCGACCCGACTTTAGCTTCTACTTTTTACCCCTCTTTAAACGACTACTTCCCGATCTGCTGATGATGGGCCGGCGCGGCGCTGGCCTATCTGGGACGACTGCTGCAACCCCCGCGTGCCTGGTTGCGCCACTACTACCGACTTGATGCCGGCCAGCCCGTGATAATTCACTGTTTTTTGCACTTATTCAAACTGGGTTATCATTATACCGCACAAATAGTCACGGAACTGCACAATGTTACACAATACTTTCGTTGACAAGCGTCAGAAAAGTGTGATATTGTAGGGTAAATGTAAAAAATTCCTGAATATTACTGACATAATCACGGGAAACAAACCTGAACAATTTATTCGGGTTCGAGCAAGTGATTTGTGTGAAATTTCCCGTATTGCACGCGATAATAGATATATATTTTCGTCATATTTGTGGGCGTACATAAACCATTTCGTAAAGGGGAAAAGATGCAACCACAAAATGTCAATCCTCGTGAACGCGTCGTCGGTCAGTTCGCAGTCGTTCCTGCCCCCACAGAGCACGTAGCCTCCAATGATCGTATCGATGCGATCACGCAAAAGCTACGCCATGTCGCCATTATCCCCGATGGCAATCGGCGATGGGCCCGTCTTCAGGGGTTCCCGCCCGAAGTTGGTCATCGGTGGGGCTTCCTGGAAGTTAGCCCCACCTTGCTGGCATCCGCCTGGCAGCAGGGTATCCATACTGTCACGCTCTGGCTCTTCTCAACCGAAAACTGGCAACGTCCGGATCGTGAAGTTCAAAACTTAATGTCCATCTATGAGCAGTTTTTAACGCTGATGCTCCCGATAGCACAGCATCTGTCGGTGAGAATGCATCATCTCGGACGCAAGGATCGGATTCCGCCATCGCTATTGCGCGTCGTCGAGCAGGTTGAAGCGGAAACCAGTGCTTGCACAGATTCTATCTTCAATATTGCGCTCGATTATGGTGGGCGCGACGAGATTGTGCGGGCCATGCGTAAGCTTATGCAACTGTCACCAACCGCAAGTGATATCGATGAGCGGTTGCTGGACACCCTGATGGATCTGGATCAGCAACCTTTTCCGTATCCTGACCTGATCATTCGTACGTCGGGTGAGATTCGCTCATCGGGTTTTATGCCCTGGCAAAGTTGTTATAGTGAGCTTTATTTTACGGATAAGTGTTATCCGGATTTTACCTGTGAGGATTTCCAGGCGGCAATCAACTCATTCCTGGATCGTACCCAACGTTTTGGTAAATAACACGACGTACGCGGTGTGGCCTGTTTCGGCCTGTTGATCGACCCAAAAGCCAGCTTCGCCTCTGCCCTGCCGGAGGCAACATTTCCTGCCGGATCACCCACCGCGTAACGTGTGTAAAGTAGGAGGATATTAAGGCTATGCATTCACCGGATCAGACTGCCATTGAGCATGTATATCTTCGTCCTGCCGAGGAGATCAAACGGCTGTTTCAGGCACCGCTGCGGATCGTGCCAAGCGCCAAGTTTACCCGGCAGCATCTGATACGCAATCGCTACTACATGGATCTGGAGCATATTGATCATGCACGTGTCATCTCCTGCCTGGAGGAGTTGTACCGGCAACTCGCCATGCCGGAGGCTGCCATCGCCATTACACAGGCTGAAATGGATCGCCTGAATGAGGTGCGCTTTGTCGGGGTAGGCGAAAATGAGGGACAGATCTCCTATCGTACCTACCTGGGGTTCTTTCCGGAAGAGGCGCACAAAGCCTACATGACCTACGTCTCCCTCGACTGGATTCCTGAGACCGGGCAGTACTGGGTTAAGGAGTATATCGAGCAGCGCAATACGCCCCCCGATACCTGCCGGCAGATGCTGCGTGACAGTTTGCTCCCCAACGATATTGTCTACCAGGGTACGACGGATCGGGAGGGGTTACTGGCCGTGTGCCAGGCGCTGCTTGAGCAGTCCAACTGCCTGCGTGATGTGACGCGGGTCAGTGAGCGGTCAAGCCGGCGGCTATCGGCGGCATTTAACTATTCCAATTGTCAGTTTACCCTGAACGCCACAATCCAGCCACACCTTGATGCCATCGCCGCAATCTTTAACATTCCGCAGGCGGTGTATGCGACCTGGCTGCACGCCATGGATGATATTCGCATTATCGATGTTGCCGCCGGGTGTGACAAGTATGGTGAACCGTTCGTAACGGTGTATCACCGCTGGCTGGATACGCCGCCCCCCTTCAGCCCGCCCGCTGCTACCCCGCTACAGGCAGCGCTGGTTTAGAAGCAGTCCCTTTCAAGTACGGGGATTGGCGTGCGCAAAGGCGCAAAGACACGAAGGATATACGGTTTTTTGCGACCCTGGCGGCTTTGCGCGCGCTATCCGCGTATGGTTTGATCTCTGCGGCTCTGTGGTGAGTTAGCGGGAAGAAGTGTTATCCCCACAGTGTGGTACTGCTTTCAGGCGATGTTATGGTAGCATGACCCCCTGAAAGCGGCACTATGCTCTGTACCCTGGCCTCTGTCCCTGGTCTCAATCAGCCTCACTCAACAATACACTTCAGATGCACATAGCGGCGCGGGGGCTGTGGCTCCGGCAACCGGACATTGCCACGTTCTACCCATGGTACTATTCCCACGCTCTACCCTATTGGGTTATATATCATTTGCCCATGCGCAAGGAGCAGAAACAAATGACCGGCACCTCACTCAGGAAGCGCCGGTCATCCAACTGCGAACTACGAATTACGGATTACGGATTACGGGCTACGGACTACAGACTACGGAACTACTTCTTCCCCGCCAGCAACTGCCGCAGCACATACTGCAAAATCCCGCCGTGACGGTAATACTCCACCTCCTGCGGCGTGTCGATGCGCACATTGGCGTCAAACTCAATCGTCGCGCCATCGTCGCGAGTGGCCCGCACCTTCAATGTGCGCACGCCCGCAAAGTTGTCGGCGATACCGGCGGCCAGCCCGACAATATCAAACGTCTCGTGCCCGGTCAGCCCCAGCGTCTCGGCATTATCCTCCGGCAGGAACTGCAGCGGCAGGATGCCCATCCCCACCAGGTTGGAGCGGTGGATGCGCTCGAAGCTCTCCGCGATGACCGCGCGCACCCCCAGGAGTTGCGGCCCCTTGGCGGCCCAGTCGCGGCTGGAGCCGGAGCCATACTCCTTGCCCGCCAGCACCAGCAGCGGTGTGTCGTCGGCCTGGTACTTCATCGAGGCATCAAAGATGGACATAACTTCGCCGGTAGGCAGATAGGTGGTAAACCCGCCCTCCGTGCCTGGCGCCAGTTGGTTGCGCAGCCGCACATTCGCAAAGGTGCCGCGCATCATCACCTCATGGTTGCCGCGCCGCGAACCATAGGAGTTGAAGTCTTTCGGCTCCACCCCATGCTCGATCAGGTATTTCCCGGCGGGCGAGTTAGCCTTGATGCTGCCGGCCGGTGAGATATGGTCGGTCGTCACGCTGTCACCCAGGAGCGCCAGCACCCGCGCCCCGGTAATCTCAGCCACAGTCTGTGGGGTCTCCGCCGACATGCCCTCAAAGTAGGGCGGATCTTTCACATAGGTCGAGCCCGGCTCCCACGCAAACAGATCGCCCTGCGGGATTTGCAGCCCATTCCAGTGCTCATCACCATCGTAGACATGCGCATAGGTGGTGTTAAACATATCCGACTTGACCGAGTTCTGAATCGCCTGCTGCACTTCGTGCTGGGTCGGCCAGAGTTCCCGCAGGTAGACCGGGTTGCCCTGCGCGTCGTGGCCCAGCGGATCATTCTGCAGGTCGGTGTCGATGCGCCCGGCCAGCGCATAGGCCACCACCAGCGGCGGTGACATCAGATAGTTGGCCTTGACCTCGGAGTTAATGCGCCCTTCAAAGTTGCGGTTGCCGGAGAGCACCGAGCAGGCGACCAGCCCGCCCTCCTCAATCGCCTCGGAAATCTCCTCCGGCAGCGGGCCGGAGTTGCCGATACAGGTGGTGCAACCATAGCCCACCACATGGAAGCGCAGTTTCTCCAGGTAGGGGATCAAGCCGGCATCCTGCAGATACTCCGTGACCACCTTGGAGCCGGGAGCCAGCGAGGTCTTGACCCAGGGCTTCGCCACCAGGCCACGCTCAACGGCTTTCTTCGCCAGCAGTCCGGCGGCCATCATCACCGAGGGGTTGGAGGTGTTGGTGCAACTGGTGATCGCCGCAATCACCACCGAGCCATGATGCAACACATGCTCGGCCTCCTCCAGCGTCAGCGTTACGGCAGAGGGATCACGCGCAAAGTCGGACAGCCCATGCCCGTTGCCGTCACCCTCAGTCTGACCGCCCTTACTTTCCCAGCGGCCCACCTGCTTGGGGCCGGCTTTGGGGCCCGGACCCAGGATCTGCGGCACGGCGGCCTGGAAGGTGCGGTTCACATCCGACAGACGGACACGATCCTGTGGGCGCTTGGGACCGGCCACACTCGGCTCAACGCTGCTCAGGTCCAGTTCGAGCGTGTCGGAGTATTCGGCCTCGGGCGCATCCGGGGTGTGGAAGAGCCCCTGCATCTTCATGTAGGCCTCGACCAGCGCGACCCGCTCGGCGGAGCGGCCGCTAAAGCGCAGGTAGCGCAGCGTCTCCGCATCCACCGGGAAGATTCCACAGGTTGCGCCATACTCCGGCGACATATTCCCAATCGTGGCCCGGTCGGCCAGCGGCATATTTGCCAGGCCGGGACCATAAAACTCGACAAACTTGCCCACCACACCCTTCTGCCGCAGCATCTGCGTCACCGTCAGCACCAGGTCGGTGGCGGTTGCGCCCTCAACCAGTTCCCCGGTGATCTTAAAGCCGACGACCTGCGGGATCAGCATCGAAACCGGCTGCCCCAGCATGGCCGCCTCGGCCTCAATTCCACCGACGCCCCAGCCCAGCACACCCAGGCCGTTGATCATCGTGGTGTGCGAGTCGGTCCCGACCAGCGTATCGGGGTAGGCCAGCGGGGTGCCATTGCCGGTGGGCAGTTCATCGGTCGAGAAGACCACCCGCGCCAGGTACTCCAGATTAACCTGATGCACAATCCCGGTATCCGGCGGCACCACCTTGAAGTTCTGGAAGGCGTTCTGGCCCCAGCGCAGGAAGGCGTAGCGCTCGCGGTTGCGCTCAAACTCCTTCTCGGCATTGATCAGGAGTGCCGCCTCGGAGCCGTAGGCATCCACCTGCACCGAGTGGTCAATCACCAGTTCGGCCGGCTGCAGCGGATTGATCAGCTTCGGGTCGCCCCCCAGTTGCGCAATTGCCTCACGCATCGCGGCCAGGTCCACAATCGCCGGGACGCCGGTAAAGTCTTGCAGCAGCACCCGCGCGGGGGTAAAGGCGACCTCGCGGTCGGGTGTGGCGCGGGGTTGCCAATTTGCCAGCGCCAGAATATCATCGGCGGTTACCATCCGCCCATCCTCGGTGCGCAGCAGATTTTCCAGCAGAATGCGCAGTGAGAAGGGCAGGCGGGTGAGGTTAATGCCCTGCTTTTCCAGAGCATCGAGGCGGTAAATAGTGTACTCGCGCTCGCCGACACGCAGCGTCGAACGCGCGTTGAAGCTGTTGGTCATAGCGTCCTCCTTCAACTCCATTGCCCGGCCCCAGCCTGACAGGGTGTAGTCCGTCCCCGATGTACATGCAGCGTGGGTAGGCAGGAGCGGCAACAATACAGCCTGCTGCCAACAAAATCGCCACACCCCCTGACGTTGTCAGGCCGAATCGACCTCAATTGAAGTATGCCTAAATGTAAGAATGATTATAACACGTTCGGGTAGTGGGGATGGCAGGGGGGAGTCTTAAGAACCGTGCATCATTGTGATGGCAGTTACGGCCTGCCTGTTTGCAATTGCTGCTGTAGGTCTTCAACATATGCAGCATACTGGTCGGTGTGGCGATATCCCATCTCCCGAAGATACGCCACATAGGATTGCATAAATGTGATGCCTTGTTCCAGATGTCCCTGTTTCACCAGTTCGTCTCCAAGATTCCACCGGGTGATCATTGCGCCGCTCTGGTCGCCAATTTCCTGAGCTACAGCCAGGCGTTGCTCATAATATGTGATGGCTTTTTCGGTTTCTCCCAATTCTGCATAGACATTCGCAAGGTTATTCAGGTTTTTTCCTTCCGCCCGGCGATTGCCAATATCACGATTAATGAGCAGAGCCTGTTCATGGCAAGTAATCGCCTGTGAAAGATTATTCAGTTGATGATATGCTAATCCCATATTATTTAACGCAATGCTTTCCCCGCTACGATTGCCACTGTTTTGCATGATAACCAGTTGTTGGGCATATGCCTCAAGCGCGCGCTGTGTCTCACCTAAACTGGCATAGGCATTACCAAGATTACCCAGAGCGAGCCCTTCACCACGTTGATCCCCAAGTTCCCGGGCAATAGTTAAATGTTGCTCGTGATAAGGTACTGCCCGCGCCGGGTCACCAATCCGTTGATACGCTAAACCGATATTCCCAACAGTTGAACCTTCCATAGTACGATGACCCAACTCACGTACAATCCTCAAAGCCTGTTTTTGGTAAGCAATGCCCTGCCTGACTTGACCCATGGCAGTGTAAGCCAGTCCCAAATTGCCGAAAGCAATTGCTGCGCTCCGCGGATCATCTGTCTGCTGTGCGATAGACAGAGCCTGGTTATAGTGATCAATCGCCTCCTGAGTTTTGCCAAGAGCATAGTAGGCCAGTCCTAGATTCCCAAGAGCATTGCCTTCGCCGCGCTGATCACCAAGTTGGCGCGCAATAGCTAACCGCTGTTCGTGGCAGGTAACAGCCTGGTGTATATTGCCGATCCTGGCATAGGCCAGTCCCAGGTTTCCCAACGCATTGCCTTCTATACTGGTATACCCCAATCGCCGTGCTGCTGCCAGTTGCGCTTCAAGTTGCGGGATGCGTTCAAGGCGTGCATGATAGCGTAGTTCGCCAATATACACCGTGATATCGGCGTATTCTACCAGCAGGTGATCAATCATATCGTCACCTGTACTGGCTTGCTGACGCGCCCAATCCCATCCACAATCAATCTGCGTACGTTCCTGATCAAAGAGGTTCAAACCTGCCATGACCTGTTCGCCACCTTCGTTGTACAACGAACTGGACCGATCGGCAATTTGCATGTAGTGCTGGGCGTGGCGCAGTCGGGCTTCATACTGGGAAGGCACAGTACATTCCTCCAGGAGTGTGTTATCTACTTAACGACCCTGCTTCGATATGTGCTCATTCTCTGTTTCAAGACGTTGCCGGAGCCATTCCACGCGCTGGGCATCCTTTTCCGCATCAGCGTGACCAGCTTTGCGTTCAAAATCCACACAGATCTGCATCAACGCGATGGCGCGTGCCGGATCGCCCTGCTGTTCGTACAACAGTCCCAGGTTCCAGCTATCGAGGGCCTGGCTCAGATGATCGCCAATGGCCTGGTCTATCGCCAGGGCCTGTTCGTAGTTCGCAATCGCCTGAGCAATAGCGCCCAGTCGTTTGTAAATAATCCCGAGGTTGCCGAATGCCGCGCTTGCCCCGCGCTGGTCGCCAAGTTCAGAGGCGATTGCAGTCTGCTGCTCGAAGCACGATACTGCTTGTTGATAGTCACCCAGGGCGCTGTAGGCGCTGCCGAGATTGATTAGTGTATTCCCTTCGGTGCGGCGGTCTCCGATGAGACGTGTGGCATCGAGCGCCTGCAGCCCATACGTAATGGCCTGTTGATAATCGCGGCAACTGCGGTATGCAAAGCACAGGTTGCCGAGAGCAATTGCTTCTCCCTGGTGATCGCCAACTTCTCGTGCCAATGCAACATGCTGTTCCAGATAAGCAATCGCCTGATTATAGTCGCCCAAAGAGATGTAGATGTTGGCAATGTTCCCCAGTTGCGCTCCTTCACCGCGCCGGTTTCCCAGTTCGCGGGTGATATGCAGGGCTTGCTGGTGGTATGTCAGAGCTTGCTGATAATTACCCTGGTCTTTGTATGCATTCCCTAAATTACCGAGCGCTGCACCTTCACCCCGTCGATCGCCAGTAGCCTGTGCGAGCGTAATGCGCTGGGTGTAGACGGCGATAGCCCGCTCATACTCGCCCAGATACGCATAGGCCAGCGCGAGATTTCCCAGCGCTGCCCCTTCTGCATACAGTCGTCCCTGCCGTTGTGCTGCCGCAATCTGCACTTCTAACTGGGGAATACGCTCCTCGCGGGTACGGTAGCGCAGTTCGCCAAGTGACGCGGTGGCATTGGCATAGTCTAGCAACAGGTCGTCTGTTGCGGGCGTGGGTGGCTGTTGGACAAGCCAGTGCCACGCGGCGTCAATCTGCCCACGATCCTGATCAAACCGGGCCAGTCCATCAGTTTGATTGCCATTGCGGAATAATTGCTCTGCATGATCAGCGGCATCCGCAAAGTGACGAGCGTGGCGGAGTCTGGCAGTGTGGTAAGTGGGCATTGTCATTGCTCTAATGGTTCCTCTGTACGTGTAACACTGCACGTATAGGAGCGCGCGCGTTATCCGCGTCTAATGGTTGGAGTGCATCGAGCAATTGCCGGGCATCATTGATAACACCCGGTGCATCGGATATGTGACGCGCATATGTATAGGCGGCCTGAGACTGTGAAGTGTACATTGCCCGTGAGTTACCCTTAGACAGCATAGCAAGGCCGGCAAAGACTAAACCACGGGTGTAGTGAACGGTGACCAGTTCTGGCGTTTTCTTGGAGAGTCCATCTGCGACACGGAGGCTTGACTCAAGGATAGTACGCACATCATCTGGTTCTGCACCACCGAGCAACCAGATTAATCCTTGCACGACAAACGTTCGATGTTGATTGCGAGCAATGTCGTAGTGGAGAATACCATCGATGACCCGTTGGGCCTCAGTTAACTGGCCAGCGTGCATATACGCCTCGGCAAGGGTTATGCTCCAATCCTGATGATCCCTGGGATTATTAATTTTTGTGGCGAAATGAACGGCTGCGCGTAATTCGTCAAGTCGAATGTTGTGATTGATCGGGTCAAGATATGCCAGTGCCAGATATGTTCTGCCAAGACCTGCTTGAGCAAACGCCACCGCTCGCGGCGCATTAATTTCCTGGGCAATATGGAAACTCTCCTCGTAACACGCGCGTGCGTGGTCGTACTGTCCAAGCGCATGGTATACCGTTCCGGTATTATAAAGCCAGACGGCTTCAAAGCGTTTATGTCCAGCATTATGGGCAATGCGCTGCGCTTCCGCGAATGAGATGAGCGCATTTTCATATTTCCCAATCATTGCCTGGGCAACACCTTGATTACCGAAAAAGGGAATACGTGTGAACTCCTGCCATTTTTCCGTAAATACACCACGAACAAGTTCGACACCGGAAACGTGCTGGTTCACACGATAGAGATAGGCCAATGCTGATTCTGTGCTGTTTTCCAATGCTTTATCTTCTGTTCCACGCAATGCCTGGTCATAGCATGCCAATGCTGCCTGGATTTCTAAACGTTCGGCATAGGCAATTCCGAGTGACAAGTTGGCTCTGGCAATGCCTGCCTGATCGCGTGACTCCTCAGCAATATGCTTCTCTATGGTGTGATGCTCAATGCAGCGCTGGATGTCACCAATATTCAAAAATGTGACACCAAGGTTGTGATAGGTTAATGCTTTGAGTTGATAGGGCTGTCCTCGCGAAACCGAAAGGGCACGTGTGAGGACATCAAGTGCTTCCGTGTACCGTCCAACTACGCGGTAACATTCTCCAAGAAGGCAGAGTACATTGGCTTCTTCGATATCATTTTGTCCCTTGATGATTTCATACAGGTTCTCAAACAGCAAAATGTCTTGCTTCGGTCGCCCGGCATTCCGGCTCGTCAATGCCAGATTACCCAAATGCGCCACCCGCTCGTCAAATCTTCCAAGGTGGTGCGCAGCCTCATGCGCAATCTCAAGCCACTGAATCCGTTCGTCTGGAGTTTGGAGTGCATTTAGTATATTCGGGGTA
Source organism: Chloroflexaceae bacterium (assembly GCA_034436755.1). GTDB lineage: Bacteria > Chloroflexota > Chloroflexia > Chloroflexales > Chloroflexaceae > CAKZQX01. The sequence goes on along the minus strand of DAOTVB010000174.1, from coordinate 42,412 downwards.
TGCGCAGGATAATCACTGCAAAGTTCAAGAAATGCCGAGCGAGTGTTGCGGTGTGCTGCCATCCATTCATAGAGGGGACTTATTTGTCCCCAGTCACCCTGATAAAAGCTTTGAAGAATATCCTGTCCCGCACGATACACGCGTTCAGCGTCCTGTAAGTGAGATAAATAGTGCATCGCAAGCCGCAGCTTTGCTCCTGGCATAGACGCCATCTCGCTCACTCCTCCGTCAAAAACGACTGCGCGTGCTTCACCAGGATCGCGTGCATCCAGAAGCGATTCTGGCTTGACGGCTCCAGCAGGCCACGATCAACCAGTGTGCGGATCGTCGGCTTTGGATCATCAGCCAGCCAGACTGATTTCATCGCCTCAGCATCAAATGTTGCCGGTTTTGGGGCAAACGCGCCCAGATAGGCGAAGCGCTCAAGCGTCTCCTCATTCAGCCGGTTCGTGCTCAAGGCCAGCAGCGCGGCCACCGATGGGGTTGTTTCATTAGCGACATCGGCGCGATCCGCTGGGGCATCGGCTGCAATCAGCGCGGCTCCCTCCCGAATATCACGCAGCAAATCAGTCACGCCAAAACCATAGCCGGCCTCGGTATGCAGCAGTCGCCCCGCCACCTGAAGCGCCAGCGGCAGCCCTTCCAGGTCGTTGACGAGTTCCCGGCTTGTCTCTTCGTTCTCAGCGACAACGGTCGGGGCCAGTGTGCGCAGCAGTTCCAGCGCATCAGCCTCGCTGAGTACGCCCAGGATGTACACATCGTTGGGCGTGGGGGCAATCGCGCGGGCCACCTCCGGCAGGCGTGTGGTGACGAGCAGGGCACAGCCGCTGCCGCCAATGTTGAATGGCACAATATGCTCCGACTGCCAGGCATCATCTACAATCAATAGCTTGCGTTTATCATGCAGCAGCCCGCGCAGCAACGATGAAGCTTCATCAATCGTGCGGGCCTGGTTCAGGTCAGGCACACCCAGCGCCCGTCCCCACGCGGCCAATTCACCGAACAGGCTCGGCTGCTGGCCAAGCGAGGCCCACAGCACACCATCAGGAAACCGTTCGCGGATATCCGGGTCGTGTGCCAGTGTAGCCGCCAGAGTCGTTTTGCCGACACCCGGCCAGCCGCGCATTGCGGTGAGTACATTCATCGCGGCAGGAGCATCCTCGCCGATGCCGACCCGCTGCTTGAGCAGGCGCAGGTCGTTGTCACGCCCAATCACGAGCGAGGGCCGTAGTGGCGCGCTGCCTGGGGATGGCGGCGGCGGCAGGTTGTTAATCGTAATATCACCTGCGGCGTTGTACTGATTGCCCTGTACGGTTTGACCGGACTGGTCAAATGTGGAACGTTCCTGGTTGTGAGGTTGGTCTGTCATTGGTTTCTCCGCTCATTCGATAGCTCCCGCCTCGACCGCACTGGGGTGCGGTGGCAGGTCGGGACAGGTCTGCTCATAAGGGCGGTCGCCGAGGTAGCGCCGCCACTCCGCCGCGGTGAGGTTGCGATTGGCGATGCGGCAGGCGCGGGATTTCCACGAAAGGACGGAACACCGCATGGCGCACGGTCTGGTGTCGCCGCTGATAGTGCTGCTCCAGGGCCGGAATCAGACCCGCCTGCACAAACGAGGACTTGCCACTGCCGCTGGAGCCGGTAATGAACAGCAGTGCGTGCCAACCCGCTGCCACCGCTGGTCAAACGTCGATTGCTTCGGGTTGCCGTGCTGATCGGTCATGATTGCCTCGGCTTACTGATTGTCTCGTTCCTGCGCCCATGCCAGCCACGCATCTTCTTCTTCCGCGGAGGTACCGAGTAAGCCATCCTCAAAATCACGCAGACCGGCCACCAGCGCGGCCCGCTGGTTTTTTGAACGACACAGCGTTACCAGATTACGGGCCTGCGTCGCTGCATCCGTGCCCAGCGTATTGGTGTCAACCGCGAGGTTGGTATGGCTGCCCAGGTTGAATAGCAGTTCATCCAGATCATGCTGCTCCAGAGCAGTCTGCACCGCCTGTACCAACCGGCGGTCACTCAACTGGCGGCGTGGCTCCTGTTGCTCCCGACCGATGTTCATATCACGCGCGGAATTGTACTGACTACCACCAACACGCTGCCCGCGCTGGTCAAAGACTGACCGTGAGCTATCGACGTGGGCGCTGCTCTTGTCGTCAGCCTGCGCAATGTTCGAGCCGACTGCGACCTGGCCGCGGTTGTCGCGGATGTCGCCGGTACTGGTCACGCGGTTGCCGCTGCCGGTGGTAATCGGTGCGTTCGCATCGCCACCCACGCCGACCGCACCCGGGCCGCTGGTAGCCAGCGTATTGTTGCCTGCTGTAGATCCCTCCACCGTTGCGTTGCTCACGTCCGGGATTTGTGCTCCGGGTGGGGTGGCTGCGGTCGGTGCGGGAGAACTAGATGCTACCAGATCTCGCTCGATCCGGGTGGTATCAATTGATGCGCCGGCACCGGTAGTATCAGTAGCTTGCGCGCCCCCGCTACGGCTTTCCGACCCGCTGATACGGGCACCATCAGTTGGTTTTTCGGGGTTTGTGCCACTGATTGAGAAGCCCTCCCGGTTGACGGTGGCTTTGATCCGGTGACGAAAGACGAAGAGCATGCCAACAACTACCAGGGCACCAACAAGGATGACGGCGAAGGTTAGCGTATCCATTGCGAATTCCTTTCTTCTATGTTCTGTTTATTGTCATAGCACCATTGCCGGTTTCAGCACGGGAACCCGGAATAATGTGCATCAGGTGCGGTGCTATCGGACCACTGATTTGTTCTTTTTCCTATGTTTGTCTGTTCTTTCTCTGTAATATTGAACGTCTGCGCAACTTGATTATAGCATAGCGATTGTACCATTTTGACTACTATCACATTGGGCGACGGACGGGCGGGTAGTACACTCGCGCCGTCCGTGCCCGCAACGGGAGCCTCATATTTAACTTAACATAAAACAGAGCCATTGATTGACGCTCGAGTGCTACCAGTGGTACCATGATCAGAATGCTATACCGCTTCCAGGGGCACTATGCAAAAGTAAGCCTGGTCAGTCTATCGCTGACCGCAGGAGGAACCTGTGGGCCGTTCACCCTTTCCCGGGATGGACCCGTTTCTCGAAGATCCCGCGTTGTGGGCGGATGTACATAGCCGCTGTATCAGCGCCATGAACCGCCAGCTCTCGCAGATGCTGGCACCGCATTTCCTGGTGCGCACCGATCTCCAGGTTTATATTGTTGATGCGCACGCGGCGGTGCAGCAGACAATTGTCCCCGATACCTACATTGTGCAGCGTCAGGATGTTTCCACCAGCCCCGGTGCTGCCCGTGAAGCTACCCCCGCCACGTTGATCGCGCCCGACTATCCCCTTGAAATTCACGAGCGCTCCCTCAAGATTATTGACCGACAGAGTCGTCAGGTAGTCACAACAATTGAACTGCTCTCCCCTACAAACAAAGCTCCCGGTAGCAGTATGCGCGAGGCGTTCCTGCGCAAACGGACCAATGCCTTTGCGTCCGATACTCACTGGGTTGAGATTGATCTGCTGCGTGGCGGTGAGCGCCCAAAGGTGCTGACGGGCGAGGGCCACTACTATGCGCTGCTGCACCGCGCACAGATTGGTGCGCCCTTTGAAGTCTGGTTTTTCGATATCTACCGTCCATTGCCGGTGATCCGCGTGCCCCTGACCGGCACTTTCCCCGACTATCTGCTGGATCTGCAGGCGCTGTTTACGGAAGTTTACGCCGAGGGCCGCTATGATGAGGAGATCGATTACACCCGGCCGGTGCCGCCACCGCGCCTGACACAGGCCGAAGCGCGCTGGGTGGGTGAGCAGGTTGCGGCATGGTCACCGTCAGGATAGCGTCTGAGCGGCCAATGCATGGAGCAGGCTACTGGCTACTGCTGCTACTCTTGCCGCAGATAGCGCTCTGTACATAGGATGCGTCAAAATCAGGTATAATCTCCAGTAGATTAGTACGCATGAACGAAGGCATCAGGAATAAAGATATTAGTGCTATTAGAATAGCATGTGGTGTCATCCGCTAGACTGAGCAAGATCATGACCTTCATCTACATTGCGGGGCCGTTGTTCAATACGCATGAACGCTGGTACCTGGAACGCATTGCGGCTGCATTGGAAGCCGCCGGGTATCGCACCTTTCTGCCCCAGCGGGATGCGGGGCTGCTGGATAGCCGTACGCCCGCCGACCAGTCCCGGCTCTTCCGCGCTGACCTGGCCGCGCTGGATGCCTGCGATGGGTGTGTGGCGCTGCTGACCGGCGCGGACCATGACTCGGGGACCAGCGCCGAGCTGGGGTATATGTATGCGCAGGGGAAACCCTGCGTTGGCCTCACCGACGATATGCGCACGATGAACAATATGATCTGGGGTATCTGTGGTGAAGGGCAGCAGCTTGCCCGCACGATTGAGGAGATGTTGGGGCTGGTTGCCGCCTGGGGCGTAGCTTCCCCGTCGGAATCAGGGGAGTGATCATGAAACGCGCACGCCTGATCTACCTGGCAGCCGGAATAGTCGTGGTAATTCTGGGTCTGGCATCCCGGGCGGAGGCGCTGCCCCGGCCGGCCCTGATCGCTACCTATGGCGGCGATACCCTCTGGGCGCTGCTGGTCTTCCTGCTGGTCGGGGTATTGCTGCCGCAAGCGGCTACCACCCGGGTGGCTCTGATCACGCTGGTTGCAGCTTTTTTGATTGAGTTTAGCCAGATTTATCAGGCTCCCTGGATCGTTGCGTTGCGCCAGACGCTGCCGGGACGGCTGTTGCTCGGATCGGGCTTTCTCTGGAGTGATCTGGTTTGCTATACCGTGGGCGTCGGTATTGGAGTTATAGCTGAATATTCCCTGGTGCGGGTGCGGTGGTGGCAACGCGATTGATGCGGTTCTCCGGTGGGCATTTCAGAGTCTGGGCTATCCATCGGGGGCAATACGTCAGGTAGGGATCGTGCAACCGCCTGATGAAGTTTGAATGGTGAATCCGGACATCAGCGATTGGGCGTCCCGCCTCCACCCAGCACATAGTTCCCATCCGGACTGAACGCGACACCAGCGAGCGCAATAGTATGGCTGCGCAAAACGTGACGTGACGCAGCCGATACGACATCGTTCAGCCTGGCTTGCACTGTGGAATCGCTGAAGTCATTGTGCGCCGCAGCCAGCGCCAGTTGCAGAGCCACGTCAGTATCGTGGGTCAGGAGTTCGACACGGGCATCACTGGTCAGAAGACGGGTGCGCAACTCGGATGTATTGCGCTGCGCCTGCTATGCAAACCAGGCGACGAGCACTGTGAGTACCCCCAAAATGATACCAGTGGCACGACTCATTCGACTTCTAATCCTCCAATCTGACAGAGTACGGCTACTTTTCTGTGACTTACCCCATATTTTGGCACTGACTGCCACATTATGGGGTAAGTCCAATACCGTTCAAAGAAGCTCGCGCAAAGGCGCAAAAGTCGCCAAGAACTGCATCAACGTCGCGGCTTTAGGGCTTTGCGCGAGCTAATCCGGCCGTATGTGAAAGGTATTGGGGTTAAGTCACAGCTACAAAAGTCGCTTCTTTGCGTCTGGTTACAGCGATGTTCATATTGCCCTATGTAGCGGACCTATCTACCGCATCACGAGTGGTAGGTAGGTCGTCCGTTCGATCTCGATCGTCTCAAAGCGGGCCAGTGCCTCGTCCATTGTCAGGCCCACATAGGAATCCAGATCGACGATGGCCTCGGCGCTCGCGATGGTGCTTGCCAGATCAGCGCTCCCAAACGTCTTGTAATCATCCAGGGCCACCTGCATCGACTCGACCATCTCTGGTGTGATCGTCACCGTGTCGCCTTCGCCATCGACCAGGGCTTGCATGGCTGGCTCCCACGTTTCCAATGTCTCCAGGGTGCGCGAGATAACCCCACTCTGCTGGCCTGCCACCTGGAGCATATCGAGCGAACTATCCGCATACACCTCGGTATAATAGCGTCCCGCCTCCGACTGGGCCAGCACATCGTCGCGCAGCGCGCGGTACAGTTCGAGGTTTAGCGTATCCTGGGCCAGCGCGGCACGATCCTGGTTGAAAAGGCTCGCAATCACAATTTGGAAGCCTATCGCGATGCAGCGCCTTGCGTCTGCATCGGGGTTCTGAAACGAGATGCGAAGGTTCTCCTCCCCGCGCAGGTCCAGGCCCGCCGCACTGCGTGATTCACGGTTGATACTTGCGACAATATCCACCTCAAGCCGGTCCTCCTCCGGATCCTGGTAGGGATTCCAGATCGTGCCCGCAACGCCACTGATGCGATCTTCGTAGCCGGTGAGGAAAACGCGTGTCTCGCCGGGTGCAAATTGCGGATTGTCGGTGTCTGGATCTCCAAGTTCCAGCAGCCCAGTTTGTCGTACGAAGTCTACCCGCAGCGTCAGCGGGTCGTCTACGGGGTGTGAGAGCAGCAGCGGCAAGCGGGCGTTAAAGCGTTCCCACCAGAAGATGTATTGGCGTCCCCCATCTCCCGTCAGCGGGTCTACCCCAAATCGCAGCATCGGCGCAATGTCGGTTTCGCCGTTGAGGAAGATACGATGTGGCCCGGCGCCCACCAGGAAGGCATCCAGGTCGCCGTCGCCGTCCAGGTCGCCGAGCGCCAGATCGAACGTGCCGATGCCGGGATACGTCTCGCCAGCGGCGAACAGCCCCGCGCCGTCGTTCTGCCAGATGGCCAGGTCTGGCCCGCCGATTCGTGCCCCGCCTACCAGCAGGTCGAGATCGTCATCGTTGTTCAGGTCGCCCGCCGCAATCGTAAGCGGTGGAAGAGAACCGTCGATAGTGATCTGCTGATTGTCTTGCTCGAAGGTGGCCGGAGTGCCGCCCTGCTGCCCGCCCTGGTTCAGGAACACACGTGCCCGTCGGATATCGACGGTCGCGATCATGTCGAGGTCGCCGTCGCCATCCACATCGCCCACGGTCATAGCATTGCGGTTCAGGTTGTCGATGCGCTGACCAGGGGTAAAGGACGTGACTTCGGTGGCCTGGTTGAGCAGGACCGTTATATTTTCACTATCGAGCACCAGGTCGAGGTCGTTGTCGCCGTCCAGGTCTGCCGGGATCAGGCGGGTTGCGCCGACCGGAAAGCTGTCTACATCGGTGAAGGTGCCGCCATCGTTGCGCGCGAAGAACGTATCTTCCCGCGCCGCATAGATGGCATCCGGGTCGCCGTCATTGTCCAGATCACCCAGGGCGACATTGTAGACGTTCTCGGCGGTGCCCAGGGGTGCGTCGTTGTCGGCGAACGTGCCGAGGGTGCCATTCTGGGCGCCGCCCTGGTTGAGCCAGACCCGCACCCCCGCCTCGAACAGCGGCATCAGCAGGTCGAGGTCACCGTCGCCGTCGATATCGCCCAGCGCGCCGCGTCGGTTGGCGCGGGAGGCGAGCTGCTGCCCCAGGCTAAAGACACCTTCGACGCCGCCCTGAGTGCCGCCCTGGTTGAGCCAGAGCTGCACCGCCCCTGTTGCAGATGCACCGCTGAAGGTGATGGCATCCAGATCGTTGTCGTTGTCTACATCACCAAGCAACACCGCCGCCGTCGAGCTGCTGAGATCACCGCCGGGGGTGAGGCTCTGCCCACTATCTACCATTCTGATCGGTTCTTCAAACGGTTCCGGGTCGGGCGCAGGCTGATTGCCCGACTCGTAGGCCCCCAGATCGACGGTGCCATCCGCGACGCGGGCGTTGCCTGCCAGGTCGATGGTGTCGCCCGGTGCAGGCGCGGCAGCAATCAGCGCTGTGTCGCCTGCATCAATGGCGGGGGAGCCTTCCTGAAGCCGCAGGTCGCCGTCTCTGGTGGGCGCGTCGAAGGGGTTGGGTGCGGCGACAAAGCGGGGATCGTTTGCTGTATTGGTGCCGTCCAGGTTGCCGGTGCCGGGTGGGTTCTGCCCTTCAATAAGCGTATGGGTTGCGATAAATTCCACACTACCCTGGATAGCGACATTCGGATCGATAAATACCGCGCCGCCCGTCTCATTCCCCCACACAATGCTGTTTCGCAGATCAACCAGCCCCTCTGTCCCGCCGGTGTCGATGCCACCGCTGTTCGCCTGGCTGTAGTTGCCCGCGATGCTCAGGTTGGTGGCTTGCATGCGGCAAGATGTGCAATTCAGCGCGGTACCAGTGTTGCCGACGATGCTCACGTTGGTGAGGAAAGTGCGCGGATCCGGGGAGGTGTACAACTCGGCGCTATCAGAGATGTCAACGGCGCTAAAATCCGAATTGTTGCCACTGAAGAGCGCATTGGTCAGCGTCAGCGCTGTATCCTCTGCCGTCATGCCGCCACCGGTGCGTCCCCCGCGCCCAGATGGACTGGTGCTCTGGTCGTTGCCAATGAACTGCACATCTGTGGCGGTGAGTGTGCTCCGCTCTGCATGGATACCGGCTCCCCGGAGCGCGACCCGGTTTTCGATGAAGCGCCCGCCCGTAATAGTCACATCGCTCTCGCCGGAAATGCTGGTGATGTACAGGCCGCCGCCCTCGCCCGTCTGTGTCCTGCTGCGTGCGTCGTTGTTCTGGAACAGGACATCAGTCAAAGTCAGCGTGCTGTCGTTGACATACATCCCGCCGCCGTGCATCTCGGACAGATTGCCCTCGAAGGTCAGGTCACTCAGGGTGGGGTTTGCTGCGCGAACAAATAGCCCGCCGCCCTCGCGCTCTGCGGTGTTGTTGAGGAAGCGCGTACTTTCCACGGTCGGGGTGCCACCCGAAATTGCCATCCCGCCACCGTCGCGGGCCTGGTTGCCCTCGAAGGTCAGGTCGCGCAGGGTGGGGCTTGCCTCATCGGAAATAGACAGACCGCCGCCTCGCTGGTCTGCGGTATTGTTGAGGAACCGCGTATTTTCGATGGTCGGGGTGCCGCCCTCGATGCCGATGCCGCCGCCGTTTGGTGCCTGATTGTTGCTGAACTGGAGGCCCGTGAGCGACGGGTTGCCGTCCGTAATCAGCAGGCCACCGCCCGTCCGGAACCTCCCATCCGTCAGGTTGCCCTCGAAGGTGAGGTCTGTCAATGTCGGACTGCCGCCCCGGATCGATATGCCGCCGCCGCCACCACTTGGGGAAGCGTTGCCAATCAGGCGAATGTTGGTGAGCGTGGCGTTGCCGTCGGAGATCGTGATCGCGCCCCCGTACTCAGCGATGCGCGGAGACTGGCCCGCCGTGATGGTCACGCCGTCGAGCACCGTTGCGGCGCTGGCGTTGGCAGGGAAGACGACAAACCCCCGACTACCCTGGTTGTTGGTGCCCACAATATCCCCGCCGGTCGGGGTGATGCCATTGGTTTTGTTGGTGTCGTCGTTGTCGATATCGCCGCTCAGCACCGTCAGGTTGGTTGCCGGGTCGCGCTGGCTGCGGTCTGTCTCGGTGCCTGCAAAGCCGCCATACACCGCCACCCCTTCGACCAGCGTGAAGGCGTCACGGGAATCGGAGCCAGGGCTATATACGCCCGCCGCGACCCGGATTTCCGCACCGCTTGTAGCTGTGGCGAGCGCATCTTGCAGGGTGGTGGCGTCATTCCACGAAGAGCCATCACCCGCGCCGGTTGCAGCGGGCCGCACATAGATGATGGATGTGGGTGTCTGCGCAAGCGACATATTGTGGAGCGCAATGTTTCCAGCAATGAACAGCAATACCAGCAACAGTCGAACACAGCGCGCGCAAGCTATACAGCGAACAGTTCAATCCATATCGCTACCTCCTGCTGGGATAGGTATATGAAGGATACCAGAAAACATTCACAGCAATCTACAACTTCTACGTACGAAACCACAGGCACCTCGTGCTCTCACCTTTGCGACAGGTGCGCGCCTGATCCGGGCGCGGGTGCTCTCGCCTGTCGATGGTGCAGCAAGTAGGCCATTTACCAGCAGTGGGAGGAGCAGACCCGCTTCACTCTGTAGGGGTACGCCATAGCCATACCCCATCATGGAGCGCTGTAGCAAGCCGCGTCCCATCCGGACTCAATGCCACATCGTAGACGGAGCCTGACGTATCTTCCAGCATATGCAGCAGGGTGCCGTCGCGCACATCCCACAAGCGCACCGTATCGTCCCATGCGCCGGAGATCAGAGTGCTCCCATCCGCGCTGAACACGATGCTGGAGACATCGTCAGTATGGCCCTCCAGGGTGTAGAGTAGGGTGCCATCGGTAGCATCCCACAGGCGCACCGTTCGGTCATGGGATGCCGAGGCCAGAATACGGCCATCCGGGCTGAACGCCACTCTCTCACATGTAGGGCACCAGGGGGCATTTTGTCATACGCATACATACGACTTTTCGCGTGGCCCAGATCATCGGCAGGGGGCGGCTCCCAGACCCCAGTCTCGCCCAGCGCGCAGAGGTGGCGCGGGGCTGAGACTGCCGGCGGGCGAGATCACCGCCACCCTGGTGGACTGACCCCCTGGTGTGACTTATACCAATGTGCCATCAAACCAGCAATCAACGAGAACGAGCGCAACGGGCGCAACGGTGGCACGTTCCTGTGTATCATCTCTGCGTGCTCAGTGTTCTCGGTGGCTATGATAACAAATCGGTATTACTTGTTTGAGTTACCGTTGCCTGTAATTCTGATTCCTATGGCTTCACAATGGCATGCATCAGCGAGATGCCGCTTTTTACACGTATGTTTTTACACCCCTCTTTACGGCATTACCCCGTCGGATTCATCACCCGCCCGATAAACAACACCGCACCGGTGTTCGTATCGCGGATCATGAAGACAAAGGGGCGGTCAATCGTCATCTCGACCGGCTCATCTTCCGGGGGCATGGCACTGGTGACGCCGACGACAGCGGCGGTGGCGGCAGCGGCCTCGGTGCCCGCCTCGTCTACGGTTATTGATGCCTGGTGCAGCAGATCGCTGATAAACAGATTACGTGTGTCATCCATCCCAGAGAAGTTAGCGGCATCCGGGTTGAAGGCGTCGGTCATGCCCATCGCGGTCAGCATGCGCTTCAGGCTGAAGCTGGTGCCCTCGAACTCAAATTTGGGCATGGAGAGGATCACCTCGCGCGCAGCCATTTCCCCTACGACAGCCTGCACCTGTGCGGCATCCAGCGTCTCCTCAAACTGGGGAAATTGCCCGGCCTGCGGCAGCAGGATGACCATCGCGAAGCCCTGCTTGTAGGGCAGTTCCACCGCCTGGTAGTTTGCCCCTTCGGTGTAGCGAAACTCCTCGCGCTGGAACATCATCGGCACGGTGATCTGGCTGCCATCCAGCAGGTTAAAGGTATCATCGCGGGTGGCCTCGGCCTCAAACGGATCAACCCAGGCGGCATTAAAGTAGATCGCATTGGTCAACACCATCCGGGTAAATGCGTCAATGGTGCCGGACGGCAGCAGATCGGTGATGCGGCCCTCAGTCTGCTCGTTCACCCAGCCGTTGATCGTTTCGCGGGAAGCCTCCGGCGCGCTCTGAAAGTCCAATGTGCGTAGCCCGGAGCCATAGTTCGCAGCCAGGGTGTCCAGAAACTCGTCGCGGAAGGTGTAGCCCGCCTGCCCCCAGATGGCATTGGCGATCCGCAGCTTGAAGGCGGTCTCCTCCGAATCTTCGGTTTCCTTGGTCGTGGGGTTGCGCGCCTCCAGTTCCTGGTCAAGCGCGTTAAAGGCCGGATGCAGTTGCTCCTCCGGCAGCGTAAAGTGCAGCGTCTCCGCCATCTGCTGCGCGGTGGCACCCTCCGCGCCGGCATAGGTCAGCGCCAGCGCCAGCGAGATGCTGTAGGGTGAGTAGAACAGGTTGCCCGCATCACCTTCACGCAGCCCCTGGTAGAGATCGAAGGCAAACTGCGTGTTCGCGTCAACCAGGGTGGTCATGGTTTCCGGCGCAACCTCGGGCGTCTCCTCGCGCGGCTGCTCCGACTGGACAACACCGGCTTCAACCGGGCCACCACAACCGCTGGTCACCAGCAACACGCCGATCAGCAGCAGGGCGACGGCCGCGAAACGCCGGGTAGAGAGTAGGATTGTCACGGTATGCTCCTTCCAGATATCCAACATTGCGCATTCTTCTTGCCTACCGTAGAGACGCTGCCGGGCTGGAAAGAGTTCCGTTGATGCAGAGAACAAAGAACAAAGAAACAGAGAACACAGCGTGTGGTACGCGATGCTCATGATCCGCGCCGCCAGCATCGCTACTGGCCGGGCGCGGATCTGGTGGTGGAGATCGTCAGTCCGGATAACCCCGAACGTGATACGCGGGTCAAGCGCGCAGACTATGCCGAGGCCGGCATCCCGGAATACTGGATCGTCAATTCGGAAGCGGCAGCGATCACCGTTTTGACGCCGGCGGACAACAGCTACCGCGAGCATGGCCTGTTCCGACGCGGTGAGACAGCGACTTCACTGCTGCTGCCCGGCTTCGCGGTAGCTGTAGATGCGGTATTGGCGGCCGAGTAACGGCACGGCAAGGGTTACGTCCGCAACTGCTGTTCCACGCGCTCAATTGCATGCGCCCGTGCATCCGCTCCAACTGCAACTGGCGTGGCGGGACGCGCGCAGCGACAACATGGTTGATCCCATCGCGGCCGCTCTCCCAGGTCATCGCAGCGAGATCGAAGCCGCAGTAGGCCAGAATGCGGGTGAATTCCTGAGGTGTGTAGTAGTTGGCCTGGTAGCCCATATACTTCCCCGACAGCGCGTAGGCGTGGGGGGTAAAGCAGTCGGTCAGGAGCAGGCCGCCGGATGCCGGCAGGCGCTCGTGGATCAGTTGCAGGTGGCGCAGCAGGTCGGGCCGGGCAATCCAACTGGATAAGCCCACAAACAACACCATGGCGTAGGGACCGCCCTGCACCAGCCGCTCCCGCAGTGTGCCGGTTGTCAAATCGCCCCGGACGAAGTCCAGGTGAAGGTTCGCGGCACGACAGGCCTGCGTTACCGCCGCCTCGATCCGCCCGTCGGGATCAAGATCGGCGGCCAGCACATGCAGCGGCAGGCGGCGTTGTGGATAAGCGGCGGCAAGGCGCGCCAGTGGCCGGCGTAGATCGAGTGCATATCCGCTGGGCGCGGTACACACCTTGATGTTGCCGGCGTCCGGTGCCTCCAGGTGCCGGTGCAACTCCTGTTCCACCTGCCGGTCGAGGATCTGCAGCCGGTCATACACGGCTCGATGCAGCGGGTAGTTCTGGAAGGCGCGCGCAAAGAGCCCCCGTCGTGCTCCCGGCAGATAGATATCCTGCATCACCTCGGCGGAGTAGCCCGCGTGCAGCAGTTGCCGTCCCGGTTGCGATAGCGGAAAGGTCAACTCCTGCAGGCTCCCCCGATGCAGGTTGGGCAGCAGGTAGCGCAGCAGGTAGCGTGGCGCGAGCGCTTTTTTGAGCATGTCGGCCCGGCGTGTCAGCGCAGTGCCGCCGCTTCCCAGGCGCTCCCGGGGCTGTTGTACGACTGGACGAACCGGCAGCAATGGCTGCAGAAAGTCAAGGATTGGCGGGATCGTCTCCGCAACGGAACGTGCGCTGACATCAAGCACCAGCGCGGCTGCTTCCCCGCGCCGCCGCCGGAAGAACTCAACCACACCCTGGTACATCGCCCGGGCCTGCGCCATGTCGGATAGATTCTCATGCGGGTCGAGCCGGTCGCCACGCGCCTGTAGCCGCTCCAGCGCTACCGCCGGCGCAATATCCAGGAAGATCAGCACATCGGGGAGTTGCAGCAACCCCAGACCGAAGCGCTGATCGAGTTGGTACAACCGGCGCATCGCAGTCAACCCGCGCCAGGACCGCCCCACTGTTGCGGGCAGCGGCTGGTCTTCCGCAACATAGGCATAGAGCGCCTCGATCAACTGCGCCGGTTCAAGTGTCGTTGTCGCCTCGGATGGGGAGATTGGATCGGCATAGTTGATCGCCCGCCCCGCCGCCGAGAGCAGCAGGCTACCATCGCAGACCAGCAGATCCGGCTGATAGCGGTTGACCAGCCAGCGCGCAGTCCGCTCCTGCAGGGCCAGTTGTCCCAGCTTCAGCGGTGGATAGAGCCGGCGCGAACCGGTCGCCGCCTTTGCGCCCCGCCGCAGCAGGCGACCCAGGTGCGCAGCAAGCGGTGTGCCGTCGGGGGTAAATCCCGGGCGGGCCAGATCTTCCGTGGGGCGTTTGCAGGCGAAGCGATCCCCAACCGTGCCCACCGTCACACTCAGCGCGGCGGTCGCCAGATCTGCCAGGGTGGTGGTAATCGTGCTTTTCCCACTACCGTCAATTCCGATGATGCATATGGAGAAGGTCATGGTTTCCTCCGTTGTATGTGATATCAATCCGTTGTCAGGGTGACACAGCGGACCAGGCCGGCGATCTCGAACCGGATGTGGGCGGGGGCAACAAAGGTGTCTTCATCCAGGGCCAGGCGGGTTGCGGGGCGCTCCAGCAACCGGATCGTCACCGGGTTGGCGGAGGTAATGTCGTAGCTATGCAGGTGCCGCACCAGGCTGCGCCGACTCACCAGATCCCGGATAGCCTGACTGCGCCGCACAAACGGCAGGCAGGCCAGCCGCAGCCGCAGTTCGCCCGGCGTGCATCTGCTGGAGAGTGGGAACTGCGGTGCATCAAAGTTCAGCAACATGCCGCTCAGCAGGCGCAACTGCGTGCGTCGGCCCGCCTGCTCAATAGCGATCAACTCGGTCTGCGTGGGCTGGAGCAGGCAGCGCAGGTGGCGTGCCAGCGTGAAGGCCAGATAGCGCAGCGTTGTCTGCGTCTCCAGCGGAACGTGTCGTAGAAGCCCACGTTGCAGCGCCTGCAGCGGCGCGGACCAGCGGGCAATATCGCCGGGAACCCGCCCGAACTGCCCCAGTCCGCCGAGTGTCAGGCCGTACAGCGGACGTGTTCGGCCGTCGGGATCGCGCATCACACAGCGGTACACACAGACCGGCGTTGTCTGTTCAGCGCGGTGGGCCGCAGCGATCTGGGGAAGCGCTTCCAGCGGTGCGGCCGGTATGCGCAGTTTGCGGGCCAGCAGGTTGCCCGACCCCAGCCGCAACAGTCCCAGGCGAACCGCTTCCGGTTGCGCGCTCCCCCGCTCCACGGCGTTGAACAGACCCTGGATCAGCGCGCGGGTAGTGCCGCCGCCGCCGCCGGCCAGCAGCAATCCGGCACCGTCGTGTGCCTGCAAGAATGCCTCGGTCTGCTGCGTCACCTGCGCATGGTTTTCGACAATGGCAAAGACATGCTCGGAACGTGAGCCAAACCAGGCGCGAAATGCTTGCCGCAGCCGGCTAATTTCTGTCGCCGTCCGCCCGGTCCCGGATGGCCGGTTGATGATACAGAGCGCCGGGCCGCTTGACTGAACGGTTTCTCCATTCATAAGCTCTTCCCTGTGTTCTAGAAGCTATAAGCTGATACCTGGCTGTAGTGTAGCTGAGCAGGGGGTGAAGTGTCAGCAACCGGAAGGTGAATGGAGGGGGTGAATAGTATGGGGATCGGTAGGTAGCCGAAGGTAGCAGGAGTTGCTGCGAGGCGTCTGGAATACTATCGTAGTGCCGCCTGAAGAACTTTGAATGTTTAATCCAGATATCGCCGCGCAGGAGTCCCGGCTTCAGCCGGTCCCGGCGTTCCCGACAGTATGCCGCTGCCGAGGCAGGCATTCAACCGGCTCAAGCCGGGACTCCCGGATGGCATATTCGGACTATTTTCTAAAACATTGTAGGTCACGCAGGCGGCGTGCGGGCGGTAGCATGGCTGCCGCCCGCACGCGCGGATCACGGCACTTTGGGGAACTGGCCGCTGCCGGACACCTCGCCGGCAACAACCAGACTGATCCCGCTGTCGGTCAGGGTGTGACCGTAGATATCGGTGATGCGCAGGGTATAGGGGCCGGGGCCCATCTCATTGCCCACGGACGAATCCGCCACAAAGTAGTTGTAGTTCTCCCGGGGGATCGCCCGGAACTGCCCATTGCTATCCTGATATTCAACTTTGTGAATCGGGTTGCGATGGTTGCGGATCTGGATCGCGGTCCACCACTGGTTACTGCCCTCCTTGAAGCGATAGACCACCGGGTTGCCGATATTCGGGCTGATTACCCGCCAACTGATGTCAACCCGTCCCTGCACCGGCTCGGCGATTTTGGCAAAGGCTTCCGCGCTCAGGTCGATATCGCCGGGGGCACACTCGGGGCAGCGGTCCACGATCTGAATAGTAATCGTCCCTTTGGGGCCGGTCACTTCCACAAATGCACCACAGAGCCAGGCATTGGCATAGTCACTGTTGTTCATCGCGCCAATCATCTTGTCCGCCGGGACGGGCAGCCCGCAGTTCACCACATCGGTGACATCGTAGAAGGTGCCCTCACCCGTGCGGGTTTCGGTCGGGTCGAACGGCAGGCCCGGCAGAAGTTCCGGTTGCGCCGGATCACTGGTTGTCCCGCCCGCAACCAGCAGTGGCAGGAACACCCGGTTCTCTCCGGCGGCGGGTGCCGGATCATCGTTCGCCCGGGTGATGTGCGTCGTCGCCGGGGTACCGCTCAGGGCCACAAGGCAGAGTAGCAGCATGATCAGCATGCGCGTGTGTCCAATGAGTCTGCGGTGTTCGCGTACTGTGTTCAATAGTTCTACCTCCGTCAGTGTTCGGGCCGCCGGGATATTTATCCAGCGGCGGCACCAGCTATGTTGTCGGCCAACGGCTCTATTCTACCGTGCCGCCGTAACCAGCGGCAACCAGAGTAGCTTTGGTGGCACGGTCAGGGTGCCGCCGGCCCTGGCCGGATTGTAGGTCTGGTCGTCCAGCGTCAGTGATGCTGCGGGTAGCGGGATTGTGCCGCTAAAGTAGGCCGTGACAGTATACTCACCCGCCGATAGCGTCGCAAGCGCCAGATCCTGATCGGTAAGCAACGCCTGGCCGGCATAGTCCGTTATCACCGTTATCTGTGCTGTCCCGCCGTTCCCGGTCACGATCAGGAAGATCGTGCGATAGGCAATCGGCTGGCCCTGTGCATCCTGCAGCGTGGCGACCAGGAGCGCATCGGGGTCCGATGTTAGCGTGAGTATGGTATCCTGCTTTGTGATGGTGAACGGCGTTGCTTCTCCCGCCGCAGGACCATAGGCGGATGTCCCGGCAAAGACGGCGTTGAGGCTGTAGTCGTCCGGCGGGCTGAGGAGCCGCAGCAAAACGCGGGCCTGCCCATTCTGATTGGTGCGGCCCGACACGCGCTGCGTTCCCAGCACAAAAGTGACGCGCTGATCGGCCAGCGGTGTGCCATTGCTGGTCAGCGTGGCGGTGAGCGGTAGCCGGGTGCCGTATGCGCCGCTCGCCGGTCGTGTATCCAGGCTGATGCTGGTCGCCTGCTGATTGGAGGAGGTGGTGCCGGCTCCCGGATCAACTCCCGGTGTGTAGTAGGCTCCGGCATTGTCGCTGCGTGTCACCAGACCCGTGCCGTTTACCGCCTGCACCATGTAGCGCAGGTCCGCTGCGGCGGTTCCGTTGAGGGGGAGCGTGCCTTCCCACACTTGCGAATCGTCGTTGCTCCGGGTCAGATCCAGCGATTGCCAGGTTCCGGCCAGCGATCCACCCGTGGCGGTGTAGGTGATCCAGACCTCCTGAATGCCGGCGGCGGGATCACCCGTCACGGTAACGCTGAAATTGACCTGATCGGTTTCCGGCTCGGCCTGGATCACCGCGATGGTGGGTGGCGCGGAGAGGGCCGGGGTGTTGCCGCCATAACGCTGGATGTTGTTGCTGTAGAAGAGGCGGAAGTTCATCCCGGTAAACTGGCGGCGCGTGCCGGTTGCGGTGCCCGGCGCGCCGGCCTGGAACTGCATCGGCGTAACCTGTAGTTCGGTCTGCCCGCCCGTCGGATCGGAGAGCAGATCAATATAGTTGACATGCCAGGGTTGCTCCGGGAAGAAGTAGTCGGAGTCAAACCCGACCTGCACGCCGCGAATTTCGGTGGCGGGTGCGCCAACCAGCGGCCGTACATTCGGTGTATCCTGGTAGCTGCCGCCCCGGAAACCGACACCGCGCAGCAGGGTGCCGGACACGCCGACATTGCGGGTTTCCAGCGGTAGGACCGGCTCACCGGGCCGGACCACCACGCCCATGCTGCCGGTGAGATAGCCGGCGGTGAAGGTCTGCGTGGGCGTGGTGACACTGGTGAGCGTCACCGTCTCCTCGGTCAGGGAGGGCGTCAGGCTCAGGTCGGCATACTGTAGCCCCAGCGTCTGGCCGGGGTCTACGCTGTAGTCGGTCACGGCAGGGACATTTGCCGGCTGGACCGCCGGCGTGATGCGTGCGCCCGGCAGATCGACACTGAGCATCGGCAGGCCAAACAGCGTCGGAATGCGCACAGTCTTATCGTCAATGCCTTCAAGCTGGGGCGTGGCGGCCAGGTAGGCCTGTTTGGCCGCGACCAGCGCCTTGCCCACGGCGACCGGGCCGCTGCCGGTGCGCAACTGCTTACTGAACTCGACATACAGTTGTTCGTTGTAGGCCACAAACTCGGTATCGCCATACTGATAGCCGGTGCCGCCGATCAGGGTTGCGCCCTTGCGTGCAAAGGCCTGCGCCCAGTCCGGTTCGCGGGTGACCTGCGGGATGCCATGCTCATTGACGATATTGTAGCCGGAGTGGCAGCCCTGACTGAAGATAATGCTGTTGGTCATATCCAGCGCGGAAGTGACGACGCTACCGGCTGCCAGGGTGGTAACATGATCCGCCGCCAGCGTGCTGCTGGCGTGGAAATGGCCCGCCAGGAAGATCAGATCGTGGCGGCCCTGCTCCAGCAGCGCCGTCCGCAGATCGTCAGCGGTCCAGGACTCGGCGGGAGCCAGGCCGCGCGCGGCGATCAGCGTGCTGGCCGGTTGGCCCATCCCGGCCTCCAGTTCGGCCTGGACTGCCTCGGCTGCATCGGTCATAAAGTCGTAGCCGGTGACCAGGGCCCGTGTCGGTGTGGCGACCACGCCGCCCTCGGTGCTGAGATAGGCATCCAGCATGGTTGTGGCATCGGCGGCGGTCTCGACCAGCCGGCCCACCGCCAGATCGGGAATGGGCAACTCATCACTGCCGGAGGCGATGCTGGTCTCCGCGCCGTAGGCATCCTGGCTGAGGATGTAGTTTAACCGCAGGCTGGACTGTGAGGAGGTATTGTCCTGCACCGGGGCAATAAAATCGGATTCGGGGCCGAGCGGAGCCTGATCGGGGGAGCGGAAGTAGGGAATAACATCGTCGTTGCCCACCAGCACTACATACTCCAGCGGGTTCAACGCGCGGTAGCGATCAATGATTGACTTGATTTCGGTAGCATGCAGGTTCTGGGCAAAGGGGCAGGCCGGGTTGGCATCGGACTGCGCCCGCGCTGCCTGCACGCGCTGCTCGGTCGTAATATCGACCACCACGCCCTGCACTTCGGGGCGAGCCGCCAGGGTAGCGAGGCGCTCCTGCAGCGTGCTCTTCTCCGCGCTGCTTCCCGCCATCCGCGCCAGATCGGTCAGAATGATCGTGCGGTAGTTGCCCGCGCCGGCGGTAAGGGTGGCCGCCGCTGTCACCGGCGCGACACTGCTGCACTGGCCGGTCTCCAGCGTGACTTTGAGCGTATACTCGCCACTGGGATCAAACGCCCCGTTGCGCCCGGTGACGCGCACATAAAAATCGCCCTGGTTGTTCCAGGTATTGACCGTAACCGTTTCGTGGGCCGTGCCATCCGCCGCCGAGATGCCGATTAGACTCTGGCTCTGCGCACCGGCGTAGGCTTCCGGGTCGCCGGAGAATGCCTGCGGCGAGAACGCCTGCGGCGAGAACGCCTGCGGCGAGAATGCCTGCGGCGAGAATGCCTGCGGCGCAATTACCGCCGAACTGTAATTCTCCGGTGCAAACGCTTCCGGTGTAAACGCTTCCGGGCTCAACACCTGCGGACTGAGAGCATCGGGCGCAAGCGGATCAAGGTTGTTGTCGCCGGTGTTACCATCGGCGGTCAGGCGGGCTAAATCTGCCAGATCATCCGCGCCGCTGATTTCGGCATAGGCTGCGGCAATATCGGTATAGACTGTCAGATCATAGTTGGCCGGGAGACCTGAGCCCTCAATCCCTTCCAGGCTGATGCCGGCGCGGCTATCCGGTTGGACCGCAAACTTGTACCAGCGCGACTGGCCCGCCAGCGTCAGGTAGTCACTAACGGTGGCGCTCAGCGGGACAGTGGCGTTTAGCGGGTCGCCCGTCAGGTTTAGCCGGGTGGCGGTGGGCCAGATATTATTTCCCGCTGTAACCCGCAGACAGTTTGAGAACTCGGAGGTATTGCCGTCCGGGTCGGTTACGGTGGCAATCACCGCTGGAAAGAAGAACGTGTCAGTCAGGGTAGTCGTGAAGGTCGCATCCCCACGGGCATCGGTGGTCACCGTGGTGCTGTCCAGGAAGGCATCGCCCTCATCACTGTTTATTCCGGTTCTGCTACAGGAAGAGTTGGCGAAGATATCTACCGTAAACGGTTTGTTTGAACTACTGTTGAGGCGACCACTAACAGTAAGTGTGCCGTCGCCGGGTGTGGCCGCCAGCAGTACCGGCGCATTCTGCAGGTTATTCGCGCCGGTATCCGTATCGCCCGGATCATTGGGCGTTGGCCCGTCTCCCTCACCCAGGTTAATGCCCAGACCATCATTAACATACGTCGCACTGCGGATGGTGTTGTTAACACCCGTAGTGACGCGCACACCATCGCCCCCGTTCAGGCTCAGGGTATTGCTGATGATGCGGTTATTATCGCCTATGATCTCAATGCCGTGCTGATCAAACTTGGTAAGCTCTAATCCCTGGATTGTGCTGTCGTCGGCCTCCAGCGTCAATCCGGAACCGGAGCCATCTATTGATGCACCATAGATCTCAACCACGGGCGTACCGTCAAACCCGGAATTGGTTGTGGCGTCAATAGTAATCGTTTCGGTAATCACCGGCAGCGGCGTATCCAGCGTAATGCGGTATGTCCCGGTACTGGTGCGATAGGCCGGATCAGTGATGGCAAAGGTAATGGTATCCGGGCCGAGAGAGTCGTTTGCCCTGCCAATGGCATCCCGCAAGCTGTTCGGGCCACTGTCCGCGCCGGTGGTGATAGTGGCAAGGGGTTCTGCGTGGGTAACGAGCTGCGGTACTACCAGATAAGACGTCAGAATTGCCGGCAATATCAGGATGATCAGCCGGTGCCAGGCCGGGCGCTTTACCCCATGGCTGCCGGCCGGTCGGGTCGGCCTTGCTTGAGAATGCTGCTGCATCGTTCTCTCTCCTTCCTTGTGCGGTGTACGGATTTTCTACTCATTTTGCTGCTGCACCTGCTGCCATGCGGCAACCAGGGCCCGGTGGGTAGGCACCTGCTCTAGAAATGCCTGCTGCGCCGCCGCATCATCCAGCCGTTCGGCCTGCTCGCGCAGCAGTTGGTAGGCCTGCTCCAGGAGTGCGGCGGCCTGCGGATCGTTCTGCGCCTGTAATACCTCGTAGCAGGTCAGGTAGATACGGAAGGGTTCATCGGTGCCATCTACCGAACCGCGCTCCAGGTGATGTAACAGATCGGTTGCATACCGGCTCGCCTGCGCCTGATCACCCTGGATCAATGCCACCCGTGCCAATCCGGCCAGCGGCTCCAGGGCCTGGTTGGGTTGCTCCAGCGCCTGCCGTAGTTCCAGCGCCTGCCGGTAGGCTGCGGTCGCATCCGCCAACTGCTCCAGCGCGACCAGGGCATGCCCCAGGTGGGTCAGCGCCAGCGCCTGCAGATTGCGGTCGTTCAGCTCCTGGGCCATCTGCAGCGCCTGCCGACTGTAGTCCCGCGCCGTCGCATCATCATTGAGATGGTGAAACAGCAACCCCAGCTTTGCCAGCGTCCAGCTCTCCTGCTGCCGATGGCCGATGGCCCGACAGAGGCGCAGCGCCTGCTCGTAGTCCTGTTGCGCCCCGGTATAATCGCCCTGGATCAGCGCAACCTCGCCCAGATTGAACAGAACCAGGCTCTCGCCATAGCGATCATCCGAGTCGCGCTTAAGCCGCAACGTCTGCTCGTAGTAGCGGTGTGCTCCGGTGTAGTCCCCCTGGACGGCGGCGACCTCGCCCAGGTTGAGTAGCGCCAGACTCTCACCGTAACGGTCGCCGGCTATCCGCTTGAGCCGGAGCGTCTGCTCATAGTAGTGGTGGGCAGTGAGATAGTCACCCTGGTAAAAGGCGACGATCCCCAGGTTATTCATGGTTGAACTTGCACCCTGCTGATCGCCCAGATCGTGATGCTGTGCCAGCGCCTGCTCGTAGAAGACCCGCGCTGCCGGATAGTCGCTGCGGTAGAGCGCGGTGTTCCCCAGCATGCGCAGGCAGTCCGCTTCCAATTGCTGTTCGCCGGCGGTGTGCGCCAGTTCCAACGCCTGGGTTGCCTGTGCGGTTGCGGCAGCATAGTCGCCCTGGTACCAGTGTGCCCGCGCCGTATGCAGATAACCGGCCGCTTCGCCTCGACGGTTGCCGGTCGCCTGGGCCAGATCGATGGCTGATTGCGCGGCCTGGGTCATGCTTTGGTAGTCGCTGGTGACATCAGCGTAGTGCGCCTGGCGCAGGGCAACCTCGATCTGGCGTTGCGGATCAGCCAGGCTGTCGGCCAGTTCCCGCAGTGCTGCCAGAGCCTGCCGTTGGGCATCGCGGTCGCCCTGCCGGTCGTGTACCTGCTCACGCGCCCAGAGCAGCGCATAACGACCGGCATGATCTTCTGGTGGCGTTAACTCCAGCGCCCGGCTGAAGTAGCGCACCGCGTCGGCGTTGGCAAAGCGCGTGGCGGCATACTCACCCGCCATCCGGGCATAACGCCACTCGCGGATGGGATCGGCAGCGCGCTGGTAGTGGTAGGTCAGGTCGGCGGCATGCGGTGCCGGATCGGCTGCATAGAGTTGCTCCAGTGCGGTTCCGGCCAGCGCATGCAGTTCCCGCAGCCGCGTCTCAAGTTGCACGGCATAGGCGGCATCCCGCAGCAGCGCATGGCTAAAGAGGTAGCGCAGTTCACTCAGCGGTTGCCAGACCGCGGCGGCCTCGGCCTGCTGCAGCTTCCGGGGGAGATCCGGATCATGCCGCAGCATCAGCGCCAGCACCTGCACCTCAAACTCCTGCCCCAATATCGCCGCCGTCTGTACTACCACGCGCACCTGCGTCGCCAGCCGATCCAGCCGGGTCACCAGCACCGCGTTAATGCTGTCGGGCAGGGCCGGCGCCTGCTCCTCCGCAACGAAGGAGACATAGAGTTGACTGCCGGTGCCATCCGGTTGCGGCGCAGTATAGGTGGTCAACAGCCCGCGCTCCCGCAGATCCAGCGCGAGTTGTTCCACAAAGAAGGGGTTGCCGTTCGTGCGGGCGACGAGGAAGCGCGCCAGGTCGGCATCAATCCGGCCCCCCAGGATCTGCGCCGCCAGCGTCCGTACCCCGTCGGCATCCAGGCCGCGCAGGTCAACCACCTGCTGCGGCACATCGGTATCCACCGGCAGCATCACCCGGCTGCCGTCGTCACGGTAACGGCTGGTCAGCACCACGGCGAACGGATAGGAATCGGTGGCGCGGGTCAACACCTGCAGGAAATGCCCGGAGTCGGCGTCGAGCAGGTGTGCACTCTCCAGATGCAGCACCAGCGGCCGGCGCAGACTCTCGGCCAGGATCAGCGTCTTGAGGGCGACCAGGGTATTCTCAAACCGCAGTTTTGGGTCGAGTTGTGCGTACAGCGAGTCGTCCCACCGCAGATCGACCAGCGCCCCCAGGAAGGAGCGGGTGCGCTCGATTTCATCCGCCAGGGCAACCCGTGTCGGCATGTCCGCATGCACGAACGGCTGAATGGGTGCGGGCGTGCGCCGCTGGTCCTGCACCGGTCTGCCGGTTGCGGCTGGGTCTGGTTGCTCTCCAACGGCGCGGAGTTGCGCAATCAGCGCATCCAGCACAGCGGTGAAGCGCGTCTTATTTTCCGCCTCAGCCCCCTCGCTATCCTGGTTGAAGTAGACCCGCAGCCAGGCGCGGAACGGGTTGAGCGACTGCCGCAGCAACTCATCCGCCGGACAGAACAGCCACTGCAGGCGCTGCTGATACTCCGGTTGCCGGCGCAGTTCATCCGCCAGGCGACTCTTGCCCATCCCGGCTTCCCCAAAGATGTAGAGCAGACCGGCCCGCTGCCCCTGCAGGATCGGCTGCAGTGCCTGCAATGCCTGGGACACCTCGGCGGCACGCCCAATCAGCATCCCGGCATACTTGATCCCGGTTGACCATGTTGCCTGGGCGCGCACCACCCGGGCAATCGGTACCGGCCAGCGTTTGCCCTTGACCTGGATTGGGGGCGGCACCTCCCAGACAAACGCGGCACTCACCGCACGCTGCACATGCCCGCTGGTCAGCACCTCACCGGGCGCGGCATGCTGCATCAGCCGGGCCGCCAGGTTAACCTCATCACCCAGCACGCTGTAGGTGCGACTGGTGCTGCCGCCGTAGGTGCCGGTGCGCATAGTGCCCTGGCTAATCCCGATCTGCACCGTGGGAGTAAATCCCAGGTGCGCCGGCGGCGTGCGCAGATCCAGGGCGGCCATCACCGCGCGGCGAGGATCATCCTCATGGGCAATCGGCGCGCCAAAGGCAGCAAAGAAGTAGCTACCCTTGTCGCCAATGGTCAGATGCATCAGCGCCCCCTCGTAGCGCGCCAGCACATGCTGCGCCCAGCAGATGTAGCGGTCCAGTTTGGCGCCGGCGGCCGGGTCGCCATCATAGTCAAGACCGGCAAAGCGCAGAAAGAGCACCACGACCGGGCGCAGTTCAGTGAGGAACTCGCCTAACCCTTCTTGCAGCCGCTCGTAGATCGCCGGCAGCATCCAGGGCCGCACCTGCGTCGCGGTCAGCGCCGCGTTGGGCAGGGCGGGCCAGGGCGTTGGGGCAACGGGTTGCCGCAACTGCGTAACCAGCGCAAACTGGTCACCAGTGACGGGATCGTTGCGCCAGGCGGCAACCTGGATAGCCGCACCCAGGTGGGCAGTCGTGGGCATATCCAGCAGCACCTCGCCACTGGTCGCCAGTTGTTCCGCCGCCGCCATCCGTACCAGCGGTGCCCCGGCCATCACTTCAATCTGCTGAATGGCCGGATCACCCACCAGCATACGCCGAACCTCTCCGCCGGCAACGGCCACCTTCAGCGCCAGCGGCACGCTGCCACCTGCCGGCAGCGGCACCGCCGTAAATGCCGCCATCGCCTGCTGGAGCGCCAGCGCACAGGCCGCCGCGCGCAGTGCCGCCGGAGCCGTCGTACCGGCAGCGGCTTCACCTTCGCCAAACCAGCAGGTGATTGCATCGCCACTGAAGGCAATCACGCTGCCGCCGAAGGCATGCACCGCGTCAACCAGCGCATCATAGACCCGGTTCAACTGGTGGGTCAGCTCTTCTGCGCCCCGGCGGGGGCCAAGCGCCTGGAGCAGCGCCTCGGTCAGCGGGGTAAACCCGGAGATATCCGCAAACAGGACCGCACCGGCGGCCCACTCCGGCAGGAGATCACCATGCACCAGCGCCTGGCGGCGGTCCATCGGGATGTAGATGCTCACGGCCTGGTCCACGTTGGCGCTCCCATATGTAGGCATAGTCGAGCTGATTTCAGGGGGTGCCGAAAATTATACCACGAAGCTGCCGCCCGGGGCGACCGGTAACATGGCGTAAGGTGACAGGTTTTTCAGATGGCGGTTTTTTGCCCACGCAGTATATCTGGGAGAATTGGGGTAGCAAATCGATAGAAGGCAATCAGGTGTGACCCCACCCGCTGAAACTCAGACCCTGCCGGCAGCACCGCGTGCGTCGTGGATCTGACGGATGCCAGGTTGGGGATCTGATTGTTGCGCCTTGACCGCGAGAACATCCGCAGGGTGTAGCGTCATCGGTATGGAGCATGCTTTGTTGAAACTACAAATATTTATTTTTAGTAAAAGTCAGATTGCACGGTTGACAATCACTTCTCCACATGCTAAACTCCTTGAGGACAAGAAAAAGAATACCTGATTGAAGCCGTTATCTACAGCTAGAATTATGATATATCCTACCGTGCCCCGGTAAGGATCTTCTTAGATACTAATTCCTACCTCGCATATGTGTTTTCCAATAATATGGGCGTAGAGTATTCATAGCATGGATGCTCTGCGTACCGTGGATATATATTGCTGTCATTCTTGCCACGGAGGAAGACCAGAATGTGCGTTGGATCACGCCCCAGATGGACCCTGTTTGGTATTGTTTTGCTCCTCGGTATGCTCCTACCAATGGCGGTAACACCGGTTCCCACCCAGGCGCAACCAGGGGAACGCTGTTTCGCGGAAACGGGCCTCTGCGTGTCCGGACGGCTGCTCCAATACTGGGAGCAGAACGGGGGCCTGCCGGTATTTGGCCTGCCGATCACCCCCCAGCGCGAAGAGACGATTGGCGACTGGACCGGGCAGGTGCAGTGGTTTGAGCGCAACCGGCTCGAGCTGCACCCCGAAAATGCCCCGCCCTACGATGTCCTGCTTGGCCGGCTCGGTGCCGAGTTTGTCGCCTCCAGTGGTGGCCCACCGCCCCGCCAGGAGCCGCGCGATGGGTGTACCTATTTCAACGAGACGGGCTACAACGTCTGCGGGGCGTTCCTGGCCTACTGGAGCGCCAGCGGGTTGGACCTGGGCGAGCCCGGTATTTCACCTGCCGAGAGTCTGGCGCTGTTCGGGCTGCCGCTGACGGGCGAGTTCGAGGCAACGCTGGCGGACGGTACCACCCACGTCGTGCAGTGGTTCGAGCGGGCACGCTTCGAACTGCATCCTGAGAATGATCCACCCTACAACGTGCTGCTGACCCGCCTGGGGGCAGATGTGGTGGGTGAGCCGCAAGGGTCAGGCGCAACATCAACGCTTACTATTGAGTTTGTCGGTAATCGTACCGGCGACGCCGAGCGAAACCTTGTTGTTACCATTGTTGACGCAGCGGGCGTCGAACGTACTGCCACATCCGGCAACGATGGAACGGTGACATTTGCTAATCTGCCTGGTGATAGTGTTCAGTTAACAAGCGTCGTACGTGATGGGCAGGCATTTACGTTACGCTTACTGCCGTCGCAAGATGTTTCACGGCTGATCCTGCCGCTTTCAGTATCAGGGGAGCGAACTATTCGTCTGCTCGTTTCTATCTACCCATTCTTTGTGCTGGCTGATCCGGACGATGGCATTCGGGCACCTGAAGCAGCACAGCCCACCGACCCGGCCGCGGAAGATCCGGCAGCCGTTGAAACGGCTATCCGCGCTTACCTGGGCCCGGAAATAGGCAATGACCCACCGACCAGTTATAGCGTTGAGCGTATCTGTGTTGATCAAGGGTTTGCCGCAGCACGGGTAACTCCTGATCTCCGAGAACGGTATGACCCCTTTGGGGTATTGCTGGAGTTACAGGCAGGACAGTGGACGGTTATCGTTGATGGCCGTTCAGGAATCATCCTGGGCCTTCTTTCTCCTGAACGTCGCGCTGAACTTGGAATCCCGGCTGACTTTGCCTGCCTGCAACCGCCCCAGTAGACTCTGCTTTGTTTATCAAGGACAGCACCGGTTGTGAGCACAATGTGTCTGCTCATAGCTGGTAAGCCCATCTACCAATAACCACGGCAAGTGAATCTACCTCGTGTATAAGGGAGCCGATATCTCAACACCATATCGGCTCCGTCAACCAATCATAGGGCTGCATCCGGCCTGGAGAGAAACACCATCGTTCCTTATGGTCAACGCCAGTAACAAGTAGCGCTATCCCTGTCTTCCATCATCGTATTGGTACATTGTTTTGAGCAAGAGGAGGTTACTCATGGATACTGATGCACGGAGAAGCCATGTGATATTTCACGTTAAAAACAACTGGTATGTGTTTGTCCGTCTGCTCTTTATTGTTACCTTGTTGCCACTATTCACCAGCGTCGTGCCTTCCTCTACGCAGGCGCAGGGAAATTGTGGTATCTCTGGTCTGATCAATGTCGATAGCACCTTTCGTCCAGGTGAGTGTGATCCATACATTGTGACTGGCAATGTGACGATTGGCGAAGGGGTCACGCTCACACTGGAGCCTGGCACTACGGTACAGTTTGACAGCAAAACGGTGATGACCGTGAATGGCACTTTATTGGCACCGGGCACGGTGGCCAACCCGATCACCTTTACCTCACATGCCGATACCCCGGCTCCTGGCGACTGGGGCTATATCCTGTTTAATGACTCGAGTACGTATGCGACCTTCGACGAAGACGGTAATTATACGGGCGGTCATCTTATGCAGCACGTCGTTCTTGAGTACGGTGGTGGGGTTGACAACACGGCTATCCATGGAATCGATGAGACCATCCTGGGATTCAACGAGTCCAGTGCATTCATCGACCAGAGTATCATTCGTTTTAGTGCCGGTAATGGTATTGACGGTTTTGGTTTTGCTAACAGAGTGACAAATGATGTGAGCAGCTTTGTGATCCAGGATACACGCATACAGGATAATGCGGGGGGTGGTATCGATCTCGGCAACTACAAGAAGATGACCCTGGCACGAAGCCTGGTAGACCGCAACGGCGATACAGGCTTCACCTTTAACGGTTTTGCCAGCGTGCTCGTTGTTGAGGACAGCGTGATAAGCCGCAATACCACCACAGGTAGCGGCGGCGGGCTTTATATCGAAGACACTCACATCAGTGCGCAGCTTCGTAACAATACAATCGCGCATAACCGCGCCGTACGGAATGGTGGGGGAATCTATTTTGAGCTTGGTTATTATGACAGCGACTCTGTGAGCCGTATGGAGATAACCGGCAATGTGATCGCGCATAATATCGCTACGCCATATAGATATGCAGGTGCTGGCGGCGGCATATACGGGAGTTTTCGCGGCGTGTTGTTGACTATTGCAAATAACGAAATACTCAACAACCAGGCGTTGAACGCTGGTGGTGGTCTTGCACTGAAGCGTAATCCGCTCTTTGCGAATAATGTTGTCATCAGCGACAATCTCATCCAGGACAATACGGTAACTGAGCCAGACGGTGGTGGGGCGATCCGCCTTGCGGGCAATGGCGCAGAGAATTTTCGCTTCACCCACAATATTCTGGATAACAATACAGCAGGCGGCGCACCGCAGGACATTTTTTATGACCGGACAGCCACGAATGAGCCGATGAATGCGCGCGAGAATGAATGGGATGCCGCAAGTCGTGATGAGATCCAGAGTCGCATTTATGATGGCTCGGACGATCCGGAACTGGACTTTGTAGATTTCGAAGACTTCCGGCTCGGCAACAGCGTGGTCAATACCAGTGTGCCTGCGAACACGGCCGCTTCCCTGGAGAGTGCTGACGGGAATGTTGCGATAACCATTCCGGCGGCGGGTGTCACTGACACAACAACATTCAGCCAGCGTCCCACGAACGTGAACGTGCTGGATCTCCCCGCCGACGTATCTGGCCTGTACGCGTTCAACTTCGATGCTATCGCTGGTGGAGTATTGATAAACACATTACCCGCCGCTTCAATTATCGAGATTACGCTGCCAGCGAACGTCGCGCAAGCGACCCGCACGGTGGCCTATCACCAGGACGGTGCGTGGGTTGATCTGTTCCCATGTGAGGGATGCAGCATTGCGGGCAACCAGATGACGGTTCAGACGGCATGCACGGGGACTTTTGCTGTCGTCGAGACCGCAGATACCACAGCCTTGCCATCGGGCGGTGATGACCCCTGCAACGACAATCCGCCGCAGGTTCCAGGTGGCTTGACCTCCGTCAATGTATTTTTACCCTTCATACAACGCTAACGAGCGGACTATAGCACCCCTCAATTTGTCGTAGTGCCGCCTTCAGGCGGTACTACGTCTATGCGCACTACTGATTTTGTTTAGAGAGCATTACTATTACCTGGACCTATCCCGTTTGCCAGTTCCACCACTCTATGCTACAATTTCGGAATAACGCGGGGTGTTGTACATCTTTTGCCTGGATAGCAACATTGCCCAGCAACCCGGCGACGTAGCCAAGTGGTAAGGCAGCGGTCTGCAAAACCGTTATTCGCGGGTTCGAATCCCGCCGTCGCCTCCATACCCACTGCGCAACCGGCGCTCTCCTGTTCTACGGGAGGGCGCTTTTTGGTTGGTCCGCCGGTAGATGGAGTGTACTGCCTGGAAGGTTCATAATCAACATAACTTACGCGGTGGGGACGCGATTACGCCTGTTGCGAGACGAGCGAACCATGCGAAACATCCGACACTGTCGTAGTGCCACCTGATGAACGTTGAAAAATGTCCGGAGAGCATGTACGGCCGCAGAGTAATCGCCAGAGCGTGGCCCAGGCGCAGGCGTCCCGGCTTCAGCCGGATCAGGCGTTCCCGGCAGTATGCCGCTGTCCCGGCAGGCATCCCACCGGCTCAAGCCGGGACTCCCGATCATTTCATCTCCGGACTGGGTAAGTTGTGGAAGTGACAATCCGCTGACAACCGGGCATTTCCAGGCATCTGGTTTTGTCAGGGTAATAGCCACAGGGTATAATTGCGGAAGTAAGTGACCGACCAGCGCGGATCAGCGTCCGGCCGCATATAGCAAGAACAGACAAACAGAGTACAAAGAACAAACCAATTGTTCGCTCATAGTGTGTCCGGCGCACGTTGTTCTGTGTTCCTCCGTTCCGTGTTCTCTATAGTGACAACTGCCATACCATCGTTGCTTCGTTCTATCTGGGGTGCAATGGATGCATCCCTGTGGCAATGGGAGATTACCAGCTATGCGGACTCTTATTACTGGCGGTGCAGGCTTTATTGGCTGCAATCTCGCCCAACGACTGCTCAATCGGGGCTACACGGTCACGATCTATGACAACCTCTCCCGTCCGGGAACGCCGTCCAACCTCGAGTGGCTACGCGCGGTCGCGCGCGATACGGCAGGCAGCCTGGCCTTTATCCAGGCCGATGTGCGCGACGCGACCGCGCTGGAAGCCGCCGCCCGCCAGGTTGATGTCATCTTTCACCTGGCCGGTCAGGTCGCGGTAACATGCTCGGTCCACGAGCCCCGCAATGATTTTGAAATCAACGCACTGGGCACCTTCAATGTCCTGGAGGCGGCGCGCAAGTCATCCACCCGCCCGGCGGTGCTCTATGCCTCCACCAACAAAGTCTATGGCGGCATGGAAGAGGTGGCGATTGTCGAGGAAGAGACACGCTATGGCTATCGGGATCTGCCCAACGGTATCCCCGAAACCCAGCCGCTCGACTTCCACTCGCCCTATGGCTGCTCCAAAGGCGCGGGCGACCAGTATGTGCGCGACTACCACCGCATCTATGGCCTCAAGACGGTGGTGTTCCGACAGAGTTGCTGCTATGGTCTGCGCCAGTTTGGGGTGGAAGACCAGGGCTGGGTTGCCCACTTTGTTATCGCGGCGCAGTTTGGGCGACCGATTGCGATTTATGGCGACGGTAAGCAGGTACGCGATATCCTTTACATCGATGATCTGGTTGATGCGTACGAACTGGCGCTGGAGCGGATCAATATTGCTGCCGGCAAGGTGTACAATGTCGGCGGAGGTATCGCCAATACCATCTCGATCTGGCGGGAGTTTGAACCGATCCTGAGCCGCCTGGCGCAACAGCCGGTGGTTCCGGCCCACTTTGGCGACTGGCGTCCCGGTGATCAGCCGGTCTTTGTGAGCGATATCTCGCAGATCGAGCGGGAACTGGGCTGGCGGCCCCGCGTCGGCGTTGCGGAAGGCGTTGAGCGCCTCTGGAACTGGGTCCGCGAGAACCGTGCGTTGTTCAACTAGCTACTCTTATAGCAAGAACAAATCTACATAGAACAAAAACCTACCACGTTTCCTGAGAAGAATGTGACCGGTTTGCTCTGTTCCGTGTGGCTTTGTTCTCGGTGCCTGATCCTATGCGACTACTTATTGCTTTAACCTACTATCGTCCCCACACCAGCGGCCTGACGATCTATGTGCAACGGCTGGCAACCGAACTGGCCCGGCGTGGTCACACAGTGACGGTGCTGACATCGCAGTATGACCCCAGCCTGCCCCGGCGCGAGAACATGGATGGCGTCGAGGTAATCCGCGCGCCTGTAGCTGCCCGGGTGAGCAAGGGTGTGCTGATGCCGACCTTTGGCCTGATGGCCAGCCGGTTGGCCTTGCGCCACGATGCGATGAGCCTGCATCTGCCGCAGTTTGATGCCAGCGGGCTGGCGCTACGCGGACGGCTGCTGCGCCAGCCGGTGGTGCTGACCTACCACTGCGATCTGCAACTGCCGCCCAGTCCGTTCAACCGCGTGGTCAATACCGTGGTCAACCAGAGCAACCTGCTGGCGGGCCGGTTATCCACGGCGATTGTGGCTTATACCCAGGACTTTGCCGATCATTCGCCGTTCCTGTCGCGCTTTCACTCCAAGGTGCATGTGATTCCGCCGCCGGTTGAGGTGCCCGCCGTCCCGGAAGAAGAGGTTGCCGCGTTTCGCCGCCGCTGGAATATTCAGGGGCCGGTCATTGGTATGGCGGCCCGCCTTGCGTCGGAGAAGGGTGTCGAGGTGCTGCTTAATGCGCTGCCCCACGTCCTGGAACGCTATCCCACTGCACGAGTGCTCTACGCCGGCCAGTACGAGAATGTGATGGGCGAGGAAGCCTATGCCCGCCGCCTGGCTCCGCTCTTCGAGCGCTACCGGGACAACTGGACATTTCTGGGGACACTCGGTGCGCGCGATATGGCGAGTTTCTTTCCCAACTGTGATATCATTGTCGTGCCGAGCCTCAACTCGACCGAGTCGTTTGGACTGGTGCAGGTCGAGGCGATGCTCTGTGGTACACCTTCAGTTGCCAGTGAGTTGCCGGGGGTGCGGCAGCCGGTGCGGCAAACCGGGATGGGCCTGGTGACGCCAATCGGCGATAGCGCGGCCCTGGGTGCGGCGCTTGTGCAGATCCTGGACAATCCTGCCGACTTTATCCGCCCCCGGGCCGAGATTGCCGCGCGGTTCAGTACCGAACGCACCGCCACCGAGTATGAAGCACTGTTTGCGGAAGAACTGGAACGTGCGCGCCGGCAGAAAGCCGGCAACGAACCACCCGTACCCACAGATACAACCAAATAGGAATAGTTTTGATAACTCACGACGAAACTATGCAAGATTTTCTGCGGCCTCATCTGTTGACCCTGCCGATCCATCGGGCGATGCTACGCGCGGTGGAGGCCCGTCTGTTTGCCGAGATTGCCCCGGACCTGCCGGAGCCGATTGTCGATATTGGCTCCGGCGATGGGACATTTGTCGAGATTGCGTTTCCGGGCAAACAGGTGTTTGGAATTGATCCTATTCCCAGCGATACCGATGAAGCGGCCCGGCGCGGCGTCTATGCCGGTTTGAGTGTGTCAAACGGCGCAGCGCTGCCCTTCCCCGACGCCCACTTTGCCAGCGCTATCAGCAACTGCGTGCTGGAGCATGTTATCCCTCTGGACGAGACGCTGCGCGAGGTGACGCGTGTGCTGCGCCCGGGGGGGCAGTTTGTTGCCTCGGTGGTGGGCAATCGCTTTCCCCAGGATCTGCTCGGCACCACCCTGCTCAACGCGGTTGGGCTGGACGGCAGCCGGTATGGGCGCTGGTTTAACAAAATCTCCTACCACTTTAACACGCTTAGCGCCGCAGCATGGACCGAGCGCTTTAATGCCGCCGGGATGGAGGTGGTCACCTACCGGCCCTACTTCAGTGCGGCGGCGCTCAAGCTGTTCGATCTGAGTCACTACTACGGCGCGCCTGCCCTGGTGACCCGGCGGCTCACCGGGCGCTGGCTGCTCTGTCCGCCGCTCACGCCCAATCTGCTGTGGGAGCCGCTGCTGCGCCGCATCTACGAAGCGCCCCCCGGCGAAGATGGCCCTTACTACTTCTTTGTCTGCCGCAAACCGGCATAACCGTACACCACTATGGTTTCTTCCATTCCTGCTGGAGGGTGAACATTCAAGTCAGGCATATGCGCCTATGAAAGGTCGTTTCGCCTCCGGCAGGTTCAAAGATCTGATTTCTTCCGCCCTGCCGGAGGCGATATCCCCCGTCAAAACCCGGGATCGCCTGCTGCATGCCAGGATTGGCCGTTTCGCGGATTTCGCTCATGTCGTGTTGTTCGTGGTCCAAACACCCACCGCGTAACTCCTGTATATAATATAAAGTAGCACCCCGCTGCCCGCAAGTTGCAAACTTCCGGGCAGCGCGTGTTTGTCTGTTTCAGATTGAAGACAGCGAGAGCTATGCCACAGAATGAACTACAGCCGGTTCACGAGGTACACCTGATTGAGGAGTTTCACCAGGCACTGCCAAAACCGCCCCTGGCGCGTGAAGAACTGCGCGAAGCGATTGTCCTGTCGCTCTGGGCGGGGCAGTTGCTGCTCCAGCATGGCGCGGAGAGCGACCGGGTTGAGGAGACGGTTCACCGCCTGGGGACCGGCATGGGCTGTGACTGGATGGATATTCTGGTATCGCCCAACGCAGTTGTCGCCACCACCATCAGCGGCGGGGAATTTCGCACCAAGCTGCGGCGTGTCCCCGTGCTGGGCGTGAATATGACCATCGTGGATGCGATCAATACCCTGAGCCGTCAGGTCAGTCGGGGGGAATTGAACCGGGCGCAGGTGCGGACGGAACTGCGGCGAATTAGCGCGATCAAGCCGCGCTACAACCGCTGGGTGGTAGTGCTGATGGTCGGGCTGGCCTGTGCCGCGTTTAGTCGCCTCTTCGGAGGCACATGGCCGATCTTCGGCGTGACGTTCGGATCAGCCGCCATAGCCATGTTCGTCCGCCAGGAGTTGACCCGCCGCCACTTCAACCTCTTGATGGTCGTTACGCTGACTGCATTTGTCGGTGGGCTGCCGGCAAGCAGCGCGGTGCTGCTGCAACTACACTATGATCCGGAGATAACCCGAATCCCGCTGGTGGCCTCGGTGTTGCTGCTGGTTCCCGGCGTGCCGTTGATCAACGCTATTGAAGATCTGATCAAGGGGCATATGGTGGTGGGCGTGGCACGCGGCATGACCGGGTTACTTATTTCGCTCAGTATTGCGCTGGGGTTGCTGCTGGCGATGTGGGTGGTCGGCGTGGGGGCGTTATGAGTTTGATCGAACTGCTCTGGCTGCTGCTCCAGGATGCCTTCTGGTCGGGGCTGGCCTCGCTGGGCTTTGCGGTGCTCTTTAATGTGCCGCCGCGCCTGCTGCCGGGGTGTGCGCTCTGTGGGGCGGCCGGGCATATGGTCCGCACACTGCTGATGGAGACCGCCGGGTTTACGATTGAGGGCGCGACCCTGGTTGGCGCGACAATGGTCGGGTTTCTGGGAAGCCTGCTGGCGCGCTATCTGCGCTCGCCAGTACCGATCTTCACAGTGACAGGGGTCATTCCGATGGTGCCGGGGAGTTTTGCCTTTGGCACAATGATTAACCTGCTCCAGTTTACGGCCAGTGGTCCCAATGCCAACACGATCGAACTGGTTGATGCGGCATTTAATGCCAGCAAAACTGCGCTGATCCTGGGGGCGATTGCCGTGGGTATCGCCGCGCCCAGCCTGCTGTTTCAGCGAAGGAAGTAGGACACAATAATGCCAGGATCGATCACGGCAAAGGAAGCCCTTCTCTTCACGGCTTTTCCACAGCATCGGCTTACAGGCTTTAACCCGGATTTGCCATGTCCGGACATCGGGTGGCCGACGGCGGTCTTTCACACAGCGGATGTGCCGGCCGATTATCCAGTCCATCACGCCCCGCTTTCGCTCCTCTGCTCCTTTGGCGGCACAACGACCTACACCGTGGGACAGCGGCAGATAGCTATAGATGACAGCAGTTATCTGGTGCTGAACGATGGGACACCGCGCACCTTTACGGTTGAGCAGCTTGCTCCGGTGGAAGCTCTGCAGCTCTACATCCGCCCGGAACGGTTCGCAGATATCGCCCACAGTCTGACAACGGCGAGTCATGCTTTGCTGGAGCAACCCGCCGACAACCCTACCGCACAGCCGGCATTTTTTGAGCAACGCTATCATTACGATGCTACACTTGCGCCATTGCTTTTTGCGCTACGTCGAGATATTCAGGCGCGTACGCTTGAAACGGCCCGGCTTGATGAACAACTTGACATAATTATCGAGGGTCTGTTATTTGTTCACCAGCAGATACTGGCGCAGATTGCGCGCCTCCCGGCGACGCGCCCCGCTACCCGCCACGAAATGTATCGTCGTCTCCATATCGCACGCGATTTTATGCATGCGCATGCAAACCAACCCATTCGGCTCCACCAGATTGCCGAGGCTGCCGCTCTGTCGCAGCACCATTTTCTACGGTTGTTCCGACAGGTATTTCATGAGACACCGCACCAATACCTGACGCACCTGCGCCTGGAGCATGCCCAACGGCTCTTGCGTTCAACGGATTTGCCGATCAGCGCTATCTGCCAGGAGGTCGGGTTCAGCAGCCTGCCTTCCTTTAGCCTGTTGTTCAAACGCCATGTCCAGATGTCGCCCCAGGCTTACCGTCAACAGCAGCGAACGGCGCAATTTTCGATACATGCGCCATAATGCTTTGTGCTATGCTCTGGCAGAGGATAGCAGAACCGAGCGATTGGAGGCGGATTGATGGCGAATATTCAGACCGTGCTGCTGTTTGTCTTGATTGTCGGTGCCCTGGTTGCGGGTATGGCGGGCGTGGTGTGGCGTAATGGGCGAGTGCTGGGGCTGTCGCAGGCAACTGGTCGGCGGCGTGCCGGTGGGATAGTGCTGCTGCTGGGGGCATGGCTGGGCGTGTTGGGTATCCTGGTCGCCAACGGGTTTTTTGACACCTTCCTGACACGATTTCCGCCACCATTTGCCCTGGCACTGCTGCCACCCTGGATAACCATTTTCTGCTGCATTGCCATACCAGCGTTACGCACTTACCTGGCGGTGACACCGATGTCATGGCTCATCGGCTACCAGGTATTTCGGGTGGGAATTGAATATGTTCTCTGGGATCTCTACCACCAGGGTTTGATGCCACGGGCCATGACGTTCGAGGGACAGAATATTGATCTGCTGGTGGGTATCACTGCGCCGATTATTGCCGTCCTGGTGGCCCGGCAATACGCCTGGACCCGACTGCTCGCGCTGGCCTGGAATGGTGTGGCCCTGCTGACTCTGCTCAATACAATCCGGGTTGCCTTTCAATCGTTTCCAGGGATCTTCTACGATCCGACCATGCAGCCACCCAACACAATAGTCAGTCAGGTTCCGTTTATCTGGCTGCCGGCGTTTGTGGTGCCGGTGGCACTGCTGGGTCACGCTATCGCCCTGGCACAAGTCCTGCCAACCGTTTTGTTTCAGAAGAGACAGCCCTCTTTCCGCTCTACGATGTAATCTATACTGCAGAACAAAGAACAAAGTAACAAAGAACAACCCGCAACTGGCATAGTGTCATTAGTACTACAACGCGGATTTCCTTCAACCATGCGGGCTGACGCCGCAGAGCAAGCCGATCAATCCATCCGTGTTTATGATCTCTGCGCCCTCTGCGTCTCTGCGGTGAGAAAGAAATTTCGTTGTAGTATTAGGTAGCGTACTTGTTCTCTGTTCTCAGTTGCTTTGTTCTCGTATTTACTCTCCCTCCGCTGACGCATCAGGATCGATGCCCAGTTCGCGCAGTCGGGCTGCGAGTTGCGCCGCGCGCTGCTCGGCCTGCTGCCGAGCGGCGCGCTCGGTGTCGCGTTCACGCGCCAGCTCCTGGTGGCTGCGGAAGGGCGCGTTGTCCGCGCGGAAGATGCGCAACTCGCTGCCGCTGGTGTCGAAGCGAATGCCCAGGCGTGGGCTGACCCAGCCATTGATCGCTTCAATCGGGCGCAACCGATCATCCTGTCGCCGAAAGCCGGTCAGGTCGTTGCGCTGCGGGTCCGGGTCGTAGGTGTAATACTCTTCCACGCCGTAGGTATCGTAAAATTCGAGCTTATCCAGCATCTCTCTGAAGCCGTTAGTCGGGGAACGGACCTCGAAGACGACCTGCGGCACAATGCCGTTTTCCTCCCACTGCTGATACGAGCCCCGGTCGCCCTTGGGTCGCCCAAAGACCACCATTGCATCCAGGGCGCGGCAGATCTTCGGGTGGCCTTCGACCGGGTACCAGAGCAGGTCGCCCGCGACAAACACATCGGCCTGATCCTGGAAGAGGGTTTCCAGGTTCTCTTTAATCATCACAATCCAGCGAAATTGGCGGGTGTTTTCAGCCATCGGCTGCCCATCACTTTCCGGGTAGCGGATGTTCCGCTCCTGCTGTAGAGATGTATCAACGGCACTACTCATCGGCATATCCTCTTCACTCGTACGACTGTTCGCATCAGCGTACCTTATTGTAGCATAGAAACGATTGTTCTCAGCTCGTGGTTCTCAGTTACACGCGTTACGCGGCGAGGGTTTGGACCATGAACGCCGCGACATGTGCGAAAAACGCGAAATGACCAGTGCTGCTCTGCGTTACGTGATCCTGTGTTTGACAGTGGATAGTGCCTCCGGTAGAACCGAAGAAACCTATCTTTTCCCAAACATTTGCACTTTGTGCAAATGTTTGGGAAAAGATAAAAAATGAACCATGCTGCCGCAGGCGAATCGGGCTTCCATCGGATGAAACATTCGGTTTGAATGCCTACCGCGTAAATCCTGTCAGGTACCCCTAATCTTCAAGGGCGATAATGCCGCGCCGAAGCGCATAACGGATCAGGTCGGTCTGCGTATGCAGGTCCAGTTTGCGCATCAGGTTGGCGCGGTGGGTTTCGGCGGTGCGCCCGCTGATCGAGAGCTTCTGCGCGATCTCGGTGGCGTTATAGCCCTGGGCCGCCAGGTTTAAGACCTCGCGCTCGCGGTTCGTCAGGGTTTCGTAGGGATCGAGGGTTGACTCGTTGGCCTGCCGAATGTAGCTGTTGATGGCACGCTCCGATAGCGGCGGGCTCAGGTAGCGCCGTCCCTCCATCACTTCGCGTACCGCGTAGACCAGATCATCGGCGCGCGAGTCCTTGAGCACATAGGCGGAAGCACCGTTGCGTAGCGCTTCCAGCACATACGCTTCATTTGCATGCATCGACAGAATGATAATCCGGGTCTGGGAAGCACGCTGGCTAACCTGGCGGGTAACTTCCAGCCCGTTGAGGCCCGGCATCATCAGGTCAACAACTAATACCTGCGGCTTGAGCGTTTCTACCATGCGACTGGTTTCTAGTCCATCGGTCGCTTCGCCAATGACATCAAAGTCCGGTTCGGCATCCAGCAGCGCCCGTAATCCCAGGCGTACCACATGATGATCATCTGCCAGCAGGATGGTCGTCATCCTTATCCTCTCTCGGCGACTACAGCAATTGGGTGAATGTACAAATCCCGGTTGTCGCAGTGTAACCGGCCATGTCACGGTTTAACTTACACTGCGACAACCACATGTTCCAGGGGCATGGTAACGGTCAGGCAGGTGCCCTGCCCTGGTTGTGATCTGATTGCGAATGTACCGCCAAGCAGTTCCACACGTTCGCGCATGCCGGTCAGTCCGTTGGACGTTTTGCCGGCAAGAACCCGATCCTGGTCAAACCCGATGCCGGTATCCTCGATCTGCACTTCCAGCACTTCCTCATCGGCCCAGAGCCGCACCGTCAGAATATCCACCTGGGCATGGCGCGCGATATTTGTCAGCGCCTCCTGCACCAGTCGGTAGATGGCGGTCTCAATATCCGAGGCGAAGCGCCGTTCAACGCCATGATGCTTAAATAGTACTTCAATACCGGTCTGCGTGGTGTAGCGGTTGAAGTGCCAGCGCAGGGTGGGCAGCAAACCCAGGTCATCCAGCATCGCGGGGCGCAGATCGAGCGAAATCTCCCGTACACGCCGCATCAGTTCGTTGACGAGCAACTGCGCATTCTGCAGGTTCTGCGACTGTGTACCGACCACGCGGCTATTCATCTCCAGCAAGAGATGCAACCCGGTGAGCGTCTGGCCGATCTCGTCGTGCAATTCGCGGGCAATATGCCGGCGCTCGATCTCCTGGATCTCGACCAGTCGCCGCGAGAGGGTTTGCAGCCGTTCCCGGCCATCATGGACCTGCTCAAACAGCCGTGCCTGCTGAATGGCAATCGCTAACTGGTTGACAACTTCCTGCACAAGTTCGATACTCTCGGCGCTAAATGCATCGGGTGTAGTTGCCCCCAGCGTCAGCGCACCGATGGTATTCTGCTGAACAATCAGCGGCACGGTAAGAAACGAGTGCAAACGCTTTGACAGCGCAACCTGGCAACAGGGCGGCTGCCAATCGTCGCTCTCGACCGTAGTTTTGACATAGGTCTGCCCTTCCCAGAGATCCACCAGTGAGCGGAAGGCACGCAACGGGATACTCTCCTGCATTGCGGGCTGAAATGTGTCATAGGCATAGTTTGCCAGAATCCGGGCGGTATCGATTTCACTATCGAAGAGGGCCACGCATGCATGCTGGTATGGTACCAGTTTGTAGAGGTGGCTCAGGGTCGCCTGCGCAATGTCCGCCGGAGAGTGGGCTGAGAGAATCGCCCGGTCAATCGCGTGAATATGCTGGAGCCGCCCGGCATACTGCCGAATGGCATCCTCATCCTGTTTCCGCTGAATTGCCATGGCATAGATTGACGCCATGCGCTGGATTACGGCCAGATCCCGGTCAGTGTAGTCGCGGGGTGCATTCGCCAGGGCAATCTGCCCCAGCAGGGTTGGCCCCATCATGGCGGGTACCGACAGGAAGCGCTCAATCGGCACATGTCCGATGGGTGTTCCGCCTGAACGCGGGTCTGTAGCCGGCTCGTTGGTCAGCAGCGGCTGCCGGTGATCGAGTACCCAGCCCCAGAGCCCGCCAAATTGCTCAAAGACAATGCCTTTATTCATTACCTGACATACTTCCCAGATATCCCGGGTCATCGTTGGGCAAACCAGGAAGCCGGTCTGCTGATCAATATAGCCGACGTAGCCAAATGTACTGCCGGTCAGCCGTTTGGCCTGCTCCAACACCAGCGTGGCGATCTGCTCCGGCGCAACCAGCGCAATCAACTGGTGAGATAGGGTCGCCATTGCCGCGTTAACTTCCGCTTCCCAGGTCAATGCTTCTTCGGCCTGCTGGTGGGCGCTGCGTAGCCGCAGGTTGCTCACGCCAAAGGCCAGGTCGTTTGCCAACTCGGTCATCAGGCGGACCGCTTCGCCGTCAAAGGCTTCCGGTTCATCCGCATAAATATTGAGCACACCCAGGGTCTGCCCGGCGTTGATCAGGGGGAGTGCAATCGCGGCAGCATACCCACGCTGTGCAGCCGCAGCCCGCCATGGCCCCAAGGAGGCATCGGTTATGCTATTGCGGCGCACGCAGGGTTGGCCGGTGCGGATGGCCTGGCCGGCTGGTTCCCGTCCACGCTCGGTATCGGCCCAGGAGATCGGCGCAGTTTCGAGATAGCCCGCCGCAACTCCGGCCTGCGCCATCGGGCGGATGCGCCGCGCCGGATCATGCTCGAGGTAGCCCACCCAGGCCATTCGATAACCGCCGACCGTGACGATGCCCTGGCAGATGCGCTGGAGCAGTTCCGGCTCTTCCGTTGTCCGTATCAGGATCTGGTTGCACTCACTCAGCGTGCGCAACGCCCGGTTGACCCGGTACAGTTCTGCTTCAACACCCTGCCGTTTGCGCAC
This sequence comes from Chloroflexaceae bacterium, assembly GCA_034436755.1. Taxonomy (GTDB): domain Bacteria; phylum Chloroflexota; class Chloroflexia; order Chloroflexales; family Chloroflexaceae; genus CAKZQX01. Next base: position 788 of record DAOTVB010000174.1, on the reverse strand, counting down.
TTCGTAACGCAGCAGGCTGTACAGCAGGGTTGCGCTGATCGCCACAAAGATCCAGCCTTTCACGGTTTGTAACGTCGCCATCTGTGGTGGATGGCGCACCAGAAAGGCCAGCAGTTGATCCGAAAAGATGATCCAGGCTCCCCCCAGGAGCACGTAGAGCAGTGTTACTCGACGAGCAAGTGATTGTTGGGTTCCTCTCATGCGCCTGCCCTGCCTTACACTGTTCCGGTTCTGCATCAGCATATGTGCCCGACCGAAGCAGCTATATTTCTATCGCTCCAGACACTGCCTGACCACCGACAGGCAGCCGTGGATGCATATGCTGTGGTTCTCTATTTGCTTGTATTGTAACACTCTCTACAAGTGATGCCGGTCCTTTCTTTATTACAGGAGTTACGCGATGGACGTTTGGACCACGAACAACACGAAATGAGCGAAACCCGTGAAACCGCCACTGCTGATAGGTATCAGGCGATCCCGCGTTTGGCGGCGGATATCGCCTCCGGCAGGGCGGAAGACACCAGATCTTTTTCACAAAAATTTTCACAAAGTGAAAACTTTTGTGAAAAAGAATAAGTAACCGGGAGTCCCGGCTTGAGCCGGTGAATATCTGCCGGGGCAGAAGAACGGTGCATACAATGCACCCTACGGCTGATGCACGTTGAGCACATACCCCAGGGATGCCATCCGGGAGTCCCGGCTTGAGCCGGTGAATATCTGCCGGGGCAGAAGAACGGTGCATACAATGCACCCTACGGCTGATGCACGTTGAGCACATACCCCAGGGA
>DAOTVB010000173.1:0-2475 GCA_034436755.1 Chloroflexaceae bacterium | reverse complement strand
CAGCTTTACTCGCCGGTAGATCTGTTGCCGGTTGACGTGCGCAGACTGTAACCCTGTCTAAGGAGCATTGAGTATGAAGGGCCTGGTCTTAAGCGGTGGCAAAGGAACACGTCTGCGACCGATTACCTACACAAGTGCCAAGCAACTTGTTCCCGTCGCTAACAAACCAGTCCTTTTCCGTGTGATTGAGTCGATTCGGGATGCCGGTATTGATGATATTGGGATTGTGATTGGCGATACGGGTGAGGAGATCCGCAATGCGGTGGGAAATGGTCGCCGTTGGGATGTGCGCATTACCTATATCGAGCAGGAGCAGCCGCTGGGTCTGGCACATGCCGTTAAAATCAGTCGGGATTTCCTGGGAGATGACCGTTTTGTGATGTTTCTGGGGGATAACTGCCTGCAAGGGGGCATCAGTCCGCTGATTCGGCAGTTTGGGAGCAGCAGCTTCAACTCCCAGATTGTGCTGAAAGAGGTCAGCGACCCGCGCCAGTTCGGAGTAGCTGAACTGGATGAAACCGGCCGCGTTATGCGCCTGGTGGAGAAGCCCCGTGAGCCGCGCAGCAATCTGGCGCTGGTGGGGGTGTACATGTTTGATGAGCATGTCTGGGAAGCGGTGGCGGCGATTCGTCCCTCGGCCCGGGGCGAGTTGGAAATCACCGACGCGATTGCCTGGCTGGTCAATAATGGCTACGAGGTGCATCCCTATGTGCATGCGGGCTGGTGGATCGATACCGGGAAGAAAGACGATCTGCTGGAGGCCAATCGCCTGATCCTGGAAGAACTGGTCCACGATGTTCAGGGGTATGTCAGCCGTGATTCGCAGATCAGCGGGCGCGTGATTATTGAGCCGGGCGCAGAGGTTATTCATAGCACTATTCGTGGCCCGGCGGTTATCGGCGAGCATACGCGGATTATCAACTCTTACATCGGTCCATTTACCTCGGTCTATCACCACTGCCTGATTGAGGATAGCGAAGTTGAGCATAGCATTGTGCTGGAGAACAGTACTGTGCGCGATCTACCGCATCGCCTGGAAGACAGCCTGATCGGGCGTAATGTCGAGATTGGGCGCAGTCCGCTCAAGCCTCGGGCCTACCGCCTGATGCTGGGTGATAATAGTTCGGTCGGTGTGCTCTGATTGACTCGTGTTACGCGGTGGGAGTCTGGACCCCGAAGAACACGAAATGAGTGAAAAGCGCAAAACTGCCAATGTTGACATGTATCAGGCGATCCCGCATTTGGCGGGGGACACAGCCTCCGGCAGGACGACGGGAGACCGCCGTAGGGGGCATTCGATGCACCGTTCTGCGGCCACACGCCATATCCAGCCGCTGTTCCGGCAGGCATGCACCGGCTGAAGCCGGGACTCCCGGATAGCATCACCACGGGAGACCGCCGTAGGGGGCTTCGATGCACCGTTCCGCTGCTGCTGGGCAATGGTTTATTCTGCCCCGGCAAGCGGCAGGTAACTCCGCCAGAGGCGCGGAACAACCCGCAACTGCACCGGGATCTGCTGCGTGCCGCCGTTGCTGGTAATTGTTACGCTGGCGGTGTAGTTGCCGGGGGGTAACGCCGCTGCGTCAACCTTCAACGGCAGCGTGCTGCGCCAGCCCTGGCCGGCGGTTGTGTCAGGGCGCAGCCAGGCGGCATCGCTATCGGCGTTCCAGATAACCTGACCTGTCCCCAGGTTGCTCAACCACAACATAGTCGTGCGGGGCGGTTCGTCCGGTGCGGCAAGCAGTTTCAGCGTCTGCGGCGTTACGTTCAGCACGGGTGGCAGCGCCTGGTTCAGATAGATCGGCTGTTCACTTATGCTAAAGCTTACGCTGCCCTGCTGTGCGGTCAAGGCGTGGTTTGTGCCGTCGCGGGTGATGAGCGTGGCGCTGTGGTTCGGCTCAACCGGCAGTGTCACCGTCTGTGAGCCCTGGTTGCGCCACAGGATATCGACCAGGACGTTGTCATACCGGCGAAAGCGCAGATGGTAGCGCTCAACCGTGTGCCGCTGCTCACCCGGGTCATATTGAAAAGTGTGGTGCGCGCCCGGCCCCAGCGCAACTGCGCCTTCCAGTTGTCGTGACAGCACCGTGTAAGCCTGGTATGCCGGCTTGGGCCGGTAGCCCTGGTCTTTTGGTCCCAGAATGGCGGCCTCCTCCCAGAAGTTTCCCAGGCGACCGTCAAACTTATCTTCCAGTTGAAAATAGCTCAGATGCTGCACGCCCAGCGTCAGCGCAATCGCGTGTGTCCGCACCATGTAGTTGGCCTGTTCTGCCTCGGTCTTCCCGATAAGCGTTGCCGCAAGCTCCGGGTAGTGGTTTGATATCAGGCGATAGTCGGGGGCAACCGGCTGTGGTGCTTCGTCCGCCAGTTCTTCAGCGGTGGCCTGTAGCGCGTAGCAGTCGGGTTGCTCCGCGCCGCAGGTGGACCAGCCAACTTCGCTGATCCAGAGGGGGCGTACCGGCCCGCCGTAGGTCT
>DAOTVB010000172.1:0-20657 GCA_034436755.1 Chloroflexaceae bacterium | reverse complement strand
TCTTTGATGCCTGGAACTTCCAGCCGGGCGAGTCGGTGGGTATCTGGATCACGGCTCCCGATCAATCGACCTTCGGCGCGGATTTCCAGGTTGATGCAGACAACCAGGGTTCGATTGGGTATGCCGGGGTGGATCTGGAAACGAACCGGGATTTTATCCCCGGGATCTGGTCATTTAATGCACAGGGTGTGCGCAGCGGCAACCAGTCTATCGGCTACTTCCGGATTGATGGTGGGGGCGGCCCGGCCGGTGGTCCGGCGGGTAATCCGAATCTCCTGGGGATTATTGCCCACGGTGAGGTTGGCACGGTCGGGGATGCCTTTGTTATTCCAGTTGCCGCGCCGCCGGGGACGCCTTTCATCTTCCTGGCCTCCGGCTTTGGGGATGAAGAGGTCAGTAGCTGGATTACCACGCCCGCCGGGGAGGGTATTCCTATCGATGAGTCGTCGATCTTTGTGGAGAATGGCACCGTTGAGGTTGATTTCAGCAGCGCAGGCCTGGGGATCGGGATCTACAGTATCGTTGCCCAGGGCCGCAGCAGCGATGTGACGCGTGCCGCCGGCTTTAAGCTCACCAATGACTATGTGGCGGGGCCGGGAACGCCACGGCCACCCAGTGTTAACGGGAGTGTCACTCCCGAAGAGGGTGGGGTTGGAACGGTGTTTCAGATCCGGGGCTGGAATCTGCAGCCCAATGAGGAGGTTGAACTCTGGGTAACCGATCCCACCGGGGCGTATGTGCTCTTCCCCGGTACTGGTCAGGCTGATCCCCAGGGACGCGTCGGCTATGACCCGCCGTTGAATGTTGAGGGCAGTCCGGACTTGCCGCCGGGAGTGTACGGTATTCACTTCCGGGGCCGCTGGAGCGGTGCGCGAGTGGCGACCTACTTTACCTTCACGGGTGGTGGTGCGCGGGCAGTGCCCACTGGCGCGACCGGCAAATATCTGATCCGGCAACTGATGCCGGGAGCGTTTACCCTCCCTCAGGAGTGGCAGGGCATCGCCTTCCCCCGCTAACTGACAGGAGTTACGCAGTCCCTGACCCGGCAGATATCTCGGCCTCCGGCAGGGCAGAAAAAACCTGATTCTTTTTCACAAAAAAATTCACAACGTGAATTTTTTGTTAGCGCGCATAAGTCCTGGGTCAAGTCGTCAAGGTAAGGATGGTCGTACATATGTCCGTACTACTTTTGGGTTATTTTTACCCAATTTTGGCCGTTCGCCACGCCGGACTACTAAAAAGCGGCAATGAACTGAACCCACCGCTTATGCGCGCTAACAATTTTTTTGTGAAAAAGAATAAAACGTACCATGCTGCCGCAGGCGAAGACGTCCATTGTGGGAGTAGATGTCCGATTTATACGCCCACCGTGCAACTCGTGTAACTGAATAGCTTGAGCAGCACGGAGAGGCTGCAAGGCGACGCGGGGAACCAGGATGGGCCACCATCACTGTTTCCCCGCGTTGTGTATTCCATACTGGTATGTATGAACGGGAGTGTTTCGGGTATAATAATATTATTCGACAGGTTTACAGACAATCGGTTCCATGAGCGCGGGCCAGCCCGAGCAGATGCGCAGGTCGTGTTTTCGCATAACCTGTACTAGAATATATCTACGTAGGTTGATGTACCCGACAACATAACGTCTGATAGCGCCTGTCACCTGGTTGAGATACGAATACCTGATCGTCGAAGGTGACGCATACTGGTGTTCAGGCACAGTCTCCAGCCGCCTGAAACACATCGAGTCACTGATGATACCGCACAGAGAAAGGGGGACTGTATGCGAACAGTTCGCGGACATTTCAACGGAAGCGTGATCGAGTTACTGGAAGATGCACCAATTGAGGGTCGGGGCTATGTGCTGGTGACATTCCTGGAAGGGGGACTCGAGATGGCTGCCGCCCGGGGTGAGCGAACGCAGCGCGATGTCTTGCGCGCTCCGGCGGACTATGCCCGGCACGAGGAAGATAGCTATACCCGGTTTACGGTGGGCGCGATTATGACCCGCGAGATTGTGACGGTTCCGGCAACGTGCAGCGTAGCCTATGCGACCCACATCATGCGCCAGAAGGGTATTACCAGCGTCATTGTCGAACCGGACGACGGCGGTGAGTGGGGCATTATGACCATGCGTGATGTGCTGAAGCATATTATCGGGACGGATCGCTCGCCGGAGGAGGTCACGCTCGGCACGATTGCCTCCCGCCCACTGATCTATGTGACGCCGGATACCAGCCTGCGCGACTGCAGCCGGCTCATGATTGACTCAAACATTCGCCGGTTGGTGATCAAGGCGGAAAGGCAGCCTGTAGGCATTATCAGTGATACGGACGTGTTCCACTTTGTGGAGGAACGCGGTTGGGGACCGTTGTAAGCGGGAGGTTGCCTGCTGCACGAGCAGCGCAAAACTGAACCTGCGGGAGGTTGTACGGGGGTACACCTTCCGCAGGTTTCTTCATTTTAACGAGTTACGCGGTGTGCGTGCAAACGGACAGTTTGCTTCCAATAACGGTGTATTTCGCCTGCGGCAGCATGGTACGTTTGATCTTTTTCCACAAACATGTTGCACTTAGTGCAACATGTTTGTGGAAAAAGGATGGGTTCTTCCGCCCTGCCGGAGGCGAATTGGGCTTCCATCGGGCGAAACGTTCGGTTTGAATGTCAACCACGGAATGATATTCCTTATCCCATGTTCTCAATCAGCGCATTGGCAAAGGCCGAAGTGCTGGCCTCGCGTGCGCCGGCCATCTGGCGGGCAAAGTCGTAGGTGACAATCTTGTTGCCGATGGTGCGTTCCATCGCGCTGATAATCAGATTCGCCGCCTCGGTCCACCCCATGTAGCGCAGCATCAGATCACCACTCAGGATCACACTGCTGGGGTTGACCTTGTCGAGGTTGGCATACTTGGGCGCGGTACCGTGGGTCGCCTCAAAAATCGCGTGGCCGGTGATATAGTTGATATTGCCGCCGGGGGCAATGCCAATCCCGCCAACCTGGGCGGCCAGCGCATCGCTGAGATAGTCGCCATTCAGGTTGAGCGTGGCGATAATATCGAAATCCTCCGGACGGGTCAGCACCTGCTGGAGCATAATGTCGGTAATGGTATCCTTCACCAGGATCTTGCCCGACTCGATAGCCGCCTTCTGTTCGGCATTCGCAGCGGCCTCCCCGCGTTCAGCTTTGGCCCGGTCCCACTGCGCCCAGGTGTAGACATAATCCCCAAACGCACGTTCTGCCAGTTCATAGCCCCAGTCGCGGAAGGTGCCCTCGGTGAACTTCATAATGTTCCCCTTGTGGACCAGGGTAATGCTGCGGCGCTGATGTGTAATCGCATACTGAATGGCGGCACCAACCAGGCGCTCGGTGCCCTCCCGGCTGACGGGCTTGATGCCGATGCCGACCTCAACTTCACCATTTTCCGCCTTGCCGGCCATCTGCTGAAACTCACGTACCTTGCCGGCAGTGCCAAACCGCACCTTATCAAAATCCTCCGGAAAGTTCTGCTGAATAAAATCAAGCACCTTCTGCGCTTCCGGCGTGCCTGCGCGATACTCAACCCCACTGTAGATATCCTCGGTATTTTCGCGGAAAATGACCATATCGACCAGGTCCGGCCGCTTGACTGGCGACGGCACGCCGTGGAAGTAGCGTACCGGGCGCAGACAGACATACAGGTCGAGCAACTGACGCAGTGCTACGTTGAGGCTACGGATACCACCACCGATTGGCGTCGTCAGTGGTCCCTTGATCCCCACCAGGTACTGCTGAAACGCGGCAACCGTTTCGTCCGGCAGCCAGGAACCGGTTTCGCGGAAGGCTTTCTCCCCGGCCAGCACTTCCATCCACATCAGCTTGCGTCTGTCGCCGTATGCTTTGGCCACGGCCGCGTCAAACACGCGCACGCTGGCGCGCCAGATATCCGGCCCGGTGCCGTCACCCTCAACAAAGGGCACAATGGGAATGTCAGGCACATGGAGCCGCCCATCCTGTATCGTGATGGGTTCACCGGCCGGCACTGTATAATGCGTGGCAGTCATGAACGTCTCCCTACTTTCGAGATCTGTCGCTGTTAGCTCTGATTATACCATCAGTCTTTACCAGTCTGAACACGCCGGGACACGCCATTTTATCATATTCACACCTTGTACGGTAGTGCCCCTGACCGTTAACCCGTAACCCCTGACTCATGCTATAATGCCCCCAGCGCACACCTGTGCTGAGGAGTGTTGATGAGTGACGAGCGGCTGCTAAACCCCAATCCCCACGAAGATGACCAGCGTAGCGAGAAGAGTCTGCGCCCGCGCTCCCTGCCCGAGTTTATCGGCCAGGAGAAGGTGGTCGAGCAACTGCGCATCGCCGTTACCGCTGCGAAGTCGCGCCAGGAACCGCTGGATCATACGCTCTTCTATGGCCCGCCGGGGCTGGGGAAGACCTCGCTGGCCGGCGTGATCGCCAACGAGATGGGCGTCCACATGAAGGTGACCAGCGGCCCGGCGATTGATCGGGCCGGGGATCTGGCGGCGATCCTGACCAACCTGGAGGCCGACGACGTGCTCTTTATTGACGAGGTGCATCGGCTGAACCGGGCCGTGGAAGAGGTGCTCTACCCGGCGATGGAAGATTTTGCCCTCGACCTGATTGTAGGCAAGGGCCCTAGCGCACGCAACGTCCGCCTGAAATTGCCACGCTTTACCACCGTTGGCGCAACCACACGCCTGGCGCTGCTGACCTCGCCGCTGCGTGACCGCTTTGTCGCGGTGCATCGGCTGGAGTTCTACACCGACGAAGCCATGCACGAGATTGTCACCCGGTCGGCGCGCATTCTGGGGGTGCCCTGCACGCCGGCGGGCGCAACGGAGATTGGCCGGCGGGCGCGGGGAACGCCGCGTATCGCTAACCGGCTGCTGCGCCGCGTGCGCGACTATGCCCAGGTCATCGCCGAGGGCAGCATCACGCTGGAGGTGGCCCGCGCCGCCCTCGCCACCCTGGAGATTGATGAACTGGGGCTGGACGAGAATGACCGCCGCTTGCTGCGCACAATTATCGAACTCTTCGAGGGTGGCCCGGTGGGGCTCTCCACGCTGGCGGCTGCGCTGGCCGAGGAGGTCGATGCGATTGAGGATGTCTACGAGCCCTTCTTGCTGCAACTGGGTTTTTTGCAGCGCACCCCGCGCGGGCGTGTCGCTACCCGCCGCGCCTATGAGCACCTGGGGCTGCCCTACACGGAGAAATCCTCCCCGAACAGTGACCCGAATGCACCGCAGCAGGGGCGGTTGTGGTAATTATGGCCCGCGCCCCGGCATAGCGCTACCTTCCCCTGCATACCCCACTGCCTGCTACACCCCGGCAAGGTTCTGCGCCGCTGGATGGCATCCATCCCGGTCAGTGCTTAGTTCGACTTTGTCCATTTCACGCCGCGTAGGCGACCGTTTCAGACAGGCGCTCAAACAGGGAGCGCGGAATTTCGATGACATCGGTCTTTTCCGGCGATGTCCCAAAAAAGGCAACCGGCCAGAGCTGTTGACGCACGAAGGCCAGCGTATCCGAAAAGGTCGGCAGCCGTTTGCCGGCATACCAGGCAGCTGGACGGATGGGCAGTTCGTTCCCCTGGAGGAACTGATGGGCCAGCACGGTGACCAGCGAGAACAAGCCCAGCAGCAGTGGCGTGGTGCGGGCAATCGCCTGATCCGACCACTGCCGCTGCGTCTCGATGCCCAGGTGCGCCCGGCTTGCTTCCAGCGTCACTTCCACCTGCCGGCGCAGCACACACCATTCCACAATCTGCTGCGCGGAGACGGTCAGATCCGTGCGCAGCAGCGCCTGCGGTTCGAATGGATTGGCACCAGGGTCGGTGATCAGCACCCAGCGGATGAAGACGGGCGGCTTCCCGCTGTGATACCAGACCGCGGTGCCCGTGGCGATACGCATGGTGCGCTGCCTGCCGCCATACCAGGTGACGGTGATCGTCTCCCAGGTCGTTGCCGGGTCGGTCAGGCGCTGCGCCAGCGTGGGCTGCCGTGCGCCGTTCTTGCGCGGACGCCCACGGGTCGCCGCGGTACGTTGTGGGGCCGGGTCGTACAGTGCGGCATCCAGGCGCAAGCGGGTGATCAGCGTGACGGGTTCACGCAGTTGCACGCAATGCGCCAGCAGTTCGCGGGCGGCAGCGGTGCTATCAGCCACCACGACCAGGGTGCGGTTGGGCAACCAGCGACGCAGTTGGCTGATCATCTGGCGTGCCCAATGCAGCATGGGCGTGTGGCGACGGTCGCGTTCCTGGTAGTACCGCTTCGCGGGAGCCGGCACGGTCAGGAAGGGCAACGCCCAGATGCGCTGTGCCCAGGGGATGGGGGCCAGCAGCAGCATGCGCATCCAGCGCAGCCCGCTGGTCGTGACGAAATGGCTGCGACTGGAAGGCACCGGATCACGATAAATACCTTTGGCCGCAATCTTGGTGCCGCGGCGACGCTCAATGGTAGCATCCAACCCGACGATCACGGGCGCATCGGGCGCGACGAAGGCGGTCAGCACCATGGACAGCAGGATACGACTCAGCGCCAGGCACGACCATACGGCGCGATTGAGCACGCGATGATAGGTCTGGAACTGGGCTTCCTGGCGCAGACCCATCACGTTGAGGGCCGACGTGACGGTGCGTTTGGCCGGGGTCAGAATAGCTCCGACCAGCAGGACCATGGCATGCTCCCAGGTGGTTTCGCGAAAGACCGTTTCCAGCGGACGCAACAGGCGTTTCATTGCAGCAGGCAGGGTAAGCATATCGTTCCCTTTCTCGTTCAGCGCAGCGTGTTGCTAGCATACGCCTCCAGGGGGAATGTGTCGAGCAAATGGACAAAGTCGAACTTATAGCACAGCGAGTTAGCCAGGGAGATAGCGGCGATATTTAAGGCCAACAAAAAAACCAGGTGTTGACCTTAGCGATCAACCACCTGGCTTTTTGTAATGTTTATGGAGCGGGAGACGGGACTCGAACCCGCGACCTACACCTTGGCAAGGTGTCGTTGTAGCGGGTTGTGCGTCCCTATCCTCCTTATCGGCCTGCTACAGCCTACGGTTCATTTGCTGATGAAAGCATATGATACCGCATACCTTTTTCTGTGTTGGCTCTCCTGGTGCGTACCCATGTGTGGCGTGGTGCCAGGATTATCGTCCGCCCGTATCACACCATTTCGTCCGCTGGTGCTATCAACTGACGTCAATTTTGGCACAGACTGCCACCATTATACCGCATCTTCGCTCAGAGTCTAGTGCCGTGCCTTTTCATCTTCTCGATTTTCAGTTCACGTGCCTCGGTCCTGGTAGTGGGGAGGTGTCACCATGACTGCCCCCGTGCCATCGCTTCCTGCCCGGATTCGTACAACGACAGACAGGGAAATCCTGATTGTGGTGTTGGCAGAAGCAACCTGGATCTACCTTGACGGAATATTCCGGGTGCATGCCACCCCATGGCTCACCAGGCTCCGTCAGGTTGAATGTACCCGATGTGAACCGCAGTTTGCCAATCACCACAGAACGCCTGGTACGGTGAACCGGGTTCCCTCACTTGCACCTGCTGAAATTGAACCAGAGGAGGCACGCTGTGGTGCAACAACAAAGCTTTGACCTACTTCACATTGCCCGTAATTATATCGCAGCCGGGCTCAGTGTACTCCCGATCCGGCGGGGAACCAAAGAGCCGGCAAGTGAGCTACTACCCCGCGTTTATGATGAAGATCAGGGCAAAACCCGTCCAAGCTGGCGGATGTACCAGGAACGCCAGCCAAATGATTGGGAACTGGAAAGCTGGTTCGGCCAGACCGATGCCGGGATTGCCATTGTCTGTGGTCAGGTGAGTGGTGGTCTGGTTGTGATTGACTTCGAACTACCAGACTGGTATGAGCAGTGGCGTGAGGCGGTACTGGTTGTGCTCGACAAGCACGCTCTGGAAGGTCTGCCAATCGTTGCTACTGGGAAAGGTCGCCACGTCTACTTCCGTATGGACGAACCAGTGAGCAACCGGAAACTGGCAACCCTTAACCGAGAGGTTATCGCAGAGACACGGGGACAGGGCGGATATGTCCTTGCTCCACCCTCCTTGCATCCTTGCGGCACCTTTTATGAGTTACTCAGCGGGAGTCTGGGTGATATTCCATTGCTCGACCATAGTCAGGCTATGAAGCTGCTTGATGCAGCACAAACACTGGCTCCAGCAGTCGAGCATTCACCCAGGAGTGGTAGAGATAATGCCGGTCCTGACGTCATAGGCACATTCAATTCCACCTACACCATTGAGCAAATTCTTGAAACCCACGGCTATACCCAGGAATCTTCGGGGCGCTTTGTTCGGCCTGGGGGCGAACGGAGCAGCGTCATCATCGTCACAGGTCGGTCGATTCATTACAACCCGAACGATCCACTCTACTGTGAAGCCCCCGGTGGAAAACAGCATAGCCATACGCCCTTTAATGCCTGGTGTCTCCTCAACCATAACGGTGATGTCAAGGCGGCTGTGAAGGCTGCTGCACGTGAACTGAGCCTGACCGCTCAGTCACACCAACCCGATATGCTGGCCCAGGCAGGACGGGTTCTAGGACTTGGTGAAGCAACACCTGACCCCTGGCCCTACTTTCTCCACGAAGGAGGAATGTGGATGGAACAACATAACAGTGATGGTACGGCAAAAAACCCGCTGCTCCTCTGCAATTTCACTGCACGCATTACGACTGAGACTATCCTTAACGATGGAGAACGCCAGGACGAAATGTTCACTATCAGTGCAACATGCTCCAACCGCTCCCGTACGATTGAACTCAAACGAACTGAGTTTGAATATGAGACAGCCCTGGGGCGCATCGTTGCGGCACTGGGGGCGCGAGCACGGGTCAATCCTAAGACACAGCCAAAATATGTGCTTGACGCGATCAAAGCCTTTTCGTGTGACGTTCAGGAAAACATTATTTATACACATACCGGCTGGGTAGGTCAACGCTACTTACTGAGTAATGGGTATGTGGATGCAACCGGGTGGCATGAAGGAGTCGGCGGTCATCTGCCACGCCGTCTTCAGCAGTATCGCTTCACACCACCGAATGTGCCAATGGATGATGTGCTGGCTCTCTTTGATAATCTCCTCACACTGGCACCATCAAATGTTGTGGTTCCGTTGCTTGGCGGTGTCTTGCAAGGGCCAATCTTGAACGCCATCGATGCACCATCACCAATGATTCATGTGCATGGCACCACCGGATGCCACAAGACAAGTATCATCTGTGCAGCTATGGGGCTCTTCGGAGACTTCTTACCGGCACGACCAACGGACACCTGGACCAGTACGTCCAATAGTATTCAACGCCTCGGTTGGTATCTCAAAGATATGCCAATTCTGCTGGACGACTACAAATCGGCCAATGTCAAGCCTCAACAGGTCACCTTCCTGCTCCAAAACTATGGCGATAATATGGCGCGTGGCCGGCTTGACTCCAACAGCGAGATCCGCGCAGCTTTTCCGATTCGCGGCATTCTGATAAGCAGCGGTGAAGATCAACCTGAAGGGGAAGCGTCAACCCTGGCGCGGGTCCTGAGTGTCCAGCTTGAGCGTCGAACCGTTGACCGAGCAAAGCTCTCCCATATCCAGCAACATGCCCAGCGCTTGCATCTCCTTACGATTGATTATCTGACCTGGCTGGCAGCATTCCCCAGTCCGCTCAACAATAACGAACTGTATCAGGCAACACGGACTACCATCCTGTCCAGACTTGAAGCTGAGACTGAACAGGCAACCAATCCCGGCCGCATTGCCAGCAATGTTGCCGTGCTCTATACGGCATGGCACACCTTCGGGCGCTTCCTGGAGGAACGGGGGCACTGGTCGCCGGAGCAGGTGAAATCCTGGCTACAGGTATGTAAGAAAGACTTATTCCATCTGGCAAAGGCGCAGCTTGATGTGACAACCCAGGAACGCTATAGCCAGCTCTTTCTCGAAACGATACGCAGCCTTGTGGCAAGTGGCAAGGCCATCCTGCTCAATCTCGACGCAACGTCCCAGGAGATGTTGACATCCCAGGTATTGATTGGTGCCTACGACCAGAAAGGCACCTACCTTTTGTCACAGGCATCCTACGACGAAGTGTGCAAACATTTGCGGTCAGCCGGACGCAGCTTAGGCATATCAAAGAACGCATTGTCCCAGATGCTTTATCAGGATGGCTTCCTCCAAAACACCCATCCACCACATCTGGTCACGAAGAAGCGGATTAATGGAACCCGGCCCTACTGCTGGTGTCTGCCTGTAGGAATTCTCGACACATGATGCTACCTGGTTTTACGGATCGATGGACCATTCGGGCCGGCAGGCGTTCTACCGCTTCAGAAAGACCAAAAACCCGGCCCATATGTTACCCGTCGTGATGGACCAGCGATGGACCAGCGATGGACCAGCAGTGGACCAGTAGTGGACCAGTAGTGGACCGGTGGTCCATGAAGCAAGAAGGAGGAAATAGCGCATCAGAAAGCCCCGGAAGTCCTGTCCGGCCTGACTGCTGGTCCATGAGGGGATTTCTTCATGGACCAGGGGTTTGAGGCATCAGGACAAGCTATATCGAGAGGGTGGCCCATGTGGCCCATCAAGGATAAAACAGCCCAGAAACGGAGGGGTCTTGTGAGAAAGCATCTCATGATTATCGGACTATCAGTCGAAACCAGGCTTCCTGACCAACTTACGCTGGCCACTGATACCAGTGGCTACGCCCTGGTCGAGGGCAACCGTGTACGCAGTCTTAGCCATCTTCCTGGCGACATTGCGGTAATCGAGTTTGATGAAGGGATGGTATTGATTCCCTGGAGTCTGTTCAATCACTTAATGTCCCAGGCAGCGAGAAGATATGCTTCACAATGAGGTGTTGGGATGAAAGTAATCTGTTCAATTCGGCTCCTTGGATCAGAAACAGCAGTGCAGGCTACCAGTCATCTGCTCACTACCACGTTTGGTGAAAATGTCCATATCGGTGCGGTACGCAAGGGGCGCAAGGAGGGACGCGATGACTACCTGGCCTACGGCACAGTAGTGGTGGATCTGGTGGAGGAAACAGACCTGCCACAGCATGTACCATTACGCACAGGAGAAGAAGGAAAGGAAGGCATATGATTGCAGGACATGGACCAAACATTGGGCATGGTTTCAACAAATATGTGGTGATTGATCAGGACGGGACAGAACTCCAACCGATTATCTTTCCATGTCTCACACCAGTACCATCAAGTTTGAACACATTCACCCTGGGAACCGCCCAACCACTACGCATGATCCGTGCGCGCCTTAGTGCAGCCTTTGAACGTGAGTTGACGCTGTATGAGACAGACCAGGCGGTACGAACAGGAGCATTAAGTGTTGCCGGGCAGTTACGCTCATTGCCGAACAACTGGGATCAACCACTGCACGAGAATGGCGAAGCAGTCGCCACCCGTCTGGTTGAGGAATGGGGACGTGGTACCCAGTTCGACATCATCCTGATTGGTGGTGGCGGCGCTGAGGAGAAACGACTTGTTCAGGCAATCAAGCAGCGCTTCGCCCATGCTGTCACTGTCGAACGTCCCCAGACAGCAATTGCCCGTGGGTATGCAAAGCTGGCTCGACGACTTGGGAAGGGACGACCATGAGTACTGCTCCCCATCGCGTCCGGTTAAGCCAGGCACTGCAGGGGTTACTGGCACGAACGAGTAGCAATGCAAGTGCAGCCCATCGCGCGCTGCTACTGCTTGGTGCCAACGCAGCAGCGTATGACCTCACGGATTGCCGTGCCGACATTGGAAAGTTATTGGGTGAAGCGCTGGACGAAGCAGTACAGGGACGGCTCACGGAGATCTACCGAACCTATTCTCCAGATGTAGGACAGGTGTCCTACGCGGAGCCTCCGGCTGACCTACAGACACCGGAGCAAACACCAGCGGGCACCGATTTGTCGCTGCTCGATGATCCCTTTACTGCGCTGGGCATTGAGGTATAAGTGATAATCCGTTCGTAGTATCGTATCGAATTTTGGAATGAATCAGACGGTATACCTGAAAGGAGATGCCATCATGTGGTTTGAACTCAACCAATGGTCTGAACATGACCCAAAGACTGGCCAAGAGGGGGTTGAACTCATAACAGATGGGTCGTGTTTCGGATTTTCATTTCGCATCACCATCGTCAGGCCCTATCTCGGATTTCAGCTTATTGAGCCACCAGCCTGTTGTGTTTGGATTCGGCATGACATGTTTGTTGATGTTCAGCCCCATGCCGAAGAAGGATCGCTGCTGACCATCACCGGCGGCCAGGGACCAGCGACAATGCAGGTTGCGGCACGGAGCGAGTCAGTTCAGCTTGCCATCGAGCAGATGACACAAGAGTTTGTCAACGATGAAGACCCATCGGCAGTGGATTGTGAGGCGCGGCGCTGGCTTCGTGCAAGTACAAACACATGCGCGTTTGCCTACTCGCGGTTTAAGACAACCGCAAATGCTCTCGCCTTTATGGAGCGTCTCTATACGGCAGGCGCACTCCTCATCACAATTGACCAATTAATTGGTCATTCGGATAAAGAGGGACCGTATGCATGTTCATGTACGGTCACTATTCCGGCGGATGAAGCAGCCAGTCGCACACTGCTCTACATCTTCACTGAAGAAGTACAGCGGGGATGCAGCATCACCCCTATAAAACCCCCGCATACCTTCTCGCTTGACTGGAACCGGTAAGCCAACGGTATCAGATGGGGGCAACTATACGCAGCATCGATAGGGCAATCATAGATCACCACGATAACATGATCCATCTCGGCAAGCGCCGTTTCGATCACCATCTGGTGCCCCTGATGTAGCGGGGCATATTTGCCCAGGGTCAGGCCTACACGTTCGTTGTCAGTCATGCCGTCACCACCAATTGCTCTGCGGCGGTTGTCTGCCAGGAGCGCCGCCATGCGAAAAAGCCCGCGATAGCCATACCGAGAAACAGCGTGTACAGTCCGGTAGTAAAATAGAGTTCCCGGAAGAAATACACACCGATAGCTACCACATCCACGGCAATCCAGAAATACCAGTTCTCCAGTCTCTTACGTGCCAGCAACCATTGCGCGATAAGGCTGACCACGGTGGTAAAAGCATCAGCATAGGGTAGGGCAGCATTAGTAAAGGTGTGCATTGTAGCACCAAGCGCCATCATGCCCAGCACACCCAGGCCAATCCAGGCAGCGCGTGCATAGACAGACAGTGTCGTAATAGGCAAGCTGGTGCGTGCATGACCGCCGTACAGCCAGTGATACCAGCCGTACAGTTGGAGAAATATGTAGATAATGTGCAGGATCATATCGGAGTAGAGACGGGCCTCGTAGAAAATGTAGACGAATAACGTCACCTGCACCAGGCCGGCAGGCCAGCACCAGATGCTCTGACGAATGATCAGCCAGACACAAAGCACGCCGAATATGGTTGCCGTCAATTCAATTCAACCCATTGCATATACTTTCTTTAGATACAGGAGTTACGCGGTGCGCATTCAGACCAGACGTTTGACCAGATGGAAATCGGATTCGCCGGCAGCAGCGTGGTACGTTCTGTTTCTTGTTCACGAAACATTGGCTCGGAGAGCCAATGTTTCGTGAACAAGATCTGGTAACTTCCGCCCTGCCGGAGGCGAATCGGGCCGTTTGTCCAGGCAGACGCCTGGGTTGGAACCGACCGCGTAACTCCTGTTAGATATGTTCTTCCGGCGTCACTTCAGCGCCTCCTGACAGACCGACAGATCGCGGTACAGTATGATGCGCAGGAGCTTGATGCTGACATCGCAACCCGGCACTCTCTGTCTGGTACACCTGTCCGAAATCAGCCTGAAATACCTGGCCGCCATCGCGCTGGCACAGTACCTCTACAAAACAGTAAATTGATTACTGTTGAACGAGTGGCAGATACACGACTTCGTCGGAAGCCGCCGGTTTCCAGTCAGGTGCCCAGTCATTCACATCATCACCATAATGCCCCCATTTGTAGTGGCTCTCGACGTTTTCTATCGAGGTCTCCGGGATACATCTGTCACCATCACCCCGCCGGTGACGTCTGCTTCCTGGCCCGGCGACGCTGGCGCTGGTGACGCATGAAACTGGGAATGCCCGGTGCCAGACACACCACCAGTGCGCTGCCGACTTGCGCCACCAGAAAGAACAGGAAAATGAGTAGTGCGCCGAGGTCACCGAATACCTGCGCCAGTCCGACCGGCGCGCCCAGGCTGTTCAGTACGTTAGCCACAAGAGCAAGCCCATTACCACCAGGATGATGCCGCTCGGCAGCAGATTGCTCCAGCCAACGACAGTATGAGAAACCAACCGTTCCATCAGATAGACTACCAGAATAACTATCGCTACGGTTATGAGAATTACCTGCCCTCGTTGTGCCCAGACATCCATCTCCCGCTCCTTCCTTGCTTGTTCCTCCCCAATGTGCGATATCCTGTTGTCACCTACCATCCTTGACAGGTCACCCACCAGATGCCACCAACGTACAAGAGGAAGCCGCACCCTGCGGCAGCGATTGGCACGGTTCGTGCGCACAACGCTGTCGTTCTCGAAGTCGGATCAGATGTATCAGGTTGCCCTGACTCTATTTTTGTATACCTACAATATCCCGTGTATCAGGTAGCATTCAACCACTACCCTCCTCCCGCATCACCCCCCACCAACCGCGCAATCAGTGCCTCCCCCTGCGACGACTCCAGCCAGGACCGTGGCACCCGTACCAGTGTCCAGCCGGCCAGGCGCACCTGGTTGTGCCGGCGTAGAGCGTGCTGCCAGGCTGCCGGGTCGCGCATCCAATCCGCCGGGTTGATCAGCACCAGGGCCAGCCGCCGCTCCCGGTTGCGTGCCAGGGTTTCCAGCGTGTCTGCGCCAACGACCAGTTTCCCGCCGGGCGTGAAGGCCGGGTCGCGCTGACACAGGCGCTCCACCAGCTCCCGCGCTGCGTCGGGCAGCACGCGGTACTCCTCCGCAGCTTCGCACACGCTGGACTGTGCCGCTGTCGGCTGAAGGGCTGCCTGGATCGCCGTGATAACAGCCGCCGGCTGGTCCATCACATCGCGGTAGGTGAACTCCAGGCACTGATAGCCGCTCAGAGCCAGGGCATTGCGCCGGTCCAGGTCTTCGATGATCGTCACTTCGCTGTTGGTGTGGAAGGCCCGCCCATCGGTCAGCACTACCAGCGGCGGCTGGTCATAGGTGAAGTCGGCGCGCATGATGTAGGCTCCATCGGGCGTGCGTACGATCTGCTGCGCCTGCGGGAGCGGGACATTTTGCGCCTGGAGCAGTGCATAGAAGGACTGCTCCAGGAAGGAGTCAAACTGCTGCTGCACCGGCTGCGCCGGCAGGGCCACCCCCGGTCCCGCCGCCGCCAGCATGTCCAGGGTATTCCGTATCACCTGCTTGTCCAGCAGATGATGGAGGCGCTGGTTCCAGAATTCTTTCAGACAGCGATAGCAGGCCCGCCGGCAAGGACACTCCTGCAGATACTGGCCCACCCGGTGCGCGATGGTTGGTAGCGTGTCCACCAGTCGCTCCAGGTAGCCGGTGCCTCCCGGCATAGTGTCGTAGAAGACCAGCGTGGCATGCGGCTGTCCGTCCACTTGCCGGCGTTGAACAAACCAGTCGAGTTCGTGCGGGCCGATGAAAAACTGCAGATGCATCCCCAGCAGCAGCGCCTGCGCAAATGTGGCGATCCAGCCGTCATCGGTGGCGACTTCGTCGGGCAGGGCGATGTCCACCACATCCCCCTGGATCGCAGCCCGCAAGTGCAACTCATCGACCACGCGCGGGTCTTCGTCCTGCTGCCAGGTCGTCACCGTGCAGGCGGGCAGATGGCCGGTCGCCGGGTTGGGCGCAGCCTTGCCCCGACCACGCGCCGGTTGCGTCGCGGTGCGCGGCTCATGCCATGCGCCACACTCCAGGCAGACGGTGAAGGGCTGCTGCTGCCCGGTGCCCCGCTCAACCCGACCACGGTTGTAGACTTCCACCGTGCGCAGGCGGCTGTAGGCAAAGGTCCATCCCGCATAGACCATGGTACGATCCCGCGGCGTCGGGTCGCCGGTGCGGTCCTGCAGATAGGTCGCCAGCACGTAATCTTGCCGGTCACGGTACTCATCGTCCTGGGTAATCGCATCGCCCTCGCTGCCATAGGCACTCTCATAGTCCACATAGCGCCCGGTAATCAGCGGTTCCTGACAGGTCGGGCAGGCCTGGGCCAGCGGGCTGTCGGTGACAAAGCTGCACTGCATACAATATTTGTAGGAGCGAGCGTTGGCGGTCGGATCATCGCGGGTACCGCCCCGAAAGCGAATCCGCGCAACGCGCAGCTTGCGGCCGCCCACATACACGATGTTCCCCGGCGCATATTCGACCAGGCCAACCAGCGCGGTCTGATGCAACTCACGCTGGCGCTCATCGCGCACGCTGATGGCCGCACCGGGAAAGCCATAGCGCGGCAGCACGCCCACCTGCGCCAGGTAGCTCAGAGGATAGTAGTTCCGGTCACGCTCCAGCGTGGTTAACGCCTGGTTGAGCAGCCGTTCGCGCTGCTGCTCTTCGGCAGTGGGGCGAATCTTGGCCCGGCTCTTGCGCAACTCGGCATAGATCTCCTGGTAGCGCCGGCACCAGTGCTCCAGTCCGGCCCGCAGATCGGGCACAAACTGCTGAAGCCGCCCCTGAACATAGGCATCATTCAGCCAGGGCAGGCCACCCGCCTGCCGCTCCCGCACAAACGCCTGCTGTACCGCGGTCTGGATCGCGCTCCCGTGCTGCGCCAGTTCATCGGCAAAAGGCGTCAGAACCGCTTCGCGCAGCAGGCCCTCCTCGGTCCGGATCGCCTCCCACTGGTCCGGGATGCCGGCCGCCAGCGTCTCCAGAATCAGCGAATTCAGATGCCGGTCAATCACCACCGGATTGTCGAGCAGGAAGAGCGGTGGTCGAATGCTCCCGGTAATCATCTCTTCGGCATGCTGAAAGAAGTAAGTGTCATGCGGCCCCTGCCCGGCATGCGCCAGAATCAGTGCAATGCGGCGTTTACGCCCCGCCCGGCCCGCGCGCTGCGCATAGTTCGAGGGGGTCGGGGGAATATTGCGCATAATCAGCGCCACCAGATCGCCAATGTCTACGCCCAACTCCAGCGTCGGTGTGCAGACCAGCGTGTTGATCAGGCCGGTCTTGAATTTCTGCTCGATCTGAACCCGCTGTTCATTGGTAAGTTGCCCGCTATGCTCCATCGGGTAGAGCTGTTCGGGCGTCTGGTTGGTGTAGATATGGACATAGAAGCTGGTCTGCGGGTCGGGCGTGTAGGGTTCCGGCAGCCCCCGGCAGCGATAGGTCGTGCAGATGGGGATATCCGTCTGCAGGGTGCGCACCTGGTAGCCACGCACCTGCCCACAGGTCGGACAGCGATAGCGCGCGCCGCCGGATGTGATCTCGATATACTGCTCATTGACCTGGAAGGCTTTGCCGGTCAGTTTGCCGTAGGAGGCCGACAGCCGCCCGATATCGACCGGCTTGATATACCCGCGCTCCTGGAGGATCGCCACCAGTTGGTCAATCAGGTCAGCCACCTGATCATTGGTCAACCGGGACTCCGGGATGGCCCGCCGCACACTGTTATAGATGGCGGTCTGATGCGCGCCGGGATTGGCACGGTTGTACCAGGCCGAGATAGTGTACGCCCCGGTGCGGTCGCTTTTGTCCCGGTTGAAGCCAACCGGCGTGCGCGTTTCGCGGGTGGGACGCGCCTCCCGCTTGAGCACCGGCGTGGATTTGCTGTCCAGGTAGTCCCGAAAGGGCGCATAGCTGACAGCCTGGCGGATGCGCATCAGATCCAGGATAGTGCGCAGCAGCAGCGTCAGGAACCCGGCATCGGCAATGCCGAAGGCGGCAACCTGCGCCAGCGCCTTCTCCGCCTCCTCCTCCAGCCGCGAGTAGATGACGGTTGTTAACCCCTCGCGTTCCAACGAGTAGCGACTGGTGGCCCGGTCGGTGAACTCCACCGTCAGATCCCAGCGCAGGCGGGCAATCGCCTGGGCCGTCTGTTTCTTGCTGATGACCTGCCCCTCCTCGAAGAAGCCCATGTCATCGTCCCGATACTCAATCGGCGTCAGCAGGTTCATGGCCCCGATTTCGCCGCGCGCCTGCCGCGTCGCCAGAAAGACCTCATCCGCCAGATTGGTCAGGGCAACCCCCGCGCCGCCCTGCGCTTCAAGCTGCCGCAGGGTCTGGTAGACGAGCTGGCGCTGGGTGAAGACCTGGTGCCGGTCGCGCAGATAGCCGGCCTGGTGCGCGGTATCCTGGCGGCTGTCGGCAAAGATCAACAAACGTTTTTCGTCCGGTTGCCCGTCTGTCGCCGTGAGCTGCGGAAACAGGCTCTGGGTCAGCACCGATACCGAGGAGGCCGCGCCGCTGCGGAGCGGGGTAATGATTTCCGGGCGGCGACCCTTGCCCTGCGCCTGGCAGACCGGACATTTGGAGCCGCGCAGGAAGGCCACAAATTGGGGGCGGGGTTCCGCATAGCCGCAGGCCGGGCATGGTTCGTTGGTCGGTGTGCCATCCGTATGATCCGGTGCCGGGTGTGCCTGCAGGCAGTGGGGACAGACCAGGTAGGGGCGTGCGTTGACGGGCAGTTCGCCCTCTTCCTCCAGCACCAGATCATCAAGCTGACCGGGATAGAGATAGATGCGCTCCATCTGCTCCGCCTGGGCCTCTTCTGCCTGGAGCTGCACCGCGCCGACATGCTGAATCTCCAGCTTGCTCCGGCTACGTGCCTTGCCCCGGGGCGCGCGCAGCATGGCGTCCGTTACGGCGAATGCGCCGATGCGGTAGTCGGCCCCACATGAGCGGCACAATCCCAGCGGCAGCGCCTTGACGGTCTGACCATTGTGCGCTGTGGTACCGATACACTCGGTGGCCCCATCGGTGAGCAGGTGGGTATGCTCAGGGTGCATGCAGA
This sequence comes from Chloroflexaceae bacterium, assembly GCA_034436755.1. GTDB lineage: Bacteria > Chloroflexota > Chloroflexia > Chloroflexales > Chloroflexaceae > CAKZQX01. The sequence continues at coordinate 1,660 of DAOTVB010000172.1, read as the reverse complement.
CCGCGAGGGGACTTAGACTACGGATGAGCAGATGGATTTTGGGTCGAAAGCGGGGTGCCGCTTCATCCTGCGCGTGTTGTTTCGCCGCACTGCCCAGTAGCAGCAGCGCCATCACTTCGCGTTCAAGCTGCCGGGGGGCGCACGCCTGCCGCCCCGGCAGCGCGCCAACCTCACGGACGATGTGGGAGAGCGGCTGCGGCGTTTGCAGCAGTGCTTCCAGTTCGAGAAATGCCCGCCGGGGCGCAATGGCGTCATACAGGGCAGCATACAGCGCCTCGCCCGGTTCCGTCAGCGTGATACCCAGCGTCTGCCGGGCCAGCCGACGCATGGCCTCCGGATCGTCCGGGTTGACCTGGAGGATGTCGGCATCTTGCAGATCGGGCGGGGGGTCCAGGTCTGCCGCAATCCCTTCCCGCGTGAGCGGCTGGTAGGTCTCGCCCACAATGGCCTCCGGGTCAAACGGTTCACCAAAGAGTTCGGTGGCGAAATTGAGCAGGGGTTGCGGACCCTGGTCTACGCCAATGGTGGCGCTGGTGCCCACGCACACTAGATCGCCGGCGGTCAGGCCGGTATGCTGCTTGAGGCGGCGAATCAGGCAGGCGACCTCGGCCCCCAGGATGCCGATGTAGGTATGTACCTCATCCAGCACCAGATAGCGCGGGGTGCTGCCGTGAAAGATGCGCTGTTCCTGCTTGCGCAGCAGCAGATATTCCAGCATCACATAGTTGGTGATAAGGATGTGCGGCGGGTTGGTCTGGATCTCCTGGCGGGTGTAGCGCTCTTCATCCGGAGCCGTATGCGGGCGGGCAATCCCCCGCTTCTGGGCATCCTCGTCATTGAAGGGCGTATCGCCGGTGTAGCGACCAAAGGTGACGCCGCTGCCGGGAAGATAGCGCCGCAACCGCTCAAGCTGGTCATTTGCCAGCGCATTCATCGGGTAGATGATGATGGCTCGCACGCCGCCCGCCTGGGGATGGCGCAGGCAATCATCCACAATCGGGATGAGAAATGCCTCGGTTTTGCCCGATCCGGTGCCGGTGGCTACAATAGTATTGCGCGGCGCGCCCTGGCGTGTCGTGAGCCGCCGGATGGCCGTGGCCTGGTGCGCAAACAGGCGCGCAAAACCCCAGGCCACCGTGCTGATGCGGGAGTCGAGTACCCCGTCTGCCACGAGATCGGCAAAACCGCCTCCATCGGCGAAGGGCCGCGCCAGTGAGATAAACGGCTCCTGCCAGAGCAGTTTCTCTTCCTGGACCAGGCGGTCAAACTCCTGCTGCAAATGCGTGCTGCGAATCGGAAAGCTGGTCTCGATATAGCGCCGGTAAGCATCCTTCAACCGGTCGGCAATGGTGAATGGTTGCATGGGGTATCCTTAATTCGTAATTCGTAATTCGTAATTCGTTAAATATTTTACCATCACGCATCACGCATTACGCATCACGCATTACGCATCACGCATCACGCATTACGCATTACAGATTACACATCGACATGAAACAATGCCCGGATCTCGTCGCCGGCGTCGTCGGTCAGCAGGATGAGCAGGTGGTTGCGGGCGCGGGAACCGGCAACATACAACAGCCGCGTGATATCCTCCAGTCCGTGCGGCCAATGCTCAAACTCGGCCAGAATGACGACGGCGGCTTCCAACCCCTTGAAA
>DAOTVB010000171.1:0-14184 GCA_034436755.1 Chloroflexaceae bacterium | reverse complement strand
AAACACGGTTCCCGGCGGCCCGCTCTGCGGTGTCACCGCTGCGCTGACACTGGCCGGAATTGGCGGCTCTGCGGGAGCCGGTGCCGGCGGGGGCGGCGCACTCGGGGGCGGGGGCGGCGCACTCGGGGGCGGCGCGCTCGGTGGGGGCGGCGGCGCACCAACCGGGCCGGCCGGTGGCGCATTTGGCGGCAATGGGGGTAGCAGTTCCGGTGGAGCCAGAACCCGCCCCAGGTTGCTGAAGAGCACGCGGCGGCCAGGCGCACGATCAGGCCAGTACTCGAACCGCGCGCGTTCAAAATACTGCACCGTGTGCCACTCGCCATTCCCGAGTACCTCGTAGATCTCCTCGCTGATGGGGTAGCCAAAGATCCGCTCCGCGCCGCGCGTCTCCCAGATCTCCTTAAAGCCATACTGAATGATATGCTGCGTTTCGGGAATATAGCGCCGCTGCGCCGTATTCTCGATTGGCGGCACCTTGGGGAAGACCCGTCCCTGGGTCACTTCACTGCCCAGGCGACCCAACTCAACATACGCCTGACCATTGCGTTCGGTCAGTTCAAAGCGGGCACGCTCGAAATACTGGGTAACCCGCCCATTACCAGAGTTGATATACTCCTCGGTAATGGGATACCCAAAGATCTCGGCCCCACCATTACCCTCCCAAAAGCTCCGAAAGACGCCGCGCAGGTAGTGCCCGGTCTCAGGAAAATAACGCACATCTGTCTGGGCCTGCGAATGGGGAAAGAAACCAACCGCCAGGCCAACCAGCAACAACAGCACGCCCCAGCGCAATCGCGATAAGCTCGCAAAACGGTGCGCCATAGTGGAGCCTCCTCTCGGTTTGGATGAATCCGGTAGCAATTGAACGAACAGCATCCAGGGGATCGAAACGTGCCCAGAACCTCTTACCCACAATCTGGTTAAATTCGCGTCTATAATAGTCAAGTGGATAGTAGTTTGTCAAGCCCTTCCCCAGTCTCCTCCATACCTGATCAAAAAAGCAGGACTTATTGACTACCCTGGATCTTGATCACAGTCGCCGTCGCCGTCGGACCATTCACCGCTGTCGGCGAGATCTCGACTGTCGCCGTGGTGGTCATGTCGGCTGCCTCGGCATCTATGTCAATGACAACATCCTCCGGGGGACTCTGCAAGGTGGCTGTGATGGTGACTTCTCCATCTTGAATATCCCCACGAAAGACCAGCCAGTGCTCGGTCGTATTGGTAATCCGCAGATCCAGTTCCGCCGGGGTGCCGTCAAACCAGATACTGACCGCATCCTGGTAGCGGACGCCGCCCAGGCCATTCGGATGCAGCTTGAACTCAAACGCCTCATCCGGGAGCAACGGACGCGCGGCAACAACATAGCGGCTGGCAAGATCACACACACCGCCCCCGAGTACCGGAACCATCGGTACCGGCTGTGGAGGTGGTTCGGCGGTCGGTACCTCGGTTGGTTCTTCCTCCGGCACAGGCGCTGCGGGTATCTCCGGCAAAATGTAGACGGTCGGGCGGGGCTGCGCTGGTTGCGCCGGATTTCCCGGATTGAGTCGTAGCGGCGGGCCAACCTTGAGCGTTGGCTGTGGTGGTTGCGGTGGTGGCGTGGCTACCGGCTGCCGCGTTCCGACAACCCATGGCTGCGCCGGCGGTGTCACCTGCTGATTGGCAACAGCGGCATTCACATCCAACGGCGCCGCTTCCGCCGGGTTGTAACGCACCGGGATGATCCGCAGATCGTCCGCAGGCGGTTGCACGCTGCCCAGATTGACATAGACATTCTTCCAGGGCAGCAAATAGGGACGTGGCCCCAGTTGCGAGTTAAACGAGAAGGTCTCCCCCGGCGCGACCACAACATAGCGCAGCGCGCCCTCATTCGCCTCCAGCGCTGTCCGCACATTGTGCATAAACGCCCCGCCACCCGGTGAAAAACTGGCCGAGAAACGCTGCAGCTCAATCATCGGTCCCGCCGAAGGACGCGGGCCGGGGGTATCCGTCGGCGTGATCGAGGGCGTCATCGTTGGAGTGGGACTGGGCTCGACCACACTGCCAGGAAACCAGCCCATCGCATTGGAGAGCGGCGGCGGCGTAGGGCTGGGTGGCAGCATCGTCGCTGTCACGGTAGGACTGACTCCCGGCAATGCCGCAACCTGCATCATTGGTGTTTTTGCCGGTGGCGGTTGCTGCACCAGGTAGACGGCCAACCCCATCAGCGAAATCAGCAGGACAAGACCGAGCGTCGCAAAAATACGCAGAATAATCATAAGCATGCCTGATACTGTTTACAGTGCGCGAATGCTCACGTTCGCCAAGCCACCACCGATACAATATCGATGTGATGGCTTTTGTAGCCCCAATTATACCGATCCTGGCAAATATTGCACGTTTTTATAGAATGCATTTCTGCTCATCATCTCGACGATCCGTAGTAGAGATTATGTTAATAGATTTCAATGCTGCAACTCTTGCACAATCTTCTCAGCAGCGCGTTTCTTTTGGGCGTTTCGTACGGTATGTAGTAGAGAGGACTTTTTTGGGCACCCGGATAGATACATCATCGCAGCCAGAAAGGATCTTGCCATGCTCCCTGCCTTTCTCGCCGTTGCCTGGATCGTCGGAATCCTTATCGCCGATAGCCTGCTGCCCTCCGCCAATTTACTGGTTGGACTGGCGGCACTGGGACTGTTGAGCACCCTGCTGGGCCGCCAGAATCGATATGCGCGCCTCGTCGGGTTGGGCCTGCTCTGCATGATGCTGGGCGGGCTGCGCTACCAGGGCCTGCCGGAGCCGACCAACCCGCGTGGTGTCTGGCTGCTGGCCGGGCAGGGCAATGTGGTTGTCCAGGGCGTTATTCACGCTGACCCGCAGCGCACCGAGGAGGGCCAGCAACTGATCCTCCAGACCGAGGCCGCGCAAATTAACGGCCGCACGGTGCGCATTGAGGGGTTACTTTTGTTCAACCTGCCGCCCTACCCGGCCTACCGCTACGGTCAGCAGGTGCAACTCCTGGGGCGGGTAGATGAGCCCCGCGCCGCCGAAAACCCCGGTGAGTTTGACTACCGTGACTATCTGGCCCGCCAGAATATCTTCGCGCTGATGCATATGCCACTGGTGCAGCCGCTTCCCGGCGAGCGCGGCAATCCGTTGCTGCTGGCACTGCTGGAGTTTCGCGGCCACTGTCAGAATATCCTGCTACGCAGCCTGCCCGAGCCGCAGGCATCACTGGCGGCCGGTGTGTTGCTCGGGCTGAAATCTTCGATCCCGGACGAGGTGGCGACCAGCTTCTCCGCGACGGGTACATCCCACATCCTGGTGGTATCGGGCTGGCATCTGAGCATCGTTGCGCTGATGCTTGCCGGCTTCACCCAACGCTTGCAGTTAAACCGCGTGGCGACCTTCTGGGTGCTGCTGGCGGCAATCTGGCTCTACGCGCTCTTTGTTGGCGCAACGCCGTCGGTGATGCGGGCGGCAATTATGGCCAGCCTGACATTGCTGGCCCGTACGGGTGAACGCCAGAGCGAGCCCTGGTCGTTGCTCCTGCTGGCCTGCTTTGGCCTGACCCTGCTCGATCCGCAGATCCTCTGGGATATTGGCTTCCAGTTGTCGGTTGCAGCAACCGCCGGCCTGTTTGCCTTTGCCCAGCCAATCGAGGAGTGGCTGCTGCGCTGTCCGCCGCTGCGCTCGTTCGCCTTTGCCTGGACTACTCCGGCACTGACGGCGACGCTGTCGGCGCAGATTCTGGCGTTGCCGGTCATCATCTACTACTTCGGCAGCGTATCGCTAATCTCGCCCCTGGCAAATGTGCTGCTTGCGCCGGTGCTGCCCGTAGCGATGCTGCTGGGTGCGCTAACGCTGCTCGGAGGGCTACTCTGGCTGAAGCTGGGACAGCTTATCGCGTTGAGCGCATGGCTGGCCTTTGCCTGGATCTCGGAGATCACGCGGCTGCTGGCGGATCTGCCCTGGGCGGCGTTGCGGCTGCCGTCGATTCCCCTCTGGCTGGTGCTGAGTTACTATGTGATCTTGCTCGGCTGGTATGGCTGGAAGAAGTGGGCCGAGATGCCCGATCCGGTGACCGCAGAACTGGTCGCAGAACCGGCCTGAGGGCAATTTCGCATTGCCTCCGGCACTACTCCCTGTTATAATTTTGACCAGCACGAGTTCTGGTAGCGGCTGGAGACGCTGTATGCTGTCATCTTCTTCACCATGTACACCAACTGAGCGGGCAATCCCGCGCTGGCGTGTTCGGGCACGCCAGTTGCTGCTGTGGGGCACGGGCCTCTGCGAAGGATTGCTGCTGGCGCGGCTACTGGCGCAGTTGCTGGCGGCCCGCCTGGACAATCCGGTGTTTCAGGGGCTCTACGCCGTCAGCGCACCCCTGATCCAGCCACTCACCTTTCTGGATGCGCAGCAACCCCGCTTTGGCGCGGTCCTGGAGCTATCAACCCTTACCATGCTGATACTCGTCCCGCTTCTGAGCTATCTGATCTGGCTGCTGCTGCATCCCACGGCACTGCGTGCAACTTCTCCCCACGAGGCAGCGTCTTAACAAAAGGTAAAAACAGTGTGTATGGGAGAACGCCATGGGCGAAGCTTTAACTGAAGTGTTATCATTTTTACTCTTCATCATGGGGATCTGTCTGGTTCTGGCGGTGATCGGGCTGGCAGCCATCGCCCAGAGCATCCGCAAGCTGCAGGTACCGCGTGATGCCGATTTTTTTACGACAATGCACTATGTCCCGCTATCCCTGATGATCCTGCTGGATATGCTGGATTTTGCTCTGGATATCTTTGCGGCACCGGTCAGTTGGATCGTTCTGGATCGGATGGGGTTGCCTAATCTGCGCAACAAAGCCACCATCGAAGCCCTGATTCCCTTTACGGGTCCGATACCGACCTTTACCATCGCCTGGTTCCTGGCCCGGTTCCTGGATGTAGGAGGAACGCCGGAGGACTGGCACGTTGAACGCTCGTCTCGTTTTCTTCCGGAAGAGCCGTATCATTCACGCCGTGATCTGCGGCAACGGCGACCGCCCACACGAATTATCGATATGGACGACCGCTAGACGCAGGCGCGGTATTGCGAGGGCGTCATGTTGGATATTGTCGAGTTGGTAATCATCCTGATAGTGGCCGGCATCTGTGGTGGAATTGCCCAGGCCATGCTTGGCCGGCGTCGTAGTAACTTCCTGTTCTCGATCATCATTGGTGTTATCGGGGCGTATGTGGGAACACTCCTGGTACGCCAGTTTGGATGGTCCAACATTCTGCCGTTAACCATCGGCGACTCGAGTATCGATCTGGGATGGGCGTTTGTCGGCTCGCTGCTGCTGGTCTTCCTCTTGAGCATGCTTGCCCGCCCACGGCGCCGTTAACCCGAACGTGATGCGTATGCTACCCCGCCAGCTTATAAACTGGCGGGGCGTTTTTATCAGTCGCAGGATTTACGCGGTGCAGCTTATTTCAGTCTGTTGACCGACCCAAACGCCAGTTTCGCCTGCGGCAGCATGGTACTGTTTTCTCTTTTCCACCCTGCCGGAGGCGAGTCAGACCCGTCATCCAGGCAAACGCCTGGTTGAGAACTAACGACGTAAGGTTTGTCAGTTAAGGTCAAATCCACTGACCCTACACATCATCGCTGTAGAGCGCGGTACTCAGGTAGCGCTCACCGTTGCTCGGTGCAATAAACACGATCAGCTTCCCGGCATTCTCCGGACGACGCGCCACCTCCAGGGCGGCAATGGCGGCGGCCCCGCTGCTGATACCCAGCATCAAGCCCTCCTCGCGGGCCAGTTGCCGCGCCATCTCAAAGGAGTCATCGTTGTTGACCTGGATCACTTCATCAATAATGCTGGTGTTGAGCACATCCGGCACAAAACCCGCGCCGATCCCCTGGATCTTATGCGGCCCCGGCTTGCCACCGGAGAGCACCGGTGAGGCGGTGGGCTCTACCGCAATCGCTTTAAACTCCGGCTTGCGCGACTTGATGACCTCGCTCACGCCGGTAATCGTTCCGCCGGTGCCCACGCCCGCGATCAGGAAATCGATCTGGCCGTCGGTATCCCGCCAGAGTTCCTCGGCCGTCGTCCGCCGATGCACGTCCGGGTTGGCCGGATTTTTGAACTGCTGCGGGATAAAGCCATTGGGCAGATCGCTCAGAATAGCCTCGGCCCGCTTGATTGCCCCGGACATACCTTCGGGACCGGGCGTGAGCACCAGTTCTGCCCCAAAGCCCCGCAGGAGTTTGCGCCGCTCTACGCTCATAGTTTCGGGCATCGTCAGGATTAGACGGTAGCCCTTGGCGGCAGCGACCATCGCCAACCCAATGCCGGTATTGCCGCTGGTCGGTTCAACCAGCACCGTCTCGCCGGGGGTGATACGTCCTTCGCGCTCGGCCGCCTCAATCATCGCCAGCCCAATGCGGTCCTTCACGCTGCCGGCCGGATTAAAGAATTCCAGCTTGGCGACCACCGTGGCCTGAGTATCATTGAGTTTGTTCAACTTTACGAGCGGAGTATTCCCGATCAACTCGGTGATATTGTTATACATATGTGCCATCACTTCCCTCTCCTGAGGCGAAACAGGCGCGCCGGTCTGTTCCACCGCCTTTTTGCCGGAATCGCTTTCCCAAACATACTTCTGTTCAAGGGTTTACCATGGGTGCGCTTCTGGTACAATACTGTTCTTCTGTATTTTAACAGGTTTTACCTGCGAAAGTCAACTTCTTGACTCAAGTATACGCAAACAAGATGAGGAACTATGGAGATGGAGCGCTATCAGACTTCCGAGGAGCATGACACCCGCGAGTATGCCGCTGCGCTGACCCGGTGCGCGGGCACATGGTTGGCCGTGCCACCCGATGCGGCCGAGCAGGAACGCATCGTTGCTGCCGGCAAAGCCCTCCGTGAACAGCGCCGCCGCGCGGTCGAATTCCACCAGGATCCAACTGCGGCCACGCTCTTCAGTATGAACCTCTTTCGGGATACGGCCTTTGCGCCGCTGCATCTGGAGCGCCGGCTGATTGCGCAGATGATCGCGGCCCAGGGCGGGCCACCCGAGGTTGCCGACCCGGATGACCCGGCCTTTGTGCAATACCTGCGCCAGGCGATCTTGAGCATTGCCCATGCGCGGCTACGCAAAGCGCTGGCGGCGCAGTTGCGGCGCTACCTGCCGCACTACGTGGCCGCCGAAGATTGGCAAGCCGCGATTGCCCTCGACCATAATGCATTCCGCACCGCCCTGGGGAATGAAGTTTCGCCCTTCCTGCTGCAGATGACGCTGGAGGGACTGGCGCGCTACTACGAGGAGATCGAGGCCGGGCAGGAGGACACACCGCCCGATGAGGCATAGAAGGAGCCTGGTATGACCCGCTGGTTTAATGTTGCCGGCCCTTGTAATCCGTCCAATCACTATATGCTACTGGCAACCGCGCGGCTACCCAATGTGCTACGCCTGATTGCTCAACAGAGCTGTTTCGTACTGCATGCTCCACGCCAGACCGGGAAAACTACCGCGATGTTCAGCCTGGCGCGAAAGCTGACGGCGGGCGGGTAGTATACAGCAGTATTGCTCTCCCTGGAAGTCGGCGCGCCCTTCAGCGATGATGCGGACATGGCGGAAAACGCGATCTTGAGTTCGTGGCGCAGCGATACACTGGCGCGGCTGCCGGACGAGCTGCCGCCGCCACCCTGGCCCGCCGCCGAACCCGGCGCGAAAATCCGTACCGCGCTCCGCGCCTGGACCCGGTCGGGTAGCCGCCCACTGGTCCTGTTCCTGGACGAGATTGACGCACTCCAGGATGCGGCGCTGATCTCGGTGCTGCGGCAGTTGCGCGCGGGCTACAACGACCGACCGGATGCCTTCCCGCATGCGCTGGCGCTGATCGGGTTGCGCGATGTGCGCGACTACAAGGTTGCCTCGGGTGACAGTGACCGGCTGCGCTCCGCCAGTCCCTTCAATATTAAGGTCGAGTCGTTAACTCTGCGCAACTTCACCACCACAGAGGTGATTGAACTCTATACGCAGCACACCACCGACACCGGCCAGACTTTCACTCCCGCCGCCCTGGAGCGCGCCTTCGCGCTGACCCAGGGCCAGCCCTGGCTGGTCAATGCCCTGGCACGTCAGGCCGTTGAGGTTATCGTTCCCGACCCGGCCATATCGGTAGATGTGGCACATATTGACGCAGCGAAGGAGCGCCTGATCGAGCGCCAGGACACCCACCTGGACAGTCTGGCCGAGCGGCTCCAGGAGGAGCGGATTCGCCGCATTATCGAGCCGATGCTGGCCGGGCAACCGCTTGGTACTGTCCCCTTTGAAGATATTCAGTTCGTGCTGGATCTGGGGCTCTGCCGGATGGACCCGCGCGGCGGCCTGGTGATTGCCAACCCGATCTACCGTGAGGTGCTGCCGCGCGTGTTGACGGGCACACCCTCTGCCGCGCTCCCGCGCATTACCGCCACCTGGCTCACCCCGACCGGCGAACTGGACCCACCGAAGCTCCTGGAGGCCTTCCTGGCCTTCTGGCGACAGCATGGCGAGCCGCTCCTGCGCAGTGCGCCCTACGCCGAGATCGCGCCACACCTGGTGCTGATGGCCTTCCTGCATCGGGTGGTCAACAGCGGCGGTACCCTGGAACGGGAGTATGCTATTGGCACTGACCGGATGGATCTCTGTCTGCGCTATGGCGCGGTGACGTTAGGGCTTGAGCTGAAGGTCTGGCGCAACGGCCGAGGCGATCCGCTAACGGCCGGGCTGGAACAACTCGACAGCTACCTGGCCGGGCTGGGGTTGATGAGCAGCTGGCTGATCATCTTTGATCAGCGCAAGGACCAGCCACCGATTGCCGAGCGCACCTACACCGAGGAGGCGACCACGGCCAACGGGCGGCAGGTAACGGTGATCCGGGCGTAAGGGGAGCAGAACCGGAACGCCCACAGGATTACGCGATCCCGTGGGCATTCCTGACCGGCAGAACAATCCGCGATCCGAGCAAACTACTGGGTCATCTCTGCGACCGAATGCACCCGATCGCCCAGCGTCAACACCAGCGGCCCGTCATCGGTGATGGCAATCGCATGCTCAAACTGGGCCGAGAGTGCCCCATCAGCGGTGCGGACGGTCCAGCCATCGCGTTCCAGCCGGGTCTCCGGCCCGCCAAGGTTGATCATCGGCTCGATGGTAAACACCATGCCTGCCAGCAGCTTCTGCCCCGTGTGCGGCTCGCCATAGTGCAGCACCGTCGGCTCCTCGTGCAGTTTGCGGCCCACGCCATGGCCGGTATACTCACGTACCACCGAGAAGCCCTGGGACTCCGCATAGCGCTGGATCGCCGCGCCGATATCCCCCAGCCGATTGCCCACCTTCGCCTGCCCGATCCCCAGCAGCAGGCAACGCTCCGTCACTTCCAGCAATCGGCGGGTCTGTTCGTCAATCTCGCCGACCGGATAGGTGACGCATGAGTCGCCGACCCAGCCGTTGTACAGCGCGCCAATATCGACGCTAATAATATCGCCCTCGCGCAACCGCTCCTTCCGGTTGGGAATACCGTGGCAGATCACATCATTGACCGAGGCGCAGATCGTCGCCGGGAAGGGCTTGCGGCCGGGTTGCTTGCGGTTGGCCGGAATGGCGCCATACCCTTTGTAGACTGGTTCGCCGCCACGACTGCGGATATACTCCTCGGCGATGGCGTCCAGTTCGGCGGTGGTAATGCCTGGTCGGACATGTTCGCGCAGCATTGCAAATGTATCCGCCACCAGGAGGCCGGCATCGCGCAGTCGTTTGATCTGCCGGCGCGATTTGAGCGTAACAGCCATAATCCTCGCTGCTCCTTAATTCTTCGTCGGTTCACTCAGTTTTCTGTACATCAGGCACATTCTGTCGCTGTTGTTTAGCACTATACCATATCATAGCACATGCAGACTGCGGCGCAATTCCGTTTATTATAGCATGGGGTACACGCGGAAGAGCATAAAGCTAATAAAAATCCGCCTGCGGGCGGTTGGCCCACAGGCGGATCGGCTGAAGCGTATCCTTGTTTGCGCAGATAGCGGCCTACCCCGATACCAGCGGCACCTGCACCTCGGCGATGCCGGCCAGTTCGCGCACACAGAGGCGCAGGGCGGCCAGCCGGCCGTTGAGCAGTTCTTCCTGGGCATCGCCATCGCGCGCCAGCAGGCGCTCCACCACATGCTCCGCCAGTTGCTGCTCCAGTTGCGCCGACTGACCATAGGCCCGCGTAATCACGGCCACGCGGTAGGTCGTATCCGTAATCTTGCGGTTAAGATTTGTTTATCCTACACTGATGCCAGGCTGTTCCGCACCGCCGCCACCGCCTGCGCACGTTCCACCGTGATCGCTTCCCCCAGGCGCGGCCTGACCTCAACTGCCTGCGTCGCCAGCAGCCGATCGCCGATCACCAGGCGCACCGGCAACCCGATCAGGTCGGCATCGTTAAACTTGACCCCCGCCGACTCAGTACGGTCGTCGTAGAGCACACGCAGCCCGGCCGCCTGCAATTCAGCGTAGAGTTCATCGGCGGCTATCCGCACCGCCTCTTTCTTCCCCAGGCTGACCAGGTAGACATCGGCGGGGGCAACCGCTACCGGCCAGAGAATACCTGCCTCGGTGTGGTGCTGCTCGACAATCACCTGTAGCAGGCGCTCAACACCAATTCCGTAGGAGCCCATCACTACCGGCTGCGCCACCCCATTCGGATCGAGGTAGGTTGCCGCCAGTGCCTCGGTGTAGCGTGTGCCTAACTTGAAAATATGGCCGATTTCGATCCCGCGCTCAAGACGCAGCGCCGTACCGCAGTGGGGACAGGGATCGCCCGCTCGCACCGTGGCAATATCGGCAACGCTACCGGCATGCCAGTCCCGCCCATAGACCACATTGCGCAGATGGTAGCCCTCGCGGTTGGCTCCGGCGACCAGCGGTCCCGCCGCCACGACGGAGCGATCCGCAATCACGGTGACAGCGCTCAGACCAACCGGCGATGCATAGCCGGGAACTGCCCCCGTCGCCGCAATCTGCGCGCCGGTTGCCGGGGTCAGCGCCGATACGCCCGCCACGGCGCGCAGCTTCGTCTCGCTGACCTCCAGGTCGCCGCGAATAACCACAAACAGTAGTCCGCGCTCGGGAGTGTTGAAGAAGACCGCCTTGGCCGTCGCCGCCTCCGGAATGTTGAGCAGGCGCGCAAGTTCGGCAATGGTGGCGCAGTGTGGCGTGGCAACCTCCTCAACCGGGGGCGGATTGGTCGTATCGGCGGGCGGCGGTGCGGCGCTGGTTGCAATCTCCAGATTGGCGGCATAATCGCCCGCCGGGCAGATGACCAGCGTATCCTCGCCTGCCGGGGAGAGCGCCACATACTCCCGCGCTTCGCGTCCGCCCATTTCGCCCGTTGCTGCCGAGACTGCCACAAACGGCACACCACAGCGGGCAAATATGCGCTCAAACGCCGCGCCGATCAGATCATAGGCGCGATCCAGCCCGGCCTGATCTGCATCCAGCGAGTAGGCATCGAGCATGGTAAACTCGCGCATGCGCATCAGCCCCCCCTTTGTGCGCAGTTCATCACGGTACTTGGTATGGATCTGGTAGATCAACGCCGGCATCTGGCGATAGGAAGTGATTTCGCGGCGGGATAGCTCGGCGACGGCCTCCTCGTGGGTGGGCGCAAACAGCAGCGCACGCTCGCTCCGATCCTGGAAGCGCAGCATCAGCGGGCCATAATCGGCATAGCGCCCGGTCTGCTCCCAGGCTGCGGAGGATTGCACCACGGGTGTACGAAACTCCTGAGCCGCAATGCCCGCCATCTCCGCATGCATAATCGCCTCGATCCGGCGGAGCACCTGCATACCCAGGGGCAGCAGCGCATAGCCCCCCGCCGGCAGCGGTCGCACCAGGCCGGCGCGCAGCACCAGTTGATGCGCCGGATGCTCCGCCTCGCCGGGAATATCGCGCAGCGTGCGCCCAAACAGTGCCGAGACTCGCATAGTTCCTCACTTCCCTTCACATTCCAAGAGCGGATTGCTGTCGTTATACCGATATGTTGTCATCGCCACAGAGAACACCGAGAACGCAGAGATGATCAACGGGAATGTGCCGCCGTTGTGCCCATTGCGTCCGTTCCCGTTGATGGCTGGTTTGATGGCACATTCCTCTGAAAATAGGCTGTATCCAGCACGCATGTACTGACAGCCGATTTTCATGATAGCTAGTGGCTCGCAGAGCCATGATTATTGGTATTACGTATTGCCGTTACTCGTCTCACTGTCGTCCGATGCTGCGGGAGGATGGCTATCCAGCCAGGCTTGCAGATCATCCCGGCTACCGAAGTCGAGCAGCGCGACCGCCAGATCCGCCAGTTGTGGTACCCGCAACGCCCGAATGCGGTCGGTTGTCGGCGCATCCAGCGTCCCGAGCCGCCGGTTAAGCTGAAGGATCACCAGGTCCGTCTGTCCCTGCTGGATCCCTTTCTCCATCCCTTTCTCCATCCCTTTCTCCATCCCTTTCTCGATACCCATCGTCATGCCCTTTTCGATGCCCTTCTCCATACCCATTGTCATCAGTTCCATGGTCTTCTCCTGTTCGGTCGGTTCCAACTGCGCCAGTTCCGCCTGAAAGCGCACCTCTTCCGCTACCGTTAGCTTCAAATAGGTATTGATAAAGCCCAGGATCAACTCCTGGCGGGCCGGGTTGAGCTGCAGGGGTGGCAGCGTGCGCAAACTCGCCAGCCGCACCTCCGGACGCTCCGCCTGCGCCATCCCCATCTTGACCAGCAACGCGCTGGCGACCGGATTCACAACTCCGGCATAGTCGCGCCAGTTCAGGCGGCGCAACTGGAGTACCCGGTAGTTGAATTGTAGCACGTCAAAGTCGGGGAAGGCCACCCGGTAGCTGTCCGGTTCGACCCGCTCGGCCGTGTCGTAGGAGAAGAGGACAATCGGGTAGACCGGCAGCCGGTACTTGAAATGCAGCAGCGCAAAGTAGCGAAATATCCGCTCCGGAAAGGGCGGATCGTCCCGGACCTGGGCCTGGGGTTCAACCAGGATCAGAAAGAAGGAGGGAGTATCGCGGAAGCGGGTCTTGACGACGATATCGGCCTCGAACTTCTCACCGCTGGTGACATCGGTAAAGATCTCCTTGTCGAGAAACTCCAGCATGCTGGTGTCCAGATAGTGCAGCATTTCAGGATAGAAGAGTTCGATAAACTCGACAAAGAAGGTCGTCAGCAGTTCCTTGAAGATACGGTCATGGTCAATCATTCTGGGTGCTCCCGTTAACATTGTCGCGGATCATTCCCTGAAGCAGGGCATGGTACAATAGGGCAGCAATATCAGCAAAGAGGGATACACCCGCGAGGAGCACGTATGCGTAATGTACCCCCAACTATTGACGAGGTACTGGCGCTGGCCCGGCAACTCACGCCGTGTGACCAGGCCCGGCTGATTGCTCACCTGGCCGACAATCCGGCAGACTCAGCGGGAACCGCTGATCTTTCCGTCGTGATACCAGTGGTCACGGAAGGCCAGTGGGATGCCGCGATTCCCACGCGCCGCGCGGAGCTTTACGGCGATGACGAACGGGGGGGTATTCGGCATGGAAAGAACAAAAAAACCCACGAACAAGGGTATTATTGAATAACATTGTCATGGGGAAAGGAACGAATCGTCTCACTGATTCTTCACTGCAACGCCATGAAATGCTTTACTTTACAGTGCAATGCTTTGAACTGCTTCCGTCCGTCAGCATGACATTGCCTTGCGTGGCGACACAGGGAGCGAAGAATTTCATTGCGATCACGCTGTCCTACGACGAGATGCCTCCGCCCATCAGCATGCCATGGCGTTTCATAGCGGCACGACGCACCGCTCACCTGGCAAATACCGCCCCCTCCGTATCCTCTGTACCCTCCGTGCCCTCCGTGCCCTCCGTGTTCTCTGTGGCAAATTTGTGGTTACTGTGGCAAAAAGGAGGCACAAAAGCGTTCCCATCGACACAGGCTTCCATCGTGATCCACCCACCATCTACCCACCACATCCCACTCCCTCAGTAACCTCTGTGTTCTCTGTGGCAAATTTGTGGTTACTGTGGCAAAAATAAGGCACAAAAGCGTTCCCATCGACACAGGCTTCTATTGTGGCACACCAACATCCCCCCACCCCACCCCGCCCCCCTCCGTAC
>DAOTVB010000170.1:0-6430 GCA_034436755.1 Chloroflexaceae bacterium | reverse complement strand
TCTAGTCATGGCGCTTGACCTGAGCGGACAGACCGACGTATTCCTGGACTTCTGGGTGCGGCGGACGGGCAATACAGGGTGGGGAGCAACCACCGGGGTGTTCCTCAGTGACGATGAGGGGATAACCTGGAAACAGGTGCGCCAGCTCCACACGAGCTCGCAAACCTTTAGTCATGAGGTGCTGAATATCGCAGATGTGGCAGAGACCTATGAGTTGGCTCTCAACGACAAGTTTCGCATAGCTATCTCCTTTGGCTACAATAGCGGAACAGCTGGCGACGGACTGGTTATCGATGATCTGCGGCTCGGTTCAAGCGAGCCGACCAATGGAGATGATGACGACCCTCCCCCACCTGAAGAATGTCAATGCCCGGTAGTCTGGCTGAAACACATAGTATGCCAGAACACAACCAGCGGACTGGTCAGCACATTAGCCGGCACACTGCTACAGGATGCCGCAAACCTGGATCTTGATGTATTCTACGGCGTGCGGGATGTTATCCTTCAGCCAAACTCAACCGGAGAGCGCTATATTGATCTGTATAACACGCACGCTCCAGAGATCACGCAACTCCTGGCGCAAGACTCCGAACTGCAGGAGCAGGCGGTGGCTGCGCTCAATGCCTGGCAGCCCAACCTCGCGGCGCTGGTCGAAGATAATGGGGAGACGATGACCATCACCGATGAGCAGATGCAGACGATGAACACATTCCTGGATAGTCTCGCAGCAGCGGGGAGCACTGAACTGCAGGACGTGATTGCAGCAGAGCGGGAAGCGGTCGCAGGGCTTGCGGGCCAGACAATGGACGAAGCCACGCAGGAGGTGCTTGCTGAAGATTACACAATCTACCTCCCACTGACCGTCCGCTAACACACGCATCAGGCGGGTCACACCTTCCGTGTGACCCGCCTCGCCCAGTCCGCCTGAGCCTGCCGTACCTTTACGGCCTTTGCGCCTTTGCGCGAGCCATCTCGACCAGTATCTCTGGCTGCAGGTGGGGTGGGCCGGGCACTGCCGGGTGCAGCGTGATCGCATGCACCCGGCACTGGTGTACGCGCCTGGCTCTGGCCTGACCGGGGAGCGCGGTATGCATCAGGATGGCAGGTCGGTTATCTCCACAATTGGATCACCATTCGCCAATAATGCCAATGCCTGGGGAAACAACTGCTCAAAAATAACACGCAGGTGGGCATTCGAAGTATTTCCACAGGTCAGCCACACCACCTGGGGTGGTACACCGTACCGGATCACCAGTTCGCTGAAGTCACGATCTTTGGTGATCAGTACCACCGAACTGTCTGCGGTCCGCGCCGCATCAAAAATCTGCCGATCCGTAGCATTGCGTAGGCCTATGTCGCGCAGGGCATACGCCGATACATTGAACCGGGCGCTCAGCCAGGGGGCAAAGGCGGGCGCGATCTGCGCATCAATCCAGAATATCATGCCGCCCACAGAACCGGGTGATCGACCCGGCGGGCGGCGTAGTGGAAGCAGGCCCGCAGGTCATCCGGCTCCAGATCGGGCAGTTCCTCCAGGACAGCAGCGGGCGATAACCCCGCCGCGAAGAGATCCAGCACATCCGACACCCGAATCCGCATACCGCGAATGCAGGGACGCCCACCACACTGCTCCGGATTCAGCGTAATCCGCTCCAGTAACTCCACCATCAACTCCCTCCAGTGACGATTGCTCCAAACGTACCGAGCAACTCCATGCTCCATCCGCCTCGTCCACGCGTGGATCACCATCATTATAGCAGCGGTCACCGCCCCGCCGCACGAGGGCCGGGGTAAGTCCAGGGTGCATACAATGCACCCTACCGGGCTATCGGCGCAAAGGCGCAAGCAAGCCACCTGACTTTGCGCCTTTGCGCGAACCATTTCAAGCATGCAGTTGCAGCTTGAACAACCATGCTCATATGTTACAATATCAGTCGAGGATATGATTGATACACAGGGCACTTCACTGATAGATCATCAGGTTGTATGCTATGCCAGCCATCGACAAAATCCATAACGCCGTTCGCAATGCATTGATTAAGGATGGCTGGACGATCACCCATGATCCGTATGTCATCCGGTTTGAAGAAGTGACGCTCTTTGCTGATCTGGCGGCCGAACGTACGCTGGCGGTTGAACGGGAAGGACGCAAAATCGTCGTTGAGATAAAGAGTTTTGGCGGAGCTTCACCAATCCAGGATCTGAAAGTGATGTTGGGGCAGTACGACCTCTATCGTGGGTTCCTCGAAATCATCGACCCAAACCGCCAACTCTACCTGGCAATCAGTGAAACCAGTTACCAAAACCTGTTTTCTCAGCGCGCCATTCAGATGATTATGCAGCGCTACCAACTGCCACTGATCATCGTGCGCCTCACAACTGAGGAGATCATCGCATGGATACCCAGACCTACCGCACCCTGATCAAACAGATCATGACGGAGTATGCAACGCTTGCCGCGCAGCAGCCGATGCCCGGCGTCGAGACGCTGCTGGCCTTTGATGAAGAACGCGACCAGTATCTCTGGCTGCAGGTGGGGTGGGCCGGGCACCGCCGGGTGCAGGGCATCACGCTGCATGTGCGCCTGCTGAACGGCAAAATTCAGGTTGAGCAAGATTGGACCGAGGATGGGATTGCGACCGACCTGCTCCAGGCCGGGGTGTCGCCGGAGGATGTGCTCCTCGCCTTCCACGAGCCGGAGCCGGCGCATCCCGCCGCGCTATTGCCGGGGTAAGCCCGACACGAACCGGGACACATCGGCAACGCTGATTGTAGCAGGCGTAGGGTGCATTGGATGCACCTGGTAGGCAGTCGGTGCATCCAATGCACCCTACCGGGCTACTTCCTCCCACCCGATCCCCGTGTTGCCTGGTAATGATGGTATAATGGTAACACCGTGATCATGTGATGTAAGGTACTGCGATGTCTCCCTCACTTCCGGAACTTCCCGACACCTGGCTGATCGAGGCACTGCCCCGCCTCTATCGGGAACACCCTGATCTGGTGCAACCGCTGCTCCATGCCCTCCTGACTGAACATACGGAGGTGCGCTGGTCGCTGGTCATCGGGATGTATCAAGCGGGCCGGATCAATCTGGGCAAAGCCGCCGAATTTCTGGGCATGCATGAACTTGATTTACGCGAGCGATGCAGGATGCTGGGGATACCGTTGCGCGTGGGGCCAATGAATCTGGCCGAGGCACATGCCGAAATCGCAGCCGTACGCGTCTGGTATACCACAGCAGCAGAAGAGTAAGTACTGTGCCGGCACCTGGGTATAGATGATCGGTATCAAGCAGATACATCTTCATCCTCGTCGGTGCTGGTCGTCGGGTGCTGTGCCTCACGGTACTGGCGTCCCAGTGCAACTGCCTCCTCACATGCCGGTGTATCGGCAAACGCTCCGCTGATCTGTTCCCACCATGGAGTTGCACCCGCTTTGTTCAGGTGTTGTTTCAGATGCAACACTTCCATTTCAAGCATGGCAACACGTTCTTCAAGCGACAGGGTAGCCATAGCATCCCCTCCTCATTTTTACGAAATATAGAAAGAACAAAAAACCAGAAACAAAGAACAAACATAGTACCTCATTAGCAGGCGTAGGGTGCAGTGGATGCACCGTTGTTCCGGTGTAGGCAGTCGGTGCATCCAATGCACCCTACCGGGCTACCGGGCTCGGTTCTCGGTTCTTTGTTCTCGGTTCTTTGTTCTTAACCCTCAGGGCTCGGTTCTCAGTTCGTTGTTCTCAGGAGGGTGCATTCTATGCACCTATGTAATGATCACAAAAGTGAGCGGGTTGCGGCCCTTGACCCGCAGAGTGGCGAGGTTGTGCGCCTTTTCGATCCACGTCGGCAACACTGGACGGATCACTTTGTTTGGATCGACAACGGTACCGTTATTCGTGGCCTGACGGCAACCAGGCGCGCAACGATTCTCGCTCTAAACCTCAACCGACCTGCGCTTGTACGTGCCCGTCGAGCCTGGGTCAGCGTTGGCTGGCACCCACCTGCCGAATAACTCTCTCCACATCCAGATCGCAACCCTCAGTAGGCGTAGCATGCTATGCACCAACTACCTACACCGGAAGAACGGTGCATCCAATGCACCCTACCGGGCTCGGTTCTCAGTTCTATATTCTTTGTTCTTTGTTCTTAACCCTCAGTTCTTTGTTCTTATGCCGCATGCCGGGCGTTCTCCGCCTGCTCCAGCAGGTCGCGGATGTCGCCCAGCAGCTCCGGCAGGCAGACGCCCAGGCCGGGCAGCACATGGAACTGCGGGCCGCCCCAGCGCTGCACCACCTGCGCAACCTCCTCCTGCGCGCACCCCAGGATCGTCGCCACGGTCGCCTCGCCGACGAAGCCCTCTTCCTGGAGCAGACGTTCTAGCCGCTGCCAGGGCGTGAGCGCGGCGGATGCACGCGTGCGGGGGTGCTGCTCTTCCAACATACTTACCAGGGCGGGAATCGCGTCGGCGGGTTGTTCCGTGTAGGCCACCAGCGGCGCGAATGCAGTGGCTTTCTTCGTTGCGATAGCCGTGGCGGGGACAACCGCCAGCACCGGCGCATGCTCGCCCAGCTTTGCCAGATCGCGGGCCAGCATCGCACTCGTTGCACGGCTGGTGGTCAGGCAGAGCAGCACCTGCTGGTGGCCCCGCTGCAGCGCAAAGTCGGGCACCAGCACCACGCCCGTGCCGATCAGCGGCTCCGGGTCGCGCCGCAGCCGCCAGCCGGCCGTCTGACCGCGCACCAGCGCCCGCCACCAGGCCCGGCGAAATGCCGCGCTCAGATCCTCCTCCCAGGGCGTGCTCTCGCTCTCCAGGGAGGCTTCCTGCGCGCCGACACCCAGCACGCGCAGCGCCCGCGCATCCAGCCGCAGCATAGTCGTCTGGCTACCCAGGTGAACTTTCGCCTCCCCTGCGATCAGGCTATCGGGATGCGCGGCCAGCAGCCGCAGGAGCACCCGCGTCAGCCGGCGGCCGCTGCGGGTCCAGCGCCCCAGGGCATCGCGGCTTCCCGTGAGCAGCAGGTCGATCTCGGTGTCGAAGAGCGTGCGCGGCGTACCGCCCACCTGGTAGGTAAGCTGGTAGCGCCGGGCCAGGTTATGCGCGCTGCGGATGATGCTCCAGACCGGCCCCTTCAGGCGCAGGTGCAGCGCCTCGGCCCGGTAGAGCGCGGTTTCGAGCGAGTGGTAGTTGTAGCGGGCGATCACCTCCTGCGGCGTTGGCGTCGGACCGACCTGCACCAGCATCCGCTGATCGTCACTGTCCAGCAGCAGCGCCTGCTCAAACTGGTCGGGTGTCACCGGCAGATCGCTACAGAGGAAGGTTAGCGCTTCCGCCCGCTCACCGGGCAGGATCACCCCGCCATAGCGCCCATTTGCCAGACCATAAAGCTTCGCCCGGAATGCCGCCGGGGTCGTTAGCCCGGCCCCCCGCAGGGCCTGCGCCTGCGCCGTACCAAACGCCTCGGCCAGCGTCTGCTCCCGCCAGGTGTAGGTGCGGGACAGGCAGGCCACCAGCCCGCGCGCCAGCCGCGGATCGCCGAAAAACTCCAGCAGCGCCTCCGTCTCAAAGGTTGCGCGCCGCCGCCCGATCATGCGCTCGAAGTAAGCAATCGCGTAGCCAATCGCGGCGGTGTAGCGATCATCGCGGATCTGGTAGGGGTAGAGCTGCCGGGCATCACCCGCCTTGCGCGTGGTCTTTTTAAAATCGGCAATGCGAAAAGCCATAGGTACCTCCTGCTGAGAACCGAGAACCGAGAACTGAGAACTTGAGAAGGCCAGTAGTTCGTAATGCCTGGGCTTCTTCAGTTCTTAGTTCTTAGCCCTTAGTTCTTTTGATTTTACGTTTGCGGGCGGTGCTGACTTCGCTGGTGTGGCGGGTAACCAGTTCGTAGAGGACTGCCTCGGACGGTTTGGGCCGGATGATGCGCCCCAGCCGCTGGATATGTTCGCGGGGGGTGCTGTTGCCGCTGACCACAATGGCGATATTGGCATCGGGCACATCCACTCCCTCGTTGAGTACGCGCCCGGCAACCAGCTTGCTGTATGCGCCATTGCGAAACGCCTGCAGGATGCGCTTGCGTTCGTCGGGCGCGGTGCGGTAGGTGATCGCCGGCAGTGCCAGCGTCCGACTGATCTGATCGACCAGCGCGGTATACTCCGAGAAGATCAGCACCTTGTCGCCACGATGCTGCTGGAGCAGTCGGGCGGTCTCCTCCAGCTTGGCCCCGGCGTTGAGCGCGATCATGCGGGCCTGATGGTGTGCGCGCAACGCCTGCCGTGCAGCCGGGTCATTCCCGCTGCGGCGGATCAGTTCGCCAAAGAAATCCCCGCCGCGCGCGAGTGTGCTGCGGTGGCGCGCGACAAACCACTTCCACTCGGTCATCAGCACTGAGTAACGTAGCGCTTCCTCCGGCTGCAGATTTACATAGA
>DAOTVB010000169.1:0-16600 GCA_034436755.1 Chloroflexaceae bacterium | reverse complement strand
TGACGCCGGAGTGCCGTGGTTTTTCGAGGTGATACAACGCGGATTGCACGATGTGTCGCCGGGCCGTACGGTGAGATGCTTCCTTCGGTCAGCATGACAATGGGCTTTCGCTTGGTATGTTATAATGGCAGTCGATGGCGTAATATGCATGGTTTGGATGTGAGGTAGGTAATGGCGCTGGTCGGAAACCCGATATGAGCGTATCGTTCTGGATCTAGCGAGTATACTCCACATCGCTGGCACAACCATGAATGTGACCGAAATGGTTGTTGTTCCGGTACTCATAATTCATTGACAGAAGATTTTTTGTAAAGAAAATGCAATAAGGTATCGTTTGGTATGGAAATAAAAAGTTATTCAGTCGGTTAACTATTAGAGAAAAGGAAGTATTTTTACATGTGATACAAGGTCAGTCTAATAAGACTATAGCAAATCTTCTTGGAATCTCAGAACATACGGTCGAGCAGCATTTGCAGCATATTTATGTCAAACTAAAAGTTGGCAGTCGTGCAGAAGCCGTGTGGTTATATTGGCAAGCAGTATCAAAGTACTAACGGATTCCTACTATAGACGATATCGAAGGGGCTGTAGTATACTTGCAAGAGAGGTAATTTAAACCTCTTTGGAACAGCAAGTAGTAACACCTCATCATTAAAGGAATCACCATGCTACAAGTCGAACTGGACATCTTCTCAGGTATGCCAAACCCAACATGGATGTTGACTGGTAAGGAAGAGAAGGAACTGCTTGATCGGATCATGGCCGAACCCGAATTGATGCTGTCAACTAACCAATCTCCGAGTACACTTGGCTATCGCGGGATGGTAGTTTCGTTGGTGAAAGAGGATGATGGTGCCTGGAGCCGGACAGCACTTGCAAGTGGCACACGGTTGCCACAAACGTTTCGCATTGGTGGTCTCTCGAAGGAGAGTGTCGAAACCGCCTCGTGGGTGCTAACCACTTCTGAGAAGACAGAGACGAGCGTCGATGATTTTCTTCGCGAGGTTGCGCAAACGGGGATTAGTACTATTACGCTTGACTCAAACGTAGTTAAGAAAAGTGGAGCAGAGTTAGCAGGTGCTGCGATGTGTTGTTCGTCAACGTACCTGTCAATGAATGCTTGGCTCTTCAATTCTTCCTCGTACAAAAGCACCTCAAACTGCTATTGTTTTGCAGCAAACCATCCGGGGGCAGGCAGATTTGCCCAACCTGGGCGGCACGGTGGGTATACTATTCGTGATCTTTCGCTCTCCGAACTTAGAACCGGACTTGCTGAGGATGGGTGGCAGGAGTCGTGTATGGCATACCGCAATCTAAATGTTGCGCTAGTCGTATGGCCGAATCGTGACTTTCACTTCTATCGGCTTGTGCGCACCAGTTCCTATTTATGGGGACATAAACCAGGTGGAACAGACGCACGCTATACTGATAATTCCAACAATGATATCACTGATCCAGAACAGTGTGATAGAGGCGATTATACTAGTTTCTACGGTTATTGGTATCAAGATAACGATACCGCTTATGTTTCGTGAGGTGATAGGTTCTATCAATGACAATTCAGTACAAACCTATGAGAAAGTGGTTGTTATTTATGGGTGTCCTTGTGTTAGGTGCCTGTGGAGTCACAGTAGGACAGGTTCAGCAAAGATCATGTGCTGGAGGGGAGGTTGAATTTGACATCTTCTCCGGCCGGCCCAACCCTATTCTTCCACTCAGCGACTCTGAATGCACAACCATTGTCACCACGCTACAATCACTGACTGAGACAACGCCGTTTGAGGCATCAGACCAACTCGGCTATCGTGGCGCATATGTCTCGCTCAACGAGGTTGATCACAATCAAAAGATCATTCACAGCGAGATTTATGTACTTGGAGATCGATTACGGGTAACGCAAGACGATGTAACACGCTTTCTTGCTGATCCCGATCATCGTATGGAAGCTGTGCTGCTAGAACAAGCAGCACAGTCGCTTGAACCAGATACCGTTAGTCTACTTAAGGAAGTTATGAATTAAGGAGATTTATATGAAGATCCGACGCCGTCAACTTCTTCAAGCCGGGGCGTTTACTGCTGGGGTTGGTATTGCTCATCGATTGTTAGGTGGTCTTGCCCAAACACATGCATCAGATGCGGATGAACGTCCGTTTGCAAATGAAAAGGATACTTCTGAAATGGAGACGTGGTTATTGGCAACGGCCCCGGCTGATATTGCCGCGCTCGTTAATGAAACATCAGCTATGCAAGAAAAGATCTTTGCACCGCTTATAAGTAACTGATGTAATTCCATATAACAAGCTTATCAAAGTAGATTTGGCTTGTTGCCGCGCCTACTTTGAAATAGCTCTGCCACTGCCATTGCGTGCCGCTGGTATGCTATAATGGCAGCGAGAGGCGTGGGTGGAGGAGTTATGTCGCACGAGTATAACCGAAACAACCACTTACCACAGGAGACCCCCTATGAGCCAGACCCTGACAATCCCTGACACCCTCTACGCGCGCCTGGAGCAGATTGCGCATGCGCGCGGTTTCACCAGGATTGCGCAACTACTGGAAGAGTGGCAGGCATTTGAGGCCGAACGGCCGCAGCGCACACAGATCGTGCCGCGGATCGATCAGGTCCGCGAACAACGCTTCGCCACCTACGGCGAAATGCCGGATAGTGTGGCATTGTTGCGGGAGGATCGCTTGCGCTGCAACCAGTCCCAGAGTTGAGCGCATAATCCACCACCAACCCGAACAACCCCACAAACCAACCCGCATGCGTGAACATTCGTGATCTTTGTTGCGCAATCATAACCACCCCACGCGGGTAGGCTGGTGAATTTTGAAAAGGTAGTTCGCTTGTGGCAGGCCCAGACCTGACAGGTCTTCGAAGACCTGTCAGGTCTGGGACGCGCAGAAGCGCGTCCCGTCCCCAAAAGTCCACACCTGCGCGGGCTACCGCACCCAGACCGCATCCCAGTCGCTGGCCGGGGAGTTGGTCAGGCGGCGCAGGTTGCGCCCATCGGCATCCATCACATAGATCTCGTCGTTGTCATCGCGGTTGGCCGTAAACGCGATAAACCGCCCATCCGGGGACCAGTGCGGCTGGGTGTCCCAGGTCGGGTGCTCGGTGAGATTACGCAGGTTGCGCCCGTCGGCCCCCATCAGATAGATCTCCCCGTTGCCGGTGCGCTCCGACATAAACACGATCTGCTCCCCGTCCGGCGACCAGGCCGGATAGCGATCATTGGCCGGGTGCTCGGTGATCTGCTCTTCTTCGCCCGTGGCAATATTGACCGTGTAGATATCATCGTTGCCGCTGCGGTTTGAGGCGAAGACAATCGACTGCCCATCCGGCGACCAGTGCGGGTCGAAATCATCGGCGAAGGCGGTGGTCAGGCGGCGCCGCTCGCTGCCGTCGGCATTCATCACGAAGATATCCCAGGTGCCGTTTGAGTCGGACCAGAAAGCGATCTGCCGACCATCCGGGGACCAGGTCGGCTCGCGGTCATTCACAAAGTTGTTCGTCAACTTGCGCAGATTGCTGCCGTCCGCGTCCATCACATACACTTCCTCGTCGCCATCCAGGTAGGAGTGAAACGCCACCGTCCGTCCATCCGGGGACCATGCCGGGGCGAAATCGTCCACGTTGTTGTTGGTCAGATTGCGCAGGTTGCTACCGTCCGCATTCATCGCATAGATGTCCCAGTCACCATCGCGCTGCGAGGTAAAGACCATCTGGCCGGTGGGCACGGGCACACCCGGCACCGGCGAGGCTACCGCTTCCGGCTCATCCGGCTCGTCCGGCGCGGTGGTCGCTTCCGTCGCAGTTGTGGCGCTCGGCACCGGCGGCGCAGTCGGGTCGGGCAGGGCGTCCGGTTGCTGCGCCGCTCGTCCCCCCAGCGCCAGCAGCAGGCCCCCCAGCAGCAGCAGCGCCAGCAGGCCCCCCAGCAGCAGCACCCAGGGCGGCCTCCCCCGGGGAGATGTCGCTACCGCCGGATGATCCGGGGTTGACGTGGGCTGCGGATGTTTGGCCGTCGGCACCGGCATCGGCTGCGGGCGGACATCCGGCGGGGTGGGTTGGGGCGCGCTCTGCCAGACCTGTGTGGGCTGATTATGCAGGTCAACCCCGGCGGGGGGCTGCGGCGGCGGCGCGGCGGTCCAGGCATGCTCCAGTGCCTGGGCCAGCTCATCCGCACTGGCGAAGCGCTGCTCGGGCTGCTTTGCCAGCGCCCGCTGCACCA
Organism: Chloroflexaceae bacterium; assembly: GCA_034436755.1. Lineage (GTDB taxonomy): Bacteria > Chloroflexota > Chloroflexia > Chloroflexales > Chloroflexaceae > CAKZQX01. The sequence goes on along the minus strand of DAOTVB010000169.1, from coordinate 12,368 downwards.
CCTGATCCACGGCGGGCGGCAGGTCGGAGCGTAATGGTAGTAGGGACGGCGGCGGCGTGTGGATATGATCAAGTGCAACCTTCATGGGAGTATCGCTGGAGAAGGGCACCTTCCCGGCCAGCATCTGGTAGAGCACCACGCCCAGCGAGTAGATATCGCTGGCCGGCGTGAGCGCCAGACCCTGCGCCTGCTCCGGCGAGAGATAGTGTGGCGTGCCGATGATCATCCCGGTTTGCGTATGTTTGACATCGGCCAGCATCTGCCGGGTAATCCCGAAGTCGGTTAAGACCAGCATCCCCTCGCCATTCCAGATAGCATTCTCCGGCTTGATGTCGCGGTGAATAATGCCGACGGCATGGGCCGCATCCAGCGCGCCGGCGAGATGCGAGATAATGGTCAGCACCTGCTCGCGGGCGAGGCGTTCGCCACCGGCCGCCAGTTCGCGCAACTGGCGGCCCAGGGTAGGCCCCGGCAGCAACTCCTCGATCATGTAGCTCAGGCCGGCCTCCTCGCCAAAGTCATAGACCTGCACAACATTGGGGTGGCGCAGACGCGCGATCATCTGCGCTTCCTGACGAAAGCGCGCCGACAGATCGGGCTGGGAGGCGGCCAACTGGTTGGATAAGATCTTTATGGCGACCTGGCGCTGCAAGTCATGGTCAAAGCCCCGGTAGACGCTGGCCATACCGCCGCTGCCAATCAGCGCCTGGATCTCATAGGACTCAAGTTTCGTTCCAATCAACGACGATGGGTCGGTCATTATGTCTTCTCACTCTTTTCAAATTGAGATAGCCCTACATCAGGTGTACCACTGCACAACTTACACGGTGCAACCTGTTTGGGCCTGGTGCCCGGTGCGCTTTGTGCTGTGTGGCTCTGTTCGGTGTCCTCTTTCAGCTTTCAGATATATTATAGTCAAACTGACACGACTCACGCAGGGGCGATCAAACCGGGCTTCCACCTGGTCAAACGGCCCTATCAGATGGAGGCTTTGTATGGTAGGGACGCGCTTCTGCGCGTCCGCAGCCCGTCCTGGTGCGGGATATGGTTTCTGGAGCGGCGGTCTCTGCCGGTCTCACTAACCGCATTCCACGGCGCTCTGGCGAAAAATCCTACACTTGAGAGGTCAAACAGCCGGGGTGTATGTCAACCACGTACGTCTTGTTATGTGACACGACTTATACCAGTTTGCCATCAAAACAGCAATGAGCTGAAATGAGGGCACGAAGCGCAGGGCAGCACCTTCCCGTTCAACACCTCTGCGTCCTCTGTGTCCTCTGTGGCTATGACAACAAATCGGTCTTATGCGGTGGGCGTTTGGACCACGAACACCACGACATAAGCGCACACCGCGAAACGGCCAATGCTGACATGGATCAATTTGCCGTCAACGTGCAAGAAAACCACGAAAGCCACGTAGAGCGCGCAACAGTGAACCGGACGTATATACGCGATCGCCCCCACTATCCAGCCCTTCGTGTTCCTTCGTGTTCTTCGTGTTCTTCGTGGTTGGTCGAATTGGTGCCATTTGGAAGTCAGATTGGTATAAGTCTTGTCATGTGCGCGAACCGGCGCGTGCTATAATCAGGTAGCTCTCCCGCTACTCGATGGAGGTGGAACGATGGCGCGTGTGATTGTCTTTGATGTGAATGAGACGCTGCTCGACCTGCGGGCGCTTGACCCGCACTTTGCGCGGGTGTTTGGCGATGCCGGCGTGCGGCGGCACTGGTTTTTGCAGGTGCTCCAGGCGGCCCTGGTCAGCACGGTTATTGACCGCTACAGCGATTTTGGTACGATTGCCGGGGCGGCCCTGGAGATGACCGCCGCGCGCTATGGCGTCACGCTCTCCGCCGAGGATCGCAGCCAGATTATGGGTACGGTGCGGGCACTACCGCCCCACCCGGAGGTACCCGCCGGCCTGGAGCGGTTGCGCGCCGCCGGGTTGCGCCTGGCAACGCTGACCAACTCACCACCGCAGGTTGTCGCGGCGCAGTTGCAGAACGCCGGGCTGACCGACTTCTTCGAACAGTCGCTGTCGGTTGACACCGTGCGCCGCTTCAAACCTGCCGCCGAGGTCTACCGGATGGCGGCCCAATCATTGGGCGTGGAGCCGGGACAACTTCGGCTGGTCGCCGCACATGATTGGGATGTGGCGGGCGCAATGCAGGCCGGTTGCGCCGCTGCGTTTATCGCCCGGCCCGGCATGGTGCTCAACCCGCTGCTGGACCGGCCCGACATCATCGGCGCGGACCTGCAGGAGGTGACGGAGCAGATTTTGCAGGTTGAGAAATAGGGAAGCAGAGTTACGCGATGCCTGACACAGCCGCATATGAGCAACTTATCACTCAATTCGATACAGATAAATTGTTAGAACTCTGGCAGGCTATTGTGGCAGGAGAAACGCCGGGATGGGAGGCAGGTAAGGCATTTGAATATCTCGTTCTCCGCGCATTTCAGATCGAGGGGGCGGAAATTCGCTAGCCCTATCGCGTAGTCATCGGCGGCGATGAGATTGAGCAGATTGACGGGGTTGTCTACTCCGACAGCCTTGCCTGCCTGGTTGAGTGTAAAGATCAGGCGGAACGCGCTAATATCGAACCAATTGCCAAATTGCGCAATCAACTGCTGCGCCGTCCGGGGGCTGCCATCGGTTTGGTTTTTAGCCGCAGTGGGTTTACCGAACCGGCTATCACGCTGGCACGGTTTATCGCACCGCAAACGATTCTGCTCTGGGATGGGTCGGAGGTCGTTTATGCCCTTCAGCGGCAAGCTATGCGCCATGCTCTACTTGCCAAGTATCGGTTTTGTGTTGAGCGCGGTCTTCCGGTCTATAATATTCAGATTGAGGAATTGCCATGACACAGGCGTATGTAGTAACCGAAGATCAGATCGGTGCAACGTTGCTCAAAAAACTGCTCCCGGAGGAGATAGTGGATCAGACAACGTTTGTAGCCGGATCAGGCCGCTATGCCGCACAGTCTCTTTCCCTCTCGATCCTGGGGGTCAAACAGCAACCCGTGGCCCTGGTTATTAATGCCGGTACGGAAGACGGTGTAGCTATTCAAGAGCAGTACGACTTTTTGCGAGAACTGCTTGGTCAGGCTACGTCCGGCACTCCGTTCGAGATTTTTGCGGCAGTTCCGGAGATCGAAGGCGTCTTTTTTCAAGAGCAGGTACTCTTTGCACAGATCACGGGTGAACAGTTGAACCTGGTCGAATGGAATGCGGCAAAACGTCACCCGAAAGAGACAATGGCGCGGATTGCAGGTGGGCAGGCAGATTTTCCTGAAACGCTGGTTAACAACCTCTCCGCTGAAGCTATTGCCCTCCTGCGGCAGCATCCCCTGCTCCGCAGTTTGCACACATTTCTCTCCTCGGTTGTTGATACAACGGTAGTTTACAGTTGAGTGGAAAGGAGCATCATGGCATGGCACAGCTTACCACTGAGTATGTTTACAATGTTGCCCGGCAGTGCATTGTAGCCACCGATTACTGCTTCCTGATTACCCTGAGTGAACAGTTGGATCAGGCCGCCGACGCCCGGCTGATGCAGCCCTTCGCGCCCGAAGCCGACCTGACCATCTGGTTCGGAGCCAGTCGCCAGTCGCGCAAGGTGGCGCAGATCCGGCAGCACAACCAGATCACGGTCTGCTACCAAGCCCCGACGGAGCCGGCCTATGTGACGCTGATCGGCACCGCGCACATGGAGGATGATCTGGCGCTGCGGCAGCACTACTGGCGTGATGACTGGCTGCCCTTCTTCCCGGCGGGACCGACGGGCGCTGACTATCTGCTGATCAAGTTTGTTCCCGCGCGGATCGAGGTGATGCACTTTGCCCACGAGGTGGCCCCCGATCCCTACGGCCTCAAGCCGGTCACGCTGGTCCGCGCCGGCGACAACTGGCAGATCGAAGCGTAGGCGAGAGGAGCACACTATGAAAAGTCGCTCGGAGGCAACCATCACCGACCTGTACCAACTCCCGGAGAATGCCAAGGCCGAAATTGTCAACGGAGAAATTGTGCTCATGTCACCGACTGGCGGAATACCGGGACGTGCCGGCGGCAAAATCTATCGTAGTCTGGATGATTATGAGCAGCAGACAGGCAATGGGTATGCCTTCCCCGATAATGTCGGCTTCACGGTGAACCTGCCGACCCGCAAATCATTCAGTCCTGATGCCGCATTTCACCCCGGCCCACTGCAAGGCGGACATTTTCTTGCTGGTGCGCCGCGCTTCGCTGCCGAGGTACGCAGCGAGTATGACTATGGCCCGGCTGCCGAGGAGGAGATCGCCGCAAAACGCGCCGATTATTTCGCCGCCGGGACACTGGTCGTCTGGGATGTCGATGTGTTGCGCGACATGGTTGTATGCGTCTACCGGGCCGATGCTCCGGACAATCCTACCGTCTACCGCAGTGGCGATATTGCCGAGGCCGAGCCGGCCCTACCCGGCTGGCGGATACCGGTTGATGTTATCTTGCCCTGATGAACACGCGTTACAGGGAACAGGCAGCATCGCGTAATGCGTGTGATGAAGAGGAGTTTCCATGAAAATCCACCCGCTGACGGTTGGCCCCATCGTCGGGGCAACAACGGGAACCTCGGTGCGGCTCTGGGGGCGGGGCATGCTGGAGCAGGTTCCCGGTGGGCCGCGCCGCTGTTTTGGCGTAGCCCGGCTGCGCGCCGCAGGTCAGGCCGACTATGGTCCGCCGCGCTTCTGCAACATGAACCCCAACTTCGACATGACCGGCATTGTGGTTTTTGCCGGGCTGACGCCCGCAACGCGCTATGACTACCAGTTTGGCTGGTTCTTCTCCGAGATGGACCTCGATATGCTGACCCCGGATGTCCGGCTCGACTGGAGCGAGGCCAGTGTGGCCGCTTTTACAACGGCCACCAGCGACACGAATCAGCCCCTGTCGTTTGTGTTCGGCTCATGCCGCTACCTGCTGCGGCTGTTTGGCGGCGCATGGTTCGACACGCGCGGTGATAAAACCTTTTACTCGATCCTGGAGCAGATCAATGCGGGGCAACCGACTGACCAGGTATTGATGGTCGGCGATCAGATCTATGCCGATGATCTTAACTTCCTCGCGCCCGATACCACCCTGGACGAGTACAACAAACGCTACCGGGAGGTCTTTACGCAACCGGGCATCCGCGAGTTGATGAGCCGCATCCCAACCTACATGACCCTGGACGACCATGAGATTGAGGATAACTGGCCTGCGCACAGCAGCGACAAAGACCTGATGGTGAAATACCCGGCGGCGATCCATGCCTATCTCACCTACCAACTCAGCCATAGCCCGCTCTTCGCGGTGGCGGATCAGCGCATTACCGGCACACCGGAGCGGCTCTGGTATGTGTATAGCAAAGGCTGTTGCGACTTCTTTGTCACCGATACCCGCACCGAGCGCTACCTGGTCGAGGATGAAGACGAGCGCGAGATCATAAGCGAGGAGCAGTTGACCGCGCTGATCAACTGGCTCACCGACGGTTCCGGGCAGGTCAAGGTGATTGCCTCGGCGGTGCCCTTCTTTCCGGATGCGCGGCGGAGCCTGGAAGACAAGTGGAGTGGGTTTCCCCGCCAGCGTAACGCCCTGCTGGAGACTATCCGCCGGCAACAGGTGCGCCGGGTGGTCTTCCTGGCCGGAGATGTGCATGCGTCGATGTCCGCCGAGTTGATCCACCCGGACGACCCGGACTTCAAGGTTATCTCGGTGGTTTCATCGCCCTTTTTCTGGCCCTACCCCCACCCGCGTAGCCGGGAGTTTATCCTGGACGGCACGCTGGTCAACACGCAGGAGCCCTACACCGTGGTGAATGCCAGTCCGGTCTATACGGATGATAACTTCACCCGTGTGACGATTGATCGCACTAGCCTGAAGGCCGAAGTCTTCGCCCGCAAGGGCGAGCGGATCAACAGTACAATTCATCAGTTTTGAATAACACGCGTTACGCGGTGGGTCTGCAAATTGGGCGTTTGCGCACGGTAATGGCCGGATTTGCCTGCGGCAGCATGGGACTTTTTTGTGAAAAAAGCTAGACTCTTCCGCCCTGCCGGAGGCGCTATCCGCCACCAAATCCGGGATTGCCGGATGCATGTCAGCATTGGCCGTTTCGCGGTTTTCGCTTATTTCGTGGTGTTCGTGGTCCAAACGTCCACCGCGTACGTCGTGTGAACAACGGGAGTCGGACGGGATGCGGACGCGCAGACGCGCGTCCCTCCCACAACCGCTGCGGACGCACAGCAGCGCATCACTCAACCCGGTGCTCCAGCAGTTGCAAGATCCCCTGCAGCGGGATGATCACCCAATCGGGACGGCTGTTGAGTTCGTAGCCCAGTTCGTAGAGCGCCTTCTCCAGCAGGTAGGCATCCAGCAGCACCTTGAACTCCTCCCGCGTCTGTAGTAGCAGCGGCGACAGATGAATCGTGTCGCTATAGGCACGCAGGAAGGTCGCCGCCACCCAGACATACCAGAAGCGCGCCCAGGAGTCCTGCGTGGCCTGTTCCACCCCCCCGATGTGCCCACTGTTCCGCTGCTCAAACAGGGCCACATAGACGGCGTAGTGGAAGGAGCGGATCATGCCGGCAACATCGCGCAACGGTGAGACCTTGGTGCGCCGCTCATCCAGGGAGCGGGCCGGCTCGCCCTCAAAGTCGGTGATCATAAAATCATTGTCGGCCCGCAGCACCTGCCCCAGATGGTAGTTACCATGGCAGCGGATCCGCATCGCGGTAATCTTCCGATCACGGAAGGGTTCAAAGTAGCGCCGCACCTCCGGCTCGAGCGCTTTAATCCGATAGGCATCATTACGCACCGCTTCCGGGAGATGATCGAGTTGCTGGTTGAGGAACTGGAAGTCCCGCGCCATCAGGCCGAGCATGGCATGGTAAAAGGGCCGCTGGAAGAAGTCGGTAAACGGCTCGGGCACAAAGTTCGGATCTTCGGTCTCCTGGGCCAGCGCAACATGGAACTCGGCGGTGCGCTGACCCAGCAGTCGGGCCGTCGCCAGATAGTCGCCCACCAGTTCCTCAACCAGCGGTGGGGCCGGTTCGTCGGCCAGATCCAGCAGATGTTTGTGCGGCAGCAGCAGCGCCCCGGCTTCGCCCTGCCGTGCCAGCACCCGCTCAAAATAGTGAGCCAGCACACCCTGCGTATATTGCCAGGCATCCCCCTGGTGCGGGTCACGCGTGCGCAGCACCCCCAGCGTCATCGGCTCGCTGTTCTTCTGATGGTATTCGAGCGCCCCGGCGACAAACGGCGTGCGTACCAGCGAGATCTTCTCGGTCAGGAAGCGCCCGATCTCCAGATCGGGGTTGATCCCCGACTCGATGCGCCGGAAGATCTTGAGCACCAGTTGGTTGCCATACACAATCGTCGTGTTGCTGCGATCCGAGGTAGTCACAGTTGAGGTAAACTCAATCGACGGGTCGGCCGCTTCACCGTGGCCTTCCGCCAGCGCCCCGCCACCCGTGCGGGCTCCGGTTGCAGGTGTATGCAGGCTGGCGCTGACCTCGGACAGCAGTCGCAGGGAACGTAGCGGTGCCGCCATCACCTCACCCGCACTCCCCCGGAAGGTGCGATGCTGCGCAATCGAGTCGAGCAGCAGCAGGGCAAACTCCTTATCGCGCAGCGCATCGTAGAGGATGGCCGTGTCGTCAAAGCCGGTGATGCGCAGATGCGCTACCACCACCTGGGGAACCTCCTCGGCAATCTGCCGAGCCTGCGCGCCCAGCGCCACCGTGAAGGGCAGCACATAGGTCTCGTGATCGCCCTCGATATACTCCACCTGCACCAGCGTCAGATAGGCGGTGGGGGACTCGTAGGGCACCGGCACCGTCTCCAGCAGTTCGACCCCCTGGATGGTACGCGCTTTGCCGCCAAACCAGCGCCGCTGCTGCAGGTAGCCCGGTAACACCTGCTCCAGCGCCGTCCGTGCCCGACTGCGGGCAAAGATCGTCGTCCAGTCCTCGCCCACGCTCAACGTGGGCACCCGATACTCCGTGGGCACGCCATTCGCAGTATGCGTCTGGTGCGGATACTCCAGCGCAAACCAGTAGACCGCGTGTGGCCCCAGCGTGAGGAAATAGGGCAGTTCACCGATGCGTGGAAAGGGCGTGCGTCCGAACAACTCCATCGGCATCATGCCCTCGTAGGCCGCCAGGTTTAACTCAACACACTGCACAAAGCGCGAGAGATTCGCAACCACCAGAATCCGCTCGTCTTCATACTTGCGCAGGAAGACCAGTACCTTGCTATTCTCCGGGTAGAGAAACTCCAGGCTGCCCCGGCTCAGCGCCCGCGAGCTTTTGCGGGTGGCGATCATATGCTTCATCCAGCGCAGCAGCGAGTAGGGATTGGCCTGGTGCGCCTCGACATTGACGGCTTCATAGTGGTAGGCCGGATCAATCGTCACCGGCAGAAAGACGCGCTGGGGATTGGCCCGCGAGAAGCCCGCGTTGAGTTCGTGGCTCCACTGCATCGGCGTACGCACCCCATCGCGGTCGCCCAGGTAGATATTGTCGCCCATGCCGATCTCGTCACCATAGTAGATCACGGGCGTGCCCGGCAGCGAGAAAAGCAGGCTGTTCAGCAGTTCGATCTGCTTACGATCATTCTGGAGCAGGGGTGCCAGCCGTCGCCGAATGCCCAGATTGATGCGCGCCCGCGGATCGCGCGCGTAGGTGCGGTACATAAAGGCCCGCTCTTCCCCCGTGACCATCTCCAGCGTCAACTCATCGTGGTTGCGCAGGAAGAGTGCCCACTGGCAGACCTCCGGGATTGCCGGGGTCTGGTACATGGTTTCGGTCATCGGGAAGCGGTCTTCCATACGGATCGAAACAAACATGCGCGGCATCAGTGGGAAATGAAAGGCCATATGGCACTCATCACCATCGCCAAAGTAGGTGACCGCATCTTCCGGCCACTGGTTCGCCTCGGCCAGCAGCATGCGATCTTTGTAGTGCGCATCAACATGACTACGCAGCTTCTTCAGGAAGGCATGCGTTTCGGGTAGATTCTCGCAGTTGGTGCCTTCGCGCTCGTAGAGGTAGGGCACGGCATCCAGGCGCAGCCCATCGACGCCCATCCCCAGCCAGAAATCCATCACCTTGATCACTTCCCGATGTACATCCGGGTTATCAAAGTTCAGATCGGGCTGATGCGAGTAGAAACGATGCCAGTAGTAGGCCCGCGCCACCGGATCCCAGGTCCAGTTAGAAAACTCGAAATCCTTGAAGATAATCCGAGTTTCTTTATACTCTTCGGCGGTATCGCTCCAGACATAGAAATTCCGCAAGGAACTACCCGGCGGTGAGCGGCGCGCCCGCTGGAACCAGGGATGCTGGTCAGAGGTATGATTAATAATCAACTCGGTAATCACCCGCAAGTCGCGCTTGTGGGCCTCCTCCAGGAACCCACGAAAATCCTGGAGCGTTCCGTACATCGAGTGAACACCGGTGTAGTCGGCGGTGTCATACCCGTCATCGCGCAGGGGCGAAGGGTAGAAGGGCAAGAGCCAGATAGCGGTCACGCCCAGATCTTGCAGATAGTCTAGTTTGCTGGTCAGCCCCTGAAAATCCCCGACGCCATCGTTGTCGCTATCGGCAAATGAACGCACATGGAGTTGATAAATAATCGCGTCCTTGTACCAGAGCGGATTATCCCTGAAAGAAATATCCTCGCCGTTCCGGTCAATCATCACAGACCTCTGTTCCAGGGGGTAGCAGGTAACGGTTGTTCTGGTGTCACCCGGCTACCCTGTGCCCATCACCCGATCACCACGTTCTTGCATGTGTAAGCGAATGCACAGCAGCATGTCCCTACTGGGAAATCTACAGGCGGACGCGCTTCTGCGCGCCCCTACGGAAAAATCCACATTTGTTCGATCACCTCGTTATTCCGCTGTCGTGGTATGCGGCAGTGTCGCCGGCAGGTAGAACTGCTGAATATAATCCACCAGCATGCGCCGGGTACTGAAGTAGGGCGCAACGGTGACAATCGCCTCCTTGCAGAGCGTAATCCACTGGACCGGCACGCCCGCCGCGTCACGCTGGTCGTAGAAGCGCGGGATGACCTCATCCTCCAGCACCTGGTAGATCGAGCGGGCATCGTTGCGGTCCTGCACCTCCGGCTCGCGGTACCACTCCTCACCAATCGCCCAGCCGTTGCGCCCGTTGTAGGCCTCGGGCCACCAGCCATCCAGCACACTGATATTGGGCACACCATTGAGGCTGGCCTTCTGGCCGCTGGTGCCGCTGGCTTCATACGGACGACGCGGCGTGTTGAGCCAGACATCAACACCCTTGACCATCTCGCGCGCGGTGGCAATATCATACTCCTCCAGGAAGAGCACCCGCCCGGCAAAGCCCGGCTGCAGCGAGAACTGATAGATCTCGTGGATAAAGCGCTTGCCCTCCTCGTCAGCAGGATGCGCTTTCCCGGCAAAGATAAGCTGCACCGGATGGCCCGGATTGTTCAGAATGGCTTTCAGCCGCTCCAGGTCGTTGAAGAGCAGCGTGGCGCGCTTGTAGGGCGCAAAGCGGCGCGCAAACCCAATCGTCAGCACGTCTTCCTCCAGTACCGGCCAGACAGCGGGTGGTTCGCGTAGCAGGTGAAACCGCTGGCGCGTACGCTCCCGCGCAAAGGCCACCAGATTATGCTTCAGCCGCCGCCGGATACTCCAGAGCACATCATTCGGGATATCATAGATCCGCTCCCAGAGCGTTGCATCGTCAAGCTGATCCCGCCAGCCGATGCCCAGGTAGGCATCATAGATCTGCGCCAGTTCCGAAGCAACCCAGGAGGAGGTATGCACGCCATTGGAGATGGCCTGGATCGGCACCTCATCGCGGCTCTTCTCCGGGTAGAGCCATTGCCACATGCCGCGCGCCACATGGCTGTGCAGCTTGCTCACGCCGTTGGCCCGCTCGGTGAAGTTCAGCGCCAGCGTGGTCATCGAAAAGGTCGGTCCCCAGGACTGATCCTGGCGGGCCAGATTGACAAACTCCTCGTGGCCGATCCCCAGTTGCGGCCAGTAGCGCCAGAAGAACTTCTCAATCAGGTTGATCGGAAAGGCATCGTTGGGCGAAGGCGCGGGGGTGTGTGTGGTAAAAATCGTATGTGTGCGCACCTGCTGCATGGCCTGCTCAATCGGCATGCCCTGGGAGACCAGTTCGCGCAGCAACTCCAGCAGGAGGAAAGCCGCATGTCCCTCATTCAGATGCCAGGCGGTCGGGTTGATCCCCAGTTGCCGCAGCGCGCGCACCCCACCGATCCCCAGGATTACCTCCTGCGCCAGGCGGATCTCATGGTCGCCGCCGTAGAGCCGGGCCGCCAGTTCACGGTTCTGTTCCACATTGGGATGAATATCGGTATCCAGGACGAAGAGCGGCGTACGCCCCACCTGGATGCGATAGACCCGGGCATAGGTCAGTCGCCCGGCCAGTTCCACTTCGACCACCACTTCATCGCCGGCCGGTGTGCGCGCCGGGATCGCCGGCACATCGACGAAGTTGAGCTTCTGGTACTCGGCCAGTTGCCGCCCTTCCCGATCAAGCCGCTGCCGGAAGTAGCCCTGCGGGTAGATAAACCCGACCGCCACCAGCGGCAGGCCAATATCGCTGGCCTCCTTCAGATGATCGCCCGCCAGAATACCCAGACCCCCGGAGTAGATCGGCAGCGACTCGTGCAGACCAAACTCGGCGCTAAAGTAGGCAATCGTCTTGCCCTGCGTCAGCGGATACTGCCGGGTACACCAGGTATCAGCGGCGTGCATGTAGGCATCAAAATCGCTGAGCACGCTGTCAAACTGCCGCAGATAGGTGGGATTACCGGCGGCCTGATCCAGGCGGCGCTGACGCACCTCCCGCAGAAACCGCACCGGGTTATGGTAGACCAGTTCCCACAAATCGGGGTCAATCTGTGAGTAGAGGTCTTGCGCTTCGGGATGCCAGGTCCACCAGAGATTATAGGCCAGTTCGCGCAGGCGGCCGATCCGTTTAGGAATTGGAGTAAAAAACAACTCAAGGTCAAGCTGCGTCATGGAGCGCTCCTTCGCCGGTACCACTTCGTACAATCAGAGAGAAATTGATGGGCGCGTCAATCTGCCCCAAGTATACCCGATTCTTGACCGGACTATTGCAGGCGACAGCCTGGCTGCCGCCCGCCAAAGATGTACGATGGATGGTATAATTGGCCCCGGTACAACGCTCGGCAGCGAGGTCTTCTTGATGAACATCACACGACGACAATTTCTGGCAGGCGGCAGCGCGGCACTGGCGGCGCTGGCAGGTGGGCGCATTGGCAGCCTGGCATTTGCCCAGGACAACGGTGACGGGCGGGCGACCGGAACCGACGAG
>DAOTVB010000168.1:0-30950 GCA_034436755.1 Chloroflexaceae bacterium | reverse complement strand
TTGAGCGTTGCGATCTGATTGTGCTGGGTTCGCGTGGCCACAGCCAGATCGGGGGCATCCTGCTGGGGAGTGTGAGTAACGTGGTTGCACAACGGGCCCACTGCCCGGTCATGGTCGTTCACTGATATTTTGCTGGTAGCGCCGGTCCAATCAGGTACAATCCCGGGAGATGTGTAATTCCCCTGTCCCCAGGTCGATCATTCGGCCTGGGGACGTTTGTTATGGTCACGACTGAGCAATGGCGACACGTTCCCGTGGATCATCGCTGCGTCCTCGGTGTGCGCTGGGGCTATGACAACAAATCGGTATAACTCGTGTTATAGTCAGAACTTACGCGGTGGTTCATCAAACCGGGCGTTTCACCCGGTGAACGGCAGAATCGCCTGCGGCAGCATGGGACTGTTTTTATCTTTTTCACAAACATGTTGCACTTTGTGCAACATGTTTGTGAAAAAGAATGGGATCTTCCGCCCTGCCGGAGGCGAATCGGGGCGTTCATCCAGATGAACATCTAATTTGGAACCGACCGCGTAACTCGTGTTATAGTATGACGTGATGTTACAAGCAGAGACTCAAATGGACAGCGTATGACGCATTCGCCCCCATCCCCCGACCATGAAGAGGAACAGCCTGCCCCGCGCCAATCCGTGACCGCGCGGACATTCCGCAGCCTGGTCGATCAGCGGGTTGCGGCCGCCGAGGCTGCGGGCGCATTTCGAGATCTGCCGGGAGCCGGGAAGCCGCTCAACCTGGATGATGACGCGACCGTTCCCGCCGAGGATCGCGCGGCCTTCCGGCTGCTCAAGAACGCCGGATTTGCCCCGCCCTGGATCGAACTGCAAAAGGAGATCCACGCGGAGCAGGCAGCCCTGAACACCTGGCTGGCGCAGCAACAGCAGCACTGGTCTACCCTGGACGAGGCCACACAGGCGCGGTTGCGTGCCGACTACCGGCGTCGGCTGGTGGCGCTCAACCGGCAGATCAGCAGTTACAACCTGATGGCCCCCCGGTCAGCCACGCATCTGCCCACCTTCCGGGTTGAGCGCGAACTGGCCCGGCTGGGCGAGATGTAGGGACGCGCCTCCGCGCGTTTGCAGCGTTCTTCTGGCAAGGACTCACCGCTGCAACTTCGCAGTGCATACACGGGAGGGCAGGGCGATTTGTTCCGGTAGGGACACGCTTCTGTGTATCCTTGCCCAACCAGTAACGCGGCGCGAATGACAGTTCATTCGCGCCGCGTTTTGCCGTTCGCGTGGTTTCAGGTGCGCTCTATGCTCATAACCACTTTGCCGGCAAACCAGCAATCAGTCGGAACGGGTGTAATACGCGTAGGGCCAGCACATTCCCGTGTACCATCTCTGCGTTCTCGGTGTACTCTGTGGCTATGACAACACATCGGTATCAGGCCGTTACCGTCTCGTGGCGTGAGCGGGGGCGCGGCCCGGCCGGCTCCGGCAATCCCTCCGTGGCTGCTTCCAGTTTGGCTACGACCTCCCGCGGCATCACCCGGCAGAAGTGGGCGCGGTAGACATCCCAGTGCGCCAGAATTTCGGCCGCGCGCCGGCTGTTGGTCAGTTCAATATGCCGCCGGATCAACTGCTGTACTCGTGCCTCGTCCTGCGGGCTCAACGGGTCGATCTGGACCAGGGCCGGGTTGTAGCGCTGTTCCAGCGTGCCGGTTTCATTGAGCACATAGGCCACGCCGCCGGTCATCCCGGCGCCAAAGTTGCGCCCGGTCTGTCCCAGCACCACTACCGTGCCGCCGGTCATATACTCGCAGCCATGGTCGCCCACACCCTCGACAACAGCCGTGCTACCACTGTTGCGTACGGCGAAGCGCTCGCCCACCTGCCCGGCGGCGTACAACTCCCCGCCGGTTGCACCATAGAGCAGGGTATTGCCGGCGATAACATTCTCCTGCCAGGCGTAGCGCGCTTTCTCGTTCGGGCGAACGACGATCACCCCGCCCGCCATTCCTTTCCCGACATAGTCATTGGCCTCGCCAATCAGCGTCAGATGCATGCCCGGCGCGTTGAATGCGCCAAAGCTCTGCCCGGCACTGCCATGGAGTGTGACATTAACCATGTTGGGCGGCAGTCCATTTTCGCCAAACATCTGACCGATGGTTCCCGCCAGCCGCGCGCCAAAGGTGCGGTCGCCATTGCCGATATTGTAGGTCAACTCTACTGGCCCGCGCCCGGAGAAGACCCCGCGCGCATCATGCAGCAACCGGGCATTCAGCGTCTCCTGTGCCGGCAGCGGGTTATCCTGCCCGCTATGCCGGATCGCGTCGGTCGGGCCGTAGCTGCCGGCCGCCAGAACCGGTGTCAGATCCAGCAGATCCGCACTGGGAATACCACTCTGGCGCTGGCACAGCAGATCAGTACGACCAACCGCCTCCTCCAGGGAGCGCAGGCCAAGCGACGCCAGGATCTCGCGGATCTCCTGGGCCATGTAGCGGAAGAAGGCCATCACCATCTCCGGCTTGCCGGGGAACTTCGCCCGCAGGTCGCCGCGCTGGGTGGCAATCCCCACCGGGCAGGTGTTGTTGTGGCAGGCGCGTGCCATCACACAACCCTCGGCAATCAGCGCCGACGTACCAAAAGAGAACTCGTCCGCGCCTAGCAGGGCCGCCAGCACCACATCGCGCCCGGTGCGGAAGCCACCGTCGGCCCGCAGCCGTACCCGCCCGCGTAGACCATTCAGTACCAGCGTCTGCTGCGTCTCGGCCAGCCCCAGTTCCCAGGAGATCCCGGCATTCTTGATGCTGCTGAGCGGCGATGCACCCGTTCCGCCGGAGTGCCCACTGATCAGGATGCCATCGGCGTAGCCCTTGGCAACACCGGCAGCAATGGTACCGACACCAGCGGTTGCCACCAGTTTGACCGATACGCGCGCCGCGGGGTTGACCTGCTTGAGGTCATAGATCAGTTGCGCCAGATCCTCGATGCTGTAGATGTCGTGGTGCGGTGGCGGGCTAATCAGCGACACCCCCGGTACCGTATGCCGGATGCGGGCAATTTCGGCGCTGACCTTGTGGCCGGGGAGATGCCCACCCTCACCGGGCTTGCTGCCCTGCGCCATCTTGATCTGCAACTCCTCGGCGCTGGCAAGGTAGGCCGGAGTGACCCCGAAGCGCCCGGAGGCGACCTGCTTGATCCGGCTGTTGCGCTCATCCTTGTAGCGCTCTGGAGCCTCGCCCCCCTCACCGCTGTTGCTCTTCCCGCCCAGCCGGTTCATCGCAATCGAGAGCGTCTCGTGGGCTTCGCTGCTGGTGCTGCCATGGCTCATCGCGGCGGTGCTGAAGCGCTTCACAATCGCCTCAATCGGCTCGACTTCCTCCAGCGGAATGGGCGGCCCGGCAGATACGAACTCCAGCAGATCACGCGGCTCGGTAGGCGGGCGGTTGTTAACCAGGTCGGCATAGGCCCGGTAGCGCCCGTAGCCCCGCAGCGCCGAGTGCGAGTCGCCGTTGAGCGCATCCTCGCTCTGTACTGCTTTATGCAGCGCGTGGACGACCGCCGGGCTGTAGGCGTGATACTCGCCGCCCTTCTTAAATTTGTAGAAACCGGGGTGCGGGAGTTTTGGTGCCTCGCCGCCAAAGGCGCGCTGATGCCGGACCAGCGCATCCTGCGCCAGCTTCGCAAAGCCAATCCCGCCGATCCGCGAGGGCGTATTGGTAAAGCAGGCATCGATCAGTTCCTGCGCCAGCCCGACCGCCTCGAAGATCTGTGCGCCGCAGTAGCTCTGCACCGGCGAGATGCCCATCTTGGACATGATCTTGAGCAGACCCTTCTCCAGCGCCTGGATGAACTTCGTCTCGGCCTGCGCCAGTTCGGTGGCATGCGTGACGGCGACCACCCCATGCTCCAGGTCGGTTGCGCCGTTGCCATTGCCGTTACCGTTGCCGTTGGTATTTCCCTGCTTCGCGCTAAGTTCGATCAGCTTGAGGGCGCGCACGCTCTCCAGCGCCAGGTAGGGATTCACCGCCTCTGCGCCATAGCCCACCAGACATGCCAGATGATGCACTTCGCGCGGCTCGCCACTCTCGATCACCAGGCTGAGATGCGAGCGCCATCCCGTGCGAATTAGATGATGATGCACCGCGCCCAGTGCCAGCAGCGCCGGAATAGCCGCCTGATCCGCATCTACGCCCCGGTCACTGATGACCAGAATAGCCGTGCCCGCGCGGGCTGCCGCTTCTGCATCGGCACACAGGCGGGAGACGGCCGCCTGGAGCGCCTGATCGGGTTGCTCTTCCAGGGCCGTAACCGGCACCAGCGCGCTGATCGTGGCGGTTCGCAGCAGCGGATCGTCATTGGCGCGAATAGCTGCCAGGTGTGTATCGGTCAGTACCGGCGAGGAGAGCCCCAGCAGATGCGCCTGCTCCGGCGTCTCGTCCAGCAGACCCTGACGGCGTCCCAGCGCCAGATGCAGCGACATCACCAACTCCTCACGGAGCGGGTCAATTGGCGGGTTGGTCACTTCGGCAAAGCGCTGCTTGAAGAACTGGAAGAGTGGTCGCCCCAGTTCATACTGTGAGAGCACAGCGGCCGGGGTATCATCGCCCATCGAGCCGACCGGCTCCTGGCCGTTGCGCAACATCGGCTTCAGGATGACATTCAGCTCCTCGCTGGTGTAGCCAAAGGCCATCTGCCGCGCCTCAAGTTCGGGTTGCGCTCCACTGTCCAGATCGGGGGGGAGTTGCCCATTGCTGGTGCTGTTGAGGTTCGGCGCGACATCCTCCACCAGCGTCTCGAGCGGCATAAAGTGCTGGGCCACCCAGAGATCGTAGGGCTGCTGTTCGGCCAGCATATCCTTGATCTCTTCGTTGGTGTACAAGTGACCGGCTGTCGTATCGACGGCGATAATCTGGCCGGGCCCCAACTTCCCCTTGTGGACGATCCGCTCTTCCGGGATGGGAATAGCCCCCACTTCACTGCCACTGAAGACCAGACCGTCCGATGTAACCAGATAGCGGTTCGGGCGCAGTCCATTGCGGTCCAGCGCGGTACCGACGACCTGCCCGTCGCAGAAGGTCAGCGCGGCCGGCCCATCCCAGGGCTCCATCAGGCAGGCGTGGTACTGGTAAAAGGCACGCAGAGCCGGAGCGATGTCGGGGAACTTCTCCCAGGCCTCAGGCACCATCATTGTCATGGCATGGCGAATATCCCGCCCGCCGAGCACCAGCAGTTCCAGGGCGTTATCCAGCATAGCCGAGTCGCTCCCGTTGGCGTCGATCACCGGGGCAACCGGCTCACTGTTGCCGACGCCGGTCAGCACCGGGAAGTTGAGCATCTGCTCACGGGCGCGCATCCAGTTAACATTGCCCTGCAACGTGTTAATCTCGCCGTTGTGCGAGAGCATACGGAAGGGCTGGGCGCGGTCCCAGGTGGGAAATGTGTTGGTCGAGTAGCGCTGATGATAGACCGCGATAGAGGTGGTGTAATCCGGATCTTGCAGATCACAGAAGAAACTGGACAGACATGAACCGAGCATCAGACCCTTGTACACAATCGTGCGGGATGAGAGCGAGGGAATGTAGGCTGCCAGGTTTTGTTCCTGGAACGCTACCTCCATCGCCTTACGCGCCAGGAAGAGCCGGCGCTCATACTCCTGGTCATCCAGACCGGCTCCCCGACCAATGATCACCTGGCGGAAGCGAGGCATCACCGCGCGGGCGCGCTGCCCTAGCGCCTCTTCATTAATGGGCAGATCGCGCCAGGCCAGCACTGCAAGCTCACGCTCGGTCAATGCCTGCGTAATAATCCGGCAACTGGCCGCATCTGCAGCCGCATCCTGGGGCAAGAAGAGCATGCCGACAGCCAGATCAGCGGCATCAACCTGAATTCCCTGATGTTCCAATTCACGCATCAGCAGCGGCCGGGGGAGCTGGGTTAACACGCCGGCACCATCACCCGTCCTGGCGTCATCGGCCACGGCACCCCGATGCTCCAGATTGCCGACCGCAGTCAGGGCCATCTGTAAAATATCGTGATCGGGCCGGCCGCTGATGCGGGCCACAAAACCGATACCACAGCCATCGTGTTCAAACCATGGATCGTACAACGTGCGCTGAAGAATGCTGTGAGCGGGAACTTGCATAACTTACACCTTACTAAATACAAGGGGTAGCTTTTCCTGGAGCGACGAAGCAGGAATGATCACCCTGGACGAGAATTGTTAAGGGTCGCTGCGTATGTTGTGGGGGAACCTGCGCCCCTGCGCTTTATAATCACCCTGAACGCGTTGGTAAGGGTCGTCACGTATGTCGTACGTGGGTGCGTCGTATGTGCAAAGTGGTAACTTAACCGAGCATATCCCCGGGTTATCTCTGAAGAACGCAAACGCCCGCCAATAGTCCTCACATCACTGAGGGCCAGGCGAGCGTCATTGGCGCTAAAAATGAGAATTGTAACCGTATCTGTACCGAATTATCGCTCCAGGCTGCATCTTTGCCGCGCGGAGGTTCGATCATCCATGTGCAGGGTACACCACAAGAGCGCCTTGTGGAGGTTGCTTTCCACCAGCACTGGCCTGACATGGGCCGAAATAGAGTACAGACGCCAAGTGATCCAACGAGATGGGGATACGCTGTTGCCCTGGCTTCCTCGTTCTCCCTGGTGAGGTTGCCGTCGGGCCGTGTTTCGACTAGCTACGTAGCTGAAACCGTTGCCTATTGGATAAACTATACTATAGAAGACTGGGTTTGTCAATTATTGGGTTGGATAGATCTCACAAATCAGCCGTTAGATTGATGTTTGCACAAAGTACCAGTGACCATTCTGTTTGCCGCTGTTCTCCGGAAATGGTAGGATAGCCGACCATGAAGATACCACGGATTGCCTACTGCTCACCCGTAAATCCGGCGTCGTCGGGAATTTCGGACTATAGCGAAGAACTGCTACCCTACCTGGGCCAGTATGCTGATATTACGCTCTACCTGGAGGATGGGTTGCAGCCGGACAACCCGCAACTGGCGCGCCACCTGGAAGTGCAACCTCTGCGTCGGCTGGAACGGGCGCACCGCCGCCGCCCCTACGATGCGATTGTTTATCACATGGGCAATAGCCCGGTCCACGCGGGGATCTGGCGGGCCGCACAGCGGTTGCCCGGCGTAATCGTCCTGCATGAGTTTGTGCTGCACCATTTTATGCTCTGGTATGCCGCCAATATGCAGCACGATGTGCAACGGTATGTGCGTGAGATGCAGGCGCGCTACGGCGAGGAGGGGGCACATATTGCGCAACTGATGATCCGGGGGCGCTTTACCGAGGCAACGTTTCAATTTCCCCTGTGTGAGCCGGTGGTTGCGGCGGCGCGGGGACTGCTGGCCCACAGCCGCTATGTGCAGGCGCGGGTCAAGGCGTTGCAGCCGGAACTGCCGACCTCCGTGGTGCCGATGGGCGTGCCGCTACCACCTGCCATCCCACGGGCGGCGGCGCGGGCGCGGCTGGGTGTTGCCCCGGATGCGCTGCTGCTGGCGAGCTTCGGCCATATCAATGCCTACAAGCGGCTGGAACCGGCGCTGCGGGCGCTGCTGGAGTTGCACCGCGAATACCCTGAAACTCGCTATGTCCTGGTCGGCAGCATGTCGCCCCACTACGATGTGCCGGGGCTGATCCGGCGTATGGGGCTGGAAGACGTGGTTACAATTACCGGCTATGTACCGCGTGCTACCTTTGAGGATTATGTGGCCGCCGCCGATATTTGCCTGAACCTGCGCCATCCCACGGCCGGCGAGACCAGCGCCAGCCTGTTGCGGCTGCTGGGGGCCGGTCGCCCAACCCTGGTCAGCGCCACGGGAGCCTTCACCGAACTGCCGCCGGATGTTGCGGCGCAGGTGGACCCCGATGCCGGCGAGAGCGCGCTGATTCTAGCCTACTGCCGGTTGCTGGCCGGGCGTCCCGATGTGGCCGCAACGCTGGGCGCACAGGCGCGGGCCTATGTTGCGCAGGAACATACTCTGGAGCGCGCCGCCCAGGGGTATGCGCGCTTTCTGGCCCGGCTCTACCGCTGGGATCTGGTCCGGCGCGTACGTCCGACTCCGCTCTGGTCGCTTGAGACGGCAGCCCCCGCGGACGAGACGAGCGATGCCCGCGCGCCGGACGCAGCAACCAGACCTGCCGACACCCCGGCACCCTCGCACCCGATTCCCGCCGTGGGGCGCGCACTGGCCGAACTGGGCATCAATGAGCGGGATACCGCACTGCTGCGTAGTGTCGCGGCACGCCTGGCCGAGTTGGAAGGCGGCACGGAAGATTAAAAATGCCGGGGTATGCGTTCCAAAGTGTGCTCAGATCCTTTATACTTTAGGCAAGGGGATAGGGCATAGGGAACAGCGGATTTGACGGAAGGTCAGGCTATGGGCTCACAACTTGCGACACTCCTGCATGAAGCAGCGCCGGGCGTGCTCCAGTCTGGCGCGTCCCGGATGGCGTTTGTGGATAGTGCGGGCCTCTGGGAACTGCGCCGGCAGATGCGTGCGCTGGTTGGTTCCCGCCTGACAGATGTGATTTTGCAGCGGGCCGGACTGAACAGCGGCACGGCGCTTGCTCGCTCACTGCTTGAGCAGGCGACGAACAACGCACAACAGGCGATTAACCTGGGTGAAGCCCACGCGGAACCCGGTGCTGCGGGTGCAGCCCACGATCCAGGGCAACTCCTGCGGGAGTGCCTGGCGGCATACCAGGCGCTGGGCTCCGGTCGATTTGAAGTTGAGACACTCGAACTGGTCCGGGAGGCCGATCCATCTGGTGCGCTGCGGCGGTTGCGTATTCGGGCATGGGATACTTTTGAGGTCTGGTCCTCGCGCCAGCACGAAATTACCCCTGATGCGCCGGTATGCGCCTACACTGCCGGGTTACTCATCGGCTGCGCCGGCGTAATCTTCGGTCAACCCGACCTGGTTTGTGTTCAGCGGGAATGCCAGACGCAGGGGGCGGCGGCCTGCTGCTTTGAACTGCATCCCGCTTACCTCGGTGGTGGCGAACAATCTTTCACCTCTATGGATATGGACGAGCCATCGTCCGCTCCTACCGCCGATACCTACCAGCAGACCATTGCCACCCATCAGCAGACGCGAGAAGCGCTAGAGTTGCAGGTGGCTGAGCGGACAGCCAAACTGCTACGCGCAAATGACTTTCTCCAGGAGCAGATCATCGAGCGTCGTCAGGCGGAAACTCTGCTCAAGGAGACCCAGCAGGTGTTGACCACCCTGATGCGGAACCTGCCCGGTATGGCCTACCGCGGCTACAGCGACTACCAGCGTACCATGGAGTTTGTCAGCGAGGGCTGTCGCGATCTGACCGGGTATGACTCATCTGATCTGGTTCAGCGCCCGGGCATCACCTACATGGATCTGATCCATCCAGAGGATCGGGAGAATGTCTGGCATAGCATTCAGGAGGTGATCAGGAGGAGCGAAAAGTCTCGCGCCCCTACGGAGCCAGGCGAAAAACCTCGCGTCCCGCTGGAGACGGGGGCGACCTTCCCGACCTTCCGCTGCGCATACCGCATCATTACTGCTGCCGGCGAGGAGAAGTGGGTGTGGGAGCAGGGGCGCGGTATGCGCTCATCTGCGAGCGGCGAGATCTTGATCGAGGGCTTTGTCACCGATAACACCGAGCGCATGCGCGCCTACCAGACGCTGGAGCAGCGGTTTGAGGAGCGCGCGCTGGAGATTGGCCGCCGCCGCCAGGTGGCCGAGGGATTGCGCGGTATCCTGACGGTGCTCAACTCGAACCGACCGCTGGAGGAAATCCTGGATTATATTGTAGCGCAGGCCTGTCGGTTGTTGAATACCAACGCCGCGGCGATCTATCGCCTCCAGAAGGAGAATCGGCTCAGCATCCAGGCCTATCGAGGGTTGCCGGCCGAATATGCCACGATTGATCTGATTGTCGGGCGGGGCGCGACCGGCCGCGCGGTCCAGTCGCGCCGGCCGGTCGCCCTGTCGGATACCGTGGCCTATCTGGCGCACCAGGGCAACCCGGTTGAGGAGCCACAGCAGCGCGCCCTGATCAAAGAGGTACTGCAACAGTTCCGAGCGCTGCTTGCAGTCCCGTTGATCATCAAAGATGAGGTCTACGGGGGCATTACCGTCTACCATCCCGATCCGCGCGAGTTCTCCGCCGAGGAGATCGAACTGGCCGTCTCGTTTGCGGATCAGGCTGCCCTGGCGATTGAGAATGCGCGACTGCGCGAACAGGCCGAACGCACCGCCGTCGCCGCCGAACGCAGTCGCCTGGCCCGCGATCTGCACGATGCGGTGACGCAGACGCTCTTCTCCGCCAGCCTGATTGCCGAAGTGTTGCCCCGGCTCTGGGAGCGCAACCCGGATATGGGTCGGCAGCGCCTGGAGGAACTGCGCCAGTTGACCCGGGGCGCGCTGGCCGAGATGCGCACGCTGCTGCTGGAGCTACGCCCCGCCACCCTGACCGAGGCGAGTCTGGCCGATCTGTTGCGCCAGTTGACCGAGGCGATCACCGGGCGGGCGCGGGTGCCGGTGATGCTCACGGTGGAGGGCGAACGTGACCTGCCGCCGGAGGTCAAAGTGGCACTCTACCGCATTACCCAGGAGACGCTCAACAATGTTGCCAAACACGCCGGGGCCAGCCGGGCGGCGGTGATCTTACGGTATCAGCCTGACCGGGTGATGCTCCATATTGGCGATGATGGGCGCGGGTTCAAGCTGGCCGATACCCCGCCGGACAGTCTGGGCCTGAGCATTATGCGCGAGCGCGCCGAGGCGATTGGTGCGGATTTACGCATTGAGAGTGAACCGGGGGAGGGAACCCAGGTATTTGTTACCTGGCAAGATGCAGGTGAGGTGGATAGGTTATGAGCGAGGCAAATAGTATTCGCGTGGCAATTGTTGATGATCATGCCGTTGTGCGTAGTGGTCTGGGGGCCTTTCTGCTGGCCTTCGAGGATCTGGAACTGGTTGGCGAGGCCGGGAGTGGGGTGGAAGCCATCCGCCTGTGTGACGATGTGCAGCCGGATGTGGTGCTGATGGACCTGGTGATGCCGGAGATGGACGGCGCAACCGCTACCCGCCAGATTCGCCGGCAACACCCGCATATCCAGGTGATTGCGCTGACCAGTTTCAAAGAGGAGGAACTGGTCCAGAATGCGCTTGAGGCCGGGGCGATCAGCTATCTGCTCAAAAATGTTTCCGCCAACGAGTTGGTCGAAGCGATCCGCGCGGCGCATGCCGGGCGTTCGACCCTGGCGCCCGAGGCGGCCCAGGCACTGATCCATGCGGCAACGCATGCGCCTGCGCCCCATTTTGACCTGACCCCCCGCGAACTGGAAGTTCTGGCGCTGATTGTCGAGGGGTTAAACAATACCGAAATCGCCAAACGGCTGGTGGTCAGCCGCTCAACCGTCAAGTTTCATGTCAGCAGTATCCTCTCCAAGCTAGGAGTTTCCAGCCGCACCGAGGCGGTGGCCCTGGCGGTGCAAAACCACCTGGTCTCCTGACCAGGGTAAAACCTCACCATGCGACCAGTTAAAAATCTCCCCAGGTGTGTGTAGCATCTACGGGAGATCTGCGCTACCCTGGATAGCGTATCGTACGCGCTATGATCATTCCGGCTTTCGTTCCTTTGCTGTCCAGGCGGGACAGCCACCGCAGGAGTTTTCGCATGTTTGAAGATACCGACGCACTCCGCATCCTACTGGCTGATGACCAGGCCCAGGTCCGCTCGGCACTGCGGCTGCTGCTGGAACAAGAACCCTGGTTTGTCGTTGTGGGTGAAGCAGTCAAGGCAAATGAACTGCTGGACCAACTGCAGGTAACGCATGCCGATGTGCTGCTGCTGGACTGGGAATTACCCGGCCAACCGGCGCAGCAGATGGTTGAACTGCTGCTGGACCTGCGCTCCATCTACCCCGAGTTGAAGATCGTCGCGCTGAGTGGGCGACCGGAGGCCCGCCGATCGGCGCTGGAGGCCCACGTTGACGGCTTTATCAGCAAGGGCGATCCCCCGGAGTGTGTGTTGACCACCCTGGATATCATGACCGACACCATCAAACAGCGCTGCATGCCGGTGTGAGGGTTGGGTTGGCGGTGGATGCCACTGTAGCGGTAAGCCCGGCGCAGCGGAAGTTCAAGCCGTACCATGGATTTACCTCCAATCCGGATGTATGCCGGGTGAACGTCTGAGAAATCTCTATTCTTCTCCTTCCAGCCCGCGATAAGATCCCAGGCGGTACGCGGAGTTGCATGCCTCAGTCTGCAATTCCTGAGCCCTAATCGCTAACCCCTGATCCCTCCTTTGCTGGTTGCCTTCACGGTACGGAATATGCTACGGAAATTATGAACTGCTTGAGTTACGCGGTTGACATTCAAACCGAATGTTTGACCAGATGGAAGCCGATGCGCCGGCGGTAGTCTGGTACTACGTACCTTTCCGGTCTTTTTGGAAAATGGAACTCTCTGAGCCCCTTCTTTTCCAGAAAGGATGTCATGTTCCACCCTGCCGGAGGCGAAATGCTCTTCCGGTTGCGTGACCGCGTAATGCGTGTGAACTACATTTTCCGTAGGGAAGGAGATGCCTATGCTTGCAACGGTTCAAGAAATCTTTCGGAATAGGCCGGAGGGCCGACTGCGGACCTTCTGGCGGTTACTACTTCAAGTGATCCTCTTCTTGGCATGTGCGATCATCCTGACGATCTTTGCACAGTTGCTCTTTCAACTGAATCGCCTGCCCCTGGGCCGGAATTCGCCGGTATTGTTCCTTTACAATACGCTGGGAATCCTGCTCAGTATGCTGCTCAGTGTCTGGCTGGCGGGGAAATTCCTGGACCGGCGGCCCTTTCCTGACTTTGGGCTCCATCTGAACCGCAACTGGTGGCTGGATTTTGGCTTTGGGTTGGGCCTGGGCGCGCTGTTGATGACGCTGATCTTCCTGGTGGAACTGGCAGCAGGCTGGATCACGATTACCGGGGCCTGGCAGACCGCGGTGCCGACCCGGTCATTTGCTCTGGCGATATTCCTCCAGGTTATCTTTTTTGTCGCCGTTGGCATTCAGGAAGAGCTGCTTGCGCGGGGCTACTGGCTACGCAACCTGGCCGAGGGTCTGGCGTTTCTCGGTCGGATAGGGGCGGTGCTGACGGCGTGGCTGATCTCATCCGCCATCTTTGGCGTGCTCCACGCGTTTAATCCAAATGCCACCTTTGGGAGCACAATCAATCTGGTCCTGGCCGGGCTCTTCCTGGGGTTGGGTTATGTGCTGACCCGCAGCCTGGCAATCCCGATTGGCCTGCATATTACCTGGAATTTCTTCCAGGGAAATGTCTTTGGCTTTCCCGTCAGCGGTGGCTCCTCGCAGACCAGCGTTATTGCCATTGAGCAGGGCGGGCCTACGCTCTGGACCGGCGGTGCATTCGGGCCGGAAGCGGGGCTCATAGGCATTGCGGCGATTATCGTCGGGAGCTTGCTGATCCTGTTCTGGGTGCGTATGCGCTATGGGCAGGTGGGCCTGGACACCCGTCTGACCGTGCCTCCGATTCCGGTTGAACTGCCGGAAGCGGAAAAACAGAGCCGGGAAGTTGGCGCACCGGAACGGGAAGCCGTACGGCGGTGAGACTGATCGGGCTGTCCTGGTCATGTGACCAGGGCAAAGTCTCGCCTCCCGGTTGAGCATGTTCATACCCTCTGACGGAGGCGTAAAAGCAATGGCTGGGATATGCTGGGACAGAGGACGGGGAGCAGATCATTCCAATACAATCGCACGAGAAAGAAGAACAGGACATGAGTCGCCAGAGTGAGTATAACCTGACCGTCGTTGCCGCGCTGCTGGTGATGCTGTCGGCTCTGTTCGAGCCACTCGTTTCATTCGGTATCGCGGTAATGTTCCTGGTCGCGCTGACGGTTTATAAGCTGCTGATCAGCCGCCACAAACGCAGCCAGTAAGTTGTTCTATTGCGGGGGGACACACCGCCGGGTTACAGATTGGTACGCATGCATTGATACACTAGACGTGGCAGGGTCGTACGACACATAACTGAAAAACCGTCGTACAGATCGTTCGTAGGAGTAACGGAACGGAACTTCCTGGTAGTTCGGGCTTTATCTGGATGACAACGAGCGAATTCTTTCAGACAGGTTCATATCACCCCGGCATCGCTACACGACACTCCACTGAAGTGGTCAGTATGAATCTGTGACTACACCATTGCCTTAGCTCATTTCCGCCTGGTGCCCGATGTGTGCATCCACCCAGGCTGTTAAGGTAGGTGTAACAGAATGTTTCTGGCCGTCGTGCCACAGCGGACACAGTTGAGGGAGGAATAGTATGAGTGCAATTGATCACTTCAAAGCCTTTGCCCCGGACAGACGCCCCGTTTCAATCGTCACTGCGCAGGTGGTTGATGATACGACCTGGTTTGAGTGCTACGCGAATGGTCGCACTATCGGCAAACTGCACTGGCGTGCCGATATCGACGCCTATATTGCCCTGGACCGCAACGGTGTTTCCTGTGGCAGCAGCGCGCTCTTTGCCGACGCCGAGGATCTCCTGGTGCATGAAGCCGGGTACGCCTTTGATCTGCCGGTTGTTGAAACCGGTGCGCGCAAAGAATAAGGTAGATAAGCTACCGGCAATTCATGCGCGCATTCGCGCTGCCCTCCGCACCAGGGTGCGGGTATTCCCTGTGCCCAGGTAAATAATCTGTCACCTTCAGGCCACGCATCTGTCAGCAGGCTGTTATCCCGCTGCGGCACCCTGTCGTAGCAGGATCATCTTATCTGATTGCGTGCGATGACCGGTTGTGAAGGTTATGGAGGCATGTGATGCGCGTTGGCTGGAGCTGGCTGGTTGTCCTTATCGGTGCAGCCGGTACACTGGGTGTGGTCTACCCGGAACTGTATGCTGCATTCCTGGCACCACCGTCCTCCGTCCTTGAGGAAACCAGTGCCCAACTGCCCAATCCGCCCTGGTGGGTGTTGACAACCGCGATCATCGCCGGGCTGGGGGCGGTCTTCTTCCCCTCACAACGGCAGTATGAGCAGGCCGATGAGCAGCGCAAACTGGAAATTCAGCAGACGCGCCAGATCATGGCCGGGGCGATTGTCTTCTTCACGTTCATCGGGCTCTATCTGTTTGTCTGGGTTGGCTGGTCATTGCGGGTAACGCTGCTGTGAGATCCGTCAACCCTGCAACCCGAGCCGCTCCGCATCGGCCTGCATTGCGATAATCACCTCCTGGATCAATTCCTCCAGCGGCATGTCCAGTTTCTCCGCACCTTTGAGAATATCGTCGCGGTTGACCTTGGCGGCAAATGCTTTGTCCTTCATCTTTTTCTTGACCGAGGAAACCTTCACGCTGTCGATGCTTTTGTCCGGGCGCACCAGCGCCACCGCCGTCACAAACCCGCTCAGTTCATCCACCGCGTAGAGCGTCCGCTCCATCGGCGAGATCGGCTCGACGCCGCTGTAGTCCGCGTGGCTGAGGATCGCCCGGCAGACCTCCTCGCTCCAGCCGTTTTCGCGCAGGTAGGCCACACCAACAAAAGGATGCGCCTCCGCGTGCTTCTCCAGCGTGGGGTAGCGCTCGTAATCCATATCGTGCAACAGCCCGACCGCGCTCCAGAGATCCTCGTCGGCTCTCTGCTTGCGGGCAAAGTGGCGCATGCCGGCGGCCACCGCCTCGCAGTGCTTGCGCAGGCTGTCGGACTCGACCCACTCGTACAGTATTGCGCGGGCATCGTCGGTTAAAGTTGACATAATATTTCTCCTTGTGTAGATACGAATTATGGATCTGGAATCCCGGTTTTCGCCGGTGCATGCCTGCCGGGACAGCGGCATCCTGCCGAGAACGCCTGATCCGGCTGAAGCCGGGACTCCTGAACGGCGATATCCGGATTAAACATTCAAACTTCATCAGCCGGTTTGTTGGCTACCTGACGGTAAATTACAGACTACAGACTACGGACTACCGACACTCCGCCCGAACAACCCGCAGCGGCAGGATACCACCACCCAGCGCCCGCACCTGTTGCAACGCAAATCCGGCGGCCTCCAGCGCGCCCACCGTGTCACGGGTCAGGCGGCAACCATCGCCCAGCCGATACTGGCAGGGATTCCAGGCGTGCTGCAGCGCGCGCCAGACCGGGTGTTCCGCCCGCACATGCTCGATCAGCAAGGCTTTACCGCCGGGGCGCAGCACGCGCCGCAACTCGGCGATGGAACGCTCCAGGTCAGCGACGCTACATAGGACAAAAGTGCTCACAACCGCGTCAAATGCGCCTGGCGGGGCGGGCAACCGCTCGGCGTGGCCGTTAGTCAGCACAATCTGCGCCGGGGAGCGGGCCGCGCGCCGGCGTGCCGGGATGCGCATCCAGTAGTTCGGCTCCACGGCGAGAACCTGCGCGGGTGGGCTGTAGTAGGCGAAGTTGATCCCGGTGCCCGCGCCAATTTCCAGCACCCGCCCACGCAACGGCGCAAGCAGTTCGTGCCGCAGTGGCGCTAACAGGCGCTTTTCGACCAATCCCATAAACCAGTCATACCGGGTTGCCGGCGTTCCGAATTGCATCATCCTGCTCCCTCTGCTCCACCGCTCTGCTTATGATTATATAGCAATCCTAAAGTGGTTGTGAACTGGTTCGTAGGGATTCGTTCCCAACCGCCTGAAGGCGGCACTACGACAAATTCAGGACTGCTATACCCGAACGTGCGGTCAGTACGCTTGCCCCTGGGCAGATGTCGGCGATCCGGCGGACTATCCCGCACCGGTTTAGCTATTCTGTGGTATGATACATGACGCACCGGACCTGCATTTTCATAGGTGAGTTTGTTATGTGTCGCCCACACCGGGCAGCACCCTGGTCGTGCTGTGCCACTGATGGGGAATACTACCATGCATGCTAGAGGAGGTTTTGTTTTCATGTTGCGACGTGTCGTCACGCTTGCATTAACCCTGACCATACTTGTCACCCTGCTGTCCTGGCCCCAGGTCGGGCAGGCGCAGGACGTTCCGCCGACCTATCCGCCGTACCGGGTGAATTATTTTGAGCAGACCGGGCACGCGGCGGTGAACTGGTTTCTGGAGACCTGGCAGGAGACGCCAAACGCCCTGTTTGTGTATGGCTATCCGATTTCGCAGCCCTTTATCGAGGAGAGCTTTACCGAGCCAGGCAAGTTCTACCGTGTGCAGTATTTCGAACGCGCGATCCTGGAGGAGCATCCCGAGAACTATAGCCCGAACAACACTGAGTTTTATGTGCTGGGGCGGCTGCTGGGGCAGCAACTGGCCCAGGGCCGCGAGAATGAGCCGCCCTTCCAGTCGGTACCCAACCCCGGCGATGGCACCTGGGACGATGTGACGCAGCATACCCTGCGCAACGATCCCGCGCCCTTCCGCAATTTCTGGCTGAACAACGGCGGGATTGAAGTCTTTGGCCGCCCGATCTCGGAGCAGTTCCAGGAGGTCAACCAGGCCGACGGCAATACCTACTGGGTACAATATTTTGAGCGCCAGCGTATGGAGTGGCATCCCGAGGAGCCCAATCCGCAGTTTCGCATTCTGCTGGGGCTGCTGGGGAATGAGTACCGCGATGCCAACCACCAGGGCAACCCGGCCTTTGCGCCGCGCGATGCTGCCAATGCCCTGCCCCATCCCTTTGCCTATGGCTTCAATGTGCATCTCTATGGCGAGCGGGGCACCGACTGGCAGAACCGCAACCGCGTGCTGACGCTGGTCAACAATGCTGATTTTGGCTGGGTGCGTCAGCAGGTTGCCTGGGAGGATTTGCAGAGCGCGCCCGGCACCGAGTGCTACAGTATCTGCTGGGAAGAGCTTGACGATATCGTCAACGATGTAGAGGCTGCCGGGCTGAATCTGCTGATCACCGTTGTCCGCTCACCTGGTTGGGCCACGTCCGACGGCGGGAATGGTATGCCGAGCCGGGCCAACTTTGATGAGTTTGCCAATTTTATGGGCCAGATGGCCGCACGCTATCGCGGCCGGGTCGATGCCTACCAGGTCTGGAATGAGCAGAACCTGGCAATCGAGAATGCCGGCCGGGTCGCCGATGCCAACTACTATGTGGATATGCTGGTGCCGGCCTACAACGCGATCAAGGCCGGCGATCCGGCAGCGGTGGTGGTCAGCGCCTCGCCCTCGTCCACCGAGACCGAGCGTTCGGATATTGCGGTCAGTGATCTGGCTTACTACCGGACGATGTTTAACAATCCCAACTTCCGTACCCACGTCGATGTGATCGGCGCGCATCCGGGTGGGCAGAACAACCCGCCGGACACGCTCTGGCCGGATAACCCCGGGCCTCCCGGTTGGCAGGAGAGCCGCGAGTTCTACTTCCGCCGCCTGGAAGATGTGCGGCAGGCGATGCTCGATACCGGCCTGGGCGACCGGCAGATCTGGGTGACGGAGTTTGGCTGGGCCACGGCCAACACGACGCCGGGGTATGAGTATGGCAACGATACTTCGCTGGAGGAGCAGGCGCAGTATATTGTGCGGGCCTACCAGATCGGGCGGCAGAACTATGCGCCCTGGGTTGGCGGGATGTTCCTCTGGAACCTGAACTTTGCCATTCCATGGAACGCGCGGGGCGAGCCACTGCATGAGCAGGCGTCCTTCGGCATCCTTAACCCGGACTGGAGCCCGCGCCCGGCCTATCTTGCGGTGCAGGGGATACCGAAGAACTGACGGGAGAACTGAGAACTTCAGAACCGGGAACGGGAAAACTGAGAACGGAGCAGCACGGTTGTGACATTGCAGGGGCGGGCACAAGGCCCGCCCTTTGCGCCAACAGTCGGCTGACTACACTGATGAAGATGATAAAATAGAATACCATCGCTTGTTGACACGACTTACGCGGTGGTTGACCCGGCAGGCGAGTCGGGTTTCATCGGGTGAAGCGTCCGGTTTACTCGTCAACTGCGTAAGTCGTGTTATTGAAGTATCATTGTACGGTTTAACCGAGACTGAAAGCATTTTCATGAGTTCATACCCTGACGAGATCGAACTGGATATTGACGGAATGGCCCAGGGGGGCGCGGGTGTCGGGCGCTGGGAGGGGCGTGTGATCTTTGCGAGTGGCGGGTTGCCCGGCGAGCGGGTGCGCGTGCGGTTGAAGCAGCGCAAGTCCAGCTTCGCGCATGGGCAGGTCGTCGAGGTGCTAACCCCATCACCCGACCGTGTCCCGCCGCGCCTGCCGGGGGCGGACCATATCCCCTGGCAGCATATCGCCTACCCGGCGCAATTGCGCTTCAAGCAGACCATCCTGAGCGAGCAACTGGCAAAACTGGCCGACCTGTCCGAGCCGCCCGTAGCACCCATGCTACCGGCCCGGCATCCGTGGGGCTACCGCAACACGGCCCATCTGCGGGTGCAGGGGACGCATATCGGCTACCACGCCGCCGGAACGCACCACGTTGTGAACTTGTCACACGATCCGCTGCTGCTGCCGATCCTCAACGCGGCACTGGCGGGACTGCACGCGGCGATTGACACCACCGCCTGGGAGGTGGAGCAGGTGACGCTCCGTGCCAGTGCCGCGTATGGCTATGCTACCGCCATCATCTATGGGACGGGCACGATCCCGGCGCTGGCGCAACGCTGGCGGGCGCGTGTGCCCTACCTGGCGGATGTCACCTGGCAGTTTACTGATGATCCGGATGCGCCGTCGCCCGAGATTACGCTGCATGAAGAACTGGACGATGTGGTGTTTTCGCTTGCGCCCGATAGTTTCTTCCAGACCCATACCGCCCAGGCGGCTACGCTGCTTGATGTCGTGCGCCGTGGGCTGGATCTGGCACCGGGAGCGCGGCTGCTGGATGCCTACAGCGGTGCGGGGACGTTTGCGCTGCCGCTGGCGCACAACCTGGCCGAAATCGTCGCCATTGAGGAGCATCCCCAGGCCGTCGCCGATGGTGAGTGGAGCGCCCAACTCAACAATATCAGCAGTGTTGACTTTATCACCGCCCCGGTGGAGCGAGTGCTGCCCGAGCTTGAACCACCCTTTGATGCAGCCATACTTGATCCGCCCCGGCGCGGCTGTCACCCGGCGGCACTGGCAGCACTGGTCGAACTGCGCCCACCCCGGATTGCCTACATCTCCTGCCACCCCGGCATTCTGGCGCGCGATCTGCGTCCGCTCCTTGACGCGGGCTACCAGTTGCTGCAGGTTCAGCCGGTCGATCTCTTCCCCCAGACACCGCATATTGAGTGTGTCGCCCTGTTAGAAATGTAATCCCCCTGGCACAGTTTGTGCCTGTCTCGTAACAACAATCCGTATCATGCAACCAGGAAGTACATGCAAGCTTACTTCGTGGAAGGAGTGGAACGGTGGATCAGCATGAGTTACACCAATCAGGGCAGGCGGGGCAAGTTCGGGATGGCGATGGCGCGGCGGGCAATCGGGGGAAGCGCGGGCATCTGATAATTATCGGGGTGATTCTGGGCGCATTTGCCAGTCTGGGAGCCGGAATTGTCGTCTTCTCCGAACAGGATTATATCTGGTCGCGCCTGCTGCTCGTCGGGGTCTTTTTTCTGCTGGCGGCAACTTCGCTGGCGGAGAAAGCACATGAGGCGCGCTTCCGCGAGCAGCCCTGGCGGGAACTGGCCCAACACACTGGTCTGACCTACCAGACCGGCAATTTCTGGTTGGGCCGACCGGAGCGGGTCATCGGCACCTATCGCAACTACCGGCTGACCCTCTACACCTCGCGGCTGGGGGGCGGACACGCACCCCGGACGCGCATTGAACTGGCGTTGAATGCGCCAGTGGATGGAATAGTGCGTCTGCGCGGACCCTACGAGCGGGCCGAGGTCGCCTCCGAGACGGCGTTTAATCAGGTGTATGGCAGCGGCAACCTGTACCATATTGGCTATGAGCGCTTTTTGATACGTAGCCGGCCGCGCAGCCTGGCCTTCAACCTCTTCGGCACCGATGGTCGTCGCCACGGGCCCCTGCGTTACCGCCTGCTGCAACTCAAGCAGATAACCAATATTGAACTGGATGGGCAGCGGCTGCATGCCGAGCAGTTTGGCACGCTGGTAGACAGCGCGTATGCCCAGACGTTGTTTGACCTGCTGACGGATATTGTCGCCGGGTTGGAGGCGGCCACAGCCGAGGCCCGGGCGGCTCAAGCCGAGTCAGCCCTGCCCCAGCCACTGGAAGGCCACCAGACCGGCGCGTCGGTGTGAGCGGAAAAGTACCGCACATATCGCTAAGGAACTCCATTGCATATGAACAACACACCACAGCAGCGCCGGACCCGACCGTGGGAAGGGGATCGGCGCTGCTGCCTTTGTGGTCATGCCACCGCTGCTCTTCTTTGCGGGCGCGGTGGTGTCAGCCATCGCAACCTACGACGGCACCTGCCCCGGCGTGATGGATATCCCGCCCTATCCCTGTTCGTTGCTTGACTATATCGGGCGCAACACCAGCAGCCCCTTTGCTCTGGTTGTCCATATCACGGTGTCCCTCTTGTGGGGTGGCTTTGCGCTGGGAGTTCTATTGCTCGGCGCGCTGGTGCGCCGGCTGTTGCGGCGCGCTGACGACAGGCGCGCGTGATGATCTTGTCCACGCCCTCTGGCGCACCGCGACCGAACCTGGCCGGGTAGCGGATGGCGCAGGTGCGCACGGAGGTGCAGCAGCAGGTAGATGCCGCGCACGCCGCGCTGACCGATGCTGATACTGATTTGTTGTCATAGCCACAGAGAACACAGAGGACGCAGAGATAATGAGCGGGGATGTGCAGCCGTTGCGCCGGTTGCGCCGGTTACGCTTGATTGCTGGGGTGATACCGAATTGGTATGAGACGGCGATTGCCCGGCAGGAAACGAGGATTGGGAGCATGGTCTTACGGCCCAACGCCGCGCCCCCCCGCTGCATAGGTGCAGCGGGGGGGCGCAACCGGATCGTCCTCAGTTCGCGTGCTGGTCCGGCTACGGCGTGGCCGGCTCCGGCAGACAGACCGCCGGGGGATAGTGGTGCAACTCGCCGCCCCCGTCCAGGCTGGCCCCAATTAGCAGCCCGTCCAGGTTCCCCTGCGGGAAGCTGATCGCCGCATTCGGCGCCACGATGCTCCCCAGCACCCCAATCCCCGCCAGCGTCAGGTGCTCGCTGTCCGGGAAGTGGTAGACCACCTGCTCCCGGTCCACGCCCTCCAGGAAGATGCCAAAGTGCTGCATCTGATGTGTGGTGCCGGCAATGTTCACCAGCGCGGTCGCGCCCGCCGGCACCCGGATCGTCAGCGACGTGGCGCGCGCCAGATCCGCCCCGGCCAGTGTGAAGACATTCCGCTGCGGGTCGCTCCCCGCCAGCGTGATCGCCCCCCAGTCGGTGACCTGCGTCGTGCCGGTGGCCGGCAACGCGGCCCACGCCGCTGACCGGGCCTGCAGATCGGCGGCCGCGTCCGCGAAGTCCAGCGGTCGGTCTTGCCGCGCCGCCCCCGTGAGCAGGGTGACGCTCGTCAGCTCCGCCCCGTCCCCATAGGCCACCTGCCCGTGGTAAACCTGGCCGTGGGTGTAGGTCAGATGCCCGCCGACGATCAGGGTATCCGTGGCATCAGCCGCCGCCGGCAG
Source organism: Chloroflexaceae bacterium (assembly GCA_034436755.1). Lineage (GTDB taxonomy): Bacteria > Chloroflexota > Chloroflexia > Chloroflexales > Chloroflexaceae > CAKZQX01. The sequence continues at coordinate 8,391 of DAOTVB010000168.1, read as the reverse complement.
CGCCCGCCCCACGCCATAGCCGGTCAGCGTGGCATTGCCCCCAACCGCCAGCCGCCCTTCGGTGTCGGTATACTGCTGCTGCAGATCCCCCAGGATGAAGAGGTTGAACCCGGTCGCCCCCCCAAACGGTGCGGGCGCACAGACTACGTCGGCCGGCGGCGTGGCGGTCGGCGTGGCGGTGATCGTCGGGTGGATGGTAGGCGTGCCCGTCGCGGTACTAGTCGGGGTGTGGGTGGCTGTCGGCGTCAGCGTGCGCGTCGCCGTCACCGTGGGTGCCGGGTCGCCGGTCGCGGTGGCGGTCGGCGTCACGGTGCCCGGCGCGACGGTCAGCACCAGGCTGGCCTGCCCCACGCCACCATCATCATCCGTCACGGTGAGCGTGACGGTGTAGCTGCCGGTCGCCGCATAGGTATGCGTGGTCGTCAGCGTGTCGGTCGTCACCAGCGTATGCCCATCCCCGAAGTCCCAGGTCGCGGTATGTGTATCCGCGCTGCCCGGATCGAATAGCTCCCCGGTGATGGTGATCATCTCCCCGGTCATCGGCTGATCCGGTGTGGCGAAGAGATCCACCACCGGGGCGACATTCACCACGGTGATCGGCTGCGTGGCGCGCCCGACCAGGCCATGCACATCGGTCACGGTCAGGGTGGCCGGGAAGTGCCCATCATCGGCATAGGCGTGGGTGGGGGCCAGGGTGTCCGCTACCAGCGTGCCATCCCCCAGATCCCAGTGGTACGTCTGCCCGGTGGGGCTGTCGGGATCGGTGTACTTGCCGCTGAACCAGACCAGGCTGCCCTCGTCTACGGTCAGCGGGTCGGCCAGGGCCACCACCTGCGGGGGCTGCGGCTGCGGCACCGCCAACTGGAAGGGCGCGGTCCCCGGCCGTGCCCCCGTCCGGCCCACCCGGATCGCCAGCGGGTAGGAGGCTCCGTCAATCTGCAGGCGCACGGTCAGGGTCGTCACGGCGCGGTCCAGCGTAAAACGCACCTGGTCGCCGCCGTCGGTTGTTGTATCCAGCACCAGGCGGTTGTCGGTTACGGTTCCTCCCTCCACCGCGCGGGTCAGGGTGATCGGCCCATCAGCCTGGAGGTCGCCACTGAAGCGGTGCGCGTCCCCATCGCTGTGCCGGCCCAGCGTCCAGGTGAAGCTCTCCGGGTCCAACCCCAGGGTGTAGCCGGTGGTCGGTGCCGGCGGCGGCGTTGGCTGCCCCCGGGGGTCGAGATCCATGGGCGGGGCCGGGTCGGGCAGCGGGCCATAGTAGGCCAGCCCCACGTCATAACTGGTCAGCCAGAGCCCGCCGGCGGCATCCGGAGCCACATCCAGGATATCATCGGTCGCCAGCGGGGTGTCGGTGGTGGTGAACCCGCTCCAGGTCTGGCGGTCGGGGGCCAGGCGCGCCACCCCGTGCCCCAGCGTGCCCACCCAGAGATTGCCGGCTGGATCGAACTGTATCTGCTGCACAAAGGTGCCCGGCAGCCCGGAGTTGCGCGGGTCGTAGACGGTCCACTGCGCGGCCGCCGGGTCCACCAGAGCCTGGGCCGGTGCCGGGCCGGCGGCGACCAGCGGCAGGTAGAAGACCCATGGCCCGGCCGGTTCGGCCACCGGCGCCGCCCGCACGGGGGGCGCACCGGCGGGCGCGTTGACCCCGTCCAGCCGCAGCAGGCCGGAGCCGTCGGACGCCACCCAGGGCGTATCGGTGGCGTCCAGCACCAGATCCGTCACCGCCTGGTTGGGCAGTGGGGTGCTCCCTCCCAGCGGACTGGTGATGCTGGTGGGCAGAGCATAGCTGATCCAGGTGGCCCCGTTCAGCGTGGCGACCCCGGCGTCGAAGGTGCCGATCCAGGGCTGCCCCCGGCTATTCAGTGCAATGGTGGCGACCTCATCCGACGGCAGGGCGGCGGTGGCCCGGGTAAACTGGGTCCAGGTCGCCCCGTCGTAGTGGAGCACGCCGCTGCCCCGGGTCGCCAGCCAGAGGTCGGACCCGGCCACGGCCAGATCCCAGACCGGGGAGTGCATGCCGGCGGGCAGGTCCAGCGGGGTGACGGTGCCGTCGGGGGCAATCCGGGCCACGCCACCGGCCCCCAGGGCGACCCAGGTGGCCTCGGCGGTGCCGACCACGGCCAGGACATCGCGCGCGGGGAAGCCCGGGCCGAGATCTACCGCCGCGACCGGGCCGGTGGTGCGGTCCCACTGCCAGAGCCCCTGGGAGGTGCCGGCCCAGAGGGTCTCCCCGGCCAGGGTGACACGCTGGACCGGGGGGTGGGTCTCCCAGATCACCCAGGCGGGAGCATCGGGCGGGGGCAGGGTGGCGGCGAGCCGGTCGGCGCGGGCGGAACCGCGACTGAGTAGGGCGGCCAGCAGCAGGGCCAGGGCCAGCGCGAGACTGGTGAACAGGGGCAGGCGGGCATGTGATAGCATAATGTGCTCCTTGGATGTGGTTGGGTTCGCATGTCGATAAAAACCGTGTTCCTACGCCAGGTGCTGGACGACCCGCTCAAGCAGCGCCTGGTAGAACGGCCAGAGCCGCACCTGCGGATCGCCGGTGGAGACCACGGCTCCCCGGTCACCAAAATCGTACCAGCGGACCCCCGCGGTGTCCTGCACCGCCTGCTGGATCAGGGGCAGCGCCCCGGCATCGGGGAGCGTGACCAACCGGCGTACCCGATCATGTACGTTTTGGGTTTCTTTCATTACATCGAGAACACTCATTCGCCAGTAAAAAACGCAAATGTATAATGTTTATGCAGTAACGAAGCAGTAGACAATACCATGGTTATTTCCAATAATAAAACTACCATCTACAAAGATGCCAGCATCCCGAAACCCACCTTTGCCTTTAAACTCCCACAAAACCGAGCCGCTTGTTGTATCAAAAACCAAAATCCTTTCACTAGTTTCCAATGCTGTAAAGTAACAGGTATCCACCACTATACCTGATCCCGCCAGCATAAACCGCTCGTGTTCTGGATCATTATAGTTGACCTGATGCATCGCACCCGTCCGGATGTCAAGGTACCGCATGAAACCAGGCGACATATAATACATCCGTTGGGCATCAGTAGCTTGACAGAGTGGAGCAACTCCATTGGATACATGTGCCCACTGAACTGCACCCGTCGCAAGATCTAGCCCACAAAACGTCCAACGATGGGTGACATTAATCAGGATCATATCATCAACGATGACTGGCATCCCGTCCGCCATAACCTTGATGGCCGGAGTTCCAGTGTTCGCAATCTCCGCATTTTTAGTTGGGAACGTCAGATCTGTCTGCCAGCGAAGCATGCCGTTTGTCGTATCCCAGGCATAGAGTTGCCCATTCACATCCCCAAAAATCAGATTATCGGCAGCAATCGCACAATAGGTGCAGACTGGTGCCGAACATGACCGCATCCAGATAATCTCTCCGTTGGGGTCAAGACAGGCATAGCCATGCACAAACTCTTCCCCTGTAGGCTGGGTATACCGAGTAAATAAAGTATCCTTATAGCTACAAATCTCTTCGTCTGATGCGGCAAAATAATCGGTCTCCCACAGCATCTGCCCGGTTTCCTGATCAAGGCAGTAGATTGTTCCGACCGTGTCAGTACAGTAGATCCGGTCAACCCAGAGAGTCGGTGACGTTTTAAACCCGTTGATTCGGGGTGAGGGCACTCCTTTACACGGATGGTGCCAAAGGATGTCTCCACTCTGGGCATTTAAACGATAGATGCCACCCAGCGAACAAACATAGACACTGCCACGGGTATAGGTGGGGGCTGACAAAATTGCCCCATCTAATTGGGTTTGCCAGGCCAGACGCAACGGCAGCGACACCGTCTCAGGTGTAAACGTATGCCGTGCCGGAGTGCGACCATGCAGGAGCCACTCATGCACTGTCCTCATTGGTTCCACCTCACTGGACTAATCCTTTTCATCGTTATGACCGCGCAGCAAAGCAGTAGATATGCCCACTATTGCGACCAATCATAAACTTCTTGTGGGCATAAATGCCAGCATCACTGAATCCTCCAGCGTCATCGTCCGCATGAAATTCCCATACAATCGTCCCCGTAGTTCTATCGAATGCCACTACCTTCTGGCTCATATCAAACCCGGCAAGATAGTAGCGCCCAGCGACAAGTCCAGCTCGCGCCAGCGACTCACCCAATGCGTGGCGTTGATTGTCAGTTGTGAGGGTAATCTGCCCATGAGCGGCGTCTACCCGCCGAAAGAAATTCCGTACCACGTAGTAGAGCGACTGCCCATCGCTCGCGAGACACTGTGCCGAGCCGCGGAGCGGCAAGTCGGCATCGGCGAGCAAGTGCCACTTCATGGCGCCGGTAACCAGGTCTAATCCACAAAGATTGCGCGGATTATTCACAGTGAGAATAATGGTATCATTGATAATCATGGGTACCCCAGTAGCATGCATGTCCGCGCTGGCCCCGACCCCCCGACGTGGTCGTTCGATGGTGAGGTAGTCCTGAAGCTTAATGCTCCAGATGACCGCACCGCTGATGGTATCCAGGGCAGAGACAAACCCGTTCCTATCACCGAAAATCAGTTTGCCCTGCTCAATCGCCGCGTTTGTGCTGGGCGTCCCCGCACTTGGTTGGAACCAGACCAGATCACCCTCCAGATTGAAGCATGCATAGCCGTAAACAGTTGTTTCGCCACGAAGGTGTGCTTTCGTAAAGAGATGTTGGTTGTCGACACACAGCGGTTCATTGTGCGCACCCAGGTAATCATGTTGCCAGCGCAGATCACCCTGAGTTCTGTCCAGGCAATACAGGGTGCCGACCATATCGGTGAAGAAAATACGCTCACCGCAGATTGCAGGTGATACCTTGATAGCATTGATGCGGGGGGGCGGCGGTGCAGCATACGGATACTCCCAGAGAATGGTTCCTGTCTGTATATCAAGTCGGTAGAGGGCAGCGAGCGAACAGACGTAGACCGCATCTTCCACAGCGATGGGTTGCCCCAGGATCGCATCAGAAAGGGTTGTCCGCCATATCTGGGTGAGTGGCAACGCAAGCGCTGCCGCAGTGAAATGTTGCCTGTTTGTGGTATTGCCCTTTTGAAGCCAGTTCATCATTGCAATGTCCTTTCTACTAGAAGTCCGTAAAGGAACCATTCCCAATAAAATCGATATTTGCCTCCGTAAAGATACCTTCACTATAGGCATCAGGCCTAATCTTCTTGACATGTTCGATGACAGCCTGCTTCATTTGCTCTGGCGTGTAAGCACCGTCTGCAATTTGTTGCGCGTTGGGTCTTCGAAAAACCCATGTTAACTTTCTCAGATCTTCATCAGAAAGTATCTCTAAATCCCTGGTCAGCTCTTCAAAATCCCCGGCTCTCATCTTTTCAATACTTTTGAGTTCGAAGCGATAGTTATCGTTATCAACGATATCGTAGATTCTAGTCACAGGTTTACCTCCGACGTTGCCTTTCAAGCGGACTTCCACAGCCCGAACATTTTCAAATCCTAGTTCTTCCATGTAATGAAGGACATGATATCCCCCCTGTATCCAGTTATCTGTACTCGTCAGTTGCCCAACAAAACTCGACCAACCATCAATTGCTTGATCGTCGGCGAGCTTGATGCGACGGAACATTTTTTCTCCAGTGTTGGCTCCGCCTGTCTTTCGGAAAATCCGTTCTGCTTTCGTTACATCGTGACCAGCAGTAAGCTTAACTAAACGTGCTACTCCCTCCACCGCATCTTCGCTCCAATCAGTCGTGACCTTACGAAGTAGTATAAATGAATTCTTGGCAACCTCATCTGAGTAGTTTGCAAAGATATTCTGTGCCGCTTGATCGAGGTTACGATTAACCAGATTCTCGACACCTTGTACCGCTTCAGAAGACCAACTCTCCCCTATAGGGATGTTATCAAGGAGCTTCCCAACTCTTTCGGCATTTGGGTTATTGAGAAGGATACCACGAGCATCTGCCGAGGATATTTTACCAAACCCTTGTTGGGCTTTTGGTGTTAAGCTGTTAAATATTGCAAGAGATGTTCCGCATAAGCCGGACAAGGGTAATACACTGGCAAGACCCGGACCTTTCGATCCTGGTTCCTCACCAAAAGCATTCGTCAAACAATCAGAAAATATCTGTCGGGTCTTCTGTTCTCCAAATATTTCTGTCGCCTCGCCTAACCCCTCCGCCGCCTCATCACTCAAATTACCAACATCGGGTATATCATTCCCAATATTGGTCACCGCCCGCATACTCTGCGGTGACAGGTCACTGCCCTGGCGTAGCACGCGCCCAGTCAGCAGGCTGCCCGGTGTGATCCCCAACTCCAGCAGCAGGTCCGGCCCTGACCGCGCCGTCAGCGCCCCGAAGTCGTCCCAGATCCGCGTGGCTCCGGTAAAGACATCCTGGACAATGCCCACCGCTTCGTCCAGCGAACTGCCCAGCCCTCGGTCCAGGACGATCAGTTCATCCACCCCCACCAGGATCAGGTCACCACCCACGGTAAACGCCTGCTCAATGTTCAGCCGGTCCAGCACCACCAGCGCATCCGGCGTGTTCCGCGCCAGCGGCTTGATTACCGCCACCGACGCATCCGCGAGGAAGGCCGCCCCCGCCAGTGGTGCCGTCACGCCCAGCAGCGCCGGCAGGTCGCCAATGCTCCCCACGATCCCGATGATCGACAGCGCCTTGACAAAGATGCTCGGATCCACAAACAGCGTGTAGATGTCGGGGATGGCCCCCACCACCGGGAGAAAGCTGAAGAGGATATTCGCCACCAGCAGCGCCGGATCTTCGGTGTCCCCGGTGACAATCGCCACAAATACCGTCCAGACCTCCTCGGCACTGACCGACCGGGTGATCTCCAGCGTGGCCGCCAGGATGTCCGCCCCGATGTCCCCAAAGTCCGGCAGCCCCACCAGCAGATGGAGCCCCACCTGGTTATTCGCCTCATCCGTTTCGGCGAACTGGCCGGTGGTCTGCGCTTGTGGCGCATCCAGCCGCGTCCGCACAGGGTACAAATGACCGACACGCCGGTAGATAAACTCTCAAAACAGGCGAAATACCGGGTATGAACATTTTTCCACTGGGGCTACACGGTGAGTTATGCTGGCTGTTCGTGCATATCTGAAAACATTGCGGGAAATGCGTGGTCCTACCGGGGCGTGGTCGTTGACCAGTTGGGCGTGTCGTCACGTACGGTGACGGATTGGTAACATGGACGGTATGCACCAGGCAGTGACAAACTGCCTGGATTAATTACATTGCTGCAAGGAGATCGCAACTACGTTCAGGCGCTCATGCTGGATACTGCGGTCACGACTGAGACCGGATAACGGCTGGCCTGGTAGCAGGTAATCGTGGCCCTGGTGCCCACTACCGATTTAGTCATCAGGATTATCCGGCGAGCGGCCGGGCATTGCGCGGAACTGCTCAAACTGCGTGGGCCGCTGCTCCTGGAAGGCGCGGTGGCCTTCGGCTGCTTCCTCGGTGCCGTAGTAGAGGCCCACCGCGCCAAAGCCGAGCATACCAATCCCGGCAATGCTCTCGGTATCGGCGTTGAAGGAGTATTTGACCATCTTGAGCGCGGTCGGGCTGAGGGCCAGGATCTCGGCGCACCAGCGCGCAACTTCCGCCGGGAGATCGGCGGCGGGCACCACAGCATTGATCAGGCCCATCTCCAGCGCCTGCTGGGCCGTGTAGCGCCGGCAGGTAAACCAGATCTCGCGCGCCTTGCGTTCCCCCACCAGGCGGGACAGGTAGGCCGTCCCGAAGCCCGGGTCAAAGCTGCCGATGCGCGGCCCGACCTGGCCGAAGATGGCAGTATCGGCGGCGATACTCAGGTCACAGACGACTTGCAAAACATTCCCGCCACCGATGGCATACCCGTTGACGGCCGCGATAACCGGCTTGGGCACCGTGCGGATCAGCCGGTGCAGGGTATCGACCCGCAGACCAATGCCGGTCCAGGAGGCGCCGGCGTAGCCGCCCGGCTGAAATTCCTTGATATCTCCGCCCGCAGAAAAGGCCCGCTCACCCGCGCCAGTGATCACAATCACGCCGATCGCCGGGTCCGCCCCGGCATCCTCCAGGGCCGCAATCATCTCTTCAACCGTCTGCGTGCGGAACGCATTCAGGAAGTCGGGCCGGTTGATCGTAATGGTGGCGGTACCATCGGTTTTGGTAAACAAAATATCGGAAAAGGTCATTCAGTTCCCCCTGTCTATACTAAAGAGAACAAAGAACCAGAGAACAAAGAACCAGAGAACAAAGAACCAGAGAACAAAGAACCAGGGAACAAAGAACCATAGAACAAAACGTGTCTGGAGTACTATCATCGCAACCTTATTCTTTTGTGTTTAGGTTGTTTTTTTTGTAACGAAAAACCTGTAAATTTAACCCCTAACCCCTAACCCCTAACCC
>DAOTVB010000167.1:0-5045 GCA_034436755.1 Chloroflexaceae bacterium | reverse complement strand
GGTTGTATTGGACAATATGACGGAGTTTATCGAAACCTTTGGTGAAATGGGGCAGAAGGCCCGCAAGGGTGATGGTGATAGTTTGCTGGAAGCATTTGTGTTGCTGGCACGTCAGGGTAAAGCCTATGGCCTCCATTTTGTCATCTCTGCCAGTCGCTTGAATGCGCTCTCGAGTAAACTCTATAGCCTGTTTACCGAACGATATACGCTCCGTCTGTCCGAGGCAAGTGATTATAGTGCGATTGTTGGTAGTCAGGTGAGCGAGATTGAGGAGATTACCGGGCGCGGCTATACCCGTAGCGGACGGCTGCCACTGGCGTTTCAGGTAGCGTTGCCCCCCAACACGGTTGATGATCAAGGGCAGGTCAGTGGTGAAATCGCCCAGATCCGCATGCTGGGCGAACGTATGCAGACATACATCAAACAGGCCGCCCATCCCTATCGTCAGCCGCTATGCATTGCAGCTCTGCCGAAAAGCTCTTCCTATCGGCAAGTGTTACGCGAGGTGTTTCAACTAAGCCAGCAGGAACAGACATTTCTGGATGAGCTTAAAGCGGCTGTCCAGCAAACATGGGAGCGTCATGCCAGCGCCGAACATGCTGACTGGTTGGAAGTGACACTGGGTATTACGTCGGGTAATCGTCTGCGCCCGCTCTACCTGGAAGCAAAAAAAGATGGCGTCCACGGCATGATCGCGGGTGGTACCGGCTCCGGCAAGTCTGAACTACTGATGACCCTGATTGTTGGTCTGGCGCTCAACTACTCGCCCGATATTCTCAACTTTGTGCTGGTTGATTACAAAGGCGGTGGTGCTTTCAAGCCGTTCGAGGGTTTACCGCACTGTGTCGATATTGTTACGAACCTGAATAAATCGGCGGTGGACCGCATGTTTACCGCCATCAATGCGGAGATCCGCCGCCGCCAGGCATTGAATGCCGAAACCGGCACAAAGGATATTGTCGAGTATCGGCGTAAGGGATGGCATAAAACGCATCAGGCCTATCCCCATCTGTTCATTATTATTGATGAATACGCCGAAATGATTGATGCCAACCCGGAGTATCGGGCAGAGCTCGAGAGTATCACCCGCGTTGGTCGTGCGCAGGGGATTAATTTGATCCTGGCATCACAACGACCAAAGGGTGTTTCAGACCAGATGCGGGCAAATATCAAGTTGCGGCTCTGCCTGCGGGTTGAGCAAACTGATACCAGCCAGGAGTTGTTGCGCCGCTCAGATGCAGCGTTTTTGCCAAATGGTATGCCTGGTCGGGGGTATTTGCAGGTGGGGAACGAAACTATCGAACTTATTCAAGTTTCCTACACTGGTGAGGCTCAACCGGATAACCGCGCTCCACTGGTTACATGGCCGGAGCGCATGCAGGGTACCAATCAAGCAGGTAACGCCGAAATACCGCGTCTGTATGATATGGCCGTGACGCTGGCTGCGGAGTTGACCAGTGGCCAGCAGGTAGCGAAACCCTGGCCGAGTTTTCTTCCGAATATCTTTAGTTTGCAGATGCCACTCCTCGATGCAAAAAATAACCAGACATTCATTCTCGAACCTGCGGTGACAGACTGGTTGAACAATGATACTGAGCGCCTCTGGGCAGGAGTGGATTGGCAGAAAGATGCACTGTATCCGATAATTGGTCTGGTGGACGACCCGTCCGAAGCAGCGCAGTATCCATTGCGGGTGAATTTGCGCAGCAATCATCTGGCAATATTTGGTGATGCCGGGTTAGGCAAAACCACCTTACTGCGCACGCTCCTTATCAGTCTGATGTCTACTCACTCCCCGGCCGAATTTCAGGCCTACGTGCTTGATCTGGGAGGGCGCAACCTGCGTAGCATAGAGGCATTTCCCCATATTGGCGCGGTTATTCACGCCAATGATGAGAATTTCGACGAGCGGTTGCATCGCCTGATGGAAAAGTTATCCCGCATGACCGAGCAACGTCAGCAGGTGATTAGTGAAGCTGATGTCAGCACAATCTATGAATTTAATGCGCGCTACCCCGAACAGATGTTGCCGCCAGTCGTGGTGGTGATCGATAACTATGTCGAACTACAAGAAAATTACGATGACCTGATTGCCAATGTTCTGCTACCAATGTTACGTCGTTCACTTTCGGTTGGTATTGCCTTTGTGGTTACGTGTAATGTTCCGAACAATATTGCAAGCAAAGTCTACAATATGTTTGGTGAGCGACTGACATTCAAACAGACAAACTTTGACCGCTATATCGATATTGTCGGGCGCGGCGCGGTGGAGATTGATGACCTGCCGGGACGGGGCTATGTGCGTCGCGCACGGCGACCACTATTGTTCCACGCAGCCCAGGCAGTAGGACTGTTCCAGCCAGATGAGATAGACAGGCGTGCTGCGGCTGATGAACTACGCCTGATGGCAGATGCAATGCGCACCTGTCTGGGAGAGCGTGAACTTCGGTATACGCGCCTCGATCCAATTGATATTCTGCCAGGACGGATCTCGCTCGACAGTGTGGTACAGCATGCTGCACCGGTATCACCGCAACGGATTGAAACAGTGATCGGGCAGACGGGATCACTAGAAACGGCTCTGTTTGATCTCAATCAGTCAGGACCACATTTTATGATTGCCGGACCACCACGATCAGGCAAAACGACAACGTTATATAACTGGGTGCTGTCACTCGCCGAACGGTATCCACCTGAGCGCGTCAAGTTTGTCCTGGTTGATATGCAGCGCAAGTTCTTTGAATATGGTGGGAAACAGCGCCTGAGTGAATTACCACATGTGCTGACAACCGTTTCTGAAGTTGAACAGATGCACGAGTTAGTGGCCCATCTGCAAACAGAGGCGACGGTCCTGGCGAACCAGACCGAGGCTACCTACAAGCTCTTTGTCGTCATCGATAATTATGACGAATTCAACGAAGAGATTGACAAGGACCGTAATCTGATCCGTGACCTGGCTACGCTAGCCCGACGGTATGGTCGTGATGGACTGCACTTTATTATTAGTGGTGTGCTTGATGGTAGTAAGAGCGATTTTCAGCGCCGGATTCAAGCCGCAAATTCGGGCATTGGTCTGCAAACCGCTCAGGCCCTCGATACGTTTCGTGTAGCACGCATGCCTGCCGCACTACGACGCGGTGAATTGCCATTGGGCCGTGGATATATGGTTCGATCGGGGCAGCCAACCCTGATTCAGGTTGCCGTGCCATGGGCTTCAAGTGGCTTTGCGGCAACCAACGGCGATTTCGAGAATGAAGCCGAGCAGTTAATCCAGGCACTTGACAGCCGCGTGCAACACATTTGTGCGCGTTATCCGGACCAGCGCGCAAGCTGGACTTCCGGCGCAGTACAATCGGAACCCGGTCAGACTACCGCGCCACAGCCGACGGCTAAAACTCAACGGATGCTGGCATTGATCCAGGCCGGAATGCGCAAAGAACTGGCCCGGTTGCAGGATGGGAATGGCAATGGGGCTGAGGGATTGCTTACAACGACACTGGTACAGCAAATGGACGTAGGGAATTGGCATGATGAAGCGGTATTAATGCCGCTTCTCAAGGATCTCTGGATCAAGGAGCAGGTAGCAACGGGGGTCTATTCTGCGGAAGATGCGGAAGATGCGTTCAATACCTGGGATATTGACTCAGTTATGGACATGCTTGATCATTTTCTATCCAGCCAGTCTGCAACATAGGTTTTGCGCGGCAACCCCCTGATGAATATGGAGAGAACAGACAAATATCGCACAAAGAACAGCATGATGCTTGATCGTCATGCACGGGAGGTGTTCTGTCTTGTGGTTGTTTGTGCTATGTTCTCTATAGGAGTATTGATAATGAGCAGCAACCAATCACCGCTTGAGTTGGCTATTGACATTTTTGAGAAGAAAAACCAGCGTGCCCGCGTGTTGCCAGACCTGGTGCCACCTGAACTGGTTGAGGCGATTCTGCAGGAGTTTCGTGAACTCGAATATCTTGGTGATACACCCGGCAGTTACCAGTTACTGCGTGCCAGTGACCAGTTGCTGCTTGATGATACACGCGCACTCAACAAACAACATATTACTGATGCAACGCGGTTGATACTCCAGGAACGCGAGATACCATTGCCTGAAGGTACACAGCGCCCAACGCAGCATATTTATGTGCGGGAACAACAGACCAGTAAAGTGTACAAACTGCAGTGGCTGCCGGCCATTATCGGGCGTCCCGGTCAGAACCAGGCGCATAACGACTGGGTAGCGGTAAATCTGGGCAGTCATCGCACTGGCCTGCGCGTGTCGCGCCGCCATGCGCAGATTACCGAGTCTCGGGGAAACTATTTTATTGAGAGTCTCTCCTCAAACCCGACGGCACTTGAGTATAGCACCGGAACACGGACAGTGCTGGAACCCAATGCACGCTATCCGTTACATCATGGCACTATTATTCATCTTGAACGCAGCGAGATCGCGCTCAAGTTCATTATCCGCACCGAGGAGAACAAATAGATGAGCAGCAACATTATCCAGGCAAACTATGATACACTGAATACCGTCGCTGCCCGTTTCGGTCAGCAGGCCGAAGCCACGATTTCCCTGCAAGGCAATGTGCTGCGCAGTTACCAGGCGCTGGCGGATGGTGGTTGGCAAGGGCGCGGCTTTGCGGCGTTCTCTGCTGAGATGGAGAGCGAGATTTTCCCGACACTGCAGCGCTTAACGCATGCGTTGGAAGAGGCACGCGCTGTCACCCTCGAAGCCAGTGCCGTTATGCGGCAGGCCGAGGAAGAGGCCGCGAGGGTGTTTCAGGGTGGCGATTATACGGGGATGGTGGGTGATGGTAATGGCACATCCAGTGTTTCTGGTACTGCCGTAAGTGGAGCAGCAATAGGTGTATTAGGAAAAGCAGGCTTTGGTGCTACTACTCTGGGTATCCGTGCTGGCACGGCCGCGATCGGATGGTTAGCAGATAAAGGGAAATTCTCTGGCGGTATATCTCTATGGAAAGGAGAGTTAGGCAAGAACAGAAAGTTTAAGCCAGGGATAGGGATTGGCTACAAACGCTCAG
>DAOTVB010000166.1:0-13005 GCA_034436755.1 Chloroflexaceae bacterium | reverse complement strand
CGGGTGACGCGCCGCGCCGGCACCAGAAATCGACACACCCATGGTACTATGTATGCATACCCATTCCGACGACATTACATCACGCATCACGTTTCACGCACCACGTTTCACGCAACTTCCCGGTTCTTGCTACAAAAGAAGGAGGAATCACGCCGATGAGCGCGCCTGAATACACCAATCGCCTGGTTCACGAGAGCAGCCCCTACCTGCTCCAGCATGCCCACAATCCGGTGGACTGGTACCCGTGGGGGCCGGAAGCACTGGAGCAGGCCCGCCGCGCGGATAAGCCCATCCTGGTCAGTATTGGCTATGCCGCCTGCCACTGGTGCCACGTCATGGAGCATGAGAGCTTTGAAGACCCCGACACGGCGGCCCTGATGAATGAACATTTTATCAACATCAAGGTGGATCGCGAGGAGCGCCCCGACATCGACACGATCTACATGACCGCAGTCCAGGCGATGACGGGGCAGGGCGGCTGGCCGCTCAATATGTTCCTGCTGCCGGACGGCACGCCCTTCTATGGCGGCACCTACTTCCCGCCGGAGGACAAAGCTGCGCGTTACGGCGTGCCCAGCTTCAAGCGGGTGCTGCAGAGCATTATTGATGCCTACACAAACCGCCGCAGCGAAATCAACAGTTCCGGGCAGCAGTTGCTCGACCATCTGCACAAGATCAGTAGCCGGCAGTTTGAAGGGGGCGAACTGAATGCCGAAGTGCTGGATGTGGCCTTCCGCGATCTGGTCAGCAACTTCGACAGCCAGGCGGGCGGCTTCGGACGCGCGCCCAAGTTCCCCCAGCCGATGACGCTGGAGTTCTTGCTGCGCTACCATATCCGCACCGGCAACGCGGATGCCCGAAACATGCTGGAGCATACCCTGCGGCAGATGGCCCAGGGCGGCATCTACGACCAACTGGGGGGCGGCTTTCACCGCTACAGTGTCGATGCCGTCTGGCTGGTGCCCCACTTTGAGAAGATGCTCTACGATAATGCACTGCTGGCGCGTATGTATGTTGAGACCAACCAGGCCACGCAGGATGGTTTCTACCGGGTGATTGCCGAGCAGACCCTGGACTACATCGTACGCGAGATGCGCCATCCGGACGGCGGCTTCTACAGTACGCAGGACGCCGATAGCCTGGATGCGCTGGGACACAAGGAAGAGGGCGCATTCTTCACCTGGACCCCGGACGAGATCCGCGAGGTGCTGGGGGCGGATACTGCGCTCTTCTGCCAGATCTTCGATATCACCGCGCAGGGTAACTTCGAGGGGCGGAATATCCTGCATCTGCCGCGTCCACTGAGCACGATTGCCCGCGTCAGCGGCGCATCGCCGGAACGGCTGGACGAGGTCATTTTGCAGGGCCGCGACAAACTGTTCGCCGCGCGGGAGCGTCGCCCCAAACCCGACCGCGATGAGAAGATCTTGACGGCCTGGAATGGCATGGCGCTGCGGGCCTTTGCCGTGGCTGCCGCCGCGTTTGAGCGGGATGACTACCTGAAGATGGCTCAGGATAATGCCGACTTCCTGCTGCGGGCGTTACGCCGCGAAGATGGGCGCGTGCTGCGCAGTTGGAAGGATGGCAAGGCGACCCTGCCAGGCTACCTGGAAGACTACGCCCTGCTGATCGACGGGCTGCTGGCGCTCTACGGCGTGGATGGCAACCCGCGCTGGCTGCGCGAGAGTCTCACGCTGGCCGATGCCATGCTGGATCTCTTCTGGGATGCCACGCTGGGCGGCTTCTACGACACCGGCACCGACCATGAGGCGCTGGTGACCCGCCCGCGCGATGTGAGCGACAACGCGACGCCCTCGGGCAGTTCAACCGCAACCGAGGTGCTGCTGCGGTTGGCGGCGCTGACCGGCAATGACACCTACCGGCAGCGGGCCGAGCAGATCCTGACAGGCCATACGGAGATGCTGCGCCGTATTCCGCTGGGTTTCGGGCGTATGCTCTGCGCGGCGGATTTTGCCCTGGCCCGCGTGTACGAAGTGGCTCTGGTCGGCGATCCGAATGCTGCGGATATGCAGGCACTACTGGGCGAGATTCATCATGGCTACCGGCCGCATCTGGTGCCGGCACAGTTGCACCCCGGCGATACCGAAGCCGCCCAACTTACGCCGCTGCTGCGCGACCGCACCCAGATCGAGGGCAAGGCCACGGCCTATGTCTGCGAGGGCTTTACCTGCAACCTGCCCGTAACCGATGTGGAAGCCCTGCGCAGCCAGATCGGGCCATCCGGCATTTAACAACCATGCATTTTCTGCACATTGTCCAGCTCTACCGGCCGGTGCCGAGCGGCGCGGCGCGCTACTTTGTCGAGATTGGCGAGCGCCTGGTGCGTGACGGCCATCAGGTCACGGTGCTGACCAGCGACGCCTTCGATCTGGAGCATCTCTGGGCCGCCGGTCGCCGCCGGGTCACCGAAACCGAAGACAACCACAACGGCGTGCAGGTGCGGCGCTTCCCGGTGCAACGGCTGCCCGGCCCGGCCCTGCTCTACCCGGCGCTACGCCGGCTTATGCTTGAGTTGGCGCGCCTGCCGGGAGATCGGCAGGCCCGGTTGCCCCTGTTGCGCCGCCTGGCCCGGCTTACGCCGCGCCTCCCGGCCATGCAGCACTATCTCCAGACCGCGCCGGAACTGGCCGATGTTGCGCTGGTGCATACCACCAACATCACCCTCGACTTTGCGATCCTGCCGGTGCTCGACTGGGCGCAGCAGCGCGGCATTCCGCACATCTGCACGCCGTTTGTTCACCTGGGCGAGCCGGGCAACCGCTACATCCTGCGCTACTACAGCATGCCCCACCAGATCGACCTGCTGCGCCGGAGCGACCTGGTCATCACCCAGACCGGGCTGGAGCAGCGTTTCCTTCAGCAGGCGGGGGTACCGGAACAGCACATGCGCACCATCGGCGTTGGCGTCACCCCGGAGGAACTGGCCGGGGGTGATGGGCAACGCTTTCGGGTGGAGCAGGGTATTGACGGCCCGCTTGTGCTGACGATTGGCACCGCCGCCTACGACAAAGGCACCTTCCTCGTTGTTCAGGCCATGCAGCGGTTGTGGGCCGCCGGCAGCAACGCCACCTGGGTGCAGATTGGCCCGCTGATGGGCCACTTTGAGCAGTTCCACGCCGGCTTGCCCCCGGCGGAGCGGGCGCGGATGCGCGTCCTCGGCTTTGTCCCCGATCAGACGCGCCACAATGCGCTGGCGGCTGCCGATCTGTTTGTGCTACCGTCGCGCACCGACAGCTTCGGCATCGTCTACCTGGAAGCCTGGTGTTACGATCTCCCCGTGATTGGTGCGGACGCCGGGGGCGTACCGGAGGTGGTACAGCATGGGCAGACGGGGCTGCTGGTTCCCTTTGGCGATCTACCCGCGCTGACCCGAGCAATCAACCGCCTGCTGCAAGATCGGGAACTGGCGCGGGCCCTGGGCCGCCTGGGGCATCGCCAGGTGCTCCGGACAATGACCTGGGAACGGAAGTATGCCCAGGTACGTGCCGCCTACGAACAGGTGCTCGCAGGCAGGGCGTGAGGGCGAACGACACAAAAACAGCCGCCGAATTGTATACATATGGTATGGTTTTGGTAATACGCGGGTGCTATCCTGAGGAGACAGGTAACTCAACATCATAGCACAAGGAGGTGCCCTATGTACCGGTACAATCGAGACGAACGGAACGACTGGAAGAACGAGGAAGCGGATCCATACGCTACGGGGTGGGGCTGGCTGGTTGACATTATCGTTGTGGTGCTGGTCATCATGACGGTCATTTCGCCCATGCTGTAGCCCGTATCTTTCCTGTTTCAGGCACACCTCTGGAGTGAGTAGGGTTCTCCTATTTTTCAACGTCGTACCCAGAAGTTTACCTGTTCCCCCTCTTACTGGCCCATTTCGCCCCATCCAGATCTGCCGGTGAAGAACACAGCATAAAAGACCCGGAACAAAGACATTGTTAGTAGCGATCCGCGCATCACGTTCTGCTCTCCGTCGCTCTGTTCACTGTTCTTGCTCTGTTTCTATGCCCGGCGCTCAGGGATACATAATGGAAGCGCACACGAGGATCGGTGAGGCAGGTGCTGGCATATCAGGAGGGAATGCGCCGGGCCCGGCCAGCAGTGCAGCTTGTTTTCATCTTTATAAACGCAGATCACGGCCCAATTGTTACACCAGATCTTGCTGTTTTTGATAAAATAACGGTAAACAATTTTTCAGCAACTCCCGCAGAGATAGAACGAACAGACAAACGGCGGACAAAGCACAAACCGATTGTGCGACATCTGCTTTCTCTATCGAGTATCCTGGACAGGAGGCGCACGATATGCCATTCCCTCCCGAAGAACGCCAGGCACTCCTGGCGGTAAAAGGCGTTGGCCCCACCGTAGTTGCCCGACTTGAGCAGATGGGGTTTGAGTCACTTGCCCAACTGAGCACGGCCAATGCCCTGGATATCGTTACGCAAGCCGCGACCATCGTCGGCTCCACCTGCTGGAAAAACAGCCCGCAGGCGCGTGCAGCAATCCAGGCAGCCATCGCGCTGGCGCAAGCACGCCAGGCATAATCAGATTGCGTGGCATGGTACAATGCTGCTACGCGAACGCATGCTGATAGAAAAGAGCCGGCAGATGAGTACCCTTCAGGACATTGAACAGCTTCTGGTAAGCCTCTCGCGCGCCGAGAAAGCCCAGGTGCTCCAATGGCTTGCCCGGGATCTGGCGGATGTATTTCCGGGCATTGATAGCACACCGGGTGTTCTGGGGGGCGAAGCACGCATTGTGCGGACGCGCATTCCCGTCTGGGTGCTGGTGCAGGCACGCCGGCTTGGTGCCACCGAGGCGGATTTGCTGCGGAGCTATCCCACCCTCCGGGCGGAAGATCTCACCAACGCCTGGGCATACGCGCGGACACACCAGGACGAAATTGAGCAGCAGATCCGCGAAAATGAAATGGCCTGACGATGGCCCATCTCTATGCCAACGAGAATTTCCCCCTGCCGGTTGTCGCGGAGTTGCGCCGCTTTGGCCATGATGTCTTGACAACCTATGAAAGCGGACGTGCGGGAATGGCTGTACCAGATGAAGAAGTGTTGGCGTTTACTATTGCCGAAAAGCGTATTCTTCTTACGATCAATCGTAAGCATTTCATTCGTCTGCATCGCCAGCAACCTGACCACACAGGTATTATTGTCTGCACATTCGATCTTGACTTTACTGCATTAGCACAGCGCATCCACGATGCCTTAGCAGCACAATCTGATATGAAGGGACACCTTATTCGTATCAACCGTCCGGGGTAAGCATTGACATATGCAGCGATATTTTCCCCTAAGCCAGTGTTCAGAGAGCCGCCCGGAACGCCATCGGCGCTTTGGGTGATGCTGGTGTGAAATAAAAGAACAACGAAAACGATTCTCATTGCAACGCCGTGAGATGCCTCCTATCGTCAGCATGACATGGCTATTTGCGGTGGCACGATGCAAAGCCGTGCCGTACCGTGAGATGCCTCCTATCGTCAGCATGACATTACTATTTGCGGCGGTACGATGCAGAGCCGCGCCGTACTGTGTAACGCCCGTCAGTTTCTCTTCCCTGGTTCTTCGTTCTTTGTTCTTCGCCCCCCAGATATGCTATAGTTGCCAATGACAGACTGCGTTGAAACCTGCAAACCTGCAAACGTGTAAACCTGCAACGTGCAAACCTGCAACGTGCAAACCTGCAAACCTGCAACGTGCAAACGTGCAAACGTGGGAGGAACCCATGCGTGCCAACCGCGCGCTGGCCCCGCAGATGGTCGGGCGGCAGGCGCATCTACGCGAACTGGAGATGCTGCTGCACGCAGCATGCCAGGGCTCCGGCCGGCTGGTCTTCCTCGCCGGGGATGCCGGGGTGGGCAAGACCCGGCTGGTGCGCGAGTTTCTGCGCCACGCCCGCGCCCAGGCCAATGTCGAGATCCTGGAAGGCCACTGCTACGACGAAGATCCGGCGATGCCCTACGGCCCGTTTGTGCATGCGATCCGCTTCTTTATGCAAACCGCCGGGGCGGCGACCATTGCCCGCGTCAGCGGTCCCTGGACGCGCGATCTGGCGATGCTGCTGCCGGAACTGGGCCCGCCCGCCGCGCCTGAGACCGCCGAGCCGCAACTGCACAAACAGCGCCTCTTTGCCGCCATTCATCACATCATTCGCCCGCACGATCCGCACCACTGCCGCGTCATCGTCCTGGAAGATCTGCACTGGTCGGACCAGACCAGCCAGGAGCTGATCCGCTACCTGGCGCGCGCAATCGACCGCGACCGCCTGCTGATCCTGGCAACCTACCGCACCGACGAACTACACCGCCGCCATCCGCTGACCCATCTGCTGGCGCAACTGATGCGTGAGCGACTCTATCAGGAGTTGCGGCTGGACCCGCTCTCCCCGGTGGAACTGACGGATATGCTCCAGACCACGCTGGAGCGCCCGCTCCCCCCCGCGTTTGTCCAGATGCTCTACACCCACACCGAGGGCAACCCCTTCTTTGTAGAAGAGGTGCTGAAGGCGCTGATTGCCCAGACCGAACTCGATACGCTGCTCCACTCCATCCAGGCGGGGCAGGGCAGCGAACAACTGACCATCCCGCTTTCGATCAAGGATAGCATTCTGCGCCGCACCGCTGAACTTGACCCCACCACGGCAGAGGTGCTGACCTATGCGGCCGTGATCGGGCGGCACTTCGATTTTGAGATCCTGCTGCGCCTGACCGGGCTGGCGGAAGCCGAACTGCTGCGCGTGGTGGCGCTGCTGGTTGAGCGACAACTGGTAGTAGAAGAGCCGGACGCGACCGCGGATCGCTACCGCTTCCGGCATGCGCTGACCCGCGAGGCAATTTATGATGATCTGCTGGGGCGGGAGCGGCGCATCAAACATCGTCGCGTCTTGCAGGTGCTGGAGGAGACCTACCCGGAAGACCAGGAGCCGGTGATCGACCAACTGGCCTACCATAGCCTGCATGCCCGCGAAACGGCGCAGGCGGCCTATTATGCCCGGCGGGCGGCGGAGCGCGCGGCGCGGATGTATGCCTACCGCGAGGCAGTGGCCCACTACGAAGTGGCGCTCGAACTGCTGGATAGCGCTGATCTCCACGAGCAGGCCGGCCTGTACGAGCGGTTGGGTGATCTGGCCCACCCCATCGGCGACAGCAACCGCTACCTGCGCTGCTGGCGTGAGGCGCAGCGCCTCTACCAACAGGCGGGCGAGACGATCAAGGTTGCGGATATTCATCGGCGGCTGGGGCGGGTCTTGTGGGATCGCGGGGACCGGGCGGGCGCTTTTGCGCATGTCCAGAGCGCACTCTCACTGCTCGAGACCGCACCCCCCGGCTATGAACTGGCGATGGCCTACAGCACGCTCTCGCAACTGCATATGCTGGCATTTCAGCAGGAGGAGAGCATTGCCTGGGGCCAGCGCGCGCTGCACCTGGCCGAGCAGTTGGGCGATGTGCGGGTGCAGGCGCATGCGCTCAACAACATCGGCACCTCGCTGGCCGAAATCGGCGACATTGAGCAGGGCATTGCCTGCCTGGAACGGAGTATGGCCCTGGCCCGGCAGTCCCACCTGACCAGCGATGTAGTCCGCGCCTACAACAATCTGGCGGATCGGCTGGCATTTCAGGGGGAGTTTAAGCGTAGTGCGGCCCTGGCGCGCGAAGGGCTGGCTTTCGCCGAGCAGGTCGGTCTGGAGGAGTTTACCGGCAAGTTACGCTCTATTCTGGCCTGGGTCGAGATCAGTCTGGGGCATTGGGAAGCGGCCCGCCAGTTGACCGATAGGGCCACGGTTGATCGTCCCACAGATAATCCCTGGATGTTGCTCAGCAAAGGTGCATTACTCTTCTACCAGGGTGAACCTGCGGCCGCGCGGCAGATGCTGGAGGCGGTACTGCCCGCCTGCGAAGCTCTGAATGAACCTCACATGCTTGAACATGCCCTGGTCAATCTAGCAGGAGTTGCGCTGGCACTGAATGATCAGCCGGCGGCGCGGGCGTTCATAGAGCGCTATACCGCGATAGTCCTGCATGGCCCGGTATCAGCATATGATGGGAATGAGTTCTACTACGGAATTGAGGTCTACCTGCAGCTTGGCGCGGTTGAGTCGGCCTGCGCGCTGTTGGCGCGGCTGACGGAACTGGTTGAACGCAAGCCCACCCACCTGACGCATGTGCTGCTGGCGGAAGCCCGTGGGTTGCTGGCGTTGGAGGCGCAGCAGTGGCAGGAGGCCATGCGCTTTTTTGCGCAGTCCGTCGCGGGCTGGCAGGCCATGGAACTGCCTCTGGACGAAGCCGTTGCGCACCGCCGCCTGGGACAGAGCCTGCTCCTGAGCAGCGATCCCACCGACCAGGAACACGCCTGGCAGGAGCTTGCCACGGCCCGGTCACTCCTGGCGCAACTGGGCGCGCCGCTGGAACTGGCGGCGGTTGATACCCTCCTCGAGCAGCGCCCGACCGATCCGGCTGCCGCGCCGGTTGCCGAACCGCAGCGCGAAGAGCTAACCCCGCGCGAGCGGCAGGTGATTGCGCTGCTGGCAAAGGGCTACAGCAACCGCGAGATTGCCGGAGAGCTGGTCATCTCAACCAAGACCGCCGAGGTACATGTTCGCAATATCCTGGGCAAGCTGGGCTTTTCGTCCCGCACACAGGCCGCCGCCTATGCCGTTGAGCAGGGGTTGGTGGAAGGAGTGTAGGGTCGCGTCCGGATGCTCCACCGCATCATTCTGTTGCACTTGCCGATGCCTCTGGATCAATGCCGGGTTTGCGTAGTTTTGCCGCCAGTTGCGCCGCGCACTGCTCGGCCGATTGGCGCGATGAGCGTGCGGGTCAATGACACTACTCATCTTTGCTTTCTCCGTTTGGCCTTATACCGATTTGTTGTCAAACGTGTAAAAAACCACCAGGGGCACAAAGAGCGTGAACCAGTACACCTGATGCATACCCCAATCGTCCCCACGATGCAGCCGTTCGTGTTCCTTCGTGTTCCTTCGTGTGCTTCGTGGTTGGTCTGATTGTTGCCGTTTGGAAGTCAAATTGGCCTTATCCATCAGCCATTATAGCGCACCCAGGTCACGTAGTAGCACCCTTAGCCGGTTCCAAAGAAAAAATAAGGGTTGGCTTATTTTCGATCTACCTGATTCGCCCGATGTACGTATGTGTACTACCTGATACGATAGCCGCAGAACGACGCAAGCCAGAAAAAAAGAACAGGAGCGGCGCAATGTTACGTGATTTAAACCATATCGAACTGGTCACCCGGATGCGGATGCAGGAGCGGTTACACGCGGCAGAGCAGCGCCGGTTGCTGCGGCTGGTGCGTCAATCGGCGGGTACTGTGCAGAACACTCGCCAGGAGGGGCGCAGTCTGTTCGGCTGGCTGGCCGGTCTGGTGCCGCTACGCCGGCGGCAGCAATCTGAGGTTCGTGGGCAGTAATATCAAAGCTGCGGAAAACTACGCGAGTTACGCACTACTCTGTAAGTACGAATGTTTCGCCTCCGGCAGGTTGCCCCTCATCTGATCACATACCTGGTTTAAATCGCTATCGCACAACTGCAGCCTTAACGCCGACGTTGTGGAAACACGACGCCCCGGAGAGATGCATCTCTCCGGGGCGTACGTTAACGTGACACGCGCCTTAACGCGGCATTACAGCAGATCAGCCTTCTTCCGGCACAATCAAGCCATAGTTGCCGTCGTTGCGACGGTAGACCACACTGATGTGTGCGGTGTCCGCATCCCGAAAAACGAAGAAGCTATGCCCCAGCAGTTCCATCTGCTCGACAGCTTCATCGCTAAACATCGGCCGGAGCGTAAACTCCTTCGTGCGCACAATCTGCGGGACGTCACTCTCGCCATTGAGGGCATCCTCGTAGGTTGCCACCGGCATATCAACCATAGCCGGCTCAACCATAGCGGGCCCGGTCTCCACAAACTTGCCCCCCTGACGGCGCATGCGCCCCCGCCGCCAGTGCTTCTCTTTGTAGCGCTTGATCTGACGTTGGAGGTTCTCCTGCACCACATCTACCGCCTTGTAGATGTCAGGGGCAGCCTCCTCAGCACGCAGGATGATGCCATGCTCACCCACCAGCGTAACCTGGACCCGGTGTACCTCACCCGCATCCCGCCGATTTTCGGTTAACACCTCAACGGTAGCGCTATTGAGTTGGTCCAGATAACGTTCGAGCTTGCTGAGTTTGTTCAGGATGTGTTCACGCTGTCGTTCGGACACCTTCGTGTGGTTGCGGTTCTTGATGATCAGGTCCATCGTACTCCTCCATCTGGGCTTTCGTTGACCAGAACAGGGTAATTTTATTCCGCCCGGCAACGATTGCCATAGAATCGACAGGGCTCCTGAGCACACGGAGTGCCTGGAGCCCTGGTTCTCACTACATTGCGGCGATTGTTTGAGTCGTGCAAACGAGTTGGTTTGTCATCGTTCGCCACCTTCCTCCATGCCGCGATCCGCGTCATCGCGGACTAGCAAGCGGAAATTCATGGTTATTCTATATTGTACTACGAGATTCTTTGCTGTGCAATATTGTGATAGTTGGTACAGGTTTTGCGCCCCAACCGGGAGCGACCAGGAGTGGAAGAGCCGGATGCCATGCCTGCCGGACGGCAGCGGACGTTCAAATGCGCGACGGCACCAACAAAAAAACCTCTCAGTGGCTATTCACCGAGAGGAGCATGCACAGCGCGCTTACTTCGGGCCGGCTACAAACAGCACGCGACACAGATATTCGCGTCATCGCCGACACATCCGTGCCGCGCAGTGTCTGTAGCGAAGCCCCCCCTTCGCAAGTAGAGTATAGCCCATCCTGATGACGATGCCTTGACAGGCATGCACACCTGGATGAGAAGATCGTCATGGAACGAGCGGCACTGCCCGCAGAGGACCGCCTCGATGGGTGCCGACAGATAGCTCCAGGCATCTGGCACATACGCGAACCGCCGCTGACGAGTGCGCGTGAGCGTCAGATGACGCAGCCAGGCGCGCATGGGGCCAATCACGCGTCCGTGACAGCGATCTTCCTGCTAATATACCTCACGCGGATACCGCCACCTGCCCGTATTTGCGGACAGGAAAGGGTTTTGGTACAATAGAGTTCTGGCGATGGGCGGGTCGCATAGTCTGGCCTAGTGCGCGGCATTGGAAATGCCGTAGGGTGTCACAACCCTCGTGGGTTCGAATCCCACCCCGCCCGCCAGCAGCTTGCGAAAACTCTTGACGGGCTGCGTTTTTCATGCTATACTTCTTTTCATTCAGGAAATCTGGTTGTTTCACTACGAAGTGAAGAGTGTTGACTCGTAGGTAAACACAAAAATCAGATCGGGAGTTCTGCGGCATACGCAGGCTACCAGAATGCTAGGGCTACATTGAGTAGCGCTAGTTTTTTATTTCCTGTTTGCACGTTACCAACCCAATAGAGCAAGTCAGTGGGAATCCGTCGTCGATGCACAAATGTGTATCGGCATCCACAAGCAACGTAGAGTTTGATCCTGGCTCAGGATGAACGCTGGCGGCGTGCCTAATGCATGCAAGTCGCACGCGCCGCCCTTCGGGGCGGTGAGTGGCGCACGGCTGAGGATCACGTGGGTGACCTGCCCTGGCGTGGGGGACAACGTACCGAAAGGTGCGCTAATCCCGCATACGCTCCCCTATCGGGAGGAAAGCACTCGTGCGCGCTGGGAGGGGCCTGCGGCCCATCAGGTTGTCGGTGTGGTAATGGCGCACCGAGCCGATGACGGGTACCTGGTCTGAGAGGACGACCAGGCAGACTGGGACTGAGACACGGCCCAGACTCCTACGGGAGGCAGCAGCAAGGAATTTTCCGCAATGGACGCAAGTCTGACGGAGCAACGCCGCGTGCCGGATGACGGCCTTCGGGTTGTAAACGGCTTTTGGGTGGGACGATCGTGACGGTACCACCCGAATAAGCCCCGGCTAACTCCGTGCCAGCAGCCGCGGTAAGACGGAGGGGGCAAGCGTTGTCCGGACTCACTGGGCGTAAAGGGTGCGCAGGCGGTGCCGTGCGTCGGCGCTGAAAGCGCCCGGCTTAACCGGGCGAGGTGCGGCGATACGACGGCACTTGAGGCAGGTAGAGGTTGGCGGAATTCCGGGTGTAGTGGTGAAATGCGTAGAGATCCGGAGGAACGTCGGTGGCGTAAGCGGCCAACTGGGCCTGACCTGACGCTGAGGCACGAAAGCGTGGGGAGCGAACCGGATTAGATACCCGGGTAGTCCACGCCGTAAACGCTGTCGGCTCGGTGTGTGGTCTCATCACGAGACTGCGTGCCCCAGCACACGCGGTAAGCCGACCGCCTGGGGACTACGGCCGCAAGGCTAAAACTCAAAGGAATTGACGGGGGCCCGCACAAGCAGCGGAGCGTGTGGTTTAATTCGACGCAACGCGAAGAACCTTACCCAGATTTGACATGCGACTGCAAGCCCACGGAAACGGGGGACCTGCGAGGGTGTCGCACAGGTGCTGCATGGCTGTCGTCAGCTCGTGTCGTGAGATGTTGGGTTAAGTCCCGCAACGAGCGCAACCCCCGCCGTCAGTTATATGTGTCTGGCGGGACTGCCGGCTGTTTGGTCGGAGGAAGGCGGGGATGACGTCAAGTCCGCATGGCCCTTACGTCTGGGGCGACACACACGCTACAATGGCCGGCACAGCACGCCGCAAACCCGCAAGGGGGAGCTAATCGCCAAAGCCGGTCCCAGTGCAGATCGGGGGCTGCAACTCGCCCCCGTGAAGGCGGAGTTGCTAGTAACCGCGTATCAGCCATGGCGCGGTGAATACGTACCCGGGCCTTGTACACACCGCCCGTCACGTCATGGGAGTTGGCAATGCCTGAAGTCCGTGTCCCAACCCTTCGGGGAGGGAGCGGCCGAGGGCAGGGTCAGCGACTGGGACGAAGTCGTAACAAGGTAGCCGTACCGGAAGGTGCGGCTGGATCACCTCCTTTCTAGGGA
>DAOTVB010000165.1:0-8024 GCA_034436755.1 Chloroflexaceae bacterium | reverse complement strand
GTGATGATACAACACATGCCAACCGCAGCGACTCAGCTCGGCATTCCCCTCCCGGCCTATCGAAAGTACTATACCAGTAATGACCCGGCCCGGGATGAAAGCCGATTTATCCCAGATGACCTGAAGTAGGCATACGCGCACAGGAGGATCACATGGTACGGTTCCGTCTCGTCGTGCTCGGTGCAGTGCTGAGCCTTGTCGTGCTGTGCAGTGGTCTCGCACAGAAACTCCCGGACATGGGTGTCCAACCACCACGTCCCTGTTTCTGCGAAGATCCCGCGCAGTCCTGTGTGCTGGACGTTGCGTTCTCCCCAGATGGTGGCATGATCCTGACCGGCGGGGATGCCATGACCGCGCGCCTCTGGGATACCCAGACCGGGCACCTGCTTCGCACCCTGACCGGGCATACCGATACCGTGCGCAGTGTCACCTTTTCCCCGGATGGACAGATGATTCTCACCGGGAGCGATGACAAGACCGCCCGCCTCTGGGATACCCAGACCGGGCACCTGCTTCGTACGCTGACCGGGCATACCGATATTGTCACGAGCGTGGCCTGGTCCTTCGATGGCACACTGCTGCTTACGGGGAGTTCCGATCACACCGCCCGGCTCTGGGCGGTGCCAGACGGCCAGGTGACGCAGGAGTTCCAGGGACACACCGATCTGGTGCGTCACGTCGCCTTTGTGCCGGACCAGCGCAGTGTCGTCACGAGTAGTAATGATGCCACGATCCGGCGCTGGGACATGGCCACTGGCCGGGAACAGCAGCGGTTCACGGGGCATACCGCGCCGGTCTCCAGCATCGCTGTTGCCCGCGATGGCAACTCCCTGCTGAGTGGCAGTCTGGATAGCACGGCCCGGTATTGGGATCTGGCAACGGGGGAGCAGCGCCTGATGGTGGATCTGCGCGGTGCGATCCTGGCGGTTGCGCTCGCTCCCACGAGCACATATATGGTACCGGTCGGGATGGATCGCACCATCCGGGTGTGGGACGTTGCCACCGGGCGCGAAGTGCGCCAGTTCGCGGGGCATCAGTGTCCCTTGAACGGGGTCGCGATTGCCCCCGATGAAACGCTGATCGTGACGAGCAGTGCCGACACCACCACGCGGGTCTGGGACGTTGCGACGGGCCAGGAGCGCTATCACCTTACGCCGTGACCGCATAGACGCCGACAACGGCGATGGCGTGCTATTGAGCGAAACCGCGGGCGGACAGACCACCCACTACACCCAGGATCTCGCCGCCCCGTTGAGCCAGGTACTGCAGATCCGGCAGCCCGACCAGACCACCGACGTGCTGTATGGGCTGGAGCGCCTGGGGACGGTCAGCAGCGGGAGCACCACCTGGACGGGCGGGGACGCCCTGGGCAGCACCCGGCTGACGCTGGACGATGCGGGCGCGGTAGTGGGGCCAACCAGCGGAGCCTGTCCTGAGCAACGCGAGGGAACCCGTGGGGTACGCCCACCCGCCGCCAGTCGTCAGATCTGGGTGGTAGAAGCCATTGCGTATATAATCGTCTGCGCCACGGGTTGCGAGACACCGATCCGGTGCCACGCATTCCCGGCAAAATGGGAGCGCGGTAAGATTGTGGGTAGAACAAGCGGATAGCATAGTGATGCGGTCGTTAAGATCGATAAGATCGATCGGTCGTGCCCCACTGGTAGGTGTCGTAATGAAATGCAACGCTTCCCGAGCCGGTAGCCACGTTACCTACTACTCACGCTGGGGCACTACTCGTACCGCGTAAGTCGTATTTTAAGAAGCACAGACGTACTTCCCATTGGAGATGCAACCGGCGGAAGCCGTTCTCTCTACCGCCCCACGACCTGGATTCAGTCGCCGGTACTCACCTGATAGCGCTGAATGAGCAAGACAATTGATCGTCCTTGCAGCGGGTAGGTCTGGCCGGAACGCAGTGTAGGGTTGCCGGGTACATCGGGGTTAAACGTATCAACCAGGATCTCCCAGGGTTTATCCGCAGCGCCGGCGGGAATGACAAATGGGATCTCATCATGGTAGGCGTTGAGCATCAACAGCAGCACATCGTCATGCACCTGCTGCCCATACTCATCCCACTCATTCATCGCCTGCCCGTTGAGCAACATACCCAGGCAGCGCACCCACCCGTTGTTCCACTGTTCATCGCTCATCTCGGTACCATCCGGCTGCCACCAGACAATATCACGAATATCGGTCCCGTGGATACGGCGACCCTGGAAGAAGCGGCGGCGGTGCAGCACCGGATGCTGACTGCGAATTTCGATCAAGCGTCGCGTGAAGGCCAGCATTTCACGCCCCGTGTCGTCAAGATACCAGTCGATCCAACTGATCGGATTATCCTGACAGTAGGCATTATTGTTGCCGCCCTGTGTGTGCGCTCGCTCATCACCGGCCAGGATCATCGGTACGCCCTGCGAGAGCAGCAGCGTTGCCATGAAATTCCGCATCTGGCGCATCCGGAGTTCCAGCACCTCAGGGTTATCGGTTGGTCCCTCGACGCCACAGTTCCAACTGTTGTTATGGTCTTCGCCGTCGCGGCTATTTTCCATATTGGCTTCGTTGTGTTTATGGTTATAGCTAACCAGATCGCGCAGGGTAAAGCCATCGTGCGCTGTGACAAAGTTAACGCTGGCGTAGGGTCGCCGTCCGTTGTGCAGGTAGAGATCGCTCGATCCCGCCAGGCGGTAGGCCAGTTCGCCCACCTGGCTCTCATCGCCCTTCCAGAAGCGGCGCACCGTATCCCGATACTTGCCGTTCCACTCCGACCAGAGCACGGGGAAGTTGCCGACCTGGTAGCCGCCGGGCCCAACATCCCACGGTTCGGCAATCAGTTTGACCTGTGAGATCACCGGATCCTGGTGAATAATATCGAAAAATGCCGAGAGCCGGTCAGCCTCGTGCAGTCCGCGTGCCAGGGTTGCCGCCAGATCGAAGCGGAAGCCATCGACATGCATCTCGGTGATCCAGTAGCGCAGACTATCCATGATCAGTTGCAGGGCGCGGGCGTTGAGCATATTCAGGCTGTTACCGGTGCCGGTATAGTCCATGTAGTAGCGCCGATTGTCGCGCACCAGGCGGTAGTAGGAGCGGTTATCGATGCCGCGCAGCGCCAACGTCGGCCCAAGATGATTGCCCTCAGCGGTATGGTTGTAGACCACATCCAGGATAACCTCAATACCGGCCGCATGCAGCGACTTGACCATCGACTTAAACTCACGTACCTGCTCACCGGGCATGCCCGGTTGGCTGTAGCGAATATCGGGGGCAAAGAAGCTGAGGGTGTTGTAGCCCCAGTAGTTGCTTAACCCGCGCTCAACCAGGAAACGATCATCGACATGCTGATGCACCGGCAGCAGTTCTACCGCCGTCACGCCCAGCGATTTGAGATAGTCGATCACGGCCGGCGTGGCTAACCCGGCGTAGGTTCCACGCAACGGCTCCGGCACCTCCGGATGCAGGTAGGTAAACCCCTTCACATGCAGTTCATAAATGACCGATTTGTAGACCGGCGTTGCTGGCGGCCGGTCATCGCCCCAGGGGAAGGCCGAGTCGATAACCACACAGCGCGGCATGTACTGCGCACTATCCCGCTTGTCGAAAGCCAGATCTTCCTTCGGATCGCCAATAGGATAGCCATACATCGAGTCGTCCCAGGTAATCGTTCCGGTCAGCGCCTTGGCATACGGGTCAATTAGCAACTTATTGGGATTGAAGCGCATCCCCTGCGTCGGATTGTACGGTCCATACACCCGGTAGCCATAGATCTGCCCCGGCTTCAGGTTCGGCAGGTAGACATGCCAGACATCATCGGTCTGTTCGGGCATCATAATCCGTGCCGACTCACGGGGAGCTTCGGGTGAGTCAAACAGGCACAACTCAACGCGGGTCGCATGTTCCGAGAAGAGGGCAAAGTTTACGCCTTGACCGTCCCAGGTTGCCCCCAGGGGATAGGGCTTCCCCGGCCAGATGGTGGTAATCGTCGCGTAAGCCTGATCTTCATCACTCAAGATCATCCCTGCATCATAGGCAACAAACCCGTCCGGCCACCGGGTTTGCCGGTTGTAGCGTGCGCCACGCAGATCGGTACGGAGCAGGTCGGCCTCCAGCAGATCGGCTCCGCGCAGATCGGCTCCCGAGAGCGTGGCTCCCTGGAGATTCGCCTGAGTCAGATCGGCATGCTCCAGGCTGGCCTGACTCAGATCAGCTTCCCGCAGATCGGCCTGGTGCAAGTTGGCGCGACTCAGGTCGGTTCCAATCAGCCGGGCCTGATGCAGGTTGGCCTTGACCATTGTCGTCTGGATCAGATTGGCTCCACCCAGGTCTGCTTCGCGCAGATCGGCCTCCAGCAGATCCGCACCTTCCAGATCAGCGTCGCCAAGCATGGCCCGGCTTACATTGATCCGTCGCAGATCGGCCCCCGACAGATCAACATCCCGCAGCATCGCCTCGTGCAGGTCGGCCTGATACAGGTTGACGCGACTCAGGTCGGCGCTACGGAGATTCGCCTGACCAAGGTTTGCCTGGTTCATGGAAGCCCCTGAGAGACTGCTCTCGCTCAGGTTGGCCGCTTGCAGGTTGGTCTGGCTCAGGTTGGTATCGCGGAGGTTGGCCTGGCTCAAATCTGCGCCGTGCAGATTCAGTTGTGCCAGATTAAGTCGCTGAAGATCCTGCCCACGTAGCGCTGTAGCGGTCGTCTGTTCCTGAATAGCGCGTTCTACCTGGTCACGGGTTAGTTTTGGCATACTCTTCCCTTAATATCTACTGTCATTAAAACGGGGGTAGGTAGGGGAAACGTTGTTACAGAAAGAACCGATAGAAAGTACAAACCAGAGACAGCGAACAAATGCGGTGTTCAGTAGCAATGCAACAGACATGCTTTGTTCCAGGTTACTTTGTTCTTTATTCTCTCTACTATTATTGTAGCACAGAATAGCATTGAATGGGATTGGTCTCTGGTGGAGACCAAGGAACAGAGGAACAGCCCTCGCCGTATCTCTCCAGAAAAAGAGTTCTCTGTTCTCTGTTCTTTGTTCTTCGTTCTTTCGCACTAAAACCCGACCTCTACCAGCGTCCGCGCCGTGCGATCCTGCCGAAACCCGACGCCATCCTGGATCAGGCCGACATAAAAACTCATCTTCGTCTCCCGTTGCAGCACTTCAACATTACCGATCACCTCGACCTCTTCCCCCGGCAGCAGCCAGTCCTCCTCACCGGGAATCGTCCACTCCTCCGGCGGTCGTTCTGAGAGTGCCCAGCGGAAGGGGTAGCGTTTGGCCCCACCACCGCTGTTGGCATCCCAGTCAAGGCCAACGCGCCAGAAGCCGCCGGCCCGGGCCGCGTACTGCTCATCTGCCACCGAAGAGAAGACCTCATTGGTAGTGTAGGTAAAGCCGCTGGGTGGGCCATAAGTACGGATCGGTACATTACCAGTATTCTTCACACGCATTGTCACCGTGAGCGTATCCCCCAGCATCAGTTGCTCCGGCGCAATCCGTGCCTCTGTGATAGTTGCCTCCGGTTGCCCCACATCCTCCAGGATAATCGGTCCCTGCCGCTGTACCACATTGCCATACTGATCCTCGGCGCTGATGGTGTAGGTATACACACCACCCGGCAGGGGCGCGTCGTTGGGGCGCTTGCCGTCCCAGACATGATGCTGCTCAATCGCGTCCTCTTCACTGCGCGTCACCAGCGCAAATGTCTGTCCATCCGGCCCGCTGATGTCAATGTCTACGGTCGCTGTTACCGGCAGGCGATAGGTAAACTCAGCCACATCGTCAATCGCATCGGCATTGGGCGAAATAGTTTCGGGATAGACGACTAGATTCTCGATAGCTGGCATCGGCACGTCGCTATCGGTGATGGTGACGGGCAGCCGCTCTTCGACGATTGGGCCACCTTCGACGGGCTCGGCCTGCACAACCACGGTGTAGTCTCCGCTGGGCAGCAGCCGGCGTTGTACGGTCGGGTCATCCGTAACCGGCACGGTGCCGTCAAACCGCAGCGTGTAGGGATTCGTTGCAGCGTTGCGTGGCTCGTCCCGCCGCAGTTCGTGCGCCTCTCCCTGCGCATCCTCTAGCCAGATGGTCACCTGTGCATCCCGACCGATCCGGTAGTAAATATCAAGCGTTTCGCCGCCACCTGTGGGCCGAAAGACCTGCGTGCCGGCCTGCACGTCGTCAAGTAGCGGCTGTCCCGCGCACGCTGTCAGTATAAAAAGCATGCAACTCAGGCTGATAACCAGCAGTCCTGGTTGCAATGAATATATCAGCAAACGTGATAGTGAACGCATACCTTCCTCACTCTACTGGCTGTGAGCCTGTCGCTCAAGCACGTCATCCTACCAGCATCCGCTCATCAGTGCAACTCGTGCCCGCCAATGTTCGGTCTGCGGTATACTGAAACTGTATTTCAGATGTTCAACCTGTTTCAATCTACGTCATCGGGTAGCGGGCAGCTATCGGGGATGATCTTCCATCTCCGCTCCATAACTCATGACGACTGTAAGCATTATGAGGATAGCATGATCGGTCAACTAATAACTGCGCTTATCAATCTCTGGTATCTTGTGCAGAATCTCTGGCGGCGGCTCTGGCGGCGGCGGGTTGATTATGTGCGACTGGAGCTTCATGGCACACTGCCCGAGTTTGTGGAGCCGCCACCGCTGCTGCAGCGGCTATTTATGGGGGCGCGCCAGCCTGTTGGATTGATGGGTCTTCGTCGCCGACTCCAGCGGATTGCTGATGATCCGCACGCCAAAGGTGTGCTGTTCGTTGTCCGTGACTTTGAGCCGGGTTGGGCCACTGCCGAAGGTCTGCGGGACGAACTGCGCGCCTTTCGGGAACGGGGGAAACGGGTCAGCGCGTATCTGGTTACGGCCACCACGCGCAGTTATTTCGCCGTCAGCAACGCCGACGAGCTGCTGATGTCTCCCCAGGCTTATCTCTACCTGCTGGGCATTCGCATCGAGGCGCGCTTTCTGCGTGACGCGCTCTGCAAAGTGGGATTGGATGCCGAAGTTATTGCGGTCTCACCCTACAAAGCGGGTGGGGACCAGTTTGTGCGTTCGGATATCTCACCGGAGCACCGCGAACAACTGGAGCGCCTGCTGAACCAGCGGTTTGAAACGCTTGTCAACAGCGTTGCCGCTGACCGTAGCCTGACTCCCGACCAGGTACGCGCGCTGATTGATCAGGCTCCCTTCGTCGCCCGGCAAGCCTGTGCGGCTGGTTTGATTGATGCGGTATGTTACGAGGACGAGTTAGCCGCCTATCTGAGCCGGCAAAATGTCTCGCAGTCGGAGGGGACCGAGGAGCAAAATCAGTCGGACGTGATCATTCGTGAGTGGCGGGAGGCAACGAAAGCCTTGCAGGTGCCCTACCGACGCTACCAGCGGCGCTATGTTGCAGTTGTTAGCATTACGGGGGCTATTACAACCGGGGAGAGCCGTACTATGCCGCTGCCGCTGCCGGTGATTGGGGGCAGCATGGCGGGCAGTGACAGCGTGGCGCGGGCCCTGCGCAAAGTAGAACGTAACCGCCGTGTCGCGGGACTGGTCCTGCATATCGACTCACCGGGTGGCGATGCGTTTGCCTCAGACCTGATCTGGCGCGAGGTGCTACGTGTGCGTCAGCAGAAGCCGGTTGTGGTCAGTATGGGTAATGTCGCCGCCAGTGGGGGCTACTATGTCGCTGCCTGTGCTAATGCGATCTTTGCGCATCCCGGTACGCTGACGGGCAGTATCGGTGTCTACTCGCTCCGTCCCGATGCCGGCCCGCTCTTGCGGCGCGCAGGAGTCAATACCGTCGTATTGAGTCGCGGCGCGCGCACGGGTCTCCTTGATGGCACGCAACCGCTTACCGAAAATGAGCGGGCAGTCTTGCGCGAGACCGTTTCCACCAGTTACGCGGCATTCAAGCAGCGGGTGCGTGATGGACGTAGCCTGAGCGAGGAGCAACTGGAACCGGTGGCGGGTGGGCGTGTCTGGACGGGACAGGAAGCCGGGCCAATTGGCCTGATCG